>CATLFX010000006.1 GCA_949935795.1 uncultured Oscillospiraceae bacterium
GCGACCTGTTCTTCTCCGGCCAGCGGCCCGCCGTCAACGTGGGCCTGTCCGTGTCCCGTGTGGGCGGCGACGCCCAGACCAAGGCCAAAAAGGCCGCCGCCGGGGCCATCCGGCTGGAGCTGGCCCCGTACCGGGAGATGGAGGTGTTCACCCAGTTCTCCAGCGATCTGGACGACGCCACAAAACGCCAGCTGTCCTACGGACAGGGGCTCATGCGGCTGCTGCGGCAGCCCCAGTACGCCCCCCTGTCCCACCACCAGCAGGTCATTGTCCTCACCGCCGCCATGGACCACGTGATGCAGGACGTGCCGCTGAACAAAATGGACGATTTCCGAACCGGCCTGCTGGCCGCGGTGGAGCAGGAGGGCGCGGACCTGTGCGCCCGCATCGACCAGACCGGCAAGCTGTCTGAGGACGACCGGGAGGAGATTTTGGACCTGGCCCGGGCGTACCTGGCCCGGTTCCAGGCTGTCGGAAAGCAGGGCGGTTGACATGGCAGGGACCAAGGAGATCAAGGACCACATCAGCAGCGTCCAGGAGACCAAGAAGATCACCAGCGCTATGTACCTCATCGCCTCCACCAAGCTGCGCCGCGCCCGGCAGGAGCTGGACAACACCCGGCCCTACTTTGAGGCCCTGCGCCGGGAGATCAAGCGCATCTTCCGCACCGTGGGTGAGGGCGTGGTGGACAGCCCCTACTTCTACCCCATGGAGGGGGAGCCCCCCCTGGACAAGCCCAACGCCTGCCTGGTCATCACCGCAGACAAGGGGCTGGCCGGGGCCTACAACCAAAACGCCATCAAGGAGGCGCTGAAGCTGCTGGAGACCCACCCGGACACCAAGCTGTACGTGGTGGGCGAGTACGGGCGGCGGTTTTTCGCCTCCCGCGGCATCCCCATTGAGCACAGCTTCCTTTACACCGCCCAGAACCCCACCATGGCCCGGGCCCGGGAGATCAGTGCCCTGCTGCTGGACGGCTTCGAGAACGACCGGCTGGACAAGATCTACGTGGTGTACACCGACATGGGCAACGGTATGGATTTTGAGGCCAAATGCACCCGGGTGCTGCCCTTCCACCGGACCTACTTTGCCGACACCGCCCTTACCGAGCCGCCGGTGACCACCCCCTTCGAGTTTTTGCCCAGCGTGCAGGCGGTGCTGGACAGCATGATGCCCAGCTATGTGTCCGGCTTTATCTACAGCGCCCTCATCGACAGTTTCTGCTGTGAACAGCAGGCCCGCATGACCGCTATGGACAGCGCCAACCAGAACGCGGAGAAGCTGCTGGGGGAGCTGTCCCTGGAATTCAACCGGGTCCGGCAGTCGGCCATCACCCAGGAGATCACCGAGGTGTCCGCCGGGGCCAAGGCCCAGCGGAAAAAGCATCAGAAAGAAGGTTGATGATTTTGGAACGTGGGATCATCACACAGATATCCGGCCCCGTGGTGGACGTGCGCATCGAGTCCGGCGAGCTGCCCCGCCTCCGGGAGGAGCTCACCGTGGAAAAGGACGGCGCGCACCGGGTGATGGAGGTGGCTCAGCACCTCAACAGCACCACGGTGCGGTGCATCATGCTCTCCCCCAGCGAGGGGCTGGCCCGGGGCCTGGCCGTGGACGTGCCGGGCCACACCATCCAGGTGCCGGTGGGGGAGGCCACCCTGGGGCGCATGTTCAACGTACTGGGCCAGCCCATCGACGGCGGCGGGCCGGTGCCCGAGGGCACCCCGGTGCGGTCCATCTACCGCACCCCCCCCGCCTTTGACGAACAGAGCCCCTCCGTGGAAATTCTGGAGACGGGCATCAAGGTCATCGACCTGCTGGAGCCCTACCCCAAGGGGGGCAAGATCGGCCTGTTCGGTGGGGCCGGCGTGGGCAAAACGGTGCTCATTCAGGAGCTCATTCACAACGTGGCCATGGAGCACGGCGGCTATTCCATCTTCACCGGCGTGGGCGAGCGGTCCCGGGAGGGCAACGACCTGTGGCGGGAGATGCGGGAGAGCGGCGTGTCCGCCAAGACCGCCCTGGTGTTCGGCCAGATGAACGAGTCCCCCGGCGTGCGTATGCGGGTGGCCCTGTCTGGGCTGACCATGGCGGAGCACTTCCGGGATAAAGAGCACAAGGACGTGCTGCTGTTCATCGACAACATATTCCGCTTTGTCCAGGCGGGCAGCGAGGTGTCCACCCTGCTGGGCCGGATGCCCTCCGCCGTGGGCTATCAGCCCACCCTGGCCAACGAGATGGGGGAGCTCCAGGAGCGGATCACCTCCACCAAAAACGGCTCGGTGACCTCGGTGCAGGCGGTGTACGTCCCCGCCGACGACCTCACCGACCCCGCCACCGCCACCACTTTCGCCCATCTGGACGCCACCACCGTTCTGAGCCGTAAGATCTCCGAGCAGGGCATTTACCCCGCCGTGGACCCGCTGGAGTCCTCCTCCCGCATTCTGGAGGCCGACGTGGTGGGCCAGGAGCACTACCGGGTGGCCCGGAAGGTGCAGGAGATTCTGGAAAAGTACCGGGAGCTCCAGGACATCATCGCCATCCTGGGCATGGACGAGCTCAGCGACGACGACCGGAAAGTGGTTGCCCGTGCCCGGCGGCTCCAGCGGTTCCTGGCCCAGCCCACCCATGTGGCGGAGAAATTCACCGGCATCCCCGGCGTTTACGTGCCCCTGAAGGACACCTTGGAGAGCTTCGCCGCCATCGTGGACGGCGAGCTGGACCAGTACCCCGAAGCGGCGTTCTACAACGTGGGCGCGTGGCATGACGTGGTGGAGAAGGCCCGGAAGCTGGAGGGCGGAGCGTGATGGATACCTTTCAGGTGCACATCCTGGCCGCCGACAAGACGCTGTATGAAGGGCCATGCGTCAGCCTCACCATCCCTGCCAGCGACGGGGAGCGGGGCATCCTGGCCCACCACAGCAGCATGATGGCCGCCATCGTGCCGGGGCTGCTGCGCTACCAGCCGCCGGGGCAGGAGGTCCAGCTGGCGGCGGTGTCCCCCGGCATGGTGAAGGTGGAAAATAACGAGGTTCTGGTGCTGGTGGACTCCGCCGAGCGGCCCGAGGAGATCGACGAGGCCAGGGCCCGCTGGGAGGCCGACCAGGCCCGGGAGGCGCTCCTCCAGAAAAAGAGCCGCCAGGAATACCAGCTGGCCCAGTCCACCCTGGCCCGGGCGCTGAACCGCCTGCGGGTGAAGGGCCGCAGCCCCAACATCTGAGCCTGGTCTTGATAAATTTTCCAATCTGTGTTATCCTCTCACCATGAGGACAGGCTTTTGCGGAGAAAGGACGTGGGCTTATGGTGAAAAAGGTGCTGAAATGGGCCGGCATCGTTGCCGGCGCGGCGGTGCTGGCTGTAGTGGGCTTTATCCTGTGGCTGACAATCACTGAGTACCGCCCCGCCGCAATTGAAGATATCGTGGATGTCAAAGACAGCGGAGCGGAACACATCCTTGCTGTTGGGGACAGTTTCACGGTGCTGACTCAAAATACTGGTTATGCCGGTCTGGGCAAGGATTCCGATTTCTTTATGGACGGCGGCAGGGATGTAAAGCCGTCCAAAGATCAGGTGAATACCAATGTGGTGGGGCTGGGCGCGCAGATTGAAGACCAGTCGCCGGACGTGTGCTTACTCCAGGAGGTGGATGACCTGTCCGACCGCACTTATAACACAAACCAGCGTGCCTTTTACTTTTCCACTATCTCTGACAGCGCAAACGGCCCTTGCACTGATGCTTACGCCCTGAACTACTGCTGCAACTTCGTCCCCTATCCCCTGCCCCCCATCGGCAAGGTACGCAGTGGTCTGCAAACCATCAGCGTTTTCCCCGTGGAGAAGGCCCAGCGCGTCGCCCTGCCCTGCCCCTTCTCCTGGCCGGTGTCCACCGCCAATCTGAAGCGGTGCCTGCTGGTCAGCCGGGTGCCGCTGGAGGGCTCCGATAAGGAGCTGGTGCTGGTCAACCTCCACCTGGAGGCCTACGACGGCGGCGAGGGCAAGGCCGCCCAGACCAAGGTGCTGGCGGACCTGCTCACCGCTGAATATGAGAAGGGGAACTATGTCATCGCCGGGGGCGACTTCAACCAGACCTTCCCCGGCGCGCTGGACGCCTTTCCCATCCAGGACCCGTCCCTGTGGACTCCCGGCGTGCTGGAGGCGGACATCCTCCCCGAGGGCTGGCAGTTCGCCTGTGATCTGTCCGTCCCCAGCTGCCGCCTGCTGAACCACCCCTATGACCCGGACCCGTCGGGCAACCAGTTCTACGTCATCGACGGGTTCATTCTCTCCCCCAATGTGCGGCTGGACAGCGTAGAGACCATTGACCGCCAGTTCCAGTACACCGACCACAACCCGGTATCCGCCCGGGTGACGCTGGAACCGTAACTGAATACCGCTCAAGAGCGCCGGAGGCTTCTCCGGCGCTCTTTTTCATGTTTCCCCGGAAACTGCGCATGCTATGGAAAAGGGGGAACGACCATGGACATTTTTCAGCTTCTGAGCATGGCGGGCGGACTGTCGCTGTTCCTGTTCGGCATGGACCTGATGGGCCAGGCCCTGGAGCGTCGGGCCGGGGACGGCCTGCGGGACCTGCTGGGCCGCCTCACCACCGGCCGGGCGGCGGGCCTGCTCACCGGCCTGGGGGTGACGGCGGTGATCCAGAGCTCCTCCGCCGCCACGGTGATGGTGGTGGGCTTCGTCAACTCAGGGCTGATGACCCTGCGGCAGTCCATCCACGTCATCATGGGAGCCAATATCGGCACCACCGTCACCCCCTGGCTATTGAGCCTGGCTGGGCTGGACGGCGGCAATGTGTTCGTCCGGCTGCTGAAACCCTCCTCCTTCACCCCCGTTCTGGCGGTCATTGGCATCGTGCTCTACATGGCCTTTCCAAACACCAAGCGCCGGGACACAGGGGTCATCCTGCTGGGCTTCGCCACCCTCATGACCGGCATGGAGACCATGTCCGGGGCGGTGTCCGGCCTGGGGGACTCCCCCGGCTTCCGGCAGCTCTTTGTTCTGTTTCAAAACCCCCTGCTGGGCCTGCTGGCGGGAGCCCTGCTTACCGCCGTCATCCAGTCCAGCTCCGCCTCGGTGGGCATTTTGCAGGCCCTGGCCGCCACGGGACAGGTGTCCTACGCCGCCGCTATCCCCATCATCATGGGACAGAACATCGGCACCTGCGCCACCACCCTGCTGGCCGCCATCGGGGCGGGCAAAAACGCCAAGCGGGCGGCTCTGGTCCACCTGTCCTTCAACACCGCCGGCTCCGCCCTGTGGCTCACGGTGTTTTGGGTGGTGAAGGCCGCCCTCCGCCCCCCGTTTCTGAATACCTCCGCCTCCCTGGCGGGTATCGCCGCCGTCCACACCGGCTTCAACCTGCTGTGCACCCTGCTGCTCCTGCCCCTGTCCGGCGCTTTCGAGGGACTGGTCACCCGGCTCATCCCCGACGGCCCCAGGCCCGAGCCCCCCGCCCAGCTGGACCCCCGGCTGCTGGCCGCGCCCCCGGTGGCCCTGGAACAGTGCCGGGCGGTGGCGGCGAAAATGGCCCAAACCGCCGGGACCGCCCTGCGGAGAGGGATGGCGGCGGTGCGGGAGTTCTCCCCTGCCCTGGCGGCGTCAGTTCGGGAGCTGGAGAACCAAACCGACCATTACGAGGACATTCTGAGCGCCTATCTGGTGGAGCTCAGCGCCCGGCCCGTCAGCGGGGCGGACAGCGCCCAGGCGGCCCGGCTGCTCAAGCTCATCGGAGACTTGGAACGCATCTCCGACCACGGGGAAAACCTGGCGGAGTCCGCCGAGGAGCTGCACAAAAAGGGCATCCGCTTCTCCCCCGCCGCCCGTCGGGAGCTGGACGTGCTGTCCGCCGCCGTGGAGGAGATTTTGGAGCTGGCCCTGTCCGCCTGGCTGGAGGGGGACAGGGAGCGGGCCGCCCTGGTGGCCCCTCTGGAGGAGGTCATTGACCAGCTCAAGGAGCGGCTGCGCACCAGCCACATCCTGCGCCTCCAGCAGGGCGGGTGCACCATCGAGGCGGGCTTCGTGTGGTCGGACCTGCTCACCGACCTGGAGCGGGCGGCGGACCACTGCTCCAACATCGCGGAAAACGCCCTGGAGCTGGGCCGGCACCCCCTCCGGGAGGCGGACCCGGACTTCCGGGCACAATACGATCGGTTTTCCAAAAAGTACGCCCTGGATTGACCTTCCCTGTCAGATTCTGAGATTGACAGACAGACTCCGCGCCGTTACAATAGAGCGGGACCTGACTGATTTCACAGAGGGAGGCGGCGGCGTGAACAGAGACCTGACAAAGGGCCCAGTGATGGGCTCCATGCTGGCCTTTGCCGTCCCCATGATTCTGGGCGACCTGCTCCAGCAGTGCTACAACGTGGCGGACACCCTCATTGTGGGTAAATACCTGGGCAAAAACGCCCTGGCGGCGGTGGGCTCCTCCTTCACCCTGATGACCTTCCTCACCTCCATCCTGCTGGGGCTGTGCATGGGCAGCGGGGCGGTGTTCTCCATCCGCTTCGGCCAGCGGGACGAGGACGGGCTGCGGGAGGGGGCCCACGCCGCCTTTGCCCTCATCGCCGGATTGACGCTGGTGCTGAATATCACCGCCTTCCTGTGCCTGGACTGGGTGCGGGTCTTCCTCCGGGTGCCGGAGGAGGTGTGGGGGATGATGCGGGAGTACCTGGCCGTCATCTTCCGCGGCATCGCCGCCACCTTTCTTTACAACTACTTTGCCTCCTTCCTCCGGGCGGTGGGCAATTCGGTGGCGCCGCTGATTTTTCTGGCGGCGTCCGCCGGGCTGAACATCGCCCTGGACCTGTGGTTTGTGCTTGGGCTCCGCCGGGGCGCGGCGGGGGCGGCGGAGGCCACCGTCATCGCCCAGTACGCCTCGGGAACCGGAATCGCCGCCTACACCCTGGTCAAATACCCCCAGCTCCGGCCCGGCGGCGGGCGGTTCCAGGTCAGGCCCGCCCGCGTTCGGGAGATCGCCGGGTTCTCCATCCTCACCTGCGTCCAGCAGTCGGTGATGAACCTGGGCATTCTCATGGTCCAGGGGCTGGTGAACAGCTTCGGGCCCACGGTGATGGCGGCCTTTGCCGCCGCCGTGAAAATCGACGCCTTCGCCTATATGCCCGTCCAGGACTTCGGCAACGCCTTCTCCACCTTCATCGCCCAGAACTACGGCGCGAAGCGGGAGGACCGTATCCGGGCGGGGCTGAAGGGGGCGGCACTGGCCTCCATGGCGTTCTGTATCGCCGTCTCCGCCCTGGTATTTGCCTTTGCCCAGCCCCTGATGGGCCTCTTTGTGGAGGCGGGAGAGGCGGAGACCATCCTGGAGGGGGTCCGTTACCTGCGCATTGAAGGGGCGTTCTACTGCGGCATCGGCTGCCTGTTCCTGCTCTACGGCCTGTACCGGGCCCTGGGCAGGCCGGGGATGTCGGTGGTGCTCACCGTGGTCTCCCTGGGCTCCCGGGTGGCCCTGGCCCATCTTTTGTCCGCTATCCCCGCCATTGGGGTGGCGGGCATCTGGTGGTCGGTGCCCATCGGTTGGGCGCTGGCGGACGGAGTTGGCCTGCTCTATTACCTGGCCCGGCAGAGACAGCTCTTCGCCTGGGACCGGGCCGATTCTCCCCAAAGCGTATAGCTTTTTCCCGCTGGATGTGGTACAATACCGGCATATCACGCGCAAGCACAAAAAGGAAGTGGAATACATATGGCGGAAGATCGGAATGACGCCCTCCTGCCCGACGGGCAGGAGACTATGATGGTCTATATCAACCCGGAGGTCATCCAGAGCCTGGCGGATATGTCCGCCAAAAAGGAGCGGGACTTCCGGGAACTGCTGGAGGCCGCCGAGGAGGGCGACCTGGACGCCCAGTACCGGGCGGCTATGAACTACTGCAACGGCACCGGAGGGGCCCAGCGGGATGAAAAGCTGGCCTTCTATTGGTTTCAGAAATCGGCGGAGGGGGATTACATCGCCGCCCAGTACGGCCTGGGCCTGTGCTACCTGCGGGCCATCGGCACGGAAAAGGACCTGGAGCGGGGGACCCGGCTGCTGGCCCAGGCGGCGGAGCAGGGCTATCCCCCCGCCCAGTGCGAGCTGGGGCTGTGCTACGAGCTGGGCACCGGGGTGGAGATGGACAAGGAGCGGGCGGCGGAGCTCTACCGGGAGGCGGCGGAGCAGGAGCACGCCCCCGCCCAGTGCAATCTGGGGTTCTTCTACTACCGGGGCATCGGGGTGGAACGGGACTACCAGGAGGCGGTGGGCTGGTTTGAGAAAGCCGCCCAGCAGAGCTATCCCCGGGCCCAGACCCTGCTGGGGGAGTGCTATGAGCACGGCCTGGGGGTGGAAAAAGATCTGGACCGTGCCCTGGAGCTCTACCGGACCGCCCATGAACAGGACTACGACGCCGCCACCTGCGCTTTGGGCGTGTGCTACGACCAGGGCACCGGCGTGGAGCGGGACGAAAAGCGGGCGGCGGAGCTCTACCGCCAGTGCGCCGACCAGGGCTACGCCAAGGGGCAGTTCCTGCTGGCCCAGTGCTACGAGCTGGGCCAGGGTGTGGAGCAGGACCTTGTAAAATCCGCCCAGCTCTACCGCCAGGCCCACGAGGATGAGTACCCCCCCGCCACCTGCGCCCTGGGCCTGTGCTATGAGCTGGGCCAAGGGGTGGAGCGGGACCTTCCCCGCGCGGCGGAGCTCTACCGGCAGGCGGCGGAGATGGGCTACGTGCCCGCCCAGTGCAACCTGGGCTTCTGCTATTACCGGGGCATCGGCGTGGAGATCAACGACAAAGAGGCCGTCCACTGGTTCCAGCTGGCCGCGGAAGAGGGCTATCCCCGGGCCCTGGGCCTGCTGGGGGACTGCTACGACTTCGGCTACGGAGTGGAGGTGGACCACACCAGGGCCGTCCAGCTCTACCGGGCCGCCAGCGAGGGGGGCTATCCCCCCGGCACCTGCTCCCTGGGGCTGTGCTATGAGCTGGGCCAGGGGGTGGAAAAGGACCTGGACCGGGCCCTGGAGCTGTACCAGCAGGCCGCCGACGCCGGAGACGCCCGGGCCCAGTGCAATCTGGGCTACTGCTACTACCGGGGCATCGGCGTGGCGGAGAACAACGATCTGGCCGCCGCCTGGTTTGAGAAATCCGCCCAGCAGGGCCACAGCCGGGCGCTGTTCCTGCTGGGCCAGTGCTGCGAGGGCGGCTACGGCGTGGACGTCGACCTGGAGCGGGCCGCACAGCTGTACGCCCAGGCGGACGAGAAAGGCCACCCCGCCGGGTCCTGCGCCCTGGGACTGTGTTACGAGCTGGGCCGGGGGGTGGAGATGGACAAGGCCAAGGCGGCGGAGCTCTACCGCAAAGCCGCCCAGGGGGGGGAGGCCCGGGGCATGTGCAACCTGGGCTTCTGCTACTACCAGGGCATCGGCGTGGAGCGGGACGAGGCGGAGGCCGTCCGCTGGTTCCAGAAGGCGGCGGACGAGGGCAATCCCCGGGCCCAGCAGCTGCTGGGCGAGTGCTACGACGGCGGTTTCGGCGTGGAGAAGGACGAGGACAAAGCCTTTCAGCTGTACCGCCAGTCCCACCAGGGGGGCTATCCCGCCGGGACCTGTGCCCTGGGGCTGTGCTACGAGCTGGGCCAGGGGGTAGAGCGGGACCTGCCCAAAGCGGTGGAGCTCTACCGCCAGGCGGCGGAACAGGGCTCCGTCCAGGCCCAGTGCAACCTGGGCTACTGCTACTACCGGGGCATCGGCGTGGACGAGGACAACGACCAGGCCTTCCAGTGGTTTTCCAAGGCCGCCCAGGCGGGCCAGCCCAGGGCCCGCCAGCTGCTGGGGGAGTGCTATGAGAACGGCTACGGCGTGGAGCCCGACATAGACAAGGCGGTGGAGCTCTACCGCCTTGCCCACGAGCAGCACTTTGCCGCCGCCACCTGCTGTTTGGGCACCTGCTACGAGTACGGCAAGGGTGTGGCGGTGGATAAGGCCAGGGCGGCGCAGCTGTACAAGGAGGCCGCCGAGAGCGGCAGCGCCTGGGCCATGTGCAATTACGGCTACTGCCTGTATCAGGGCATCGGCGTGGAGATGGACGACGCCGCGGCGGCGGAGTGGTTCCGCAGGTCGGCGGCGCTGGGCAGCGCCCGGGCTCATTTCCTGCTGGGGGAGTGCTGCGACTACGGCTACGGCGTGGACCAAGATTATGAAGAGGCCGCCCGGCTGTACGCCATTGCCCACCAGGGGGGCTACCCCCCTGCCGCCTGCTCCCTGGGTCTGTGCTATGAGCTGGGCCGCGGCGTGGAAAAGGACCTGGACACCGCGGCGGAGCTGTACCGCATAGGGGCGGAAAAGGGCAACGCCCGGGCCATGTGCAACCTGGGCTTCTTCTACTACCACGGCATATCCGTGGAGGAGGACGACCGCGAGGCGGCAAAATGGTTTGCCAAAGCCGCCGAGCAGCAGTTCCCCCGGGCGCAGTTCCTGCTGGGGGAGTGCTATGAAAACGGCTACGGGGTGGAAAAGGACGAAAAAAAGGCGGTGGAGCTGTACACCCAGGCCCACAAGGGCGGGCACCTGGACGGCACCTGCTCCCTGGGTTCCTGTTACATGAAGGGTACGGGCGTGGAAAAGGACCCGTTCAAGGCCGCCGCCCTCTACGGAGAGGCCGCCGCCCAGGGCAGTCCCCGGGGGCTGTACCTGAAAGCCAGATGCTGTGAGCTGGGCCAGGGGACGGACCGGGACCTGGAAATGGCCCGGACCCTCTACCAGCAGGCGGCGGACAAGGGCTACAAGAAGGCCGTAGACGCCCTGGCCGCCCTGGAGGCCCCCCAAACGCCGGTACACAGCGGACAGCGGGCACGGGAAGTCCCCGAAAAAAAGCCGGAGGCCCCCAAAAAGCGCTCCTGGTGGCCGTTTAAAAAGAAATAACAAACAAGAGGGACCCAGCCGCGGCCAGGTCCCTCTTTGCGTTATCCTTAAGGAACCTCTGAACAAATGCGTCTGCGGCGCTTTGCAGATCTTTTCCACCACAACTTCGTTGTGATTTCTTGAAATAAACACAATTATTCCTGCGAAATCCCGCCTCGTTGTGGCGAAAAATCTCTCGCAAATCGCTCTTGCCGATTTATTCAGAGGTTCCTTAAATCTGAGCCAGTGCCGTGGAAACTCCGTCTGGTCAATACCGCTCCATCACGTGGATGCGGAACTGCCCGGTGACGGTGAGGCCGTCCAGCGCCGACAGCCGCTCTGCCCCCGCTTTGGGGCTCTTCCAGTAGTAGGGGGTCATGCGGAACAGGTCCTGGACGCTCCGGCTGTCCGGCAGGGTAAACCGGACCTCCACCGGGACCACGTCCAGGTAGCGGAAACCGGGGTACTCCTCCCGCTTCTCCTCGTTCTCATAGGGGCGGTCGTACACCGCCTCTTTCAGCTCCCACAGGTGCCGGGGGCCGGGGACCACATAGAGAAACCTGCCCCCTGTCCGCAGCACCCGGGCAAACTCCGACCCCGCCAGAGGGGAAAAGCAATCCGCCAGCAGGTCCACGGACCCGTCCGCCACCGGGAGGTGGTACACCGTCCCCACGGCCAGCTCCGCCCCCGGACAGCGCCGGGCCGCCCGCTTCACCGAGGGCTTGGACAGGTCCACCCCCGCCGTCCGGCCCCCCTTGGCAGCGATCACCCCTGCCAGGGTCTGAGTGTACCAGCCCTCTCCGCAGCCCGCGTCCAGCAGGGCGGCCCCGGCGGGGGCAAGCTCTGAGACCAGTCCGCACAGCCTGTCCCGCAGGGGCCCATACCAGCCCCCCTCCAGAAACCGGGTGCGGGCGGCGGCCATCTCCTTGTCGTCCCCCGGGCTTTTGGAGTGGCGCAGGTTGGCGGGGAGCAGGTTCACGTAGCCCTCCCGGGCCAGGTCGAAACTGTGGCCGTTTTGGCACAGATACCGTCCCGGCTCCCTCACCAGCGCCCTGCCGCACACGGGACAGCAAAACAGGCTCTCCATGGGTCCTCTCCCCTCTCGCTTCCAATTGCTTGGGACTATTATACCACAGTTCTTGGCCCTGACGCAAGGCTCCCCTCGAAGCGCAACGCTTCAAGGGGAGCCTCCATATTTAAGGAACCTCTGAATAAATCGGCAAGAGCGATTTGCGAGAGATTTTTCGCCGCAACGAGGCGAGATTTCGCAGGAATAATTGTGTTTATTTCAAGAAATCACAACGAAGTTGTGGCGGAAAAGATCCGCAAAGCGCCGTAGACGCATTTGTTCAGAGGTTCCTTAAGGGAACAGGTCCAAAATAGTTTTGAGGTCGGCCTCAATATCCTCCGGGCTGTCCGGAGAAACGATGCCGCGTGTAGTGGTAGTCACCTCATAGCGGATGCTATCTTTGACAAAAATTCCAATATACTCATAACAGGTGACCTTTTCCTGCGGTCCTTTCTCCAATGGATATCCCACCCTGACAATCCCCGCCGTGACACCGTTGGACATGGGGTAGTCCTCCAGATGCTCGACTGTGAATCCGGAATATCCGTAAAATCCTCCGCCCATGGAACCGAATTTTTCATCATCCACGATGGGCAGATTCTCCGTGGGGATGTATGCCTGAATCTTCGGTTCGATTTGCCTTCCCGTTTCGCTGTCGATATATCTGGCGGAGCAAAAAGCATAGACTGATTGCAGTTTGTTATCGTTATCGCGGTCCAGACATGAGCTCAGACGAATCGGCGACTGGCCCGGAAACACTTCAAACGGGAACGTTTGCTCCGGCCAGATCCAGGGGATGCCGTCACCCAAATAGGCTTTTGCCTCTTCCCAGGTATCAAATTTCCTACTAACGTCCCCGTTCTCGCAGTCTGCCAGCAGTTGCGTGGAAAAGCTGTCCACGGGGAATTTGGTAAACTCACCATATACTTTATAGCCGGCGAACTCCCTGCCGGAGTATACCTCAACCCAAAAATAACGGACGGCGGCAAAGGTAGTCCCCACCAGCGCCAGGCACAGGCAGGCGGCGGTCAGCGCCCCCCGGACCCCTTTGGAAAACCTGCGCTTGACAGGGGTCTGGATATCGGCCTCCTCCACCAGGTCGGGAGGCAGGGCGTTCATCAGCTCCAAAATCTGCTCTTTTTTCACAAAAAGCCCTCCTTTCGCAATTGTTCACGCAATTTGTTCCGCGCCCGGAACAGGGCGCTCTTGGTCTTGCTCACCGACCACCCCAGGCGGCGGGCGGCGTCCTCCACGCTGTCGCTGTACCAGTACCGCCGGACAAAGGCGACGCGCACCTGCCTGGGCTGGTCCCGGAGGAACCGCTCCACCGCCTCCTGGAGGGCCCGGAACTCCGCCTCTCCCATGGGGTCCGAGCCCGCTGGGAGGCAGGAAGCCAGTTCCAGGGCGGCTTCGTCCACAGCGGGCGGGCGGCGGCTGTTCTCCCGCCCCATGGCCAGGGCCCGGTTGCGGACCACGGCGGCCAGCCAGCCCTTGAACCGCTCCGGCCTGGCCGGTGGGATGGCCCGCCACACCGCCAGCCAGCAGTCGTTGAGGCACTCGTCCACGTCCCGCGGGTCGGACAGCACCCCGGCGGCCACCGCCCGGCAATAGGGGCCGTACCGCTCCGCCAGAGCGGGCACCGCCTCCTCTGAGCGGGCCAGGAACAGCTCCACCAGCTCCTGGTCGGTCATGGCTTGTCACTCCCTTCTCAATGGACTGCAAAAGCGCTTTCTGCCTATATAGAGTGCCCCTGGAGGCCGCCGGTTGCGTCCAGGGGCAAATTTTTTGCAAAAAAAGCCGCCCGGATCTCCCGGACGGCTTCTGATGTATCCGATTATTTCTCCCGCCACTGCTCTCCGCTGGCGCCGTACCACACCACCATATTGCGGCCAAACCGCTTGGCGTCGTACAGCATGGTGTCCGCCATTTTCAGGCAGGTGTCGTAATTGTCCTCCTGCTTGGGCAGGACGGTGACGCCCCCCGCGCTGATGGTGAGCCACGGCCCCACCTCGGGGTTGTGGGGAATGTGCAGGTCCTCCACCGACTGGCGGACAGACTTCATAAACTCGTAGGCGGTCTCCCCTACCGACCCCATGAACACCGCCACAAACTCCTCCCCGCCATACCGGGCAAACAGATCGGTGGAGCGCTTGAAGTGGGCGGAGGCCGCTTTTGCCACCGCCGTGATGGCCCGGTCCCCCGCCGGGTGGCCGAAGGTGTCGTTGAACACCTTGAACTTGTCAATGTCAAACATGCACACGGAGAAGGGCAGGCCGAACCGCACCGCTTCCCGCCACCGGGCGATGCTCCGCTCCTCATAGCTCCGGCGGTTGGCCACGCCGGTGAGCCCGTCCACCATGGCCTGCTCCATAAACTGGGTCCGATAGCGGTACAGCTGAACATGGGTGTTCACCCTGGCCTTGATGATGGCCGGATTGAAGGGCTTGGTCACGTAGTCCACCGCCCCCAGCACCAGTCCCCGCTCCTCATACTGCACATCCGCCAGGCTGGTGATGAGGATCACCGGCACATACCGGGTGGCCTCGTCGGCCTTCAGCGTCTGAATCAGCTGGAAACCGTCCATCCCCGGCATGACCACGTCCAGCAGGATCAGCGACCATCCCCCCTCCCTGGCCGCCTGAAGGCCCTCCTGGGCCGTGTGGCGGGCGGTGAGCTCATAGTCGTCCTTCAGAATGGAGCAAAGGAATGTGGTTTGCACCGGGCTGTCGTCAATAACCAGAATTTTATCCATGGGTTTTCCCTCTCATCTGTTTCCTCCGTCCCCACAGCCGGGGCGGTACCGATTTAGAAAAATGGGAACGGTTCAGCTCCGCTCCTGCCGCCGGTCGTGCATGCCGCCGGTGAGGTCCTGGGCCACGTAGACCGCCGTCCGGGGCAGGTCGTCCGGGCCGGTGCGGGCCAGCACCACCGATGCCCGCACCCATCTCCAGGGGTCGTCGGGAATCCCGGGCTCATCCTCCAGCCGCCGGTACTCCACCGCCACGCAGGGCTGCCACCACCGCAGGCTGCCCCGCAGGTTTTCCATGCTGATGGTCTGTAGGTACAGCTCCCGGTCGTCCGGGTGGATAAAGTGGTTGGCGTAGATCTGCAGGGCGGCGGTGCAGTTCACCTCATTGCCCAGCAGGTCCTCCACCCGGCGCAGCTGGGTCACCGCCCGGAAGGTGTCCTGTTCCAGGTTCAAATAATAGGTGGAGAAAAACAGGCTGCTCAAGCCGCTGATGATGTAGGCCCAGTCCTCCACCAGCTCCGGGCTGTGCTTGGTGGCCTCCGGCAGAATTTCCTTCAGTTTTTCCGGGTCCATGCTCTCCATGTTCCCCCTCCTCCAAACAGCTGGTCCACGTCAAATCCCTCCGGCGTTTTCCGAAACTGTCTATCCGCTTCCGGCCCGCTGTCCTCCACAGCGTACCATATCTGGCATTATAGCACAGATAAAACCACAAATCAATGTGTTGTTTCGTCAATCGCGAAATTTTCATTCTCTGGCCCTGGACAGAGATTTTTTCTGCTCAAAGAACCGCTGAAAGCAGTAAATAATCATTTACCGATACCGCAATATGGATGGCGGCCTTGTCCAAGGCCGCCATCCATACTGCAATTCAGGTCTCACCCGGCGTCCAGGTCCGGCCCGTCAGCTCCTCCATGGTGCGCAGGAGCAGGGCCAGATCCATGGGCTTGCGCAGGTGGGCGTCGATACCGCACTCCCGGGACTTGCGCAGGTCCCGCTCCAGCGCGTTGGCGGACAGGGCGATGATGGGCACCCTGGCCTTTGCCTTGTCGGGCAGAGCCCGGATGGCCACCGACGCCTGCCAGCCGTCCATCACCGGCATTTGCAGGTCCATAAGCACCACGTCGTAATAGCCGGGGGCGGAATCCCGCATTTTTTCCAGGGCGATCATCCCGTTTTCGGCGGGGTCGATCTCAAACCCCAGCTCCCCCAGCAGCTCCATTTCGATCTCCCGGTTGATCTCGTTGTCCTCCGCCAGCAGGATGCGGAACGCGGCCCCCTCCTCCGCCTGCTTGCGGGCGGAGGCGTGCCATGCCTGGACCCGGAAGCGGAAGGCGGCGGTAAAGGTGCTTCCCTTGTCTATCACGCTCTGGACGCTGAGCACGCCCCCCATCATGTCCACGATGTTCTTGGCGATGGTGAGGCCCAGGCCGATGCCGTGGACGCCTCCCAAGGTGGTGTTCTTCTCCCTGCTGAAAGGCTCAAACAGCTTATCCAGAAACTCGGGGCTGATGCCGATGCCGGTATCCTCCACCGTGATGCGGTAGACGGCGTACTCGTTGGCCGACTCCTCCCCCTCCTCCACGCGGATGGACACCCGGCCGCCGGGATTGGTGTAGGTCAGGGCGTTGTTGGCCAGATACATCACCAGCTGGCGCAGCTTCTCCTCATCGGTGAACACGATGTTGTGCCGCAGGGAGTCGCAGTCCAGGGTGAAAGAGATGTCCTTCTCCTCGGCCTGGGGCTCCAGGAAGCTGTACACGCCCCCCACGGTCTGGCGCAGGTCACACTCCGTCTCCTCAAGCTCGGGGGACTCGTCCAGGGAGGACACCTCCAGCACCTTGTCGATCATATCCAGCAGCTGGCGGCTGGCGGCCTCCACCCGGTCCAGGTAATCCGCCGCCTCCGCGGTGTTCTCCAGATTCAGCTTCGCCAGGGAGGTGAAGCCGAAAATAGCGTGGAGGGGGGTGCGCATGTCGTGGGACATGTTGGACAGGAAGGTGTTCTTGCTGTTGATGGCCAGGTTGGCCTTGGCCAGCGCCTCGGCCAGCAGGGACTGCTGCTCCATCTGCTGCTGGATCTCCTCGTCCACCCGGCGGTAGCCCATCACCACCTGGCAGACACCCTCCTCGTGGCTCACGTTCACCACCCGGAGCTGGATGTATTGCAGCTCGCCGGACACTACCACCCGGTAGTTGATATAAAAGGTGAGGCAGTCCTCCAGCTTTTCCTTCATATACTCCGGGGAGGTGGCCTTGGTCACCAGCTCCCGGTCCTCGGGGTGCACCCACATGTCCACATAGCCCGAGGCGTAGCTGGAATACGCCCGGTCGGTCAGCTTGTTGTAGAACAGAGCGGCCGTGCGCACGCTCAGCCGGTAGGGAATGACCTGATCCCGGTCCAGGTCCACATAGCAGATGGCCTCGTAGTTGACGCTCAGACCCTCGATGACCTCCAGCTGGCGGAGATACTCCTCATTGATGAGGGTGCGCTCCTTATCGTACTCCTCAATGAGGTGGCGGAGCTTCCGCTCCCGCTCCAGCCGCTCGTTCATCAGGCGGGTCTTCTCCTCCATCTGACGCTCCCGCTTCTCCGTGGCGTCCCCCAGAAAGACATAGAAAATGTCGCCCGCCGACTCACTGTGGGCAAAGTGGCCGTAGTCCTCAATCCAGCGGATAGCGCCGTCCTTCCGGCGAATCCGATACTCCACGTAGTCAAGATCGTACTGGCTGGCCTCAATTTGGCTCTGAATGCTCTCCTCCACCGCTTTCAGGTCCTCTGGGTGCACCAGCCCTTGGAAGGAGTTGCCGGTGTGGGCCCGGAATTCCTCCAGGGTCTCGCACTGGAAGATGCGCAGCAGGCCGCGGTTGGCGTAGATGATCTCCTCCCCCTGATCGGCCCGGTAGATGAGAAAACCGCCGGGCATTTCGTCCATAAAATGAATGAACGCGCCGGTCATCTCGCCGTTCTGGGGGAGTTCATCTCTGGAGGCGCCATCCGGCTGGCACAGCACCCGCAGGACCTGCTCGATAAAAAAACGCTCATGCGCCTGGTCGCTCATGGGTCCAACTCCTCTCTCTAGCCTTAGAATTTTACCACAAAAAAGAGCGTTTGTCATTATCTTCGGAAAAATAAAATAAATTTTCCATTGAATTTCTATATTATGCTTTTTTCTTCCAGGGCAAATAGGGGCTTGCCATCTCCCCCGCAATCCAATATAATCCTGATATACAATATTTTTGGGAGGAACCCACCATGATGACCAACGATTTTCACGGCGTCCAGCTCTCCCGGCTGGGCTTTGGCACCATGCGCCTGCCCCTGCTCCCCGGTCAGACCGACCCCGCCGCCATCGACGAGAAGCGGGTGGACGAGATGATCGACTACGCCCTGGCCCACGGCGTCAACTACTTTGACACCGCCCACCCCTATCACGGGGGGCAGTCGGAGCGGGTGGTGGGGCGGTCCCTGGCCCGCTACCCCCGGGAGAGCTGGTATCTGGCGGACAAATACCCCGGCCACCAGATCGCCAGCAGCTACGATCCCGCCGCCATGTTCGAGGAACAGCTGGACAAGTGCGGGGTGGACTATTTCGATTTTTACTTACTGCACAATGTGTATGAGAACTCCATTCAGGTGTACACGGACTCCCGGTGGGGCATTGTGGACTACTTCGCGGAGCAGAAGCGGCTGGGCCGCATCAAGCACCTGGGCTTCTCCTGCCACGGCAGCCTGGACACCTTGGCCGCCTTCCTGGACTACTGCGGGGACAAGATGGAGTTCTGCCAGCTCCAGCTGAACTACCTGGACTGGACCCTCCAGCAGGGGAAGGAGAAATATGAGCTGCTCACCGACCGGGGAATCGCCGTGTGGGTGATGGAGCCCATCCGGGGCGGCAAGCTGGCCAGCCTGTCCCAGGAACAGATGGAGACTCTGCGCCGCCTCCGGCCCGATGACAGCGCCGCCGCCTGGGCTCTGCGGTTCCTCCAGGGCCTGTCCAATGTGAAGATGATCCTCAGCGGCATGTCCAACCTGGAGCAGATGGTGGAGAACGTGGACACCTTCACCCAGGACCGTCCGCTGACCGCCTCAGAGATCGGCGCCCTGCTGGCCCTGGCGGAGGATATGAAGGACGCCATCCCCTGCACCGCCTGCCGCTACTGCTGCGACGGCTGTCCCATGGGGCTGGACATCCCCGCCATGATCGCCGCCTGCAACGAGGCCCGATTTGCCCTCAGCTCGGGCATCCGCATGCGCTTTGACGCCCTGCCGGAGGACAAGCGGCCCGCCGCCTGCATCGCCTGCGGCAAGTGCGCCCAGATCTGTCCCCAGGGCATCGATGTTCCCGCCGTCCTCAAGGAGCTGGCCCAGGCCATGGAGAAGATCCCCGACTGGGCCCAGGTGTGCCGCCAGCGGGAAGAGGCGGCCCGGCGGGACCGGGGCTGACGCCCCTCTCCCCTTCCGCCGCTCCGTCAGTCAAAAACAGGCCCCGTCCTTTGGTCAGCGCCAAAAGACGGGGCCGTTCTTGTTTTAGACAGACTTCAGAATCCGATGAAGGCCTTAAATGCCTCCACGTCCGTGTTGAGGATCAGCTTCTCCTCAAAATCCACCGCGCTGAGCAGGGCGCAGGCCGCGTCAAACCGGCCCACCGCGCTGGGGTCATGGGCGTCGGAGTTGACGATAATGGGGACCTCATACCGCCGGCACAGGGACAGCATCTCCTTGTAATTTTTCACACAGCCAGGGCGGCTGTCCGGGTGGCGCAGGGAGCTGTTGTTCACCTCCAGCGCCACATGGCATTCCTTCGCCGCCCGAACCAGCCGGTCATACTCCAGCGGGGTCTGGTCGCTGTCCGGATGGGAGACAAAGCACACCTTCTCATGCCTCATGCAGGAGATCAGGTTATCCGTATTCTTCTCCGCCCCCGCGTCCTTGTAGCACAGCAGATGAATGCCCACAATGGCGTAATCCAGCCGCTTCAAATACCGCTGGGGCAGGGACAGGCTCCCATCGTCCAGCACGTTCACTTCACAGCCGTGGACAATCTCCACCCCGGACAGGCGGCGGGGCACCGCCGTCAGATTGCAGAAATAGATGGGGTCGCAGGTCCCCGGAATCCCCGGGCCGTGCTCACTGATCCCCAAAAGGTCCAGCCCCCGCTCCCCCGCCGCCGCGGCCATCTCCCGGATGGTGCCGTAGGCGTGGCCGCTGGCCAGGGTGTGGGTGTGGATATCCAGCCGAAGCGCGCTTGTGTCTATCATCTGTGATTACTCCTTAAATAATAGAATTGCCGGAATGCCTCCCGGCCGAAAAAATATGGAAAAAACACTTGCAATTCCATCGGCGTTCTGGTATAGTTAAATAAGAATGATTCTCAATAAGGGAATCTCTCAAACCGTCCTACATATTAAAAATCAGGAGGAATACCATCATGGAACTGAAGGGCAGCAAAACCGAGGCCAATCTGTGGAAAGCGTTCGCCGGGGAGTCCCAGGCCCGCAACAAGTACACCTACTTCGCCAGCCAGGCCCGCAAAGAGGGCTACGAGCAGATCGCGGCCATCTTCGAGGAGACCGCCGGCAACGAGAAGGAGCACGCCAAGCTGTGGTTCAAGGCCCTGGGCGGCATCTGCACCACCGCTGAGAACCTGATCGCCGCCGCCGAGGGCGAGCACGAGGAGTGGACCGAGATGTACAAGGAGATGGCGGCCACCGCCCGGGAGGAGGGCTTCATCGCCCTGGCCGACACCTTTGACGCCGTGGCCAAGATCGAGAAGAGCCACGAGGACCGCTACGTGAAGCTGGCTGAGAACCTGGCCAACAGCGAGGTCTTCAAGCGCTCCGAGGTCAAGGTGTGGTACTGCCGCAACTGCGGCCACCTGGAGTACGGCCTGGAGGCCCCCGCCGAGTGCCCCGTCTGCGCCCACGCCCAGTCTTTCTTTGAGCTCAAGGCTGAGAATTACTGATCCCGTCCCGTCAAAAGGGCCGTGCCTTCCAGGAGGCGCGGCCCTTTTCCTATCCGGCCTTCCCCGCCGTGAATTTTTCCATCCTGGGCCGATCCATCGGCAAATCCGCCCGTTCCCGCATATACTGGGGCAAAGGGGGGCTTGGTATGAGGCGGTGCGGCGGAAATTCTTCTCAGGCGCAGGGCAGCAATCTGGTGGCCGTCGCCGCGGCCCTGTCCATTTTCATCGCCCAGGGCAAAACGCCGGACGAACTGGCCATATTGGCCTCCCTCTTCGACCTGATGCGCAGCAATATCGCGCTGATGGCGGTGAACACGGCCAGCGACGACATACAGCCCAACCTGAGCAACACCGGCTCCGCTGCCGACCGGGCCGGGTTCTTCGACTCCCTCATCGGCCCCTCGTCCGATCTCTTTGGATGAGCAGCTTCACCGCCTCGATCCCCACCCGGATGGCGGACTCGGTGTCCTCGTCCCGTGCCTGGTCCAGCCCGGCGGCGTTGCGCTCCTGGTTCCAGATCACGTGGAACGCCGACCCGCACCGTACGCCCCGGGCGGCGGCCACGGTGAACAGCGCCGCGCTCTCCATCTCGGAGGCCAGCACGCCCAGGCGCTTCCAGGCCTCCCACTTGCTCTCCAGCTCGTAGGACACCGGCATACGCCCCGGCGAGTGCTGGCCGTAGAAGGAGTCCTTGCACTGCACCACCCCGGCGTGCCAGCGGCGGCCCGACGCTTTGGCCGCGTCCACCAGGGCGGCGAGCACCTCATAGTCCGCCACCGCCGGGAACTCCAGGGGGGCATATTCCCGGCTGGTACCCTCCATCCGCACCGCCCCGGTGGCAATGACGATGTCGCCGCTGGACACATCCAGCTTAATGCCTCCGCAGGTGCCCACCCGGACGAAGGTGTCCGCCCCCAGGTTGGCCAGCTCCTCCATGGCGATGGCGGCGGAGGGCCCGCCGATGCCGGTGGAGGTGACGGTCACCCTCTCCCCCAGCAGGGTCCCGGTATAAGTGACATACTCCCGGTTGGTGGTCACATGGACGGGGTTGTCAAAATAGCGGGCGATCTTCTCGCTCCGGCCCGGGTCGCCGGGGAGCAGACAGTACCGCCCCACCTCGCCCTCTTTGCAGTTGATGTGAAACTGCCGTTCAGACGCGATCATGGCCGCACCTCTTTCCTCATTTTTGATAATTACATTATACCGCCTGCTCCGGGAAAAAGCAAGGCACATCGCCGGGGCAGTGAAGCGCTCATCCGGCGCGGCTGTAAAATTTTCCGTGGAAACGCCGATTCTGATTGACAGGACCACTCCGGCATATTACAATAAAGTCCCACATAATTATTTGATTTACATAACGTGGAAGCGATCAGTAAGGAGTGGCAAATATGAAAACAGCGAAGCGATTGATTTCCGGGATGCTCAGCCTGTTGATGGTGTGCTCCCTCTGCCTGACGGGCCTGCCCGTCTCCGCCAGAGCGGACGACGCCCCGGCCCTCACCGGCTCCATCGGGCTCATCCTCCGGTTCGACCTGCCCCAGACGCCGGAAAACGCCGCCGGACGGGATATCCGGCTCCAGGTCACCAGCGGCGGGAAGGACATCACCGTTCCCCTCCCTGACGGAACGGCGGACGTTCCCGTTGAGGTGGACAACATCAGCGGCGCCCCGCTGACCAACGAGAACGTATTGGGCTATTATAAGGTAGCGCTCACCGGCCTGCCCGCCGGACAGACCTATCAGGTGGCTCTCACCGGGACGGGCTATAAGACCTTCCAAACCTCCGTCAAGCTGGAGGGCTTCTCAAAGCTCCTCATCGCGGGCACCGGGGGCGGCACCTTCTCCCTGGGCGATGTAAACGGCGACGGCAAAATCGACAAGGCTGACCTGACCGCCATGGACGGCAAGCTGGGCGGGGACGACCTCGCCTATGACCTCAACGGAGACGGCAAGGTGGACGCCGTCGATCTGGCCTACATCAGCCACAACATCGGCTTCACCGGCCAGGTCCAGGCGCTGGACACCGCCGCCATCGTCTCTCCCACACTGGACACCAATGCCGTCACCATTGAGGGCAGCACGGCCAGCCTGTTTCAGGACGAGGGCGAGGTGAAGCTGACCCCAAAAACGGCGGACGCAAAAAAGATCTCCCTGCCCATTGACCTTGGCGCGAACGCTGTGGAGATGAGCCAGATCCAGATCACCTGCCCCGACGCCTCCGGCGCTGTCCAGAAGGGAACGGCCCTGGTGGAGCTGGAGGATAAAACCACTCTTACCGTGCCCTTTGGCGCCACCCTCCCCGAGGGAGTCCACGCCATCGGCAGGACCGTGGGAGAGCGGGTGATTACCATCGACCTGGGCAAGCGGGTGCCGGTGAAGAAGGTCACCATCACCGTCACCGCCACCCAGGGCAACGCTGGGTTTGCCGTGGTGCGCCAAATCGAGTTTTTAAAGGACATCGTGCCGGAAAATCCCAAAAACGACCAGCCCCGGATTGTGTCCGCCGTGCCGGGGGACAAGCAGGTGGCCTTGGAGTGGACCGCCGTGCGCAACATCACCGGCTATGTCATCCACTACGGCACCAGCGGCAAGCTGGACCGGCAGATGCCCGCCAGCTCCACCCAGGCCACGGTCACGGGGCTGGAGAACCTGAAATCCTACCAGTTCCAGGTCACCCCCGTCAACGACGAATGGAGCGGTATGCCCTCGGCGGCGGTGTCCGCCACACCCCAGCCCTCCAAGGTTCCCGGCGCGCCCTCCAATATTTCCGTGACCCCCGCCGACCAGTCCCTGCGGCTGAGCTGGGGCAAAACCGAGGACGCCGCCTATTACCAGGTGTTCTACCGCGAGAAGGGGCAGAATGACTTTGCCCAGTACGGAGGCAATCTCTCCGGCACCTCCGCTTTCCTCACCGAGCTCACCAACGGCACTGCCTATGAGGTGGCCGTGAAGGCGGGCAACGGCAAGGGCACAGGCCCCTACTCCGCCATTGCCTCCGGCACCCCCAAGAAGGAGTCGCTGGACATGCCCGACCTGCCCCAGCAGGACCGCATTGACAACAGCCACGTAATCGAGGTCACGATGACCAATCCCAACAATGTAAACCGAAGCCTCTGCCCCGGCTTTGCCCCCAAGCAGGTGGTGGACGGCGACGCGGCCACCTACTGGGTCGCCCGGTCCTTCTGGGAGAGCATGGAGTTTACCTACACCTTTGATGAGCCTCAGGACATGAACTACGCCATCTGGGTCCCCTATCTCCAGGGCGACTATAAGTACATGATGGCCCGCTACTCGGTGACGGCCAAGGACGAGGAGGGCAATGTGATCTCCTCCGGCACCTATCCGGCTCCCGCGATGACAGACAAAAACTACTCGGTGCTCACCTTCCCCATGGTCAAGGGAGTGAAGCAGCTGTCCATCAGCCTGGCCCAGGTGGAGGGGCGCAGGTCGGTCAATATCGCCGAGATGGCCTTCTACAAAAGCGACACTCTGGCGGAGGATATCGCCGCCCTCTTCACCGACGGCTCCTTCACCGCCCTCAAGAGCGGCGTGACCCCGGAGCAGGTCAGCGGCCTGTCCGACCGGCTGGAGGCCAGGGCCGACTTCTACCTGGACCTGGAGCGCATGCGCGACGAGGTGAAGCTGGCCCAGGCGCTGCTGGACGGCGGCGCCTCCGCCCTGGGCCTGGTCAAAAACGACTTCCAGCGCCGGGACGGCAGTCTGGACAGCCAGTTTGGCCAGAGCGCCAGCAATCTCCAGCCTCTGGGGGTGACCGCCAAGGCGGGGGCCGCAGTGGCCGTCTACGCCCAGCTGCCCGGCGACAAACCGGTATACCTGATCCCCACCCAGTACTACGGCGAGTCCGGCATCTGGCGGGGCGCGGCCATTGAACTGGTGAACGGCCGCAACTACATCACCGTGCCCCAGATCGGCTCCCTGACCGATGAGCGGGGCGGCCCGCTGTACCTCACCTACGCCGGAGAAAATCCCCAGGGCATCAAGCTCCAGGTTCGGGGAGACAGCGGCGCCTTCACCGTGCCCGTGCTGGAGCTGTCCAACTGGTACAAGATGGATGAGGCCGCCCGCAAAGCCGCCGTCCGGACCTATGTGACCCAGCTGGAGTCCTATGTGAGCGCCTTGAATTCCCCCAATTTGCAGCTTGACATCCGCAACGTCACCGAGATCTCCACCCCCAGCGTGCTGCTGTCCATCCCCGCCTCCCAGGCGCTGTCCGGGCTGAAGGGGCCCGGCGCGTCGGCGGATCAGATGGCCGACGCCATGTATCAGAACGTGCTGGCCTGGGAGGACGAGCTCTTCGTGGCCAACAAGGTCCAGGGCACCATCGGCTCCGATATGAAGACAGCCGATTACCGCTATCCCATGACCACCCGCCAGAACATCCGCTACATGCGCATGTTCGCCGGGGCCTTCATGTACGCCGCCGGAAACCATGTGGGCGTGGGCTTCGGCTCCACCTCCGGGCTGGTGTGCGGCAAACCTGTGTCCGCCACCGGCCAGGGCAAGGCCAACGGCCTGTTCGGCTGGGGCATCGCCCATGAGATCGGCCACAACATGGACAAGCTGGGCAAGGCGGAGATCACCAACAATATCTACTCCCTGGCAATTCAGGCCTACGACGGCGGCTCCATGGCCCTGCCCACCCGGCTGACCAACAGCAATATCTGGGATAAAGTCTATGAAAAGACCGCCGCTGGGCGGCCCGGCTCCGCCGGAAACGTGTTCGTCCAGCTGGGCATGTACTGGCAGCTCCACCTGGCCTACGACAACGGAGACCAGCCGCTGAATTTCTTCAATCAGTTCTTCAAGGCCTGGAAGGCCGGAGAATTCAAGGACGGCTTCACCTATGACGAACGGGTGGCCCTCATCGCCTCCAAGACGGCCAACAAGAACCTGACGCAGTTCTTCACCCGCTGGGGCATGACCCTGGGCGGGGAGGCAGAAAAAGCCATGGCGGCTCTGCCCAAAGAGGAGCGCGCCGTCTGGTATCTCAACGACGGTTCCTACGCCGCGCGGCTGGCGGGGACCAAAAAGGCCGATATGTCCGTCACCCTGTCCGCCGAGGTCAAGGAAAATAAAGCCACGTTGACCATCCAGGGCGGAAATGAGTCCATCCTGGGCTATGAAATCCATCGGAACGGCAAGTCCATCGCCTTTACCACCGGGACAACCTACACCGACGATCTGGGCCCCGCCAACAACCTGACCTACGCCTACAGTGTGGTTCCCGTGGACAAGCTGGGCAACATGGGCGATGAGGCCAAGGCCAACGAGGTGCGCGTCGCCTGGGATACCGCCATCGACTCCAGCCGGTACGACGTGGCCCTGGAGAACGGCACGGCCACCTTTACCATGAAGAACGGCGCGGTCCCCGTCACCGGCGTGAAAATCACCGGGACAGCGCTGGCCGGAACCTACACCGTGGAGATCAAGGCCAGCGCCTCCGACGCCAATTGGACAACCGTCAAAACCGGCGGGCTTTCCGGCAGCGAGACGGTGGGCTACTTCACCAAGCCCAAGGCGGACGCCTCCGACACCCGCATTTGGACCTACGACGCGGCGGTGGTGCGGGTCACGGGACTTCCCGAGAAGGCCCAGGCCGTCCTGCTGAGCGACCCCGGCGACCGGGTGGACTTCTACGGCGAAGGGGCCGTGGCGGGCAGGCTGGCCAACGACTACACCTACACGGACGAGAAAAACAAGACACAGACCATTAAAAAGGGTACGCTGGTCATCATAGGGACCTATCGCGGCGACCCGGTGTACAATTTCGTGGAGATCAAAGGCCGGTACGACACCACCGGCGAAGCCCAGGAGGACGAAGCGGGCGGCGGCGCCACTCAGACAGAGCGGCTGATGAACGGCTATTCCCTGCTCTTCGCCGAGATCCCCGCAGACGGCGCGGTAAGCGACATCAGCGACGGCTTCTGGCTCTTTGTGCCCGACCTGGAGGCGGAGAAAAAGCTGATGGAACAGAGCGCCCCGCAGTCTGACACGGACGGCCCGGCCCAGGACGATCCGCAGAACAGCGCTCTCCCCCAGGGCCCGATGGAAATCAGCGCGGTACTCCGCCGCACCGACACCCCCAGCAGCGCGGAAGAAGACCGAAACACCAGCCGGACGCTTTGGGTCAGCTTCCCCGGCTATGACAACCTGCCCCAGATCGATCTGAAGGGCGGGGCCGCCCAATGAGGAGGTTTACATCCATGAAACGCATTCTTTCCCTGCTCCTGACCGCGGCTCTGGCCGCCGCCCTGCTGGCGTGCCCGGCGGCGGCCGCCGGTTCCGCCCCCTGGGTCCAGGTAAACGGCCAGTCGGTCAGCCTCCAGGGACTGCCTGAGCAGTACCACGCCGTCCAGATCACCTTTGAACTGAACCAGGCGGCAGACTCCAGCTCGTTCCGCTTTGACGCCTCCCTGTCCGGCGAAAATATCCACACCACGTACACCGTAAATGGAGACAGCCTGACCCTCTACGTGTCCTCCGGGAGCATACTGAACCGGGGCGGCTCCCTCACGCTGGGCTCCCTGTCCGGCCAGGGCCTCGCCTTGGAGCGCGCCTCCGGCCTGAAGCTGACCACCGTGGGCTCCAACCCCTCCCAGACAAAAACCACCGTCCATGACACCGTGAATAAGACCACCGGCTCTGCCCCGGGCTCCGGCGGGAGCGGCGGGTATGATCCGGGCTCCAGCGGAGGCGGCGGATACTATCCCGGCTCCGGCGGAAGCGGCGGCGCGGCCCGCTATTCGGTGGGCGCAGCCTCCGTCACTGGCGGCACACTTCAATTCAGCTCCACCCGCGCCGCCCAGGGAGAGACGGTCACCGTCACCGCCACCCCCAACTCCGGCTGCCTCTTCCGCTCCCTGTCCGTCACCGACGGCACGGGCCGGGAAATCACTATCACCGACCTGGGCGGCGGCAAATGGGCCTTCACCATGCCCGCCTCCGCCGTCACCGTCACCGCCAGCTTCACCCCCGCCCAGTCCGACTCCCTGCCCTTTGCCGACGTGGGGCCCGGCGACTGGTTCCGAGACGCCGCGGCCTACGTCTACAGCCGCCAGCTGATGAACGGCACCGCCCCCGACGCATTCTCCCCCTATGAGACCACCACCAGGGCCATGATCGTCACCATCCTGTACCGCTACGAGGGCTCTCCGACGGCGGGAAGCTCCAGCTTCCAGGACGTTCCGGCGGGGCAGTACTACACCAACGCCGTGGCCTGGGCCGCCCAGCACGGGGTGGTCAACGGCTACAGCGCCGCCCAGTTCGGCCCCAATGACACCATCACGCGGGAACAGATGGCGGCCATTCTCTACCGCTACGCCCAGTACAAGGGGATGGACGTCAGCGGCCGGGCGGACCTGTCCCGCTACTCCGACGGAAACCGGGTGAGCTCTTACGCCAGGGACGCCATGGCCTGGGCCAACCATCAGGCCTTCATCAACGGGGTGGACAGCTATACCCTCCAGCCCGGCGGCTTCGCCAACCGGGCCCAGGTGGCCACCATCCTCATGCGGTTCTGCCAGTACGCGGAGAACCCGTGACCTGCCTTGACCGCTGCCGCACCGCCTGCTAAAAGACAAGCGAAACGCCTCCGCTTCCGGCGGAGGCGTTTTATTTTATTCCCCGTCAATGGCCGTCCCGTCCAGCAATGGAGATCTCGACTGCTCAAAAGAATATTTGTCCCGTATCAGGGGGCCCTTGTATTCGTACAGCTCATAGATACATTTGGTCCATGACATTTTTCCCTGCACCACTTTACGGCCCTGATAGGTCCCCACCTGTTCGCTGCTGATCGAAGCCCCCATAAGAATCACGAGGCCGCTCAAAAGTATAACGCTGGTTAAACTAAAAGCACACAGGCCCGTGATCACGGCCTTCATGACCCCGCCCAGCCCGGACAGCCAGCGCCTGGCGTAAACGATCATCAAGATCCCGGTGACCAGCCCCATCAGCCACAGGACCCCGAATATGGTCCACTGGATCCAGGCACGCCAAGACAATTTGCACTGGTCCAGTCCCCAAGTGACGCCGAGCAGCACCACTGCCAGCCCAGGCGTTCCAAAAAACAGGGGAAACAACCCCCGCCGCTGCCGGGGCTCCAGTTCGCCCAGGGTGCTAAGGCCGGTCAACGCCAGTGTCAGCAGCGGCCCCCACAAAAGCAAAAACGACATAACCTTCTCCATTTCCGCTCAGCGCACAGCCTATAAAGCGATCTATCTTTATACCTCACCCGGGTGCGGCAGCTGGGTGCTGGTGATAAAGGTCAGTCCATCCGCCCCGCCCCGGGCGGTGACATACCAGCGCTCCCCCTCGGGCGGGGCCTTGTCGATGGTGAGGGAGGCCAGCGCCCCCTCCACCACATCGTTCGCAACTTTGTCGTATACATACACCGTCACCGGGTACTCCCCCGCCTCGAAGCCGAAGGTCTCCCCCCGCTTCAGGGGGCTGCTGTCAGCGTTCCGGGTTCCCCCATTCTGATCCTGGAAGTCCACCACTACCTCCACAATCACCGCATCCGACTGGTTGACGAACACCAGGTCGTAGTCGATCACATCGCCGGCACTGCCGCAGCCGGACAGGGCGGCAAGGCACAGCGCCGCCAAAAACAGGCAAAGCATTTTCTTCATCGTGATAATCCTCCTTACGTGTCGAATTCGTAGTAGTACAGCCGCTCATTTTTGCTGTCATACACCGCCAAAGTGAAATTCCAGGAATAGAGCTGGTGCAGTTCGCTGTCGTCAAAGGGGTCCTGACTCTGGCTGTGGCGGTCATAGAAGTAATAGAATCCCTCCTCCACCCCCTCCGCCCCGCCCACCAGCTCCAGCGCCTCGGCCCCATTTCCCGACAGGGGCAGGGGCCTCCAGCCGGGGACGTCCGACAGCTGCCCGGCCAAGCCGCCGATCTCCACCTCCGCCGTGGTCAGGCCGTCGCCGTGGAAGCCGCCGTGGCTGTCCTCATAGCGCGCCAGCGTCCCGGCGGACAGGTCCAAGCCCAGCGCCCTGCTCATCTGGCGCAGCTCCCGCCCCTCCCGGAACCCTTCATCCCCGCCGCAGGCCGCGAGCACCGCGAAAAGAATCAACATCAGGGTCAAAAATCGTTTCATACCACGTTTTCCTCTCTAAAATAGGCTGAAAAAGACCGCCCCCATGGCCGGAGGCGGTCATGCGGTCTCATTTTTTGGTTTTTAGCCCTCAGACGTCCGGAGACGGAACGCCAATATGCCGTTGAGCCCCAGGGCCACCGCCAGCAGCGCGCCTGAGCAAAGCCGGAACGCGTTGGCGGTGTCCAGGAAGGCGGAAACGTCCTCAATATCCGCATAGTGGGCCAGCTCAAACACCACCAGGCACAGGGACGCGGCACAGCAGGCCAGGCTCCCCATCCCCAGCATGGAGAGCGTTTTCTTCTCTTTTTTCAGGAACAGCCCCGCCAGGGCCAGGCCCCACGCCGCCAGCCCAAGCCCGAGCTCACCGACGCCGTGAAACGCGGTAGAAATCAGCATATCAACCCCCTCCTTTCTCATCTTCCGCTTCGGGCACAAACTCCAAAATGTCTCCCGGCTGGCAGTCCAGCGCCTTGCAAATGGCCTCCAGTGTGGAAAAACGCACCGCTTTGGCCTTGTTGTTTTTCAAAATGGACAGGTTGGCCATGGTCACGTCCACCTTCTGGGACAGCTCCCCCAGGGACATCTTCCGCTTGGCCATCATCACGTCCAGGTTCACCACAATCGCCATACGCCGCCCCCTAGATGGTCAGATCGTTTTCCGCCTTGAGCTCCGCCGCCTGCCGGAACAGGGCGGACATGACCATGAACAACAGCCCGCCCATCAGGAAGATGGGGACGAACAAGGCGTTGTAGGTGAGCAGCGGGGCGATGCTCTGGTAGTAGGCGAACCCCCAGATCAGCCGGGCCAGCGCCGCGCCAGAGATCACGAAACAGCACACCGCCGCCCGTTTCAGGCTTTTGGCGTTATCCAATACAAACGGGTCCCCTTTTAGAATTGTATCCAGCACCCGCTTGCCCTGCCAGAGAATGATGGCGGTACACGTACCGCAGGACAGCAGGAACAGGGTCAGCACCGGCCAATACAGGTCGTCCGCTGTCAAGGCCAGCATCCAGATAACAGGATTCCAACTGTGAATAGTGAAGCTCAGCCAAAACCCCACGCTCTCCCCGGTTAAAAGCCGCTCCATGGTCTGCCCGTCCCACCTGTTCTCCGCCAGCATCCCCGCCAGGGTCGGCACGAAAAGCAGCACAATAATATTACAGACAAACACCACAATCACCATGACCCGCAGCACCCGGGCCAGCCTCTGCACGGAAGTCTGTTCCATTTTCAACCACCTCTTGTCCCACAGTTTACCACCCGTTATATCGTTTGTCAAGCATTTTTTATTGTTTTTCGATAAATACTTGGCACAGAGAAGCCCCCCGTCATGGGTGGGGGGCTTTGAATGCTCAGTTTTCCCAGGGGTCGAACTCGTACACGCCGGGGACCATGGGCAGGGCCTGGACGGCCTCTTTCCCAGGCGAGCGCCGGAACAGTGCCTTGATCCCCTTTCGGTTCAGGATGGGGAGCAGGATTGCCAGAATCAGGATAACCCCCAGGGCAATAACCGATCCCATACCCTCCTCGCCGCCCGGCAGGAGGCTGATGATCTGGCTGAAGCTGTTGAAAAACATGTGGGCCAGGACCGACGGCCAGATGGAGCCCGCCCGCAGGTCCATATAGCCGAAAATGCACCCCAGCACAAAGGCGTAGCCGGACCAGACCGGGTGGCCGTGGCACGCCCCGAAGATGGCGGCGGACAGGAACATGGCCAGCCATCCCGGCATGGCCTGGTTCAGCCGGGTCATGATGAGCCCCCGGAAGATCACCTCCTCCACCAGCGGGGCCGCCGCCACCACGGCGATAAAGCCCACCACGCCGCCGGAGGTGATACCGGCGGAGGCGTCGCTGTAGCTCTCCAGCCATGCTTCCGGCAGCGAGGCCAGCACCGAGTTTACCGCCAAAAACAGCGCCGGGGCCAGACACACGCCGCTCCACAGGATGGGCCCGTCCACCCGCCGCAGCCACAGGGCCTCGCTGAACCTTTTCCGGCGAATGAGATAAAACAGCATCACGATAAACAGAGTCAGCATGTTGGCAATCAGGGAAAAGGCCATAGACTGCTCCAACAGCAGCTGGGTGACGGCCTCCTGGTCCATCGTGCCCCCCTCCATGACCGTCTGGATGGCACTGGCAATCATCACCGGCAGCATCACCAGCACCTGAGTCCCCAAAAACAGGGCCAGATAACACAGGGATTTCAGCAGGGCCAGCAGCACTTGGGCCGCCCGCTCCCCTGCACCGGGTTTCACAGCGCAATCCCTCCCAGCACCTTACCGATGGAGTCGTGGATCACCAGGTCGGCCTGACCATCGTAGGGGGTGGGGTCCCGGTTAATGAGCACCAGCTTATTTCCCCGGTAATAGTTGATGAGCCCCGCCGCCGGGTACACCACCAGGGAGGTGCCGCCGATGATGAGCACGTCCGCCCTGGCAATGGCCCGCACTGCGCCCTCGATGGTGTCCTGGTCCAGCCCCTCCTCGTACAGCACCACGTTCGGCTTCACCAGTCCGCCGCACACCGGGCAGCGGGGCACTCCTTCTCCCTGCGCGATGAAGTCCACACCGTAAAAGGTACGGCACTTGGTGCAGTAGTTGCGGTGGACCGAGCCGTGGAGCTCGTACACCGTCTGGCTACCCGCCAGCTGATGGAGGCCGTCAATGTTCTGGGTGACCACCGCCTTCAGCTTGCCCGCCCGCTCCAGCTCCGCCAGCTTCAAATGGGCGGCGTTAGGCTTAGCGTCCAGGCAGAGCATCTTATCCCGATAAAAACGGTAAAATTCCTCGGTGTTTTGGACGAAATAGGTGTGGCTCAGGATGGTCTCCGGCAACTGGTCGTATTTCTGGTTGTACAGGCCGTCCACACTGCGGAAGTCCGGGATGCCGCTCTCGGTGGACACCCCCGCCCCGCCAAAAAACACGATATTATCGCTGTCTTGAATCCATTTCTGCAATTGCTCCTGCGGCGACATGGCTGTTCCCTCCTTTGTGTGGATTATAGCACACCGCGCCCAAAAAGAAAAGCCCTCTCCACGGAAGGGCGTGCCTGATAAAGAAGTTTTCTTTGTCGGGTGGCAACCGCATAATACTACAGTGTCATGCGGTTGTCTTTTTGCTGTACCGGCTAAATTCCGACGAAAAATCAATCTCCCCGATGAAGTTATAATGTACGTCGATGCGCTGGACACGGTGGCCGCCGGACTTATCGGGAGCATGGACAACGATTTTCTCCACAAACTCCCGCAAAAGCGCCGGGGTCAAGCTCGGTGGGCTGGGTGTACTTCTTCACAATTTTCAAAAAGCTCTGGACATTGACCGCCTGCGTCTAAGCTCCTTGAACTAAGGATAGCTCTTATTTTTGGTGCTGATAATGGCTCTTTTTTTCCTGCCCTCCTGCACAACTTTTCGCGCCCTTTTACACAAGCTTCATTTTACCGAAAACACAAAAAGGCAACCGCATGACACCGTAGTATCATGCGGTTGCCACCCGACAAAGAAAATTTCTTTATCAGGCACGTGCTTTTTTGAGAGGGGCTGTTTTGATGCCGTTGAAATTGCGGGAAGCTCTTATTTGTACAGCTCGATGAGCTTCTGGAGGTGCTCCCAGCGCTCCATAGCCGCCGCCTCGTTCTCCTTGAAGAGCTTGTCGGCGCGGTCCGGGAAGGAACGGGTCAGAGAGCTGTAGCGGGCCTCGTTCAGCAGGAACTCCTGATAGCCGCCGGCGGGGGCCTTGGAGTCCAGGGTGAAGGGATTCTTGCCCTCGGCCTTGTTGGCGGGATTGTAACGGAACAGGTTCCAGTAGCCGCAGGCCACGGCCTTCTTCATCTCGCTCTGGCAGTTGGTCATGCCGCCCTTGATGGAGTGCATCTCGCAGGGGCTGTAGCCGATGACCAGAGACGGCCCATGATAAGCCTCGGCCTCCCGGATGGCCTGGAGGGTCTGGTTGGGGTTGGCGCCCATGGCCACCTGGGCCACGTAGACATAACCGTACTGCATGACGATCTCAGCCAGGGACTTCTTGGCGATGGTCTTACCGGCGGCGGCAAACTGCGCCACCTGGCCGATGTTGGAGGACTTGGAGGCCTGTCCGCCGGTGTTGGAGTACACCTCGGTGTCGAACACGAAGATGTTCACATCCTCGCCGGAAGCCAGCACGTGGTCCAATCCGCCGTAACCGATGTCGTAGGCCCAGCCGTCGCCGCCGAAGATCCACACGGACTTCTTGTTCAGGTACTCCTTCTGGGCCAGGATGGCCTTGGAGTCCTCACAGCCGTCGGCCGCCCACTTCTCCAGCAGGGCGATCAGTTCCTTGGTGGCCTCGGCGTTGGCCGCGCCGTCGTCCTTGGTGTCCAGATACTTCTGGAGGACCGCGTTGGGCTCGCCGCTGTCGGCGCAGTTCTTGGCCATGGCCTCCACCTTCTCAATGAGGGCGTTGCGGATGGCCTTCTGGCCCAGGTGGATGCCCAGGCCGTGCTCGGCGTTGTCCTCGAACAGGGAGTTGGCCCAAGCCACGCCCTTGCCGTCCTTATTGACGGTGTAGGGAGAGGTGGCGGCGGGACCGCCCCAGATGGAGGAGCAGCCGGTGGCGTTGGAGACATACATACGGTCGCCGCACACCTGGGTGACCAGGCGGGCGTAGGAGGTCTCGGCGCAGCCGGCGCAGGAGCCGGAGAACTCCAGCAGGGGCTGCTTGAACTGGCTGTCCTTGACGGAGGCGACGCCCTCCATGTCGGCCTTGGGGGTCACCTTGGCCACCATATAGTCGAAGGCGGGCTGACGGACGGCCTCCTGCTCCAGCGGCACCATGGACAGGCTCTTGGTCGGGCAGACGCCCACACAGACGGCGCAGCCCATGCAGTCCATGGCGGACACGGCCAGGGAATACTTGTAAACGCCCTTGCCCTTACCGGCCTTGATGTCCACGATCTGCGCGCAGTCGGGGGCGTTCTTGGCCTCCTCCTCAGTCAGCGCGAAGGGACGGATGGTGGCATGGGGGCAGACGTAAGAGCACATATTGCACTGCACGCAGGTGTCGGAGTTCCAGGTGGGTACGCTGACGGCCACGCCGCGCTTCTCATAGGCGGCGGCGCCCTGCTGGAAGGTGCCGTCCACATGGGGCACGAAAGCGGACACGGGTAGGCTGTCGCCGTCCATGCGGTTCACGGGCTCCATGACGTCCTTCACCTGCTCCACCAGCTCGGCGCGGCCCTCCAGGTGCTCACCCTTATCCTCGTCGGTGGCGGTGGCCCAGGAGGCGGGGACCTCGAACTTCTTGAAGGCGGTAGCGCCGATGTCGATGGCCTTGTGGTTCATGTCCACGATGTCCTGGCCCTTCTTCAGGTAGGAGTGGGTGGCGGCGTCCTTCATATAGCCGATGGCCTCCTCCTCGGGCATGACCTTGGCCAGCTTGAAGAAGGCGGACTGGAGGATGGTGTTGGTGCGCTTGCCCATGCCGATCTCGATGGCCAGGTCAATGGCGTTGATGGTGTAGACCTGGATGTTGTGCTCGGCGATATAGCGCTTGGCCACGGCGGGCATGTGCTTATCCAGCTCCTCGTCGGACCACTGGCAGTTGATGAGGAAGGTGCCGCCGTCCTTCACGTCCCGGACCATGGGGAAGCCCTTGACGATATAGGAGGGGACGTGGCAGGCCACGAAGTCGGCCTTGTTGATATAATAGGGGGCGCGGATGGGCTGGTCGCCGAAGCGCAGGTGGCTGATGGTGACGCCGCCGGTCTTCTTGGAGTCGTACTGGAAGTACGCCTGGACGTACTTGTCGGTGTGGTCGCCGATGATCTTGATGGAGTTCTTGTTGGCGCCCACGGTGCCGTCGCCGCCCAGGCCCCAGAACTTGACCTCGATGGTTCCCTCGGCCGCGGTGTTGGGGGAGGGCTTCTCCTCCAGGGACATATTGGTCACGTCGTCCACGATGCCGATGGTGAACTGGCGCTTGGGCTCAGCCTTGGTCAGCTCCTCATAGACCGCGAACACGCTGGCGGGCGGGGTGTCCTTGGAGCCCAGGCCGTAGCGGCCGCCGATGACGGAGATGTCGGTCTTGCCCGCGTTGGCCAGAGCGGTGACCACGTCCAGGTACAGAGGCTCGCCCTGAGCGCCGGGCTCCTTGGTCCGGTCCAGCACAGCGATCTTCTTGCAGGTGGCGGGGATGGCGGCCAGGAGCTTGTCCGCGCGGAAGGGGCGGTACAGGCGCACCTTGATGAGGCCCACCTTCTCGCCGTGGGCGTTCAGGTAGTCGATGACCTCCTCGGCCACGTCGCAGATGGAGCCCATGGCGATGATGACCCGGTCGGCGTCCTCAGCGCCGTAGTAGTTGAACAGCTGGTAGTTGGTGCCCAGCTTCTCGTTGACCTTGCCCATGTAGTTCTCGACGATCTCGGGGATGGCGTCGTAGTACTTGTTGCAGGCCTCGCGGTGCTGGAAGAAGATGTCGCCGTTCTCGTGGGAGCCGCGCATGACGGGGCGCTCGGGGTTCAGGGCGCGGGCGCGGAAGTCCTCGATGGCCTTCCAGTCCACCATCTCGGCCAGGTCGTCGTAATCCCACACGGCCACCTTCTGGATCTCGTGGGAGGTGCGGAAGCCGTCGAAGAAGTTCAGGAAGGGCACACGGCCCTCGATGGCGGCCAGATGGGCCACGGCGGCCAGGTCCATGACCTCCTGGACGTTGCCCTCGGCCAGCATGGCGAAGCCGGTCTGGCGGCAGGCCATGACGTCGGAGTGGTCACCGAAGATGTTCAGCGCGTGGCTGGCCACGGTCCGGGCAGACACGTGGAACACGCAGGGGAGCAGCTCACCGGCGATCTTGTACATATTGGGGATCATCAGCAGCAGGCCCTGGGATGCGGTGTAGGTGGTGGTCAGGGCGCCGGCGGCCAGGGAGCCGTGGACGGTGCCGGCGGCGCCGGCCTCGGACTGCATCTCGATGACCTTGACGGGCTGGCCGAAGATGTTCTTCCTCCCGGCGGCGGCCCACTGGTCCACGTTGTCGGCCATGGGGCTGGACGGCGTGATGGGATAGATGCCGGCCACCTCGGTAAATGCGTAGGACACGTGGGCGGCGGCGGTGTTGCCGTCCATGGTTTTGAACTTGCGTGCCATAGGCGTTTTTCCTCCTTTTCATATGAGAACGTTCCCTCATACGGTCCGTTCCGTTTCGCGGTAAATAGTCTATCACATCCCTCATGAATTTGCAATTGAAAATGCTCATTTTTTCCGTAAAGTTTCTGCGGAATTCGGCTTTCCAATCCTTTCCTGCCAGGCGCTCCCGGCGGGCCTTGCGAAATGGGACAAATCGTGGTAAAGTATTGAAAAAAGGAAAGGAGGCCCGCGCTTATGGTTTGCAATGTGACCTCCCTGGGGCTGAACGGGGTGGCGGGCTATCCAGTGACCGCCGAGTGCGCCCTGTCCGGGGGCCTGCCCGCTTTCGACGTGGTGGGCCTGCCCGACGCCGCCGTCAAGGAGGCCCGGGAGCGGGTGCGCTCGGCCATCAAGTCCAGCGGGTTTGACTTCCCCGTCTCCCGCATCACGGTGAACCTGGCCCCCGCCGACCGGCGCAAGGCGGGCACGGTGTACGACCTGCCCATCCTGGTGGGCATTTTGGCCGCTGGGAGTCAGCTTTCCCTGAAAGAGGAGAAAAATTCCGCTTTTATTGGAGAGCTGTCCCTGGACGGGCGGCTGAGGCCGGTGTCCGGGGTACTGCCCATGGCGCTGGCGGCCCAGCGGGCGGGCATACGCCGCCTGTTCGTCCCCGCCGACAACGCCCCCGAGGCCACTTTGGCCGACGGGCTGGAAGTTCTCCCAGTCCGCACGGTGGAGGAGCTGGCCCGGCACCTGTCCGGGGAGCGGCCCATCTCCCCCGCCCCGGCGTGGCGGGACGACCTGCCCCCCGTCCAGGGGCCGGATTTCAGCGAGGTAAAGGGTCAGGAGCAGGCCAAACGGGCGCTGGAGGTGGCCGCCGCGGGAGGGCATCATGTGCTCATGTCGGGCAGTCCCGGCTCGGGCAAGTCCATGATGGCCAAGCGCCTGCCCTCCATCCTGCCCGACATGACCCGCTCGGAGGCCCTAGCCTGTACGGAAATCTACTCCGTCATGGGCCTGACCTCCAAGGAACACCCCATGGTGCGCCGCCGCCCCTTCCGCTCCCCCCATCACACCATCTCCGCCGCCGGGATGACAGGGGGCGGGTCCAATCCCCGGCCCGGAGAGATTTCCCTGGCCCACAACGGAGTTCTGTTTTTAGACGAGCTTCCCGAATTTCACTCCGACGTTTTAGAGGTCCTGCGCCAGCCCCTGGAGGACGGCCAGACCCAGATTTCCCGTGTGTCCGGCTCGGTGACCTACCCCAGCCGCTTTATGCTGGTGTGCGCCATGAACCCCTGCAAGTGCGGGTGGTACGGCCACCCCTCGGGGCGGTGCACCTGCACGGAACAGGCGGTGCGGCGGTACTTATCCCGGCTGTCCGGCCCCATGCTGGACCGCATCGACATCTGCGTGGACGTGCCCTCCCTGGATTACGACGAGCTGTCCGGCAGCGCCCCGCCCGCGGAGAGCTCCGCCGCCATCCGGGCCCGGGTCAACGCCGCCCGGGCCATCCAGGTCGCCCGGTACGGCCCCGACGGTCCCGCCTGCAACGCCCAGATGGGACCCCGGGAGCTGCGGGACTACTGCAAGCTGGACCAGTCCTGCCAGCAGCTCATCCGGGGAGCTTACGACCGGCTGGGCCTCACCGCCCGGGGATACGACCGCATTCTGCGGGTGGCCCGGACCATCGCCGACCTGGACGGGGCGGAGGACATCGCGGCGCACCATCTGGCGGAAGCGCTGCAGTACCGTCCTCCAGAGCATTTGAGAGCATAAAGGAAACCCGCCCCCAGCTGGGGGCGGGTTGTTTTTCAGCCTAGCCGTCCGTCTCCTCTTCCAGGTGGAACACGTGCTTTTCCAGCCCCGGCCAGGCGGCAAAGCAGGCGGCCAGCCAGAAGAGGGAAAACCCGATGGACGCCAGCACAAAAGTGGAATAGGGGTAGGCCAGCAGGTAGGCGGCGGTCAGCGCCGCCAAAAAGGCCAGCGCCGCCAGGTGCTGGGGCATACGCACCAGCACCAGCAGCAGGGCGCTGCGGATGGACTCCCCCAGCCCCAGCTCGGAGAACTCCAGCAGGGGGAACAGGGAGAACAGGGACATGACCACCACCCCCATCAGCACCAGCAGCACCAGCGCCGGAGCGGCCCAGATCCCATTGTCCGCCATGCTCCGGCCATAGGCTGCGGCGGCAAAGCCGCTGCCCGCCAGCAGCAGGGCCATCACCGCCCCCGCCGCCATGGTCCGCCAGAAGCCCGTCCGGAAGGCCGACCACCAGTCGGGCCACAGGTCCAGGGGCTTTCCCCGCAGCAGGAGAACGCACACCCGGGTGAGGGCTTTCAGCGCGGCGGGTATGGTGACCAGGGGCAGGCAGAACAGGCAAAATAGAACGTTGGCCTTCACCAGCGTCCACCAGTGCCAGCGCAGGATATCCCACAGCAGCCTCAGCCCTTTTGGGCGGGGCCCGGACGGGCCCTCTCCCCGGCCGTTTCCCTCATACAGCGCCTGATACCACCCCATAGGGCTCCCCTCCTGTCATCTGTGTCAGCGGGCCAGCACCGTGCCGATCTCCTCGCCGGCGGCCTCGTCGAATACCTCCACCCCGCCGAAGCCGCAGCAACCCCCGGCGTTGAAGGTGTCGGTGGGGCTGGCGTACTCCATGTGGGAGACAACCACCACCCAGCTCCGCTCTCCCTTGCGGATGCGCAGGGCCTCAATCTCCCGGTCCTCAAATTGGATGCCCTTGAAGTTGGAGGTCACCGGCAGCTTCTCCACGCACAGCGGCTCCGGCTCTCCCGTCCGGTCCAGGGCAATCACGGTGAGCACGCTGGCAAAGCCCTCTCCCTGGACCGCCGTCTCCAGCACGGGACCCTCCGCCGCGTGGTTGTAGTGCCGGGCCACCCGCCCCGTTTTCAGCTCAGTGGCCACCGGAACAGAGGATAGCAGCCGCAGACGGGCGGTGCAGGACCGCCCCTCCCAGACAAATCCGCCCTCCTGGGCGGCCAGCGTCCCGGTCTCCCCCCAGTGGAAGAACTGGCGGTAGGTGTGGGGCCCTCCGGCATAGAACTCGTCCACGGCGATCATCACGTCAGGCTTCAGGAAAATGAGCCGACGGTTGACGAACACCCCCTGCTCATACCAGCCCAGGTGCCCCCCCTCGGCGTAGCCGTACCGGCCGCCGCTGTAAAAGACCCGGTTCACCGCCCGGCTGAGGTGTCCGCACTCCCAGCTGTCCTTGCAGTCGTAGAGGGGAACGCCCTCCACCGCCACCGTGTTGTGGCCGGACACATCCTTGAACTCCCGGCGGTCAGGGCCGAACACGTAGGTGTACCGCCCGCTGTCCGTGAGCACGTCCTCCCCAAAGGCGGACAGGTCGAAGTGGAGCTGGTCGGAGTGGCCGTGGCCCGCCCCCAGCAGGCCGCAGTGGAAGCGGACCCAGGCGTCCTCCGGCCCCCAGCCGGACCGGAATACATAGTTGCCGCTGTCCGTCAGGGCAAAGTCGGTCTGGGCGGGGGCCTGGGCGGGCATGGCCTCGTACCGCCCCGCTTCCCCGGCCCCCAGCTCCCAGGCGCTGTCCAGGTCCAGCCTGGGGTAGCCGGCGGATTTCAGCGCCCCGTCCTGGAAGATGGCCGCGGCCAGGGTCACCAGGTCCCGCTGGTCGATGTCGTCGCTGTCCCCCATCATGGGCTCCCCGCCGCCCGGCTTCTGCCAGGCCAGCGCCGTACGGGCCATGGCGTGGACCGCCTCTTCCATGCCCTGGGGCAGCTCCTCCCCCCGGCGGCGGGCCAGCAGCACCACGTCCAGATAGCACCGCATGACCTCGTTGTGGTACATGGGGGACTGCTCCCAGTGGACCCCGTCCGGGTAGACCTGGATGCGGCGGTTCCGCTCCAGCCGCTTCAGGGCGGTAGCCCGGTACTGGGCCGTCCTCTCGCTGACGGGCAGGTGGCACCCGGCCACGTACAGCCCGTGGTTGGCCAGCACCCCCCAGTTGCTCATCAGGTTGAAGGTGTTCCACACCTCCATAATGTACTCGGCGTGGTCGGTGAGGGACCAGATGAATTTGTCCATCACCGCCTCCGTGATATAGGGGCTGCCCTCGAAGTACCGCATGGCCTTGCACCAGTTCTCCATGCGGATGCCCGCCTCGATGGACCGCCACGCCGGCGCGCAGGCGGGGTCGTCCCGGCGTACCGTGTCCACCCAGTGGACCAGCTGCTCCGCGAAGGCCTTGGCGTACTTTTCGTCTCCCGTCACGGCGTAGGCCTGGCCCAGGCAGGGCCAGAACCGCATCCGGTTAAAGGCGTAGATGAATTCCGGGTCGTTTCCAGGCTGGCGCAGCCAGTCGATGGGGCCGTCGAACACCTCGGGGACGTGGGTCTGCTCCATATCCCAGCGCAGCTGGAACACGAACTTGTTCTCCGCCGCCAGGTCCGCCGTGCGCAGCACCGTGTCCAGCTCCTCCCGGCAGTTGGTGCGGACATATTCCGCCGCCGCGTCCCTGTCGTCGAAAAAGGTGCGGCGGTTCTGGTCAAAAAACAGCTTTGGGTCCATGAAAACCCCTCCTTATCTCGTTGCCGGTCACCAGTAGGGGTCCCAGTCCCCGGCCAGCCGGGTGAGGGCCTCCATGTAGTAGAAGTCGCCCCAGGAGGTGCACTCGTCCACCCCCTCGGGGAAGCAGGTGTTGTAAGGGCTCTTCTTGCTGTAGGTGCCGTGGAGGATCAGGCCCGCGCCCTCCACGGGGGTCTCCACGGCGTAGTCGGCCGCCAGACTGCCCACCATCTCCCGGGCCAGCTTCTCGTACCGGGCGGTCTCCCCGGCGGGCAGGACCCGGACCGCCTCCAGCAGGCCGCAGGCCACGATGGCCGCGGAGGAGGAGTCCCTGGGCTCGCCGCTGTCCGGCTGGAAGAGCATGTCCCAGCAGGGGACCAGGTCCTCGGGCAGGCGGGTGAGGTAGAAGTCCAGCGCCCGCTTGAAGGCGTCCAGCGCGGCGGGGTCCTGGGTGTACCGCCAGCTCAGGATGGAGCCGTACACCGCCCAGGCCTGGCCCCGGGCCCAGAAGCTGTCGTCCTTATAGCCCTGGCAGGTGCGGCCATGGCTGGGGGTGCCGTCCTTGTTCATGTAGAAGGTGTGGAAGGTGGAGCCGTCGGGCCGGAAAGAGTTTGCCATGCAGGTGGCGGTGTGTTTTTTCGCGATATCGGCGTATTTCCCGTCCCCCGTCTCGTTGCTGGCCCAGTACAGCAGGGGCAGGTTCAGCAGGCAGTCGATGATGAAGCGGTAGTTGACGGGCGAACCCATCCGGCCCCAGGCCTGGATGAACTCCCCCTTGGGCTGGAAGCGGCTGATGAGCTGGTCCGCCGCCAGGATGGCGGCCTCCCGGGCCTTCTGGTCCCCGGTGAGCTTGTACGCCGCCACACAGGCGGGGGTGTACAAAAAGCCCATGTCGTGGTGGGCCACCTTCACCTTCCGGCGGATGCGCCGGTCAAAGCTGTCCGCCAGGGTCAGCCCCGCCTCCCGGAACGCCTGGTCATGGGTGCGCTCATAGGCCAGCCAGATCTCCCCCGGCCAAAAGCCGCAGGTCCACTGGTCGTTCCTGCAGGTGGGATAGATATTGTTCACGCTGGAGTGGTTCTGGCACCTTTTGGTGTACTTGGGCAGGTTGAGCCGCACCTGCTCCACGGCGCGGTCCAGCGCGGCCTGGACACGCTCGTTGGTGATGGGAAGGGGTCTGCTCATGGAAAGGACACCTCTTTCTCACAGTATAGCAATTGCCAAGGGACGGGGGAGATACCCGCCCCTTGGCAACAGGCAGTGTATAAGTCGATTTTACCCTTTCAGGCCGCTGCTGGCAATACCCTGGACGAAGTATTTTTGCAGCGCCAGGAACACGATGAGCACCGGGATCAGCGCCACCACCGACGCGGCCATGATGAGGCCGTACTCGGCGGAATACTGGCCGATGAACATACGCAGTCCCAGCTGGAGGGTCTTCTTGGACTCGGTGTGCAAGTAGAGCAGGGGGCCCAGGAAGTCGTTCCAGGTGTTGACGAAGGTGAAGATGGTCAGCGTGGCCAGGCTGGGCTTGGACAGGGGCAGCATGATCCGCCGCCAGATGCCGTACTCGCTGAGGCCGTCGATGCGGGCCGCCTCGCACAGCTCGTCGGGTATGCCGTCATAGAACTGCTTCATCAGGAACACGCCGAAGGCGGAGAACGCCTGGAGGCAGACCATGGCGAGGAGCTTGTCATTGAGGCCCATGCCGCTCATCATCAGGAACTGGGGCACCATGTACACCTGCCAGGGCATGGCGATGGTGGCGATGTAGCCCAAAAACAGCAGGTTGCGGCCCTTGAAACGGAGCTTGGCGAAGGCGTAGGCCGCGAAACTGGAGGTGAGCAGCTGGAGCAGGGTGACCACCACCGTCAAAATGGCGGTGTTGCTGATGAACTTCATCAGGGGGATCTTGGTCCAGATGTTCACGTAGTTCTGCCACTGGGGCTCGGCGGGGATCCACTGCATGGGCCAGGCGAACACGTCCTTGTTCAGCTTCAGCGACGCGGACAGCATCCAGGCGAAGGGGATGATGGTGAGGATGGACAGCAGAATCAAAATCACATACACGGCGACCTTTCCGCCGGTGATGCCGGACTTCTCTTTCATATGCGCTCCCCCTCCCTTATTCGTTCATGGACTTCTCGCCCCGGAACTGGATCAGCGTGACGATGAGCACCAGGATGAACAGGATCATGGCCATGGCGCTGGCGTAGCCGAAGTTCCGGGAGGTGAAGGCCGCCTCGTAGATGTTGCCCACCAGGACCCGGGTCTTGCCGCCGGGGCCGAAGTTGGTGATCATCAGGAAGATGTCGTACACCTTGAAGCACTGGATGGTGAGCATCACGGTGACAAAGAAGGTGGTGGGCCGCAGCTGTGGCATGGTGACGTACCAGAACCGCTGCCAGGGGTTGGCCCCGTCCAGGGCCGCCGCCTCATAGAGGTCCGGGTTGACCCCCTGGAGGCCCGCCAGGTAGATGATCATGTAGTAGCCCATGAACTTCCAGATGGAGAACAGGATCACGGTGCCCATACAGACGAACCAGTTGGGGTCCGCCGACCACCGGGGCAGGTTCTCCACCCCCAGGCCGGACAAAATCATGTTGACGGGGCCCATGGAGGGGTTGAACAGCATGTTCCACACGGCGGTGACCGCCACCATAGAGGCCACGTAGGGGAAGAACATCATGGTGCGGAAGAAGTTCCGGGCGTGGATCTTCTGGTTGAGCAGGATGGCCAGCCCCAGGGAGGCCGCCATGGTCAGGGGCACGGTAATGACGGCGTAGGCGATGGTGTTGAACAGGGCCTGGGTGAATTTGGCGTCCTGGAACAGGTCGGTGAAGTTCTGGAGCCCCACGAACTCGATGGGGTTCTTCCAGGAGCCGTCCCAGGACAGGAAGGCCAGGGCGATGGCCATCACCATGGGCACCAGGGTGAACACGGCGAAGCCAATGAAGTTGGGGGCGATGAAACTGTAGGCCACCAGATTCTTGGCGACTTCCCGCTTTTTCCGGGACCGTATGACGGCCTCAGAGGCCGCCGGAGTCTGGGTCTTTTGCATGGAATCCTCCTCTCTAGTCAGTCAAAACGCAAGCCGGCGGAGCGGAACTCCGCCCCGCCAGCTTTGATTGGTCTGTGGGAATCCGGTATTCGCTTAGCCCAGCAGAGCGCCGACCTCGTCGTTCATCTTCTGGATGCCCTCGTCGATGGTCATGGCGCCGGTCATGATGCCGTCATGGGCCTCGTTGAGCACGCCCTCAATGTCGGCGGCCTTGTCGTGCATGGGCATCTCCAGGTAGACCTGGGTGGTGCTCAGGGCTTCCTTGCTGTTCTCGTCGGTGGGGAAGCCGTCCATCTTGGCCAGCTCATCCAGCACGGCGTCGCTCTTGATGGCGGGGAAGGTGCCGGTCTTGGCGATGATCTCGGCGCCCTTCTCGCCGCCCACGAACTTCACGAAGTCCAGGGCCGCGGCCTGCTTCTCAGAGGCGGCGTTCACCGCCACGGAGGTGATGGTGCCCAGCGTGGTGCCGGCGGCCACCCCTTCGGGATGGGGATACTTCACGATGCCCCAGTTGGTGGCCAGGGACTCGCCGGACTTCACCTTCTCGATCTGGGTGGGGATGAACCAGCTGCCCATGTTCATCATGGCGACCTGGTTGTTGAAGAACACGCCGGAGTAGTGGGTGGAGGTGGCCTTCAGGGTGCCGTAATCCTGGCAGATGCCGTCGTTCTGCTCGGCCAGGACCCACTCATAGGTGGACTTCATGAAGTCGTAGTTGCCGTCCACCACGGTGTGCTCGCCGTCCAAAACGGCGAACAGAGAGGGAGCGGAGCGCCAGGTGTGGAAATGGGAGCCGTACACCTTGTCGGCACCGGTGCCGCTGGTGACCTTGCGGGCCAGCTCGTCATACTGGGCGATGGTCATATCGTTGGTGGGGTAGTCCACGCCGGCGGCGTCAAACAGGTCCTTGTTGTAGTACACCACCCAGTGGTCGGAGCGGAAGGGCAGGGCGTAGAACTTGCCGTCCACAGTGATCTGCTCGATGGTGCCGCCGTACAGGGTGGAGTCGATGCCCTCGCCGCTCAGGTCGGACAGGTAGCCGCCCTTCACCAGGTTGGCGTAGCCGGGGATGTCCTTCACGCACACCACGTCCAGGTCGGCGTTGCCGGTGAGCTGGGTGATGAGGGCGTTCTGGTAGTCGCTGGAGCCCAGGTCCACCATCTCGATCTTCACGTTGGGATGGTCGGCCACGTAGGCGTCGATGAGGGGCTGGTAGTAAGTAGTCAGGTTGATGTCCCACACGGCCCACTTCAGGGTGACTTCCTCGTCACCGGCGGGCTCGCTGCCGCCCTCGGGGGCCTTGCTCTCGGCGGACTGGCTGTTCTCAGGGGCCTGAGAGCTGTCGCCGGTGTCGTTGCCGCCGCAGGCGGCCAGTCCGGCCACCATCAGCAGGGCCAGCATGAGAGCCATGGCTTTTTTCCACATTTTCTTCATAAAAGGGCCTCCATTCTATCCAATTTCCCGTCGGAACGGGTTCGCTGGTGATATTTTATGCAGGAAGCCGGGAAAATGGTATGTAAAATTTTAAGGTGGACCGATATTTTTTCTATGGTTTTTTCCCCGCGCTCCAAAAACATATACTATTTTCAGATTTTCATATACTTTTTATGGATTCCAATAAAATCCAATCACTTTTTACGATTGACAACCGGCTGGATTCCACGTAACATACCTTATATAAACATACCGGAAGGGGGCGGAGGTATGCGCGGGCGGTTCGGGTCCATCAAGTTCCGGGTGGTGGCGGTGGTGGTGCTGTTCACTCTGGCCAGCGCCCTGGCCTCCGTCACCCTGTCTCTGCGCCACTTTCAGCGCTCCGCCCGGGAGGGGCTGCTCCAGTCCGCCGAGTTCAACCTCAATCTGGTGGCGGGAGTGGTGAACCGGGATCTGGACGCCCTGGGCACCCTCCGGGACTGGTGCGGCGTTGACAGCCGCGTCAGCGCCTATATCTCCGGCGCCTCCTCCGGGGTGGCGAACGGCGTGCGGGCCTTTTCCGCCATGAACGGGCAGGTGCAGCTCAACCGGGCCTATCCCTACCTGCTGCGCACCGTGGCGGTGAGCCAGGACTATCAGCGCATCCTCCAATGCGGCTCGGGCACCACGGCGGGCATCCCGCTCAACCCCTACACCATCAACCGCCTGGAGCGTCTGGAGTCCGGTCTGGGAACCAGGCAGTGGGCGGGCGTCATGGTCGACCCTTTTACAGACGTGGGCGGCAGCCATATCCTCTACACCTGCGGACCCATCCACCAGGGCCTGGGGCGGGGCCGCCCGGCGGTGGGTACGGTGTTCCTCATGGTGTCCACCGCCATCGTCACCGACTCCATCACCAGCTACCAGCTCCCGGAGGGGTGCGCCCTGTGGCTGACGGTGGGCGGGGAGTCCTTCGCCCTGGACGGCTCCCTGTCCCCCATTGAGGCCCCCGCCTCCAGCTCCCCCACCCGCGACGCCACCTTCAATGCCAGGACCCGGGTGAACCAGTGCGCGGGGGCGGACGGGGCCCGGTTTTTGTCGGTGAGCTGCCCTGTGGGCGCGTCCGGGCTGTGGCTCACCCAGACCATCTCTCCCAAGACGGTGAACGCCAGCCTGCAAGACCTGTACGGCAGCCAGCTGCTGCTGCTGATCTTGTGCTCCGTCCTCATCGGGGCCGCCATGCTGTGGGTGCTCAGCCGCTCCATCAACCGGCCCATCCTCCGGCTCCAGTCCCGGATGGAGGCCATCTCCCAGGGGGACTTCTCCCCCGACCCCTCCATCGAGTGGGACAACGAGCTGGGAGACGTGGGCCGGGGGGTGAACCACCTGTCCCAGTCGGTGGAGGAGCTGATGAAGCGCCGCCTGGCCGACGAGAAGGCCCGGCAGGACCTGGAATACCAGATGCTCCAGAGCCAGATCAACCCCCATTTCCTCTATAACTCCCTGAACTCCATCAAATGGATGGCCACCATCCAGAACGCCGACGGCATCGCCGAGATGATTACCAGCCTGGCCCACCTGCTGAAAAACGCCTCCAAGGGCCAGAAGAGCCTCATCCCCCTGTCGGCGGAGCTGGAGCTGCTGCGGGACTATTTCGTCATCCAGAAGTACCGCTACGGCGGGGCCATCGTCATGACAGAGGATATCCAGCCGGGACTGGATAATGCCCTCATCCCCCGGTTTACCCTCCAGCCCCTGCTGGAAAACGCCATTTTCCACGGCATCGAGCCCAAGGGGGGCGCGGGGGCGGTGGCCCTCACCGTCCGGCGGGAGGGGGACGCACTGGAACTGACCATGACCGACGACGGGGTGGGCATGGAGCCGGAAAAGGCCGCCGCCCTGCTCAGCGGAGAGGAGGCGGGGCCGGTGGGCCTGTTTCAAAAGATCGGGCTGAACAACGTCCACCGCCGCATTCAATATGAGTTCGGCCCGGATTGGGGGCTGTCCATCCAGAGCGAGCCGGGACGGTTTACCCGCGTCACCGTCCGCCTGCCCTGCCGGACGGACGGCCCGGAGGAAAAGGAGGAGATCGTATGACCGGCGTACTGTTGGTGGACGACGAGCCCCTGGTGCTGGTGGGGATACAGTCCATGCTGAAATGGGAGGACTACGACGCCCAGGTGGTGGGCACCGCCCGAAACGGGGCCCAGGCCCTGGAGCTCATCCGGTCCCTGCGGCCCGACCTGGTCATCGCCGACATCAAGATGCCGGTGATGGACGGGCTGAAATTGATGGAGACCGCCCAGGATACCTTTCAAGACCCGCCGCTGTTCATCCTGCTCACCAGCTTCGAGGAGTTCGCCTTTGTGAAGGAGGCCATCAGCCGCCAGGCGGTGGATTACCTCATCAAGCTGGAGCTGACCCAGCAGGCGCTGCTGGGCGCTCTGCGCAAGGCCCAGGAGCGCCTTGCGGCCCGGCGCCACGCCGAGCCGCCCCACCGCCGCCCGCCCACCGAGCGGTTCGGGATGCAGCCCTTTTACGACCGCTTCTTCATCCGGCTGTTCAACAACCTCTTTGAGAGTGAGGAACAGCTCCGGGCCCAGCAGCAGGAGCTGGGGGTGGACTTCTCTTTTGACGCCTACGCCGTGTGCTACTGCGAGCTGCCCGACCTCACCGCCCAGTCCATGAGCCAGGAGCGGCTGATGAACCTGTACTCCTCCACCACCCGCATGGCCTGGGAGACCGCCACCCGGTTCATGGCCTGCTACATCACCCCCCTGGACCCCCGGCACTTCAACATCACTTTCTGCCTGTCCGAGCAGGAGGCCCCCATCTACCAGAAGGCGGTGGGCGCCGTGCTGGACAAGGTGGTGGAGGTGGCCTACAACTATTTCAGCGTCCGCCTGCTGTGCCGGGTGGGGGCCAAGGTGGCCCGGCCCATGGAGCTGGGCTGGTCCTACTACACCGCCCGCCTGTCCCTGTCGGAGCAGGGGACGGGGGAGGACGCGGTGGCCTTCTACCAGGGGGAGGGCAGCGCCGACGCGGACAGCGTGTTCGACATGGCCCTGTACCGGGAGCCCCTCACCCGGGCCTTTGAGGACCAGGACGCCGGGGCACTGGAGCAGATCATGGACCAGATCATCGACAGCGTCCGCGCCCATCCCGCCCGGCGGCTCCAGGCCATGGACGCGGCCTGCAACCTGCTGTTCCTCTGCCTGAGCCAGTTCGCCAACGGGGAGGAGATCGTCTCCCAGATCTTTGAAACCGAGCCGGAGGGCTACCGCTGCGTCTACCGCCAGCGGACCATCCCGGAGATCACCGACTGGATTGCCCGGCTGCGCACCGGGCTGGTCCAGGCCCTGCGCTCCCAGCGCCAGGGGTACAAGGACCAGCTGATCCGCCAGATCAAGTCCTACATACAGGCCAACCTGGGCCAGCGGCTGACGCTGAACAACGTGGCGGCGGTGTTCGGCTTCTCCCCCCAGCTATCTGTCCCAGCTCTTCGCCCGCCACTCCGACCAGACCTTTGTGGAGTACGTCAACGGGGAGAAGATCCGGGCGGCAAAAGAGATGATGCGGGAGGAAAACGTGAAGTTTTACGAAATCGCCGAGCGGCTGGGCTTTGAGAACGCTTTCTATTTCAGCAAGGTATTCAAGAAGATCGAGGGGTGCTCCCCCAGGGAGTACGTCCAGCGGCTCAAGCAGGACTGATTGGGGTATGAAGAAGGGCCGGCCTCCGATGGAGGCCGGCCCTTTTCTGTCCCGTTTGAAACCGCTGTTTTGGCTTACAGCCCGAAATAGCGGGCGGCGTTGTTGTAGCACACGCCCTCCACGATCTTTTTCAGGGAGGCGTCGTGGTTGGGATACTCGCCGTTCTCCACCCAATCGCCGATCAGGTTGCAGAGGATGCGGCGGAAGTAGTCGTGCCGGGCGTAGCTCAGGAAGGAGCGGGAGTCGGTGAGCATACCCACGAAGTTGCCCAGCAGGCCCAGGTTGGCCAGGGAGCGCATCTGCTCCTCCATGCCGGACTTGGTGTCGTTGAACCACCAGGCGGAGCCGTGCTGAATCTTGCCGGGGATCTCATCGGTCTGGAAGCAGCCGATCAGGGTGCCCAGCTGCTCATTGTCGGCGGGATTCAGGGAGTACAGGATGGTCTTGGGGCACTGGCCCTCCGCGTCCAGCGCGGACAGCAGGCGGGCAATGCTGCCGCCGCAGGTGTTCTGGGAGATGGCGTCGAAACCGGTGTCGGGACCCATCTTGGCGAACATCCGCTCGTTGTTGTTGCGGATGCAGGAGTAGTGGATCTGCATGGCGATGTTCAGGCGGTAGTACTCCCTGCCCAGGTGGAGCAGGATGGCGGTCTGATAGCGCTCGGCCTCCTTGGTGCTGACCTCCTCGCCCGCCATGGCTTTCTGGAACGCCTCGTCGGCCTTTTTGGGGGAGCAGGGGCGGAAGGGCACGTAATCCAGGCCGTGGTCGCTGGCCCGGCAGCCCAGCTTGGCGAAGAACTCCAGGCGCTGGGTCAGGGCGGCGCACACGTCCTCCACGCTGTTCAGCTTGTCCTTGCCCACGCTGGCGGCCAGCTTGCCGATATACTCCACAAACCCGGCCTTGTTGATGTTGATGGCCTTGTCCGGGCGGAAGGAGGGGCACACCTTCACGTCGATGGAGGGGTCGGCGGCGATCTTCTCGTGCCACTCCAGGGAGTCGATGGGGTCGTCGGTGGTGCCGATCATGGCCACGTTGGCCTTCTTGATGATGCCCCGGACGGTGAGGTCGGGATCATGGCGCAGCTTCTCATTGCAGAAGTCCCAGCACTCCTGGGCGGTCTCCGGGGTCAGGGGCTTGTCGTAGCCGAAGAACTGGCGCAGCTCCAGATTGCACCAGTGGTACATGGGGTTGCCGATGGCCATCTCCAGGGCCTCGGCGAACTTCATAAACCGCTCGAAGTCGGGCTTGCCGCCGGAGACGTAGTCCTCGGGGACCCCGTTGGAGCGCATGAGGCGCCACTTGTAGTGGTCGCCGAAGTAGGTGCCGTCGGGGTTTTTGCCCCCCAGCCACAGCTGGACCAGGTTGTCGAACCGGCGGTCCTCATAGATCTCCTGGGGGGGGATGTGGCAGTGGTAGTCCACCAGGGGCATGTGCTCGGCGTAGTCGTGGAACAGGTGCTTGGCGGTGTCGGTGCCCAGCAGGAAGTCCTTGTCCATAAACTCTTTCATAGTTGCGCACTCCTTTTCCTCGAAAATGAGAACTCTGAAACGCAGGGGAAGGGGCCGGAACGGCAGGCCCCCTTTTTATCCCCCCAGGCAAAGCGCAGCTTTGCCGCTAAAAGTTTTCTTTTGATACTTTTCTTTTTCAAAAGAAAAGTATACCCTTGCCCTTACCGCTGGATTCTCCCCGACCCGTCGCCGCCGGCCAGCTTCTCCACCTCGGCCACGGTCACCATGTTGTAGTCGCCCTCGATGGAGTGCTTCAGGGCGGAGGCCGCCACGGCGAACTCCACCGCCGCCTGGGTGGACTTACCGGACAGCAGGGAGTAGATCAGCCCGCCGCCGAAGGAGTCGCCGCCGCCCACGCGGTCAATGATGTGCAGGTCGTACTTCTTGGAGAAGCAGAACTCACCGCTCTTCACGTCGTAGAGCATGGCGGACCAGCCGTTGTCAAAGGCGGAGTGGGACTCCCGCAGGGTGATGGCCACCTTCTCAAAGCCGAACTTGTCCGCCAGCTGCTTGGCCACGGACTTGTAGCCCTCGTGGTTGATCTCGCCGCCGTAGATGTCGGTGTTCTCCGCCTCGATGCCGAACACGTCCTTGGCGTCCTCCTCGTTGGAGATGCACACGTCCACGTACTGGCACAGGTCGGTCATGGCCTCGCGGGCCTGGTCCCGGGTCCACAGCTTGCCGCGGTAGTTCAGGTCGCAGGAGATCTTCACGTTGTGGGCCTTGGCGGCCTTGCAAGCCTCCCGGCAGATGTCCACCACGTTGGGGCCCAGGGCCGGGGTGATGCCGGTGAAGTGGAACCAGTCTACGCCCTCGAAGATGGCGTCCCAGTCGAAGTCGGAGGTGCTGGCCTCCTGGATGGCGGAGTGGGCCCGGTCGTAGATGCACACAGAGCCGCGCTGGGAGGCGCCCTTCTCGTTGAAGTAGATGCCCACCCGGTCGCCGCCGCGGACGATCTTGGAGGTGTCCACGCCGTAGCGGCGCAGGGAGTTCACCGCCGCCTGGCCGATGGCGTGGGCGGGGAGCTTGGTGACGAAGGAGGCGTCCAGGCCGTAGTTGGCCAGGGAGACGGCCACGTTGGCCTCGCCGCCGCCGAAGGAGAACTCCAGGTGGTCGGCCTGAACAAAGCGCTCGTAGTTGTAGGGCTGGAGACGGATCATGAGCTCGCCGAAGGTGACTACTTTAGACATGTTACATTCCTCCTGAAATTTTTATAATTGCATTGCGCGCTTCTTACTTCTGCATCAAATGAATGGCGAAGCCGCACACCTCGTCCTTGACGTAGATGGCCTTGGTCTTGCCCTTGGCGTCCACCACCCGGCTGTCCTCCAGGAACTCCACGCCCTGGCGGCCCAGATGGTACACCGCCCGGTCCACGCTGTTGGTGGCGATGGCGATGTGGCCGTGGGTCCCGCGGCCTGGCTTCTTCATGCACTCCACGGCCTTGCCCGCGAAGATGGAGGAGTTGCCCGCCTTGTAGTCAAAGCCGAACAGGGCGCACAGGGTCTTGGCGGTGCGCTCCGCCTCCCCCTCGTCGGCGCAGTTGACGCCGATGTGGGCCAGCTCAAAGCCCAGCATGGTCTTGACGGCCTCCTTGCACATGGCGGTGATCTCGTCCCATTTCTCCGCTTTGATGAGGTCGCTCTTGCACATCCAGGTGCCGCCCACCGCCACGATCTGGTCGTAGCCCAGGTAGTCGTTGACGTTCTTGGCGCTGACGCCGCCGGTACACATCCACTTGGCGCTCTTCAGGGCCGCGCCGATGTTCTTCAGCATGGCCACGCCGCCGTTGGCCTCGGCAGGGAAAAACTTCAGGGTGTCGCAGCCCTGGTTCATGGCCTGCTGCATCTCGCCGGCGGTGGCGGTGCCGGGCATCATGATGCCGCCCTTGTCGATGACGTGCTGAGTGACGTTGGGGTCGTAGCCCGGCGCCACGATGAAGGTGGCCCCGGCGTCCATGGCCCGGTCGGCCTGCTCACAGGTCAGCACCGTGCCCGCGCCCACCAGCATCTCGGGCACTTCCTTGACGATGGCGCGGATGGCGTCCTCGGCAGCGGCGGTGCGGAAGGTGATCTCGGCGGCGGGCAGTCCGCCGGCCACAAGGGCCTTGGCCAGGGGGACCGCCTGGGCGGCGTCCTCAATGGCAATGACGGGGATAATGCCGATCTCATAGACTCTTTTCAGCGTTTCGTTCATACCTGTATCCCTCCATATAATTTTTCCTGCGCGGGTCTTTCGCGGGTCCTTTGGGATTTCCTGCTTGTCTCTATTATACGTCTTGTATACTAGAATTCAATTGGAAGAATCGTAAAACTTTCGGGCGCATTTTTGTGCAAGTTCCTATACTGCCGCCACCCCAGCTTTTTTCGCTGGCACACTAGTGGACAAAAGTGCCGAACTGTGGTAGACTGTACCTGTTATATTGAAATTTCGGGAGGCGGAGGTCATGAAGCTGCTGGAGCGGCTCCCCCGGGAGAGCGGCGGGGAATACGCCCTGCGCACCATCAAGGAGAACATCATCAGCCTGGAGCTGGCCCCCGGCAGCCAGATCAGCGAAAACGAGCTGGCCGCCGAGATGGGGTTGTCCCGCACCCCCGTGCGGGAGGCCCTGATGGAGCTGTCCAAGGTGAAGATCGTGGACATCCAGCCCCAGAAGAAGAGCACCATCCCCCTCATCGACTATGATATGGTGGAGGAATCCCGGTTCATGCGGGACCTGCTGGAGTGCGCCGTGGCGGAGCTGGACTGCGACATGGCCTCCCCCGCCGACCTGGAGCGGCTCAGCGAGAACATCCGGCTCCAAAGCCTCTACCTGGACGATTTTTACACCAGCCAGCTGATGGCGCTGGACAACCAGTTCCACGGGATGCTGTTCGACATCGCCAAAAAATCCCAGGTGTACGCCCTGATCCAGAACATCTCTATCCATTTCGACCGGGTGCGCACCCTGGCGCTGTCGTCGGTAAAGAGCGGGAAAATCGTTCAGGACCACGTGGACCTGGTGGACGCCATCCGCCGCAAGGACCCAAAGGCCGCCCGGGAGCTGATGGTGCTGCACCTCAACCGCTACGACCTGGACGCCGCCGCCCTCCGGGCGGCCTATCCCCAGTATTTTAAATGATCTACGGTACGGAAAACGCAGAACGGCGGCGAGGAGGCTCACACCCCCCCGCCGCCATCCTGTTCCGCCGGTATCATCATACCAGTTCAAAAGGGGGCACGCAATATGGTCCATCTGCTTTTGGCCGCCATGGTGGTCACTCACGAGGCCCTGCTGCGCCGCTGCGGCTGAACTCAGCCGCCCTGCTCCAGCAGCTCCAGCAGCCCCTCCCCCGTCAGGTCCAGGGCCTCAATATCATAGCGGTTCATGGCCCGAAGGGTCTGGGGCAGGCCCTTCACCAGGGTGTTCACCCCTGGGATGGTGGTGACGGTGGCGTAGAAGCCCTCCCGGGCCAGCAGAATCTCGCTGAGGGGGGAGCACTGGCCGTAGGGATAGGCCAGGATATCCACCGAATGGCCCAGGGCGGGCTCCACCACCTCCCGGAACTGGGCGCAGTCCCCCTGAAGGAAGGCCACATAGTCCTTTTCGCTCTCGTCCTCCCGCTGGAGGACGCCGTGGCGGATAGGGTCCGGGTCCCGGTCCTTCACCTCGTGGATGTTGTAGCCGTGGCTGCCGATGGTAACCAGGCCGGTGTCCTCCAGCTCCCTGGCCTGCTCCGCCGTGAAGTGGGGAGTCATGGCCACGCCGGTGTCCTTATAGGTGTCCTTGCCCACCGAGCAGCCGATGACATAGATGGCGGCTTTCATGCCGTATTTTTCCAAAATGGGCAGGCCGGTCTCCAGATTGCTGGTATAGCCGTCGTCAAAGGTAATTACCACCGGGCGGTCCGGCAGCTCCTTTCCCTCCTCCACGTAGGCCCGCAGGTCGGCCATGGTGACGGAGGTGTACCCCGCCCCTTTCAGCGCCGCCAAATGCTCGTCCAGCCGCTCCCCGGACACCGTGTCCTCCGACAGGTGGTGGTACATCAGGATGGGCACCTGAGCGGTATAGGGCTGGTCCTCCGCCTGGGCGCTGGCCCTCTCCAGCTGGACGGAGCCGTTGTCCGCCGTGCGGTACACGCCGAAGTCCTTGGGATAGTATGCCGAGCTGTCCTCAAACATCCGGGCCAGCATCATATCCCCCACAGCGGTGCGGAACCGGGCGGGATCGTAGAAATACCGTGGGTCTTGGCTCACCGAGCCCGCAGTGAAATCCCAGCAGGGGGTTACCCGGGCCAGGGTGGCCAGAAATTCCTCCACTTCAGCCCTGGAAAACCGGTCCAGATAACCGCCATAGACCGGGGCCGCCACCACCACCAGGTCCACCCCTCTTGCCTCACACAGGATGCGAATGGCGGCGACGCTATTGGCGCACTCTCCTTTATAAACCAGCGGGGCGGCCTCGGGCAGGTCGGTAAAAGCGGGGTTCTGGGTCAGGTAACCCTCCAGCCCCGCCGCGCCGATGGCCTCCACATCACGGGCGCAGTAGTCGACGGCCCCGGTGGCGGCGTCAAACACGTCAAAGGAGTTGGGAATCACGCTGTCCGTGCCCATCCGTTTCAGCTTGCTCAGGCTGTAGCGGGGGTTTGCAAACAGATAGCGGAGATAAAAGCCCACCGGGGAGGCGCCTCGGTCCAGCTGCCAGGGCAGGGCGCTGGTGACGGCCTGCCCGCCTCCCTGATCGTCCCAGGTCCGGGCGCTGTCCACCGTCACATTGAGCACCAGGTGCTTGACCTCGTAATTTTCAATGAGCCAGAAGATATAGCGCCGTATCTCCTCCATATTCTGGGTGTTCAGGGTCAGGTTGTAGAATTTGGCATCAAAGTATTTGTTCAACGACTCCGTGGACCAGGCCCCGGCGGAGGGCCCGCCGATGACGTAGGAGTCGAACTCCTCATGGTGCTGCCCCAGGTAGGAGAATTTGGCGGTCTGAGGGTTTCTGGTCATATCGTAGGACCACCAGCCCAGCAGCCGGTCGCCGAACACCCCGAAGGGGTCCACGATCAGGTTGAGCAGCGTCCAGCCCGCCAGGCAGGCCGCCGCCAGCGCTCCCAGCACGATGGCCGCCGTTTTCAAGGGGCTGGGCTTCCTCCGTTGTCTCTGATCAGCCATTTGTGTCTCCCCCTTATGTCCAAAAATTGATATCCAGGTTTCCGTCACAATTTGCAGGAATCGTGTCATTTTACCATGCCGTCATTTTTCTGTCAATCCGATGGGCGGCGCAGGCATTGAAAATAACGGAAAGCGGCGGCGGAGCCGGTTTTGGCTCCGCCGCCGCTTATTTTCCGCGAAACGGGGAATGCTGAGATGGTTACTTCAGGCCGTTCTCGTAGGCCTCGATCATCTTCTTGAACGTGTGACCCGTACGACGTTTAAGATTGGTGAGGTATTTGTCCGTGGTCTCGCCGGTGAAAATCTTGATCTGGAGGCGCATGGCCCCGTCCTCCTCGGGGGTCACAAAGATCTTGTCGATGTATTTGTCCACAAACTCTTTGTTGACGATGCCTTGGGCGGCGTCCCGCTCGGCCTCCCGGAGCACCCGGCGGATGGTGTCGATGTGCTTTTTGAACTCCGCCTTGGACAGCTGCTGCTGTTCCAGGTCATAGATCTGCCACTGGGCCTGGTCGATCTCCCGGTCGCACTCCTTGTTCATGGACAGGAAATCTTGGTCGGACAGCTGGCCCGCCGCGTTGTAGCCCAGCAGCTTGCTCTTCTTCTTCTGGGACAGCTCCACCTGCTGACGCAGGGCGTCGAGCTGTCGGGTCAGCTCTCCCCCGTCCTCCAGGGATCTGTACATCTCGATATATTCCTCTATCAGCGCCTCGGCGTTTGCCTCCGTCTCCCGGAACACCTCGAACAGCAGGGGTTTCAGTTCCTCCTCGTAGATCGCCACGGAGGCGCAGGAGTCCGCGCCGTTTTTGATCTTGCCGGAGCACACCCACTTGCTGTTTTTGTTCCCCGCCCGGTCCTTGGACTCCCGGCGGTAGTAGGCCGCGCCGCAGTGGGTGCAGAACAGCTTTCCCGTCAAGAGGTTGGCGTGGTTGCAGATGCCCTGGCGGTTTTTCACGTCCTCGCTCCGCTTTTTGAGAACGGCGTTGGCCTGGTCCCACAGCTCCTCCTCCACGATGGCGGGGACGATCTCCCCTGTCTCGTCCTTGAACATCACCCACTCCTCCGGGGGGAGGAATTTCTGCTTTTTGGTGAACAGGTCGATGACCTTCACCTTGTTACCCACGTAATAGCCTTTGTATTTGGGGTTGGAGATCATCCCGGACATGGTGGTGTGGGCGATCTTTTTGCCGTTGTGGTTGCGGTAGCCCTTCCCCCAGAACAGCGTTTCGATCTGCTTCATGGAGTATTCCCCGGTGGCGTACAGCTCGAACAGCTCCCGCACCATGGGGGCCTCTTCCTCGTCGATGACCAGCCGCCCCTTGTCCTTCTGATATCCGAAAATGCGGTTGTTGCCCAGCACCACGCTGTTTTTGATGGCCTGGGCATGGCCGAACTTCACCCGGCTGGACAGCTTGCGCAGCTCGTCCTGGGCGATGCCGGACATAATGGTCAGGCGCAGCTCGCTGTCCTCGTCGAAGGTGTTGATGTTGTCGTTCTGGAAGAATACACCCACGCCCGCCCCCAGCAGCTCCCGGGTATAGAGGATGGAGTCCAGCGTATTTCGGGCAAAACGGGTGATCTCCTTGGTGATGATGAGGTCAAAGAGGTCCGCCCTGCCGTCCTCCACCATGCGGTGGAAATTCTCCCGCTTCTTGGTGGTGGCGGCGGACAGGCCCTCGTCAATGTAGCCCTCCACATACTCCCAGGCGGGGTTTTTGCGGATGAACTCCTCGTAGTAGGATATCTGATTGCCCAGGGAGTTGAGCTGTTCGTCGCTTTCGGAGGACACCCGGGCATAGAAAGTCACCCGGAGGGGGATGTCGTATATGCTCCTGGTCTTGAGCTGCTGGCGTACGGTGTGTATGTCCATCGCGGGTCCTCCAAAGTTCGTTTTATCATGATTATTATAGCAGTAGTTTTTCTAAAATGCAAGTGCTGTGCCGTCTTTGCGTCAACCCTTCCGATATGGCAAAATAGATTCAGCAAAGCCTTTCACAGAGCACTATCATCTCTCAACGCTGCGGCCAAACGATCAAAGGACCGAAATCGAACGGCATTCCCGCTCTGCAATTACCAAAGCGGGGCAGCCTGGCCTCACTGCTCTACGGAACTGTTGAATACTGACGATGTATTTTTTGATCCGCAAGCGGACAAGATAATACGGAAGCCGTGCCGGCCATGGCATCAACCGTTTCCAAGCAGATCCCAAGTACATATTATAACTGAAACGGCACGGGGGAAAGCCATATGTCCACGATCCTTACGAAAGAACAGGCCGCCCGGCAGATCTGGCTGCTTTATTTCAACCGGACATTGCTGGAACGGGGCGTCATCACAGAAAAGCAGCACAACCAGATGAAAGTGAAGATCCTGAGTCAGCCCGGCAGCGGCTGAGCTCCGAACTCATGGCAAAAGGCGCCGCCTGTGCAATACCGGACACAGGCGGCGCTTTGCTGCTGCTCTGCACTTTTTTGCTGTGGGCCAGCCGCTTAAACCTGAAATTATATGAAATTGTAAGAAAACGCCGAAGAAATTTTGTCGTTTTTGAGCGGGGGGGTGTAACAACAATCAGGTGCTGCCTTGCTCGAAAAGAGTGTTTACGATTTGCTGTTTCTGTTGCGGACAAACACTTGGGTGCCCTGGTATTTGGCGTTGTGCCGTTCGTCGATCTCGAAGCCGTCCAGGGCGGCGATGAATTTGGACAATTTCGCGTATCCATAGTTGCGAGAATCGAAATCCGGCTGTTTTTTGATGAGCAGAGTTCCCAGGTCGCCCAGGTAGGCGTAGCCGTCCTCGTCGGCCAGGTCCTCCACCGACTGGGCAATGAGCTCCTGAACGGTGAGGGCGGGGGACTCTGCGGGAGAGGTTTTCTTTTTGGCGCTCTTCCCCGCTGGAGCGGAGGGCTCCGGCTTTTCCGCAGCCTTCAGCGACTCGATGTACACGAACTTGTCACAGGCCACAATGAAGGGTTTGGGGGTTTTCTTCTCTCCCATGCCGTACACCTTCATCCCCGCCTCCCGCAGCCGGGTGGCCAGCCGGGTGAAATCGCTGTCGCTGCTCACCAGCACAAAGCCGCCGCAGTTGCCGGAGTACAGGATGTCCATGGCGTCGATGATCATGGCGGAGTCGGTGGCGTTTTTGCCGGTGGTGTAGCTGTACTGCTGGAAGGGGGTGATGGCGTGCTCCAGCAGCAGGGGCTTCCAGCTGCCCATGTTGGGGGCGGTCCAGTCGCCGTAGATGCGCTTGATGGTGGCCGAGCCGTATACCGCCACCTCCGCCATGATCTCCCGCAGGGCGGTGCGGGGGGCGTTGTCCGCGTCGATGAGGACGGCAAGGCGAAGTTCGCTTTCCATGTCGGTTCTCCTTTGAATGTGTTGATATAGTATATCACATATGGGAGGGAAAGGCCAGGGCAAAAAGACTCGTAAAATGGGACGTGTCCGGGCCTTTGTAAAAAACAGCCCCGCCGCGGAGGGACAGACGGCACATACCTGATCCCTCAACGGCGGGGTTTGGTCTTTAAAATGGTTATTGGATGGTATCCTGTTTCTGCCCTGACGCTGCCGCCCGCTGCTTATTCAGCGGAGATCATATAGTAGTAGACGGGCTGGCCGCCGGACAGCAGGGTGATTTCGGCGCTGGGACACGCCTTCTGGAAAATGGACAGCGCCTCGTTGGCCTGGTCCTCGGTCACGTCCTCGCCGTAGAAGATGCTGATGAATTCGGCGTTCTGCTGGCTGTCCGCCTTGGCCAGCCGTTCCAGCAGGGAGCCGATAGCCCGGTCAGTGCCGAACAGCTGGCCCTCCGCCAGGGCCATGTAGTCTCCCTCGTGGATGTCGAAGCCGTCGAAGTCGGAGTCCCGGGCGGCGTAGGTGACCTCGGAGGTGCGCACGTTCTTCCGGGCCTCCTCCATGGCGGCGGCGTTGGCCTCGGTGTCCGCCTCCGGGTCCAGCACCAGCATGGCGGAGATGCCCTGGGGCACGGTGCGGGTGGGCACCACCACCACCTCTTTGCCCTCGATGAGGCCCACGCACTGTTGGGCGGCCATGATGATGTTCTTGTTGTTGGGCAGGACAAACACCACCTCGGCGGGGGTGCGGGCGATCTCCCGCAGGATGTCCTCGGTGGAGGGGTTCATGGTCTGGCCGCCGGAGATGATCCCGTCCACCCCCAGGTCGCGGAAGACGGAGGCCATGCCCTCGCCGGCGCTGACCGCCACCACGCCGTACTTCTTTTCCGGGGCGGCGATGGCCTCCCCCTGGGCCTCCTGGGCCTCCAGCTCGGCCTCAATTTGCTCCAGGTCGTCAGTGCTCTGGGCCTGCTTGCCCGCGGCCAGCTCCTCGGCCTGGGTGCGCATGTTCTCGATCTTGGCCAGCTCCAGGGTGCCGTACTTCTGGGCCTCGGACAGGGCCGCGCCGGGGATGTCGGTGTGGACGTGGACCTTGAAGGCCTCGTCGTCCTCGCCGATGACCAGGCTGTCGCCGATGCTGTTCAGGTAGGAGCGGAAGGGCTCGATGGACTTGTTGGCGGTCTTGCGGACGATAAACACCGTGTCAAAGGTGAAGGTGATGTCCTCCTCGGACAGGGCGGCAAAGTCGGCGGACTCCTTCACGGGCAGGGAGTCGTCCTCCTCGGCGGGGACGGGCAGGCCCCGCAGCTCGTCCAGCATGCCCTGGAGGATGGTGAGGAAGCCTTTGCCCCCCGCGTCCACCACCCCGGCTTTTTTCAGCACCGGGTTCTGGTTCACCGTGTCGGCCAGGGCAACCTGTCCCTGGTTGATGGCGGCCTCCAGCACCGCCTCCACGCTGTTGTGCTCCTGGGCGGCCTCGGAGGCCTTGGCGGCGGCCAGCCGGGACACGGTGAGAATGGTGCCCTCGGCGGGCTTCATCACCGCCTTGTAGGCGGCGGACACGCCCTCATTGAGGGCGGCGGCGAACGCCACGCCGTCCGCCTCGTCCTTCTCCTTGAAGCCCTTGGACACCCCCCGGAACAACAGGGACAAAATCACGCCGGAGTTTCCCCGAGCTCCCCGGAGCAGGGCGGAGGCGTTGATGGAGGCCGCTTTGCCGATGGACTGGGCGGGCTTCTTTTTCGCCTCGGCGGCGGCGGTGCCGATGGTGAGGGACATATTGGTGCCGGTGTCCCCGTCGGGGACGGGGAACACGTTCAGATCGTTGATGGCCTGCTTCTGGGCGTTGATGGAGGCGGAGCCGTGGATGACCATGCGCTGGAACAGCGCGCCGTCAATGATATCTACCATAGTCGGAAGTCCTCTCTTTCTGGGCCGGGTTAACCGATCACCATGGAATCCACGCAGACGTTGACGCTGCGCACCTCCACCCCGGTGAGGCGGTGGACGTTATATTTCACTTCGTTCTGGATGGACTCGCCCACCGCCATCAGGTTCACCCCGTTGTCCACGATAATATGGAGGTCGATGGAGATGGAGTGGTCGTCGTTGTAGACGATTTTGACGCCCTTGGACATGGACTCCTTGCGCAGCAGGTGGACCAGGCCGTCAGTTCTGGAGCGGAACGCCATGCCCTTGACGCCGTAGCAGCTGGTGGCCACCGCCCCGGTGAGGTTGGAGTACACGTCGCTGGTGACCCGGACGAGACCCTTTTCAGTTTGTATTTTCATGGGAACCTTCCTTTCTTTACCTGCAAGAGGGTTGCCTTCCAATTTTGCTATCCTATTGTATTCCATTTCCGCTGAAAATACAAGTCTGTTTTCTCACCGCGGGTTTGGGCTTTTCCGCCGCTTTTTTAGATAAATAGACCAAAAAGGCGTTCCGGCGGCCCGTGGACGGCGTTCCGGCGGGCTTCTTTTGCTTGCGCGGAGGGAAAAGACCTGCTATAATATCCCTGTTTATCGGACTGTATTTTTGCTAGGATGTGGGGTGAAAGGAGGGGTTGGCCATGGCCAAGAGCGCCAATCAGAAACGGAAGCTCCTGCTGCTGGCCAAGCTGCTGCTGGAGCGCAGCGACGACGAGCACCCGTTGACCCGGCAGGAGATGCAGGAGGAGCTGAGCCTGTGGGGGCTGAGTGCCGAGCGCAAAACCATTTATGACGATATGGACCAGCTCAGGGAGCTGGGGCTGGACGTGCAGTCCCGCCGGGGGCGGAACGGGGGCTGGTACATCGGGGCCAGGGACTTCGAGCTGGCCGAGCTGAAACTGCTGGTGGACGCGGTGCAGTCCAGCCGGTTTCTCACCAGGCGCAAAAGCGAAGCGCTGATCCACAAGCTGGAGGGGCTGACCAGCGTCTATCAGGCCCGGCAGCTCCAGCGGCAGGTGTACGTGGACCGGCGGGTCAAAACCATGAACGAGAGCATCTTCTATAACGTGGACAAGCTCCAGGGGGCCATTGCGGTCAATAAGGTGGTGTCTTTCCGCTATTTTGAGTACAATATCCAGCGGGAGCGGGTGTTCCGCCGGGAGGGGGGCCGGTACAAGCTGACCCCCTACGGCCTCATCTGGGACAGCGAGAACTACTATCTGGCAGGATGGGACGAGCTGCACCAGGAGGTGCGCCACTACCGGGTGGACAAGATGTCGGACATCGTGGTCTCCCAGACGGAGGGCCATCCCCGGGGAAAGTGGACGGCGGAGGGCTATACCCGGAAGCACTTCGGCATGTTCTCCGGCAGGCCCTGCCAGCTGCGGCTGCGGTGTGAGAACCGGCTGGCCGGCGTGGTCATCGACCGTTTCGGGATGGAGGTATCCCTGGTCCCCGATGGGGACAGCCATTTTACCGCCGCTGTGGACCTGGTGGTCAGCCCGCCCCTGTGGGGGTGGCTGTTCGGCCTGGGGCCGGGGGTGGAGGTGCTGGGCCCGGACTGGGCGGCGGCGGATTTTGCCGCCCGGCTGGAGCAGGCGGCGGCGCTGTACCGGGGCCGCCTGTCCGGCTGTGGAGAGGAAAAAAAGACGGAGGAAAAACCGCCGGAGGAGTGCCGGGAGGAATAACCCGGCCATAAAATGGGAAGACTGTGCCAAAACGGGGCCGGCGGCCCGAAATTGGAGGGACTTTCCATGGAGCGTACACAGCTGGGACGGGACTATTACGAGCTGGGTCTGTCGCTGGGCAGGCTGGGCACGGTGCTGATTGGAAGCGGCGGCGGCTCGCTGGCCCGGGCGCTGGCCCGGACGGCGGGGTGCGGCGCGGCGCTGGCCGGGGGCGAGGTGAAATTTCACGACGGGACCTGCGCCGCCTGCGGGGCGTGGCTGGCGGGGTACTATGGCGTGCCCGCGGCCCTCTTTGTCCGGCAGGAGGGGGGGCTGGTGGAGCGCCTCCTGCTCAATGGCGAGGGAAAACCCTTCACACCCGTTGAGGATCACGGAACGCTTCCCGCCTGTACCGGGGAGTGGGATCTGTTGGCCGGGACGGACTGCGCCTGGGCGGCCAGCCGGGCGGGGGAGTACCGGGGAGAGCTGGGACCGGCCTGCGCTCAGGGCCCCGCCGCCCTCACCCTGGCTCTGGAGCGGCTGGGCTATCAGGTGTCCCGCACCCCCGTCCCAGGCGCGCCCCTGTTCGTCAGCGACCGGGAGGGCTTTACGCTGCGGGCGGAGGAGGGAGGCTGGTCCTTCCGCCTCCAAGGGCGGGACGCTTTGGAGGGGCTGGCGGACTACGTCCGGCGGCCTCAGGCGGTGCCCGCCTTCCGTCCGGGGCAGGGAGGAAAAACGCAGAGTTAAAGAGGGCATAAGATATCCAGTTTGTCATATAGCCTCCCGGTTGACAGCCGGGTTTGGCTGTGCTATACTAAATGCAGTTTCAATGGAAAAGGGTGAAAAGATGCGCAAGTAAGTCGAACTTCAAGCTGTGAACACTGAGTTGGGGTCCATATCTGATGGGCCTGGGCTTTCATGGCGCGAAGGGCGGCTTGCTGACCGGGGGCGTACTGTGTCCCTGCCTTTTCGTCATGTGATCCGTCCTTCCGCTATGGAGGGACGGATTTTTTGTGTGAAAAGGAGTGAATGCGTATGTTTCAGGTGAAAAACCTCACTGTCACCCATAAAAAGGACCTGGTCACCCTAGTGGACGGCCTGTCCTTCACCCTGGCGCCTGGGGACCGGGCGGCCATCATCGGGGAGGAGGGCAACGGCAAATCCACCGTCCTCAAGCTGCTGTACGACCCGGCGCTGGCGGAGTCTTACGTGGAGTGGAAGGGGGAAATCGTGGACAAGGGTCTGCGGAAGGGCTGGCTGGCCCAGGAGCTCTCCCAGGCGGAGCTGGATATGCCGGTGTGGGCGTTCTGCGGACAGTCCCCGGCCTTTGAGGAGGCGGACCCCCGGGCTCTGGACCGGGCGGCCAGGCAGGTGGGGCTGGATGCCGGGCTGTTCTGGGATGGGCGGCCCATGTCCACCCTGTCCGGCGGGGAGCGGGTGAAGCTGCGGCTGGCCCTGCTGCTGCTGGACGGCCCCGACCTGCTGCTGCTGGACGAGCCGTCCAACGACCTGGACCTGGCCACCCTGGAGTGGCTGGAGAATTTTCTGCTGGGGTGTGAAGTGCCGGTGCTGTACATCTCCCACGACGAGACCCTTTTGGAGCGCACCGCCAATATGGTCATCCACCTGGAGCGCCTCCAGCGGCGGACGGTGTCTCGGGGCACGGTGTCCCGGACGGGGTACGCCCAGTACGTGGAGGAGCGGGGACTGCGCTTCGCCCGCCAGGAGCAGACGGCGCGGAAGGAGAGGGCGGAGTACCAGGCAAAAATGGAGAAATTCCGGCAGATACGGGACGCGGTGGACCACCAGCTGAACACGGTGTCCCGGCAGAACCCAGGCAAAGGGCGGCTGCTGAAAAAGAAGATGCACACGGTGCTGTCCATGGGACGGCGGTTTGACCGGGAAAAGGAGGACATGACCGCCATGCCCGAGTGGGAGGAGGCCATTCTGACCGCCTTTGATCAGGGAAAGTCCGCCTTCCCCGCAGGCAAGACCGTGCTGCGGCTGGAATTGCCCCAACTGACCGCCGGAGAGCAGTTTTTAGCCAAAAATGTGCGCCTCTGGGTGGACGGGCCGGAGAAGATCGGCGTCATCGGCCCCAACGGGGCGGGGAAGTCCACACTGCTAAAGCAAGTGGCGGACGAGCTGCTGGCCCGGACCGACCTGCGGGCGGCATACATGCCCCAGGATTACGGCGACCTGCTGCTGGGGGAGAAGACCCCGGTGGAGGTACTGGCCCCATCGGGCCGCAGAGAGGACGTGACAAGGGCCCGGACTTTACTGGGTAATATGAAGTACAAGGCGGAGGAGATGGAGCATCCGGCGGCAGGGCTGTCCGGGGGCCAGCGGGCCAAGCTGCTGTTTTTGTCTATGGTGCTCAACGGGGCCAATGTGCTGGTGCTGGACGAGCCCACCCGGAACTTTTCGCCCCTGTCCGCCCCGGTGATCCGCCGGGCGCTGGCGGATTTCCCCGGGGTTATCATCAGTGTGTCCCATGACAGATTGTATTTGGACGAGGTGTGCACCCGGGTGCTGGAGCTGGGGCCGGAGGGGCTGAGAGAGGTATACTGAGGCAGGAGAGCCGCCCGGGAATTCCGGGCGGCTTTAAATTTTGACAGGATGAAGACACCCAGTCTCATGTAATCCGCGGCGGGCAGGCCTGCGGCGGTCCTGCCTCTATATAGACTCCAAACCGTTGGTACAGGCCGACTTTCCTGACAGTCGAGTTGGTTTTTTGGCCCAAAGCCTTGACTTTTTCCTGGCGGCGGCGTAGGGTGGAGGCACAACCAAGCAAAGGGGAGTGCCGTACATGAACGAGAAGAAGCCCTTCGGCGAGTACATCCGCAAAAAGCGGCTGGAGGCGGGGCTGACCCAGAAGGAGCTGGCGGAGCAGCTGTTTGTCACTGAGTCCACTGTGAGCAAGTGGGAGCGGGCGCTGTCCTACCCGGACGTGTCCATGGTCACCGCCATCTGCGCCGCCCTGCATATCACCGAGCACGAGTTTTTCACCGCCTGCGACGACGACCAGGCCCACGCCCGGGAGCGGCAGGCGGCGCTGTGGCGGGGGATGGCGGCCGGGACGCGGCGGTTTTTCGCCGTGAGCTATGCCATCGCTATTGTGGTGTGCCTGATCTGCGACTTGGCCGTTTTCCACGCCCTGGACTGGTTCTGGATCGTGCTGACTGCCTGCGCCCTGGCCTTCTGTTTCACCAACCTGCCCTTTCTGGTCCGCCGCAATCGGTTGACAATGTGCCTGGGGGCAGCGTCCGGGTGCCTCATGCTCCTGCTGCTGGCCTGCTGGGGGTACGCGGGGGGCTGGTGGATCATCGGGGGTATGGCCATCACGGCGGTGTGCCTCGTCCTGCCCTGGGCCTGGTGGGCCATCTGGCGGTTTTATGGCAAATACGTCCTGCCCCTGTGCGCCGCCGCGCTGACGGTGTGGGTGTTCCTGCTGCTGGCGGTGATCTGGGCCTTTGCCGGAGGAAACTGGCTGTTTTCCGTGGCCTTCCCCCTGGCGCTGATGGGGGCGGCCTTTTTCTGGGCGGGATTTTCGGTGTTCTATTGGCTGAAGGTTGGACCCTGGCTGAGGGCCGGAATCACCGCTCTGCTGGTCTCCTTCGCCACCCCGGCGTTCAACAGCCTGTGCGGCCTGCTCATTGAGGACATGGGGGGGCCCAGCTTCCTGGAATACTTTTCGGTGCGGGATATGCTGGCCCGCCGGGCCGCCGGGGACGTGTCCTGGGTGAATCCGCTGATCTTCCAGATCATGCTGGTGTGTGCCGCGGTCCTGACCGCCGTGGGCGCTGTAGCGGAGATCCGGCGGCGGAGAGGATGAACGCCAATAGAAAACCCCCTGCTGTTTTCACAGCAGGGGGTTTTGCTATGTGGGTTGGGTCAGTTTTTCAGCCCCTCGGCCCAGGCGGAGTACCGGGCGATCTTATCGGCACAGTCGGCCTGACTGGCGCCCTGGGAAAGGATGTACACCTTGACCTTGGGCTCGGTGCCGGAGGGCCGCACGATGACGGAGGTGCCGTCGGCCAGCTCGTAGCGCAGCACGTTGGAGCCGGACAGCTCCATAGTGCTCTTGGCCCCGGTGGCGGCGTCCACCACCGACCCGTCCTTGTAGTCCTTCCAGGTCTTGACGGTCTCGCCGCCCACCTCCTTGGGAGGATTGGCGCGGAGGTTGGCCATCAGGTCGGCCATCTTCTTCAGGCCGTCCAGGCCGGGCATCACCAGGTTCATGGTGCGCTCGCCATAGTTGCCATACTTCTCGTACAGGGCCATCAGGGCGTCGTACAGGGTCATGCCCTTCCCGGCGTAGTAGGCGGCCATCTCGGTCATAGCCACGGCGGCGGTGACCGCGTCCTTGTCCCGGACGTAGCTGCCCAGCATGTAGCCGTAGCTCTCCTCATAGGACATGATCACATTGCCCTCGCCGCTGCCCTCCAGCTGGTCCTTCTTCTGGGCCAGGAACTTGAAGCCGGTGAAGGTGTCGAAGCACTGGAGCCCGTTGACCTCGGCCACCTTGCGGGCCATCTCGGTGGTGACGATGGTCTTCAGGGCCACGGGGTTCTTGGGCATTTTGCCGGTGCGCTGCTTGGCCCCGATGAGGTAGTCCAGCAGCAGCACGCCGGTCTGGTTGCCGGTGAGCACCTTGAACTCGTCGCCCGCCCGGACCATCAGGCCCACCCGGTCGGCGTCGGGGTCAGAGCCCAGAATGAAGTCGGCGCCCTCCTTGTTGGCCAGCTCCACCGCCAGGGCAAAGCCCTCGGGGTTCTCCGGGTTGGGGGAGGCCACGGTGGGGAAGTTGCCGTCGATGACCATCTGCTCGGGGACGCAGATGACGTGCTTCATGCCCAGGCGCTTGAGGGCCTCGGGGATCAGCTTGTGGCCGGTACCGTGGAAGGGGGTGTACACCATCTTGAAGGTGTCGGCCACCGCGTCCACCGCCGCCTGGTCGTTGACCTGCTCCATGACGTTTTTCAGGAACTTCTCATCGGTCTCCTCGCCCATGATGGTGATGAGGCCGTCGGCCACCGCCTTGTCGTAGTCCGCCGCGTTCACGTCGAACACGTCGGACTCCCGCATGATCTTGGCCACCTGGTCGGCGTGGTTGGGGGGCAGCTGGGCGCCGTCGGACCAGTACACCTTATAGCCGTTGTACTCCTTGGGGTTGTGGCTGGCGGTGATGTTGATGCCCGCGATGCAGCCGTACTCCCGGATGGCGAAGGACAGCTCGGGGGTGGGGCGCAGGGACTCGAACAGCCGGACAGGGATGCCTGCGGCGGCCATGATGCAGGCGGCCTCGCGGGCGAAGGTGTCGGAGTTGTTCCGGCAGTCGAAGCAGATGGCGACACCCTTCTTGACGGCCTCCGGGCCCTCGTTCAGGATGACCTTGGCGAAGGCCTGGGTGGCATGGCGGATGACATGGATGTTCATCCGGTACAGGCCCACGCCCATGGTGCCCCGCAGTCCGGCGGTGCCGAACTCCAGCTGGGAGAAGAAGCGGGATTCGATCTCCTTTTCATCCCCGGCGATGGCGGTCAGCTCCGCCTTCTCCGCCTCGGACAGGGCGGGGGAGTTCAGCCACTGCTCGTAATTCTTTTTGTAGTCCATGGGTATCTTCCTCCTTTATAAAAATGGGTCAAAACGCAAAATTGCCATTGACAAACACAGGGATTTCCCGCCCATCGTGGGCCGTCCCCACAATGGACAGGTCGGGGGTGCCCACCATAAAGTCCACATGGGTGTTGGAATGGTTCAGGCCCGCGGCCTTCTGGGCTTCCTCGTCCATGTCCTCCCCGCCCTTGACGCAGCTGGGGTATGCGTCGCCGAAGGCCAGGTGGCAGGAGGCGTTTTCGTCAAACAGGGTCTCGTAGAACAGGAGACCCGTATTGCGGATGGGGGAGTCGTAGGGCACCAGCGCCACCTCGCCCAGATAGTGGGAGCCCTCGTCGGTGTCGATGGCCCGGGTGAGGAATTCCCCGCCCTGCCCGGCATGGACGTTTACGATGCGGCCGTCCTGGAAATCCAGATAGAAGTCCTTCACCAGATTTCCGTCCATGGCCAGGGGCAGGGCGGCGTATACCCGGCCGTTTACCCCGTCCCAGCGGGGGGCGGTGAAGATCTCCTCGGTGGGGATGTTGGCCACAAATTCCGTCCCTGCCGGGGTGAAGTCGCTGCCGCCCGCCCACACGTGGTTTTCCGGCAGGGTGATCGTCAGGTCGGTGCCTAGGGAGTTGGCGTAGCGGAGGGAGGCGAAATTGTAATCGTTGAGCAGCTTCGCCCGCCGGGCGGTGGCGGCCACGTGTTCCTTCCAGCGCTCTACGCCCTTGCCGTCCCCGGTGATGCGGCACACGGAGAAGATGGCCTCCCACAGGGCGTCCATGGCGGCTTCGCCCTTTTTGTCCGGGAACACCTTCTCCGCCCAGGCCAGGGTGGGGTAGGAGCCCACGCACCACTGGAACCGGTTGGCGGTGAGGGCGTCGAAATAGGGCCGGGTAGGAGGGCCGGAGGCCCTCCGGCGGGCCTGGATGCGGTCCGGGTCCACGCCCTTCAGCAGCTCCGGGTCGGAACCGGCCAGGGACAGCCGGGGGCACTTGTGCTCCAGCATCCAGTCGAACCGTGCCTTCTGATAACTGGGGTATTCGGAAAAGACGGCGCTGTCCGCCCGGAGGAAACTCTCCCGGGTGATGACATCGTCGGTGTAGTTGACCACCACGTCCCGGGCCCCCCGGTCGTAGCAGGCGGACACGCACATGCGGGTGAGCTGGGCAAACTCCACCAGGCTCTCGATGCAGGGAGTCTGACCCGGCTGGACGTTCAGCCCCACCTCCACCAGCAGGCGGGCGTACTCGTTGAGCTTGGCTTCAAAATCTGGGACCATTGGTATCGTCTCCTTTGGAGGTAAAATGTCATGCTTCGCCCGCTCACGGCGGCGCAAACGCTTCTCTAAGTGGGCACTTTGCTGGAAAATACCGGCTCCGTCCACGCATATATAGAAATTATACCATATTGGATTCCAAAACACAATTCAATTTGCATTTTTTTCTGAGGCGCTGTATAATGTATTTTGATTTAACAGAGCAAAGGAGCAAAGCTTATGCTGACCACCGTGATCCCCCAGGGGTACGCCCCCCTGCTGAACCTGTACGACACCCAAAAGGCCATCGGCCTGCTGAAGCGCCTCTTTGAGGACGATCTGGGCGGGGCCCTGAACCTGCGCCGGGTATCCGCCCCCCTGTTCGTGGAGGCGTCCACCGGCCTGAACGACGATCTGAACGGCGTGGAGCGGGCGGTGTCCTTCGACGTGCCCGACGCGGGCCGGGACGCCCAGGTGGTCCACTCCCTGGCCAAGTGGAAGCGCATGGCCCTTCACCGCTACCAGTTCTCGGTGGGCGAGGGGCTGTACACCGACATGAACGCCATCCGCCGGGACGAGGAGCTGGACAACCTGCACTCCGTCTACGTGGACCAGTGGGACTGGGAGAAGGTCATCGCCCCCCGGGACCGCAATGTGGACTACTTAAAGGGCGTGGTAACCACCATTGTGGGCGCCCTGGCCAACACCCAGCAGACCCTTCGCTCGGTGTACCCCCAGCTCACCACCCTGCCCCTCATCGACCGGGAGGTGTCCTTTGTCACCGCCCAGGAGCTGGAGGATGAATGGCCCGAGCTGTCCCCCAAGGAGCGGGAGGACCAGTGGGTAAAGGATCACCCCACCACCTTCCTCATGGGCATCGGCGGGGCGCTGAAGTCCGGAAAGCCCCACGACGGCCGGGCCCCGGACTACGACGACTGGGCGCTGAACGGGGATATCCTGCTGTACAATTCCCTCCTGGGCCATGCCTTTGAGATCTCCTCCATGGGCATCCGGGTGTCCCCGGAGTCCCTGGACCGCCAGCTGTCCATCGCCGGGTGCGACCACCGGCGGGAGCTGCCCTTCCACAGGGCCCTGCTGGCTGGGGAGCTACCCCTCACCATCGGCGGCGGCATCGGCCAGAGCCGGGTGTCCATGTACCTGTTGGGCAAGGCCCACATCGGAGAGGTCCAGGCCAGCATCTGGGACCCCCGGACCATAGAGGCCTGCAAAGAGGCGGGCGTGATCCTGCTCTAAGGGGGAAGCGGCTATGGCGGACCAGTGGGGATTTCAGAACCCCAATACCGGCGACAACATCAAAAAAGCGGCCAAAACCGGGATTTCCTTTGGCAGCGCCCTGGCCATGGTCATCAGCTACACCACCTGGGGCTCCGTGTTCTGGGCCATCATCCACGGGCTGATGAGCTGGGTGTATGTGATCTATTTTATTTTGAGATATTGACAAAAGAGCCCCGCTCGACTTCGAGCGGGGCTCTTAATTATGTCTGACAAGCGAAACGCAGTTTCGCGGTCAAAAGTTCTTTTTCGGTTCCTTTTTCTTTCAAGAAAAAGGAACCCGCCGGAGGCAGCTATATTTCGTCTGCCTCCAGGTGGTATCCCAGCCGCCGCACCGCCTCAATGCGCACGTTGGAGCCGATGCTGGCCAGCTTCTTGCGCAAAAAGCCCACGTACACCTCCACGTGGTTCTCCACGGCGTTGGAGTCGTACCCCCATACCCGGGCCAGAATGGCCTCCTTGGACAGGTTTTTGCCCTTGGCCTGCATGAGGCAGCGCATCACGTCGAACTCCCGGGCGGACAGCCGCACCCACTTGTCCCCGCAGGCCAGGGTGGAGCCGTCCAGGTCCAGCGCCGTGTTGCCGAAGGACAGCTGGTCCACCTGCCCGCCCTGGCGGCGGAGGAGCGCCCCCACGCAGGCCAGCAGCTCCCGGGTGTCGAAGGGCTTGGTCAGGTAGTAGTCCGCCCCGGCGTTGAGGCCCTCCACCCGGTCCTCCAGCTCCGAGCGGGCGGTGAGCATGAGGATGGGGGCGGCGCACTTCTGGGCCCGGAGCTGCCGGGCGGCCTGCCAGCCGTCCAGCAGGGGGAGCATCACGTCCAGAATGATGAGGTCGTACACCCCCAGCAGGGCGTACTGCACCCCGGCCTCGCCGTCGTACACCGCCTCCACCTGATAGCCCCTGTCCTCCAGCAGGGCCCGGAGGGAGTCGGACAGGGGCCTGTCGTCCTCCACAATGAGAATTTTCATGGCAGGGACCTCCTTTTCAGCCGGGCGGTCACACCTCCGCCGCCAGCCCCAGGCAGAGCTGGTACAGGGTGGTCACCCCCGCGCCGGTGGCCCCGGCGGTCTGGTACTCCCGGCGGGCCCGGTCAACCCAGGCGGTGCCGGCGATATCCATGTGGACCCAGGGCACATCCCCGGCAAACGCGCCCAGAAACAGCCCCGCCGTGATGGCGCCGCAGCCGTCGCTGGACTGGTTGGACAGGTCGGCCACCGGGCTCTCGATCATCTTGGCGTACTCGGGGAAGGTGGGGAAGCGCCAGTACTGCTCCCCGGAGCGGGAGGCGGCCTCCAGCAGGGCGGCGCACAGAGGATCGTCGTTGCTCACCAGCCCGGCGGTGAGATGGCCCAGGGCGTTGGCGCAGGCCCCGGTGAGGGTGGCGATGTCCACCACCCGGGAGGCCCCCTCCTTCTGGATGGCGTAGGTGATGGCGTCGGCCAGGATGAGCCGGCCCTCCGCGTCGGTGTTGTTGATCTGGATGGTCTTGCCCGACATGGAGGTGACGATGTCGCCGGGCACCATGCTGTCCGGGGAGATGCGGTTTTCCACCGCCGGGACCACCGCCGTCACATTCACCGGGATGTGGTTCTCGGCCAGGGCCAGCACGGCGGCGCACACCGCCGCCCCGCCGGCCATGTCCGCCCGCATGGTTTTCAGCCCCGCAGCGCTCTTCAGGTTGTAGCCGCCAGCGTCGTAGCACACGCCCTTGCCCACCAGGGCGATGGGGGCGGCGTCCTCCTTGCCCCCCTTCCAGCGCAGCACAATGAGCCTGGGCGGGTGGCCGGCGCTGTCCCCCACGGCGTGAAAGGCCCCCATGCCCAGGGCCCGGGTCTGGTACTCGTCCAAAATCTGGACCTCCACCCCCAGGGGCTCCGCCGCCTCCTTCATGGACTGGGCCAGCATGGCCGGGGTGAGCAGGTTGACCGGCCGGTTGGTCAGGTCCCGGGCGAAGCACACCGCACGGGTTACCGCGTCCGTCTCCGCCAGGATGGCGGGCACGTCCAGCCACTGGGCCCCGGTGAAATAGAGGGTGAAGGGCTTTTCCTCCCGCTCCTTCCAGGCGGGCTGGCGGTAGCAGGCCAGCTTCGCCCCCTGGGCCAGGGCGGACAGCCCCCCGGGACCCAGCGCCCGGGCGGCGGGGTCCACGTCCAGCAGGGCGGTCCGGGCGCCCAGCTCCCGGATGGCGGCCACCGCCTTGGCGGCGGCGCGGCGGGCAGTCTCCGCGCTGGGGTCCTTGCCCAGGCAGAGGATCAGGGTGCGTCCCTCCGCCCCGGTATGCAGGGACAGCGGGGCGCTGTCTCCGCCGATTTCCAGCTCCAGCCGCCAGTCGGCGGCCTCTTGATTCCACAGCTTTACCATTCGCATCCAACTCCTTGCGTATCGGCCCGGAAGGACCGTTTCAGTCCAGGCCATTGTACCGTCTTTTCGCTCTGTTGGCAAGACTTTTTTGTGAGGAATCCGCCGCTTTCACGTAATAAGTTCCCTGGAAGAGCCAAAAGAACGGAGAAAAATACAGGTATTACCAGAAAAGAGAAAATGTGATATCACTGGGCGGCGGGAAAAGAAGCGGTTGCCACGCGCGGGAATTTGTGGTATATTGGGACTGGACAAAAACTGGAAAATGCGTCCAAGCGGAGGTGAATGAGTTGAACATCCACGAGTCCGCGGAAAACTATCTGGAGGCCATTCTGGCCCTGGGGGAGAAGGGCCCCGTGCGGTCCATCGACGTGGCCCAGCACCTGAACTTTTCCAAGCCCAGCGTCAGCCGGGCCATGAGCCTGCTCCGGGAGGGGGGGTTCGTGGTGATGGACCAGGGGGGATTCCTCACCTTGACCGACGAGGGGCTGGAGATCGCCCAGCGCATCTATGAGCGCCACCTGCTGCTCACCAAGTGGCTGATCCATCTGGGGGTGTCGGAGAAAGTGGCGGCCAACGACGCCTGCCTCATTGAGCACGATCTGAGCGTGGAGTCCTTTGACGCGCTGCGTGAGCACATCAACAAAGATATGGGAATCGAGTGAGCAAAACCGCCGCTGACGCGGCGGTTTTGCTGTCAAACGCCTCTCTGCTGTCACGTTTCGCCTGTTCGCGATGTGTGGATGGGGCCCCCGCAAAGCCGGTCTTTGGCTTTGTGGGGAGAGGAGGAGCGGCGGAATGGATGAGCTTCCGCCTTCGGCGGAAGCGAAGAATATGGAGCTTGCGACGACGAGGCTCAAACGCTTCTCTCTCCGGCCAGGCTTCTGCCGAACAGGGCCCGGACCTCCTCCAGGCTGTCCGTCTGCCCCAGGGCCCACATCAGCTTGGTGACGGCGGCCTCGGTGGTCATGTCCCAGCCCTGGATGACCCCCTCCGCCAGGGCCTTCTGCCCCGCCTGGTAGAGGGCGAAATTGCTGCTCTCGTACAGGCACTGGCTGCACACCACCACCGCCATCCCCGCCTGGGCGGCGGCGTGGAGCTTTTCAATGAGGTTGCGGCGGATGAAGTGGAGCCCTCCCGCCCCAAAGGCCTCGATGACCACCCCCCGGTAGTGCATCCGCAGGAGCATGTCGAAGATCTCCGGGTCCAGGCCGGGGGTGAGCTTGACGAGGAACACCTGCTCGCACAGCTGGTCCCGGAGGACACAGGGGCCGTCTGCCGGGGGGATGGCCTCCTCCCGGATGGTGAGCCCCGCGCCGTTCACCTGGCCCACAAGGGGCCAGTTCACGCTGTCGAAGGCCCCAAAGGCGGTGGTGTGGGTTTTCACCGCCCGGCAGCCCAGCATGACCCGGCGGTCGAAGGCCAGGAACACCCCCGGATGGCCGGAGGCCGCCATGGCGAAGGCGGTGCGCAGGTTGTCCAGCCCGTCGGTGAGGGGGTGCTCGATGGGCAGCTGGGCCCCGGTGAGCACCACCGGCACTGGGATGTTCCGCACCATATAGGACAGAACGGAAGCAGTGTAGGCCATGGTGTCGGTGCCGTGGGACACCACGATGCCGTCAAACTGGTTCCGGGCGTCAAAGACGTGGCGGGCGATGAGCCGCCACTCCTCCGGCTGGATGTTGGACGAGTCCAGGTGGAGGATGTCCCGGACGGTCATGTCGTAGCTGTCGGGCAGGCCCCCCAGGTAGTGGGACAGGGCCGCGCCGTCCAGGCCGGGGGCAAGCCCCTCGTCGGTGAGCCGGGAGGCGATGGTGCCCCCGGTGGTGAGCAGTAAAATTCGTTTCATAGGTGCACCTCCTGAGCGTCGATGAAGCGGAGGACCGCCTCCCGGGCCTCCGGGGCGCCCATCAGGTCCCCGGCTATGCTGACCCTGCCGAAGCTTCGGGCGCTGAGGAACAGCGCTTCCGGCGGAGCGTCCCCGGTGTGGTATTGGAAGGCGGTCGTGAAATTGTCCCGGCCGGTGTTGCTGACCACAATGAATTTTTTAGCGGCCCGCTCATACCGCTCCAGCAGCTCGGGGTGGTGCTGAAAAAAACACTGGCTGCGCTCGTTGAAGATAAAGAAATTGGCGCAGGGGTAATCGCAGTAATTGGGCACAATGAAATAGGACAGATCGCTGCCTACGATTGCGTCATAGATGGAAAAGACCGGGTCGCCGAAATAGGGGCACCGGGTCCGCTCCTGGAAGCATTCGTACCCGCACTGGCCGCAGGGCGTGACGCGGAAGGCGGAAAAGTCGAAATACTTGACGCCGCCCCGGCCGGACAGCGCCCCTGTCAGAATCCGGGCGATGGCGGAGCAGGTTCCCTCTTTCCGGCCGCTGAAAGAGATGACGCAGCTTTTCACAAAAAATCCCTCCCCGATAGAAAATCGGCCAGACAAGTATAGCGGATTGACAGGGCCTTTGCAAGTATTGTAAATAGCTGTGAAAGCTGATATACTATAAATAAAAAATTTTGGAGGTATTCCGATATGAAATACGACCTGCTCATTGTGGGCGCGGGCCCCGCGGGGCTCACCGCCGCCATCCACGCACGGGCCAGGGACAAGTCCGCGCTGGTCATCTCCAACGACCCGCTGGCCTCCCCCCTGGGCAAGGCCCCGGCCATGGCCAACTACCCCGGTCTGCCCGGCGTCACCGGGCGGGAGCTGCTGGAGGGGCTGGTGAGGCAGGCCCAGGACCTGGGGGTGGAGTTCAGGCAGGGCCGGGCCCTGTCCGTCATGCCCATGGGGAAGTCCGTTATGGTGTCGGTGGAAAACGACGCCGTGGAGGGCCGGGCGGTGATCCTGGCCCCCGGGGTATCCCGGGCCGCCCCCCTGAAGGGAGAGGCGGAGCTGCTGGGCCGGGGCGTCAGCTACTGCGCCACCTGCGACGGCATGTTCTACCGGGGCAAGCGGGTGGTGTGCGCCGGGGACGCCCCCAACTTTGACGAGGAGGCGGAGTTCCTGCGCTCCATCGGCTGCCAGGTGGAGGTGAAGCGGCTGGCGGGCCTGTCCATCCTGGGGGAGGACGGCGTCACCGGCGTGCGGGACGCCAAGGGGGAGGAGACCCCCTGCGACGGGGTGTTCCTGCTGCGCTCCTCCATCGCCCCCGCCCGGCTGGTCCCGGGGCTGGAGACCGAGGGGGGCTATATCAAGGTGGACGGCCGCATGGCCACCAGCCTGCCGGGGGTGTACGCCGCCGGGGACTGCACCGGACAGCCCCTCCAGCTGGCCAAAGCGGCGGGACAGGGACAGATCGCCGCCCACTCCGCCATCGAGGACATGGGGCGGGAGGGCTGATTTCCTAATTTTTCGTGAACTTCGTTTTCCCGTATTGAAATTTCCCCGGAAAGATGGTAACATAGGAATATCAAAGGGGGACTCCCCCCAATACCAAGTTAAGGAGTGGTCAAAATGGTCAAGGTTATCATGGGCCTGAAGGGCACCGGAAAGACCAAGCAGATGATCGACCTCATCAACACAGCGGTGGATACGGAGCACGGCAATGTGGTTGCCATCGCCCACAATTCCAAGCTGAACTATAAAATCAACTACAAAATCCGCCTGGTGGACACCTCTGACTACAGCATCCCCAACTACGACACCCTGCGGGGCTTCCTGTACGGCCTGTACGCCAGCAATTACGATATCACCCACGTGTTCATCGAAAGCCTGAACAAGCTGGTCCCCACCGTGGGCAACGATGACGTGGAGCCCTTCCTGGACTGGCTGGAGTCCTTCTCCCAGAAGAGCGGCATCAAGTACACCATCTCCATCAGCGAGGACGCCTCCAAGGCCAGCGACGGCGTGAAGAAATATTTCTAAATCTGAGAATTGTTTGCCGGACCGGGCGGGCGCGTGCCCGCCCGGTTTTCTATCCCCGGGAAATCATATTAGTTTAGGAGGTTTTTCATATGGACTGTACCCAGGCCATCCGCGCCCGGCGGAGCATCCGCAGGTTCAAGCCCGGCGCGTCCGTCCCCAAAGAGGACGTGGAGACCATGCTGGAGGCGGCCATGATGGCCCCCAGCGCCTGCAACGCCCGCCCCTGGGAGTTTTTCGTGGCGGAAAACCCGGAAATCAAGGAGAAGCTGCGGGCCGCCCACCCCTACGCCTCCATGCTGGAGGACGCCTCCCTGGCCATCGTGGCCTGCGCCCGGCCGGAGGACCAGACCGGCGTGTGCGAGGGCTACTGGCCCCTGGACTGCGGCGCTGCGGTGGAAAACCTGCTGCTCCAGGCGGCGGCGCTGGGCTACGGGACCTGCTGGTGCGGCTGCTGGCCCGCCATGGACCGGGTGGAGGCCATCCAGGCCATTTTGAACACCCAATCCGTCCCGGCGGCCCTCATCGCCGTGGGCGTCCCCGACGAGAGCCCCGAGGCCAGAGGGGGCTATGACCCCGGCAAGGTCACCTGGCTGACCTGAGCCGTCAGGAAGGAGCGATGGTATTATGAGCCCGAAACGCGCCGCCGTCCCCCCCATGGCCCCCAGCACCCTGCTGCCCCGGGCCATCCACTTGGTTCCCCTGGACAACATCAACGGCTTTGACGTGCGCCCCGGCTTCTACGAGACCAACGGCGCCACCGCCATCCCCGGCGGGGTGAACTTCACCGTTCACTCCCACGGGGCCTCCAGCGTGGAGCTGCTGCTCTTCCGCCGGGAGGAATCCGAGCCCTTCGCCGTGCTCCCCTTCCCGGACCACTACCGCATCGGCAACGTGTACTCCATGATCGTGTTCAAGCTGAACATTGAGGAATTTGAGTACGCCTACCGGGTGGACGGGCCCTACGAGCCGGAAAAAGGGCTGATCTTCGACAAAAGCCGCTACCTGCTGGACCCCTACGCCAAGGCGGTCACCGGCCAGAGCGCCTGGGGCAAGACCACCCCCCACGGCCAGCACTACAAGGCCAGGGTGGTGAAGGACGACTTCGACTGGGGCAAGATGGGCCAGCCCCTGATCCCCGCCGAGGACCTCATCATCTACGAGCTCCATGTCCGGGGTTTTACCAAGGATTCCTCCTCCGGGGTGGAGCATCCCGGCACCTTCGCCGGGCTGATGGAGAAGCTGGACTACCTCCAGGAGCTGGGGGTGAACGCCCTGGAGCTGATGCCCATCTTTGAGTTCGACGAGATGCTGGACTACCGGGAGGTGAATGGGCAGCAGCTCTACAACTACTGGGGGTACAACACAGTGAGCTTTTTCGCCCCCAATACCAGCTACACCGCCTCCACCGAGTACAACCGGGAGGGGAACGAGCTGAAAAAGCTGATCCGGGCCTGCAAGCAGCGGGGCATTGAGGTCTACCTGGACGTGGTGTTCAACCACACCGCCGAGGGCAACGAGATGGGCCCCTTCTTCTCCTTCAAAGGCTTTGACAACAACATCTACTACCTGCTCACCCCGGAGGGGTACTACTACAATTTCTCCGGCTGCGGCAACACCCTGAACTGCAACCACCCCATCGTCCACCAGATGATTATGGACTGCCTGCGCTACTGGGTGACCACCTACCGGGTGGACGGCTTCCGCTTCGACCTGGCCTCCATCCTGGGCCGGGACGAGCATGGGGCCCCCATGGTGTCCCCGCCCCTCCTCCAGGCCATGGCCTTCGACCCCATTTTGGGAGATGTGAAGCTTATCGCGGAGGCCTGGGACGCGGGAGGGCTGTACCAGGTGGGCACATTCCCCGCCTGGAACCGCTGGGCGGAGTGGAACGGCCGCTACCGGGACGACATGCGCCGCTACCTGAAGGGGGACGCGGGGATGGCCCAGGCCGCCGCCCTGCGCCTCACCGGCTCCAGGGACATCTACGACGCCGCCGCCCGAGGCAACGCCTCGGTGAATTTCCTCACCTGCCACGACGGGTTCACCCTCCACGACCTGTACGCCTACAACTGCAAGCACAACGAGGGAAACGGCTGGAACAACACCGACGGGGCCAACGACAACAACAGCTGGAACTGCGGCGTTGAGGGGGAGACCGATGATCCGGAGGTCAACGCCCTGCGCCGCCGGATGGTGCGCAACGCCTTCGCCCTGCTGATGTGCTCCCGGGGCATCCCCATGTTTTTGGCGGGGGATGAGTTCGGCAACACCCAGTTCGGCAACAACAACGCCTACTGCCAGGACAATATCACCTCCTGGCTGGACTGGTCCCTGCTGGAGAAAAACCGGGAGCTGTTCAAATTCTTCCAGTATATGATCCGCTTCCGCAAAGGGCACAAGGTGCTTCGCCGGGACATGAGCGGCGGGGCCTGCGGCTTTCCGGACGTGAGCTTCCACGGCGTGGCCCCCTGGCGGGAGTCCTTCGGCCCCCAGGACCGCTACGTGGGTGTGATGTTCGCCGGGGCGGAGCGCAACGTGGGGCCTCAGATTGTCTACGTGGCCTCCAACTCCTACTGGGAGGAGCTGAACGCCGCCCTGCCCCAGCTGCCCATGTCCATGCGCTGGGAGCAGGTGGTGGACACCTGGGAGGAGGAGCAGTTCCCCCGTCCGGTAGACGGCTGCTGCTTCACCATCGGGCCGCGCAGCGTGAAGGTATTCCGGGCGAGATAACGATAAGAGGGGGACGCCTGTGGGAAGCGTCCCCCTCTTTTTGCCGTATATGAATCGGGCTATTTGCCATCCCGTCCGGCCCGCCCTCCTGCAAAGGCGGAAGGGGACACTCCCTCGTGCTTTTTGAACACCCGGGAGAAGTACAGCGCGTTGTCGTAGCCGCACAGCTCCGCCACCTCCGCCACGGTGTAGCCGGTGGCCCCCATGCCGCTGAGCATGCCCCGGGCCTTTTTCATCCGCAGGCGGGTCATGTACTCCAGGGGGGTGACCCCCACCTCCTTCTTGAACCGCTTGCGGACATAGTCGTAGTGGAAGGGCAGGGCCCGGATGGCCTCGTCCAGGGCGAAGTCTGGCTGGGCGTAGTCCCGGATGATCAGGCTGCGCAGCCGCTCCACCGGCTGGGAATAGCCGTCGTTGTCCCGCAGGGCCATGAGGTGCCCGGCGATCAGGTCCCCCAGGGCGGAGAGGACCAGGTCCTGCCGCTTTAAATCGGACAGGTAGTAGTACTTGGCCTGGGCGAAGGCGGACCCCAGGTGGCCCTCCTCTCCGTCCGCCACCCGGAAGGCGGCATGGTAGGGGAAAGAGGGGTCCCCCATGCGGATGTGGATGTTGGTGAAACCCTCCTGGCTGTGGTTGGCGTGGCGCTCCCCCGGCGGGATGGCCACCACCTCGCCCGCCCGGTAGTTTACCTGGGCGCCGTTGTCCAGCTGGAACATTCCAACGCCGCCGGTGCAGTACACCAGCTCCCAGTGCTCATGGCTGTGCCACTGGACCTCAAAGGTCCGGGAATGCTCCCCTACAAACAGGATGTCGTTCATCCGCTCTCCTCCTCGTCCGCCTGTGATACGATATATTATAGCAGAGCGCGCGCCGGTTTGCAATGCCGCCCGGCTGTGGGAACTCGGCGTCAACTAAAAATTGGTTGGACAAATTTTGAGTTTGTCAAAAATTAGACGATGAGGCTTCACACTGGGCATTGAATTGTCGATTAAAATGTGGTAAGATACGAACATGGTAAACTGCATACCTGCAAAACTGCCCGGCAAAAAATCTAGTTAGGAGGAATCCCAAGATGAACATTCTGGTCTGTGTCAAGCAAGTGCCTGACACCACCGAGATCAAGATTGATCCGGTGAAGAACACCCTCATCCGTGACGGCGTTCCCAGCATCGTCAACCCCTTCGACGGCTACGCCCTGGAGGCCGCCGCCCGCATCAAGGACAAGAACCCCGACACCAAGATCGTGGTGCTGTCCATGGGTCCCCCGCAGGCCACTGCCGCTCTGAAAGAGTGCTTGGCCATCGCCGCCGACAAGGCGTATCTGGTGTCCGGCCGGACCTTCGGCGGCTCCGATACCCTGGCCACCAGCTACATCCTGTACAATGCCGTGAAGAAGGTGGAGGAGCTGGAGGGCGCGAAGTTCGACGCCATCTTCTGCGGCAAGCAGGCCATCGACGGCGACACCGCCCAGGTGGGCCCCGAACTGGCCGAGCACCTGGGCTATCCCCAGGTCACCTACGGCCTGGAGGCTGAGGTGGACGGCGATCTGCTGAAGGTGAAGAAGGAAGTGGAGGAAGGCGTTGAGATTATCGGCGTGAAGTTCCCCTGCCTGGTGACCTACACCAAGCCCGCCTGGGACCCCCGCTATCCCACCATCAAGCGGAAGATGGCCGCCAACAAGGCGGAGATCCCCGTGCTGGGCGATGACGCTTTCCCGGAGATCGACACTACCCGCATTGGCCTGAAGGGCTCTCCCACCAACGTGAAAAAGACCTTCGTGCCCCAGAAGAAGACCGGCGGCGTGAAGATCAAGGAGGAGGACAACGCCGCCTCCGCCAAGAAGCTGTTTGAGCTGC
>CATLFX010000007.1 GCA_949935795.1 uncultured Oscillospiraceae bacterium
CCGGCCCCCCGGCCCCCCGCCCCCGCCCCCCCCCCCCCCCCCCCCCCCCCCCCCCCCCCCCCCCCCCCCCCCCCCCCCCCCCCCCCCCCCCCCCCCCCCCCCCCCCCCCAAGCCTGATACCTGCATTTTTTCGGAAAAAACGCAGATAAGACCCCAATAAAAAATCCTCGCCGCTGGCGGAGTCCGGCGGCGGGGCGGGGCTACCTGTGCGGTGCCGAGCTTTTGCGTCCTCTGGTGGCGTCCTGCGATAACTGGAACTTCAACGCCAGCAACCCGGTGGTCTACGTCGGCGGTAACTACAACCAGAACGGTAACCACGGCTTGTTCTATGTGAACTACACCAGTGTGTCGAACTCGAACGCGAACCTCGGCTCCCGCTTCCTTTTTTGTGTTGCTAACGAGAATCCTCCATATTACGGCACAGGTAGTCGCGCACCCCTTGGTGAAGATAAGCTATAAGGGAGCGGGCTAGTACATCCCCACCTGCATGGTCTGGAGGCCCGAACGGTGGGGACGATGGAACGTCCGTCTAGTTAAAAGGAGGAACATCCCTATGCCAAAACGCACAGGTAGGGGAGACGAGCTATGGGAAGCTCTGCTCTCCGACGACAACCTGATGCTGGCAATCGACGAAGTAAACAGTTCGCACCATTTCTCAGGGCGGCATAAGCCGAACAACTGCACCGCCTGGGTGGAGGAGACGAAGGAGGAGCGCGTCAAGGACCTGCGGCAAATCATCATCGACGGCTTTGTCCAGAAAAAGCCGAAGGTAAAAATGCGGTGGGACCCAAGCGCACAGAAGTGGCGGAAGATAAGCGAGCCGGCTCAATGGCCGGACCAGTACGTCCACCACGCCCTCATTCAAGTCTTGCAGCCGACGCTCATGCGGGGCATGGACCCGTACTGCTGCGGGAGCATCCGGGGCAGGGGGACCCAACTCGGCAAGAAGGCCGTGGAGCGGTGGATGGAGAAGGACCCGAAGGGGACGAAGTATGAGTTTTCCGGTGACATCCATCACTTCTATGACAGCATCAAACCTGAGATGGTCATGGCCCGGATGCGGCGGCTATTCAAAGACCGGCGGGTCCTGGACCTCATCTGGAGAGTTATCAAGGATGGGGTTATGATAGGGGCCTACCCTTCGCAGTGGTTCGCCAATACCGTCCTGCAACCCCTGGACCAGCTCATCCGGCAGAGCGGGCTGTGCGCCCATTATGTGCGGTATATGGACAACATGACCGCCACCGGGCCGAACAAACGGAAGCTGAAGAAGCTCCGCTTTCTCGTGGAGGGATGGCTGAATGACCACGGCCTGCGCCTCAAAGGGGACTGGCAGATTTTTCGGACCGTTGGAAAGATACCGAAGGAACCGCTGCCACCTCCTCGAAATGGGTACGCGAGGCCGAAGGCCCGGATGCCTGACGCCATGGGCTACCGATATGGCCGGGGCTACACCATACCCAGGAAGCACAACCTTCTCCGCCTGAAAAGGGTAATTGCGCGATATCGCAAACGGAGGGATGCAGGGAAGCGAATTGCTTTCCGTATGGCAAACAGTATCATATCCCGCTGCGGGCAAATCAAGCATTGCAACAATGTAAACCTATACCGGATTTTGTTCAAAGGCGAGCGCATCCTGCGCGAGCTGAAGAAAATAGTCCGAGAAAGACAGCGAAAGGAGAACCTGACATGGAGTACGTTTTTGGAGAGCAGGGCGAAATTGAGGTCCTCAAAACCAAGGGCAGTACCCACACCGAGCTGACCGGCTACCAGCAGACCATCCGGGAGTTCCCCGGTGAGAAAATCACCGATAACTTCCGGGTCGTTCGCAAGATGGATAGCGGCGAGGACGATGAGGGTAACTGCTATGACTGGTACGAGATTGACCGGCACTACCGAACCATTGATAAGTCCGGCCCGGTGGCGGAGCGGCTTGGCGCTATTGAGGCAGCTATTGAAAGGGGGCTCACTCTGTAATGGACGACAAGACTTTGAACGCTCTTTCGAGCGCGATTTTCGTTTCCCGCTGTGCCCTGGCGGGTGAAGCAGTGGACACGGACGACAAACGCATCCGGGCCTCCGGTCTCTATCCTGAGTGGAAGGCCGGCAAGCATAGCAAGGGCGAGACCTACAATGCGGACGGGCAGACCTGGGAGTGCTTCCAGGAGTACGACAACGCCGTTTACCCCGATATTCGCCCCGGCGAGTCTGCATGGTATACCTTCAACCGGCCGCTGCATGGCGCTACCCCGGAGACTGCCCGCCCCTTCGTTCCCGTCCAGGGGGCGCACGATATGTACCGTGCCGGGGAGTACATGATTTGGACCGACGGAAGCATCCAGCGGTGCAAGGAGGACACCAACCACTCCCCGGAGGACTACCCGGAGGCGTGGGAGGAGGCCACCGCAGCGCAGCAGGGGGAGAGTGGCGGTGAGTAACCTCCAGATTATCGAGGAGCTGTGCCGCATCTGCGAGGCGCAGAACTTCATCATCAAGGCCCAGGCTGAGGCGCTGGCCCAGGTCGGCGCCGTGGTGATGGAGGAGGAACGTGCAGATGTCGGCAGGGCCCTCACCGCCCTGATAGGTCACGACGAGGCCCCGGACGAGGCGGAGGCCCAGGAACGGGCAGAGGAATAGCACAGACACCAGAGAGCTGTCTCCCGTGATGGGAGGCGGCTCTGTCACTATCAACTGTTGGAGGAAAGAAGATGACTATTCAAGAAATTGTGAGAGGCGGGGGCGGTCTGCTTCTGGTCCTTATGACCCTTGTGCAAATCGCCCCCGTCAAGGTGAACCCGTGGTCCTGGCTGGCGAGAACCATCGGCAGGGCCGTCAATGCGGAGGTCATCAAGAAGCTGGATGACCATATCACCATGGACGACCGGCGGTGCGCGGACGGGCACCGGACCCGCATCCTGCATTTCAACAATGAATTGCTCCGGGACATTGACCACACGAAAGAGGAGTTCACGGAGGTCCTAGCGGAGATTGACGCCTACGAGGGCTATTGTCGGGAACATCCTGAGTACCCGAACAACCGGGCGGTCCTTGCCATTGAGAATATTCAGGAGGTCTATAAGGAGCGGCTGAAACGCCACGACTTCCTTCAGGAAAGCAGCGCCGCAAGGCATGAGGAGGAGTAAGGTATGAGGATTGCTATTGTCATCGCCGCCTCCGTGATGCTCGGCATCGTCCTGAGCCTCGGTATGCTCTCTGCCAAGAGAGCATACCAGCGCAGGAAGAAGGCCACCGCCCGCCGTGCGGCCCCTCGTGGTCCATGGAGATGGCCCAAAATCGAGACCACGAAGCTGGTTATCTGGGTCTGCCTCGCCAACGGCATCGCTTGGGTGTGGTTTTCGTACTATCTGGCCTTCACCGAGAAGGCCCAGATTGCAGAGAGCCTGTCCCAGGTGGCAGTCACGGAGATTATCGGCGTCGTTCTGGCCTACTGCATCAAATCCGTGGTCGAAAACCTGAGCAAAAACAATAACTGGCCCGACAAATCGCCGTGGGCCGGCGGGGAACCGCCAGAGGATGAGGACGGAAGGGGATAAAAATGAATACTGAGGAGAAAATCTGGAGTTTTCTGAAGGCCCAGGGCCTCTCTGACGCCGGCACCGCCGGTGTCATGGGCAATATTTACGCCGAGAGTGGCCTCAAACCGGATAATCTCCAGAACAGCTACGAGGGAAAGCTGGGATATAGGGACGCCGAGTACACGGAAATGGTGGACCACGGCACCTATCCCAACTTTGTCCACGATAAAGCGGGCTACGGCCTGTGCCAGTGGACGTACTGGAGCCGGAAACAGGCCCTCCTGGACTATGCGAAGGCGAAAGACACGTCCATCGGCGACTTGGAAATGCAGCTCGGCTTCTTGATGCAGGAGCTGAACCAGGGCTACAAGGCACTGGTGGCGAAGCTGAAGTCCGCCAGCACCGTCCGAGAGGCGTCTGACGCCTTTCTGCTCCAGTTTGAGCGTCCTGCGGACCAGAGCGAGGCCGCAAAGGTCCGGCGGGCCAACTATGGGCAGAAGTATTTTGAGAAATATGCCGCAAAGACGGCGGAGACAGGAGGGACCAAGATGAACAAGCAGCCCGTGTCCTATTTGCAGACCGACTCCAGGTGGAAGAACAAGCCCTACCGGGTGAAGGGCGAGAACGCCACCATCGGCGGCTCCGGCTGCGGCCCAACGGCGGCGTCCATGATTATCGAAACCATGACCGGGAAGAAGTTCACCCCGGAGGACGCCTGCAACTGGAGTATGGCCCACGGCTACAAGGCCCTGGGCAACGGCACCTACTACGGCTATTTCAAGCCTCAGTTCGCGGCCCACGGCATTGACTGCGATATGCTGAACTGGACGAAGACCTACGACAAGCCGGACCACGCCAACCACAAGAAGGTGGAGGAGATGCTGAAGCAGGGCTACTACTTCATCGCCCTCATGGGTCCTGGCCTGTGGACCTCCGGTGGGCATTTCGTGGTCCTGTGGTGGCAGGATGGCAAAATGCGTATCAATGACCCGGCCAGCACTCGGGAGGTCCGTCTGAACGGCGACATCCGCACGTTCCGCAGCCAGTGCTCTTACTACTGGTGGATTGACGCCAGGAAGTTCAACGGGTATGGTGCCGCCGTGAAGCCCCCGGTCGCCTCCAGCGACACCCCCGCTACGGGCGCCGCCCCGTCTCTCGGCCTGGAGGTCGGCGACATCGTGAATTTCACGGGAACCGAGCACTATTTCAGCGCCAATACCTCGAAGCCCGCCATCTGCAAGCCCGGTCAGGCCAAGGTGACGCAGATTTACAACGGGAAGCACCCGTACCAGTTGATTCATGTCAAGGGCGGCGGCTCCACGGTCTACGGCTGGGTGAACGAGAAGGACATCGAGCACCCCGCGCTGACCGCCATCAATAAGCTGGCGAAGCTGGGCGTCACCAATTCCCCTGACTATTGGTGGAAGACCGTCTCCGGCAACAAGGTGAAGTACCTGGACATCCTGGTCAAGAAGGCGGCTGCGAAAATCAGCAAGGCCGGCACCCGCACCGCCACCCCGGAGGACGGCATCGCCGCCCTGGTGTCCGCTGGCGTCATCACCACGCCGGACTACTGGAAGTCCAACTATAAAGGCTACCCGAGCCTGGGCGAGCTGCTGTGCGCCCTGGGCGGGTCCGTCAAATAATTTTTAGGAGGAGAAGACCATGAAAGAATTTGTTTTTGAGTTGCTCCAGGCGGTTGCTACCGCCGCCGTCCCTGTCTGCGCTGCGTTCCTCGTGCAGTTCCTTCGCCGCAAGTCCCAGGAACTCGGAGCGCAGATGGATAGCCTGACCACGAAGGAACTTCTTGCGGAAGTGACTGAGGCCGTGACTACGGCTGTCACCTACACCAGTCAAACTTACGTTGATGCGCTGAAGAAGGGCGGCATCTTCGATAAGGAGGCCCAACTGGAAGCCCTCAAGAAGTCCAAGGACAAAACACTGTCCCTGCTCTCCGCCTCCGCAAAGAAGGTTTTGGCAGAGGTATATGGAGACCTCGACGCCTATCTGGAGACCAAAATCGAGGCCGAGGTCCGCCGGCAGAAGCAGGATGACCCGGCTATGTTCAGCGTCCCCCTGGAGGCCGTCGAAGGTGTCCGGGAGGTGCCTGACACCGCCGCCATCGCCACGGCCACCGCCGCAGCCACGGCTGCTGCTACGACTGCGGCCACCGCCGCCGTTGCGGAGAAGGTTAAGAACGAGACCTTCTCCCCGCACATCGAAGTCGGCCTTCAGGCCGAGTAACCCACCAAGCCCCCTTGCAGACTGAGCTCTGCGAGGGGGCTTTTTCTTTTTTGCCCTGAGACACGGCCAGGAATCGCATAGAGACTGCCCGTGCCGTTGTTTGGGCCGCTGGGCGAGCAATTATATTCAGAGTTATCGCGGCTGTTAGAGCGCAGATATGAGAGGAATAGACGGTGTTCTTACCGATTTGTAATTTTAATAGAAAAATTAAAAAAATCTCAAAAAAGTCCTTGCCAAACGGACGTGGTCGTACTATAATAATAATCAGAAAGAGAAAATTATAAAAAACTCAAGGAGGAACACGAAAATGATGAAGCATGAATTTGAGGCGCTGGCTGGCTATGAGGTGTCCTTCGAGGACTACAACCAGATTATCGAGCCCATGTATATGGCGACCAACCTCTCCAAGCAGGACTTCGTGAAGGTCATCGACCGCAAGCGGTTCGCCCTCCCGACCAAGCAGGAGATGGTCAAGGAGATGAAGAAGGAGGCCAAGCACCTCTACGACATCTGCGGCCGGTACACCGATTATGAGAGCGAAAGCAGGCTGGAGGCCCTCGCCCATCAGTACCTGAGCCGGTTTTACGGCATCGAGTGGGCCAAGGACAACGAAGCCTTCGCCTACACCCTCAGAGGATATGAGTTCCCGACGCTTCAGCGCGGCTGCACCTACCCGAAAGAGTTGGTCCTGGGCCGGGGCGGGCGCGAGTACGAGCGCATCAAGCTGGTGAAGGAGGCGGCGTGAGGGGGTGCCCCCCTCGCCGCAGAGAAAGGAGCAGGAGACAATGAACTACGACCACGAGAAAGGCTATGCTGTCTGCCACACCGACGAAACAGTTGCCCGCATCAATGACCGGAGGCGGGGTCCTGGGCGCATCAAAATCCGCTACGACATCATCAAGCGGGATGGGAAGCAGACCATCGTACACCACGACCTGACCGCAAAAGATGTAAAGCTCATCCGGGCGGAGATTGAGCGGCAGGGTAACGAGCTCTGGTGAGAAGCCGAAACGGGCCAACGGCCCGTCCGCCGGGGATAGCCTCCCGGCGCTGATGATGGCAGGCTAGAAAGGGTAAAAAGATGCTGGACAAAAATGGCGTGGAGATGAAAACCGGCTGCATCGTGAGAATCACGGGGGCCTTCTTTAAGAACGACAACGGCCTGTATTTCGTGGAGCACTCCCCCGGCGACGTCAACTGGTGCGGCTCTGACCACTGCTTGAAGAAGATTTCAAAGGCCGGGAAAATCAGCGTGGCAAAGTACAGTACCTGCTTCTGGCCCATCTGTATCTTCATCAACGACCGCACCAAAGCGGCGGAGGCCCACGACTGGAACAAGGAGCACGCTGAGATTGAGGTGGTTTCCATCAAGAACATGGCTGAAGTCGCCGCCTATTTCCGTCAGAAGGCCACCGGCATGGACGAGTCCATCCGCCGCAATTCTTGGAATTTTGGAGAAGACAGTGAGGTCGTCAAAAAGGACCAGGCGATTCAAGCCCACTATGAGGCAGTCGCCGCCTCTCTGGAACACCCCGCCTGATGAGAGCCGGGAGGCATCCGGCCGAAACTGCGGAGCCCCTGGAGCACCGGGAGCAAGCTGAACAGCCCGCAGTCGTGGGTAGCCACAATACAAACCTGGAGGGATATGCCATGAAGCGGCAGGACATCAGCAAGCGGTTCACTGAAATTGTGACCGAGTACATCGGGAAGGGGTACACCTTCAACACGACCACGATGAGCGGCTCCCAGGGGGAGGAGGCAAAGGTGGACCTGACCAACGGCGAGGAGGTCATCCGGGTCCTGCTGGACAGGTTCAGCGAGCCCCGGCACGAGGGCCTGCTGATTCTGGTCGGCAGGGCCCCGGCGGACATCGAGCCGAACAACGACCGGCACGACAAAATCTGGAGCAGCAAGCTGGAGGCCGTCTCTGAGGAGCGGTTCTATGAGATTGGCTCCGCCCGTGGCGGCTGGAAGTTCTACGGGACCAAAGAGGAGAGCACGGCCGCGCATGAGCTGCGCTTCAGGCGTTGGTCCCAGAAAAACCAGGACACGACCATCCCACTGCCGGAGGCGGCGAAGCAAGTGGCCCTCCGTTGGGTGAAGAAGCAGCCGAAGCATAAGAGCGTGAAGCTGTCCGACATCGAGGAGGTCTACATCAGCCTGAGCCGTGGATGGAACGGCAAGACCACGAAGCGTTACTACGTCAGGTACAGAGGGCGGACCATGGAAATCCGCTGAGAAAGGAGAAGCGGCATGAGCAAATATGACAGCATCAAAACCGCCACCGCATTGGTGTCGGAGGTGAAGGCGAACGGCCTGAGCATGGAGACTGAGGACATCTGCCGAGCGCAGGACATCCTGGGCAGCGCCCCGGTCGAGGAGCTGGTGGGCCTCGCCAACCTCACCGGGCCGTCCGGCACGAGGGACACGCAGAGCGTATTCTACATGATTGTCTCCCGCGCCTGGAACTGGTCGCAGGTGGTGGAGTTCTGGAACCGGTACACCAACCCGCAGACCGAGGAGCTGAAAAGAAACCGGGACGCCTACGATTTTGTCGTAGAGGGCAACAAGAAGCTCCGGGCCGAGAACGACGAGTTGAAGGACCGGTTAGCCGGTCTGCTGGAAGAACAGACGGACCTCCGCACCCGCGTCGGCGATGCCCAGCGAGCTGCTGAGGAGGCCGAGGCCGAGGTGGTACGGCTGAAGGCCAAGCTGTACGACATCCTGATTGAAGGGAGGAGCGAGTGAGCATGGAGAGGAAACTCTGGATGAGGCTCGGCGTGAGCCTTCGCATAACTCCGGCAGAGGAGGCCGTCATCTTCGGAGAGGACCGTCGCAGAGCCGATGACACACTTCGGCAGATTATCGCAGAGGGCAGGTTCTCTCCAGACGGAGACTCCTATATCCCCGGCGTGACCGTCGAGGAGTATAACCAGGAGCATGGCACCAGCTATGAGGTCTACGACACTGAGTTCGACCTGTGAGGGGGTGAGTGGATGGAAGACCTTGTGCTTTTTCTGGCCTATATGACGGCGCTAAACCTCATTCTTCTGGTCGGATGCCTCATTGCGGACTATGTTTTCCCGCACATCCCGTTTATTGAGCGGTATCTGGAAAGCCTCCCGGCGTGGGAGGATGAGGAGGAAGAAGGCGAGCCGTTCTGCCAGCAAAACCTCATCAAAGTCCGAGCAAAACGCGAGCAAAAGTCCAGCAAAACCATGAAAATGAAATTGAATATGAAATTGAAAATGAAAATGATGTTGAAATGGTGCATCGCATTGACATCGCAGGCAGGACGCCGGGAAGGGCGTAGTCGCGCCAAGAGATTACCGAACCGTAATTTCAAAAAGAAAATTACGAAAATTTGAAAAAACGTCTTGCCAAGCCCTCCGGTCTGCGCTATAATTATAATCAGAAAAGAAAAATTATAAAAAGCTCAATTCGGAGGGCAAGGCCATGAAGAAGAACGAAGTGCGTTACATCGTCACCGATGTTGTGAGCATCCCGGTTTACAAGCTGGCGAGCAAGACCGAGGCGTACCGGCAGGCCACGGCCCCCGGCATGGGGACGGTGGAGTGGTACAGCGCGGCGAACGGATATACGTTCCCCGTGAACCGTGACCGCAGCGACAAGACCCAGCAGCTTTCTTGCGATGAGGACAGCCACGCCGACCTGTATACGAAGAACGGCGGCTACTTCGGGATTTACCCCTACGACGAAATCAACGTGAAGGAAATGCCGAAGCAGGCCGAGGTGGAGACCATCATCCACGCCGATTCCTGCGGCTATGACTTCTATGGCCCGGTCAAGATTTTTGTGACCTACGATGAGAACGGCCTGATTGACACCTACCGCATCGAGGGCAAAGACGAGCAGCCTTGCGAGGGCGAGACGGAAATCCAGTTCGAGGACCTGTATGAGCGGGCTGAGGACGACTGGAACGACACCTATCGGGCGGACATCCCCGGCACGATGGAATATGACCGCAAGCACGAGGCCGAAGGTCACGCCTCCGGCACCGGAGAGATGGATGCCGAGGCAGAGCAGACGAGCGCCGTGGAGCAGGGCGTGGCGAGTACGGCGGCGGGGCAGAGCGCCCATCAGCCGGCCGGGTCCGCTGCGGAGCCCGTTGGCGGCACGACGGTCGTGCGGTGTCGTGGCCGTCCGAAGCACCTGCGACGCAGCACCCAGGCGGACCGGCAGACAGCAGAAAGGAGACTTGCACAATGACAAGAGAACAGAAGTACCCGGACACCGGGACGTTTCACTTCCACAACGCGAACCCGAAAAGCAGGGTCACCGGCGACTGTGTGGTGCGGGCGGTCAGCGAGGCGACTGGCTCCAGTTGGGACGACACGTTCGACTCCCTGGTAGAGCTGGCGCGGAAGCTGAAGGTGATGCCGAACAATAAGGACTGCTACGCCAAGTACCTCCAGAGCCTCGGCTGGGCGAAGCACGGCCAGCCGAAGAAGCCGAACGGAAAGAAGTACACCGGCGAGGAGTTCTGCAAGATGCTGGAGCAAGGGCACAAGCCCATCGTCGCCCACATCGGCGGGCACCACGTTGTCTGCATCAAGGACGGCAAGGTCTGGGACATCTGGGACAGCACGGACGGGTGCATCGGGAATTACTGGCAGTTGCCGTGAGGAGGTGAGCCAGAATGGGCAGAGGTAACGTCTGCGTCAGCGGGAAGTACGAGGGGCTCTTTTACATCGACAACGACCACATCCACGTCTTCCGGCACGACGAGCCAGGAGTGGAGGACCCTGAGACCCGGCTGAGGGGCGACCTGGACTACGGCGAGTTGACCGGCGGCGAGTGGCTCTACGACGAGGAGGGGACCATGAACGAGCAGGAGGACATCGAGGAGTGCTTCATGCAGGACTTCACCAAGATGTTCCCCAGCTTCAAGCGGGCGGGCCTGGACGAATGGATGCCGGACGGGTGCAGGAGAATCCTCCTCGAAAGCAAGCTGTTCTACATCTGCATCGAGGACAATCAGTGGTCTATGGCCCTGGAGTTGGTTCAGAAGGAGGAGCCATGGGGCCTCCCGTGGATGGAAAACCTTCAGCGCCGACTGCATGAGAAATACCTGGAGGGCATGAAGCGGTGCCTCCTGGAGCGTCTGCCGAGCATCGGCACATACAAAGACGCCTGGAGGAACGGCATCCTCACACGGGAGGAGGCCGGCATCTTTCCGGTTGCGGTGCTCCGAGAATAGGGCGCAGTTAAATGGCCGTAGAGCGGCGGAGCGCCGTGGGCGGGTGATTATATTCCCGCCGCCGGGAACGCGCAGGAGTCGCGGGATATGGCCGAAATAGGCGGCGGACAGGAGGTGAGCGCATGAAGGGGGAGACCAAAGACGGGGTCCGCTACTTTACCTGTAAGCTGTGCGGGCTTCGGAACGCAGAGCCGGTCAAGAGCTGGCGCAGGAAGCCCCAGAGGATGAAAAACATCTGCCAACTGTGCCTGGACAGGCAGGCAGGGGCGGCGCGGAACGCCAGAGAGAGGGCGTACCTCTACGGGCATCGCTATTTTTGAGAGAGGAGGGCGCAGCATGAAGACCCTGCAAAAATATCAGTGCGAGGTGTGCCACACGGAGTACGCCAGGAAAAAGGATGCGGAGGACTGCGAGAAAAGCCACAAGATTCCTCTGAGCATCGCGGGTGCCCGTCATCTGGCTAGGGCCCAGAACGGCACCGGATATCCGGCCACCATCACCGTCCACATGAGCGACGGTAAGGACATCATTTACAAACGCTGAGTAAGAGGAGAAGCAGAATGAGCAACGAAACAGTCAAAGACCTGCGGGTAGAGACCCCGCTGGGTGTGCTGTTCGCCCGTGTTCAGGGCGACCCGGACCACCCCGGCATCCACGTTGGCCTGCGCAGCCAAGCCGCCAACCAAGATTTGCTGCTCACCCTTGTGGAGTTCTGCGAGGACGAGGGCGACCTGCCGGACGGCAAGCACTGCATCATAACCCGTGTCTGGGATGAGGCCATGCAGGATGAGTATGCGTACCGCCATGTCCACAAGGGTATTGAGGATTTCTTCAAGATTGAAGACGCCCCTGAGCCGGTCAAGGCAAAGGCATATACCGTCTACCTCAGCCAGCTCCAGTATGGCAACGTCACCGTCGAGGCCACCAGCAAGAAGGAGGCCGAGGAAAAGGCCAGGGCGCTCTATAAGCAGGGCGGTGTCGAGTGGCATGACGAGGAACTGACCGACCTGGAGGCAAGCGTGGAGTCGGTGAAGAAACCGCTGGTGGAGGGCTACCACAAGGAGGCCGTGGTGGAGCCGCTCATCTTGGAGCCGGAGGACTGGTCCCGGCAGGAGTGGTCCACCCTCTGTAAGCTGTGCAGCCTCCCGGCGGACCGGGCGGAGCGGATTGTGCTCCACGTCGGCGAGATGGAGAGCTATATCGGCAAGGGGGAGTGACAGTGGTAGAGTTTGGCTCAGTCAAGGACCTCATGGAGTCTTTTGAGGAACGACGGATTGAGGCCCAAAAATCCTCTCACGAGATTCTCAAAGCAATAGAGACCCTGGAGAAAGAGGCTGAGGAAAAGCGTAACGAGGCAGAGCGGCTCAGGGGTGCCTTGAAAAAGATTCCTTCTGTAAACTGGAAGGAGGACGTGATGGTCCCGCTGGCTGAGGAAATGGCAAAGCGCACCGGCCGCACCCCGGTTGTACTTGGCCCGCGCGGAATCGGCGCTAAGGTGACAATCATCCTTACCGACGGCCCTGGGGACAACTGGTACAAACAGGACTGGCTCGAAATCGTAATAGAACCAACTTTTGAGGACGAACACATGGTCTTTAATTACGAGACCGGGGAGACCTGCAACAGATATGAGGAAGGGACCATCGGTGAAGTAAACGGCCTGAACAATATAACGGCGAGGCTTCCGAACAACATAGAGGAGATTATGAAACTCCTGAAACACTATCCAGCCGAGCCGAGAAATGAGGGAGAAGATGAATAAAACCAAAATTGAGTGGTGCGACGAGACCTGGAATCCCGTCACGGGCTGTCTGCATACCTGTGAATACTGCTACGCCCGCCGGATTGCAGAGCGGTTTGGGACCTTGTATAAGGGGCCGCAGCCAGAGGACGAAGGGCTGTCGTTCGTGCCTGACGAGCCGGAGCGGTTCTATGAGCTGGACGAGCCGGTGAGGAGCGAGGCTGGGAGGATTGAGCCGTACCCTGCCAATTTCTACCCGACGCTGCACCGCTACCGCATGGATGAGCCAGCCAGGAAGACCAAGGCCCGCACCATCTTCGTGTGCTCCATGGCAGACCTGTTCGGCGCATGGGTGCCGGACGAGTGGATTGCAGAGGTCTTCGCGGCCTGCCGCAAGGCTCCGCAGCACCGCTACCTGTTTTTGACGAAGAACCCGTCCCGCTATATGGAGCTTGCCTCCGCTGGCCTGCTGCCGGAGGACAGCAATTTCTGGTATGGGTCCACCATCACCGGGCCGGACATTCCGTTCTGGTGGAGCGACCACCACAATACCTTCGTCAGCATCGAGCCGATGCTGGAGAAATTCCCGTTCGCAGGGGACGATGCCATCAAAAAAGTCGATTGGGTCATCATGGGGGCCATGACCGGGCCGGGGAGCAAGGACCACCAGCCGAGGCGGGAATGGGTGGAGGCTCTGGTGGCGGATGCCAAGAGCGCCGGCGTTCCTGTTCTGATGAAGGAAAGCCTGCGGCCAATCGTTGGCAACGCCGGGATGCTGAGTCAGTTCCCGTGGGAGGTGTAGGACGTATGCCGCTGTTGAATTACACAACAAAAGTTGACGTTTACGCCACACTTGGTTCTATTCAGGCGCAACTTGTGAAGCACGGGGCTAAGAAAATCATGCAGGACTACGATGACAACGGCCATATTACGTCCCTGTCGTTCATGGTTGACACTCCGGTGGGGCCGCGAGGGGTCCGTCTCCCGGCAAACGTGGACGCCGTTCACGCTGTCCTCGCTCGCCAGAAGGTTAAATGCGACCGGGAGCAAGCAGAGCGGGTCGCGTGGCGTATCGTCAAGGACTGGATTGAGGCTCAGATGGCGATTCTGGAGAGCGAGATGGTCCAGATTGACGAAATATTCCTGCCTTATATGCTCAATAGCAGCGGCACAACGGTATTTGAAGCCTACCGCAACAACCAGCTCATGCTTGGAGATGGAGAGAAGGCGTAAATAGGAAGGGGCACAGGAGCGTGGAAAGAACACGATTTTTCGCCCGCGACATACCAACAAAGGCATTCGGATTCAAGGACGGCGGAGTCATCCACTTCCTCTACATGGAAATTGGAGAGGAACTTGTGGAGGTCAGAAAAACGGCTGACTGCCCTCGGCACATCGTAACTAGGGACAAAAGACGGCACTTTTGCGTTGGAGATGATGAGCACGCATATCCGCTGCCTGAGTCAAATTGCAGCTTTATGTGTACGGAGGTATGCCAGGACAAGAAGCGGATGCTTCAGGAAGAAATTGAGGAGCACGGGGCATACCTTGACGCGAAAACCCTGGAATATATCAATGCGTACATCGCTAAAGATGACACATTCCAGAGGTCAGAAGAAAAGGGGGAAGCAATCCAATGAAGGCCATCACCATCTGGCAACCATGGGCCTCACTGATTGCCTGCGGCGCAAAGCAGTACGAAACCCGGTCCTGGGCGACATCTTACCGGGGACCTATAGCCATACACGCCGCTGCCGTCAAAGTGCCGCAGGTCCTGAAAAAGCTCTTTCCAACGGGAGAATGGCGCTATACCTCGGACTACACGGCCAAGTGGAGGTTCCTGGACATCGTTGCCAAGGGGCTGGGCGGCGTTTACACGACCGAGGAGCTAATGGACACCCTGAATGGCCTGCAGACGGGCAGCGTGATAGCCACGGCGGAGCTGGTCGATGTATGGCACATAAAAAGTGTCCAGCGGTTTCCCGGCAGGATAAACGGAATCCCTACGGGGGCAGAATCCCAGGAAGGGACACGCCTGCTCACAGTGCTCGAAAGCATGAACAGGAGGAAGCAGCAGGGCGATGGCGTCGCTTATTTTTACCACCTCGGCGTCCTGGAGAATGAAATCATCCTCGGCGACTGGACGCCGGGCCGGTATGCTTGGGAGCTGGCGAACGTGAAGCCCATCACCCCGGTTCCGGTGAAGGGGAAGCAAGGGCTGTGGCAGTGGGAGGCACCCACCGACAATTAGGACAAAAGCCGCGAGGTTTTTGAATAAACGAAAGGAAATGATACCATGAAGCAGTATATCGGAACGAAAATCGTGGAGGCGGAGCCCGCCACCCTCTACGAGCTGAAGGATGGCGGTCACTATCTGAAGAAGCACAGCGAGGAATGGGCGGAGGAGAGCGCCAACATCCCGGAGCTGTCCAGTTCTGCGAGGGAGGGCTACGCTGTCCGCTACACCGACGGCTACGAGAGCTGGTCCCCGAAAGATGTCTTTGAGCGGGCCTACCTCCCCATCAGCATCAACGAGGACCTGAAAACCGACCAGCCGAGCATCAGCCAGCAGATGGTGGACGACTTTATCTCCGAGGTGGAGGTCCAGACCATGGGCCAGAAAACTACCGTCGTCCGGGCCGTCCTTCTCAACGGCTTTGAGATTGTGGAGTCGTCGTCCTGCGTCAGCCCTGAGAACTACGACGAGAAGCTGGGGGCCAACCTCTGCCTGGGCAAGATTAAGGACAAGGTGTGGATGTTGCTGGGCTTCCTGCTCCAGACCGGCGTTCAGGGGGTAAAGCCGTGAAAGACACATTCCTGGACATCTACAAACAATGGGTCACGCGACCCGGTGCGGATGAGTTCTTGAAGTGGCTGGAGGGCACCGACTTCTTCAACGCCCCTGCCAGCACCCGCTTCCATCTGGCTCGCCCCGGCGGTCTGGTGGAGCACAGCGTCCATGTGTATGAGCGGCTCCTGCGGCTCTACCGGGCGGAGCACACTGACCCGGATGCTCCCGGCGAGTATTTCCTGACGCCGGAGGAGATGGAGACCGTCGCCATCATTGGCCTCCTGCACGACATCTGCAAGGTGAACGTGTACCGGCAGGAGCCGAAGAATCAGAAGACCTATGACCCGGAAAAGGTCGCCGCCGCTCAGAAGTGGCAAGTCAAGCACGATGCCCTTGGAGACTTCATCTGGGAGACGGTCATGGGCTATAGCTTCGACGACCAGCTTCCATACGGCCACGGCGAGAAGTCGGTCTATATCATCTCGGCCTTTATGAAGCTGTCCCGCGAGGAGGCCATGGCAATCCGCTGGCATATGGGCTTTTCCGATACCGAGTTCGAGGCCGGCGGGAACGGGGTCGGGAACGCCTTTGACAAGTTCCCGCTGGCGGTCCTGGCCCATATCGCGGACCTCCAGGCGTCGTACCTGGACGAGCCCCGGCAGGAGTAAGCGATGCCGCTGCCAAAGCCTGAGATTGCCCCATATCTATGCAAGCACCACTACTGGACCTCCTGGCGGCACTATGGCTGCAAAATGTGGGACAGTGGATGCAGACTCAAAGAGAAGGGCCAAGGGTGCGGCTACCTGGACGCCGCAAGGTGCCCAGGCTATGCCCCGAAAGACAGCACCGACGGTTCGGACGGCTCCAACAGCCACTAACTGCCGGACCTGCCAGCGGTACAAATGGCCTGGAGCGTTCGGGCAGCTACGACCTCTCCTAACTGGCGGACCCGCCTCCGGCAAATTCCGATGCGGGAGCTACGGCATCACGGACCACTACAACGCGCCCTACCTGCTATACCTGCCTGGGTCTGGAATAGCAGAGACCACTACGGCGGTTCAGACAACTACGACCGGCCTTACCCGCCGGACCTGAATCAAAAGAGGCGGGCGAAATGCGCCCGCCTCTTACCGAAACGAAATTATTTTATAAAAATTACGAAAAATCGCAGAATTTCCTTGCCAACACCCCTACGATTTGATATAATTATAATATGGATAGGGAAATTACGAAACGGCAATCCCAATCCAAATAACAGCCTTGTGGCAGGAAAGGTGGTGACACGATGGAGGAACACGACGAGATGAGCGCAATCCAAATCGCCCGCATGAGCGAGTGGCTGAGGATGCACGGCCACACCGCCGACGAGGTACTTCAGTGCATTGATTACATCGCAGGGAAGAAGAAGGAGGACAAAAAGGAGGAGTCAGACACCGCTAAGGTTGACCGCCCGAGCGCCTGACCCCCCGCAAAGGAAACCGGGGCGGCGATTCCTGCCAGCCGCTCCCGGTTCCCATTGTAGCGAAAACGGCAGGAAAAATCAATAGGGGGTTGAAAAATGACGGCATTAAAGAAAAATGCAGTCGGAGCACTCGACGCGCTATACCACAACACGAACCTCCCAAGCGAAATGTATGAGCTCCTGCGGGATGCCATGACCGAGATTGAGCTGCTTCGGGACCGGGATGAGGAGCTGGAGGAGCTCTGGGACCAGTTCGAGGACATCCCGATGAATCAGGAGACGGAGTGCATCGAGGCCCCGTTCCTCGGCTGGGGAGTGGGCATCAGCCGGGAGGAAATCTGGCACTGGTTCGACCAGAGGCACAGCAAAGGCGTCGCTTATCTCCTGTACCATGGGCAGGAGGACTATGTGCCGGAAACGAAGCGGCTTTACGGCCTGAGCAAGCTCTGCTTCGGCTGCGAGTCCACGGATTGCCAGTTCAACCACGGCGGACAGTGCCGGTTCGCCCTGGTGCATGAGGTGAAGCCCTCCATATCTGAACACAGCGGATGCCTGAGCTATGAGTATCGGGCAACAGACCTATGGTGACGGGGCAGAAGCCGCTGCTGGAGCCGGGTCGGTATCGGGCAGAGCAGGACGGCGATGTCTTCCACGCCTACCTCTATGTCATGGAGGTCAGGGAAACCGACAAATCCTACATCTTCAAGATGCTGGAGAGCAGGAACCGCTATGCGGACGACCAAATTGAGACAATGTTCGGGAGCAAGGACAGAGTGGTTATCCCCAAAAACAAGCGGACCCGCCATGCTATGCGGGTGTGGAGCGAGCGAGACTTTACCATCTACCCGTTCCAGGCCGGGGTTCCATTCTATTTTCGGAAGGAGGAGACGGCATGACGGAGCGTGAGCGCCTCCTGGAGAGGCTGGCCGGGGTCAAAGCCCTTGCAGAGAGTGGGGAGGGTGGCGAGCGCGAAAACGCCGCCGCCCTCCTGGAACGGATGATGGCGAAACACGGCATCACGGACGAGGACCTGGAGGACGCCGGAGTCCGGCTCTACTGGATTCGGTATAAAACCGAGTATGAGCGCAGGCTGATTCGGCAGTTGGCCTACAAGTACCTCGGAAGCGGCCACTCGTTCGGCTGTGTCGGCACCTATTCCAATCGTCCGAGGAAGAACGTCGGTGTAGAATGTACGCCGGCGCAGTACATTGAGATTGAGGCGGACTTCGAGTTCTACCGGGCGGCGCTGGCTGAGGAAATGGACATCTTCTATTCGGCCTTCTTGCAGAAAAATGACCTGTTTCCGCCTCCTGAGCTGGAAGACCAGCGGCCGAGTGACGACGATGAGGTGGACATGGAGAGGATTGAGAAAATGCTGGCGATGATGGGCGGCATCGAGCACCGCACCAGACACAAGGCGTTGCCGGAATCGGGAGAGGGGGACCAGCGGTGAGAGAGAACGTGAGGACCCTGCATATGTCAATCCGTGGCGAGTTTATCAACGACCTCGCCCTGGAGAAGTGCCATCTGGACTATGACATCTGCTATGCGGTGGACCTCTTGATGAGCAGCCTCCAGACCGACCAGCTCTCCGAGGGCGAGCGGCTTATGCTTGCCCTCCGGGTGCTGAATGGCGAGGTCGAAATCAGGGGGACCTATCCCGGCGATGACTATGGCCCGGTCGAGCTGGAGACCAGGAATGAGAAGTACGACCTGCGGGCGACGCTTACCTCCATGAAGCAACAGCTCCAAGAGAAGAAGTGGGAGCAGGAAAACCAGCGGCTCCTCAAAATGCTGGCCTGCTGCGGCGAAAGGCTTGGCGAGGTAGGCATGAGGGCAGTCAACCGCGCATGGAGGGACGAGGGCGAGGACGGCTTCATATTCGAGGGCGTGGAGAGGGACCGTAGGCCAGCCGTCGGCATGGTAGACGAGCTCCTGGAGCGCATGAGGCGCAGGGACGCGGACGATGACTATGGCTGGTTGGAGCCGTCAGGTGTGTTTCACCCTGTCAAATGGGGAGAGCATGAGGAATGGGCCTGCAAACAGGTGAAGCTCAAAGGCTGGTTCAAGGAATGGACCATCCACGGGAACGGCTCTATCTATTCGTTTGGCGACTTTCTGGTATATCGGAAAGGCTGGGTCCTCCTGCATAACCCGGCACAGGGTCTGGCCCGTCCGACCACGAGCGACACAAGACCGATGACGAAGGCTCAGAGGGAGTTCCTGTTCGACTACTACACCAATCGGGACCATCCAGAGCTTGCAAAAAAATATCTGGAGGATGGCGATATATGAAAAACCGAGTCACCGTCCTGCATGGTATGCTCCCGGACCTGGCCTCTTACCTGGAGGCAAGCGGCTGGAAGCTGGAGCAGCCGGTCGGCAGGTACGAGGTCCTCCGGGCGAGGCGACCGGGATATCCGAGGCCGCTGCTTATCCACGACCGGACCTCCGGCGGGTGTGGGTACAGCATCGACGAGAGGGACATCAAAGTTTACCGAGGCTGGCAGAGAAACCGGCGGCGGCGCGGCCTCGACCCGTATTCTTACACCAAGGAAGAATGGGATGCGTACTGGAACCGCACACCATCAGATAAGGAGGAAGGCACATGAAGGGTTTTAACCGGGGCGACGTTTACTATGTGGAGGCCACATATGCCGTCGGCTCCGAGCAACGGGCGGGCCGTCCTGCGGTCATTGTCTCGAATGACCGGAATAATAAGCACAGCAATACGGTGGAGGTCGTGTATTTCACCACCAAGGACAAGCCGGATATGCCCACCCACGTCACGGTCAATGCCACCGGCACTCCCAGCACGGCGCTCTGCGAGCAGGTCCATACCGTGGACAAGCAGCGGCTTGGCAATTTCTGCGGGACCTGCACGAAGCAGGAGCTCCAGGCTGTTGACATCGCGCTGCTGATTTCTCTCGGCCTGGACTACGGCTCCAGCTATGAGCGCACAGAGGAGGAAACGACCACCGAGGAGGTGACAGAGGTGTCCGAGGAGGTCGAGGTGGATGCAGAGCAGGATGCCAGCGCCGTGGAGCTGATTGAGGCAAAGGCAAACCTCAGTATGATGCAAAAGCTATATGCGGACCTTTTGGACAGGATTGTCGCGCGGGGGGGGGGTAACTGATGGCAGACAATCGAATTGTGGCGGCACACCTCATTTCTGGCGCTATGAGGCGGCGTAATGTGATGCAGAAGGAGGTGGCGACCGCCCTGCATCGCAACCCGGCCACCTTCAGCCGACACCTCAGCGAGAATACGCTCCGGGCACAGGAGTTCATCGAAGCTGCTGGCTACCTCGGATATAAGGTCACGCTCGTGGATGCTGAGACGGACGAGGAGCTGGCCGCGCCGCCTGCGGATGAGTGGCCCAGGGTGAAGAAGCAGATTGACGGAGTTCTCTATGATACGGCCCAGGCGATGCCGGTATGCAGGACCCCAGAGCTCGACGGCTGGTGGATGGGTCTGCATCAGACCAACGAGGGCCAGTTCTTCGTGGCCCATTATACCAGATGGGAAGGAGCGGAGAACTTCATCACGCTCTGCCCTGAGAGTGAGGCCAGGAAGCTAATTGAGAATTGCCGATAAAGGGACGGCCCTCTGAGCGGGGGCCGTCCTTTTGCTGCCGTGGAATGAGTGGAGGAGTATGCGGTGAGCACGGACATCTCCTGCCGCTACGACTGGTTTTACATGGCAGACGTGCCACGCCATTGATGGCGGGAGGCAACACCGGCGGCTCGGGCGGCTACGACCCGCCTGACCTGCCCTACCTGCCGGCGGTCGGTGCAAGCTAAGATTATAGTGGGCATGGGGCGAAGGGCTACGGACTACTACGGCGGCTCCTGCAACGCGAACCTCCATTAACCGCCAGACGTGCCGATGCCCAGGAGATACCGAAACGCAATTCCAGAAAGAAAATTATAAAAATTGCAAAATAATCCTTGCCAAATAAGAACGGACGTACTATAATAATAATTGAGCAGAGGAAATTATAAAAATATCAAGGAGGACATGAAAATGTTGGAGCGTTTGAATGATATGGTCGGTAACTGGTACGGTCGCCTGGAGGACATCACCGAAGAACTCAGCGAGATGGGCGTGGACGTGGAGAGCGCCTATATCAGCCGCGAGTGCATTGGGCTGACGGTCGAGGACGACGGTGACGACGTGGATGTCCTCATTCGCCTGGGCGGGACCGAGAACACCATCACCGTGGACAGAGTGGAGTTCTGATATAGGAATGAGCCGAAACGCCCTCCGGGGCGTCCGCAGGAACCGCCCCACCTGCGCTGAAGATGGCAGGGCAGAAAGGAAATAAAATGAATATCAACATCACCATGGACGACATCCGAAACTTCATCTCCAGCGTGGAGTATCTGAAGGAGGACCTGGAGGGGATAGATGTCTCCGGCGACTTCGCCCCGGACCCGCAGACCAGCGTTTCCGCCTGGGAGCTCCTGACGGACAGCACTGTGTATAAGGCGCTCACCGAGGCCGTCGAGTAGTCCAGAAAACAACAGCCGAAACGGGCCGCTGGCCCGTCGCCGGTGGGCGCCCTCCCCGGCCTGACGATGGCAGGGCATGAAAGGAGCAGCGACATGAGGTACGCTATTTATGAGGGTAACATGGAGCGTTTGGGCAAGAAGATGGCCCGCATCCAGAGCAAATGCCGCAAGTACGGCTGTGACTTCCACTACGAGGAGGTCGGCGAGGAGTTCCGGGAGCTGACGGACGACAACGGCTGCACCTACACGGCCCGCTTCGTCATCATCGAGGCTGAGGGCGTTGCGGTCGTGAACGGCTGGAGGTTCATCGCAAAGGTGGAGCACACGGAGAAGGGCAACCTCATCAACCGGGCCTGCGACATCGAGGTCCCTGAGCGGTACTACACCGGCCTCCCGGTATGCGAGCACTGCAACAGCAAGCGGCTCCGCAAAGATACCTACATCGTAATGGATGAGGAAACCGGGGAGTTTAAGCAGGTCGGAAAGAGCTGCCTCAAAGACTTCACGCACGGCATGAGCGCAGAGGTGGCCGCTCAGTACGTGGCGGCGTTCGATGACCTCATCGAAGGTGAGGCTCCCTACGAGGGATGCAAAATCCGGTGCTACATCGAAACCGAGGAGTGGCTGCGGTATGTCTCCGAGACCATCCGGCACTTCGGTTATGTGAAGTACAATGACGACGGCGAGGACAGCACCAGGATGAGGGCTGGCAAATACTACTGGATGGACCACGGCGGGGACTTCGGCAAGAAGGAGCGCGAGAGGTACAGAGCAGAGATGGATGCTTGCGGCTTCAACCCTGAATCCGACGAGGCAAAGTCCGAAACGGCTGCGGCCATGGAGTGGCTGGTGGCCCAGGACGAAAGCAATAACTATATGCACAACCTCAAAACCGCCTGTGCCTTGACCTATATCGAGAGTCGGCACCTCGGCATCACCGCCAGCCTGTTCCCGGCCTACAACCGCGAGCTGGCCAGCGAGGATGAGCGGCGCCGCCGGGAAAAGGCGGCAAAGTCCTCTGAGTGGTTCGGCGAGGTCGGCCAGCGCATCGAGGTGGAGGTGGCCGAGATGAGCTGCCTGACCGGATGGGAGACGCAATGGGGCTATACGAAGATTTACAAAATCGTTGACGCCGCCGGCCATGTCTTCACCTGGAAGACCTCCAACTGGGTCGAGGATGGAGTGAAGACCATCAAAGGGACCATCAAGGCCCACAATGAGTATAAGGGCATGAAGCAGACGGAGTTGACCCGCTGCAAATGCGCCTGAGTACCCGCCTGGGCGGGCAGGCACTTCGCCGGCCAGCTCGCCCAGGACTTACCGATTCGCAAGAATCAAAAAATAATTATAGGAACTTGCGAAAAACCTCTTGCCATCCGGCCTCGTTCGTACTATAATTATAATATCAGTTACGGAGTTATAAAAATAGCAACCAGAGCAAGGAGGACAAAGCAATGGAGAAGTTCATCACCAACCATTCCAAGTACATCAAGGAGTGGAGGCTGGGCAACAGCGTCCGCATCTTGAAGGATGTGGTAGACAGCTCGTTCCTGACCTACAGAGTGCAGCGGTTCGACGGAAAGTCCTGGCCCACGTACAGCATCTTCCACACGCTGGCCGAGGCAAAGAAAGCGGCCCGCTGGATGGCCGAAGACGCGGCGATGGAAGCCGCCTGCATGAGCTGAGAGGAGGTGCGAGGATGCCGTATAAGTATTTTTCAACGCAGCGCCCGGTCGGGCCGGGAACCTTCCCGAAGCCGGCCGGCAACAAGGTCCTGGACATCTGGAACTTCAACGGGCCGGTTTTCTGCGAGCAGATTGGCCGGGAGGCATGGGGCTATGTGGTCTACGAGAAGCAGGTCCCGGACGAGATGCTTCAGAGCTACGAGATGAGGGCGGGCAAGCGCCAGTACACCGTAAAGGTAACGGCCATTACAACGCTGACAGTAGAGGCGGAGAGCGAGGACGAGGCCACCGACAAGGCTTGCGGAGAAGCCTGGAAGTACGATGCCGATGAGATGAACGCGGAGGTCGTGGAGGTGCTGAATGGATAGCATGTATATCGAGGTCTGCGAGCGCCTGGACTGGTCGGTCCACGAGTGCGAAGACGGGACCGTGGAGCTTGAAAGCACTTCCCCGGCCGGGGAGGACCTCATCGTGACCGTCGATGCCGACGGCTTCGTGGAGAACGTCAAAGCGTATGCGGCCGGCTTTGACATTGACGAGCACATCGAAATGTGGATTTCGGCCCGCAGCAGCGGAACGGCTGGAGTCCCGTCCACCCGCGAGCTGGTGAAGGACGCAGAGGCCATCGACAAGATGTTGCAGGAGCTGGCAGCGGCCTTGTGGAAGGCAGAAATGGAGGAGAGCGTAAATGCCTGAGAAAAAGCAAATGCAGGAGAAGGTCCTGTACTTCGAGGGGGCTGGCTGGAGCGGCGCCGACATCAGCAAGGCCACCATCGGTAACTGCCGCATCCGTACCGCCTTCCATCTGGATGATGGGAGGCGGGTGTACCTGGAAATCATCGGGAACGAGAGGGCAAAGAACAGCCCTCCGTGCTACCAGTGGCAGTACACCGGCTTCGCCACCGATTGCTTCTATATCACGGATGATGAGCCGAACGATGACTGCAACAAGCACAGCATCCGGCTAACCGACCGGCGGAGGATTTTCGAGTATACCGAGAAGGCCATCCTGAAACTGGTCAACAGCCTGGGTGCCAGCTTCACCGCTGTCAAGGTAGTCCCGGACCTGGGCGGCTACCGGGTGTTCGCATCGGATAGGGGTTGCCGGGGGCCGGACGGCTACTACTACGGAGATGAGTTCCAATTCGACCCTGAGACGACCGCCAAGCGAGAGGCTGTCTACAAATGGGTCTATGACCTGGAGATGCAGGAGTTGAAGGAGGACCGGGCGGCAGGAGAAAAGCGGTTTTGCCACTCACCGTCCGGGTCAGACTTTCCGAACTTCTCCTTGTGGGTGGACGAGCATGACAACGCCATGCTGCACCTGCTCCGGCATTTCAGGGGCTACAATAAACACTGGTCCATCCGAACGGATGTCGGGGACACGCTGGAGGCTTGTCTGGCGACGATGCAAGAGACCGGCCTCGGAAAATACGGATGTTAGAAAGGAGCGAGTGAAATGCCTGAGAGCATCAAAAGAGATGAACATATCCGGCTGAAGAACGGGAAGCAGATGCTTCTGGACGCCTCCAAGCTGGAGAATGGGAAATACGAGGTCATGCTGCTGAATCCGAGGACCGGCGCAGAGGTGGACAGCGCCACGGTCAAGACCGAGGAGGAAGCCCTGGCTGAGTTTGAGCGGCTACGGAAGAAGTACCACGCCCCGGATGCGGTGCCGGTGGAGCTGACGGGCCGCTACAAGAAGCTGGCGGAGGACCTCAAAGCGGCCCTTGTCTATGGTCTGGAGCGGAAGGGGGACGACGATGGGGGAACGAGCAATTTCGACGCCCCGTCCCTGCACCTCCCTGGATGGACGAGGAAGAAGGTCGAGGCCGCTGCCGAGTACGCCGGCCTCGGGTGCTTTACCTGGAACCTCTGGGGCAGCAAGTCCTATGTGTTTTCGATTCGGCAGGGGGTGGGCCAGGGCTACACCCGGTCGAGGGCGGCGGAGGCCATGCGTGAGTACCTGAGCGGCCTGGGCTATGATGCCTCGACCTACTGTCAAGCGGACTGAGGAGGGTGGCGACATGATGCACTGGATTCGCCTGGACATGAGGAGGAAGGACTCCATGCCTCCTATCGGCGCCCTAGTCGCCCTCCGCCTCACTCCGAACAATGGGCGGGCCACCTTCTACAGAGAGGAGCGGTATGACATCGGGCGGTTCAAAACGGAGACTGGAGGCCGCAAGGCTTGGTGGCATGGGAGCCGGGGCGTTGATAACCCAACCCGGCTCCGGCAGCACTACGACATCTGGTGGTGCCGCGTCAACGAGTTTGACGGGCTCCTGATATGAGCGGAGGTGCAAGGAACGCTATGAGTGAGGTTGAGGAACTGCGTATGCAGCTCGCAGAGGCGCAGGAGGAGAACAAGGCGCTCCGGGCTGTGATAGGCCGGAGAAAGCGCAGGGAAGCCTACCCTGACGCCTTATTAGAGCGGTTTCCGCTGGTCGTGGAGGCGGTCGGAGCAAAGCCGGTGCTGAAGTCCCAGCACGAATACTTCCTCCACGACTGGTTCACCCAGAAATTGTCCGTCATCATCCGCAGCGCCGTGTTCTCGGACACCGCCCGCCTCGGGCGTGGGAAGGGCCGGAGCTACATCGCCGTTCAGGAGATGGACGACGAGGAGCACAAGCTCTGGCTGGATATGGTGGAGCGGATGCTCGCTGACCTGGAGGACGGCGCGGCGTCTCGCCGTGAAATGTTAGAGAGGAGAAAGGACGATGGAAGCGAACCCGAGACTGCGGCTGTCTGAGACAGCCAAAACCCTGCGGAGTTGCACCGGCGAGGACCACTTCGACTACCTCTGCCAGCACGGGTGCTCTCCGGCGGAGGTGGCCGACGAAATCGAGGAGTACCTGAGATGTAGCACCTTGACGGACCATCTGGTCACGGAAGTGTGCCCGTACTGCGAGAGCGAGATTGAGATGCGCTGGAGCGTGAAGGACCTGGGCTACAAGGCCACCTGCCCGGTCTGCGGCAACCGGCTGATGCTCTGCGACGAGTGCAGGCACCGGGGGCCTGACGGGGAGCTTGTCCCTGGCGGCTGCGACTACGACAGTGAGAGCGACACCTGCAAGTTCAATGATGTGGGGGACACCCCCGGCCTGAAAGCGGAGCTCCGCTTCATCCTGGAGTTTGCGAGAGAGCGAGACTTCTTGGAGGAGGTCGAGCGCAGGCAGCTCCGGGCCCTCTGGAGCGCCTACTGCCTTCGGCATGACCGCTGCTGCGACACCCGGCCGTATGATGAGGAGCTGCTGGAACTGTGGAATGAAATCAACAAGAACGCAGATGCCGTGGCCGGGGACGCTGACTGGTCCTGCTATGAGAGGTTCGACCTCTATATGGGCCAGGACATTTCGTGAGGGGAGGTGCCGGGACATGGTAAATCAGAACGCCGTGCTGAAGACCGTCCTGGAGTGCGGAATGGACGACCTCCGTATGCTGGACGACATCGGCTACGACCTGGGCGAAATTGTTGAAGACATGATTGCCCGCGACATCAAGCCGACCCTGAACGCCATCATGGGCGAGGTGTTCCGCAAGGGCGTGGAGGAGCTGGAGCAGCTCATCAATGACCGTATCTGCGAGCTGGAGGCGGCTTGCAACGAGAGGGACCTGGATGAAGATGAGGAGACCGCCCTGGAAGTTCTCCGGGACCTGACTCCGAGGAGGGACATCTCGTGGTTCTGCAACTGCCTGGACACTAGAATCCGCTTTGATGAGAACGAGGAGATTTACCGGGAATATCTGTCCGAAGAAATCTCCAAGGTCGAGGACTACATGGGGTTCTCGTTTTAGGGGTGGCACCATGAAAGTAACGTGCGGAGACATTATCTTCAACGGATGGGCCGGCGAGGAGAACCCAATCCGATACTCCGTATTTGTGGAGTATAGCGGGAAATATGCCAAGTGCGTCGCCCTGAGCGGCAGAGGGCGGGCCCTTGGATGGGTTCGCTACTATGCCTCTGACTTCAGGAACAACCCGGATAGTAAATTCGAGGTCGTTGGTCACTTGCCGATAAAGGAAACCATCACCGAGGCCCTTCTGGGCCTTACTGGAGGAACGAAACACCATGAAGAAAGAAGGGAAAATGATGGCGGAGAAAACTGAGCGCCGGAGGCTGACGAAAGAGCAGCGGCAGCTTGTTTTTGACAAGATGGGAGGCCACTGTGCCTACTGCGGCTGTGAATTCAGCCTCCAGACGATGCAGGTGGACCACATCGTTCCGCTGAGGAAGGGCGGGGCGGACACGCTGGGGAATATGTGGCCGGCCTGTCGGAGCTGCAACCACTACAAGCACACCCTGACGGTGCAGCAGTTCCGGCAGGAGGTGGAGAAGGCACCAAACAGGCTGATGCGGTATGACACGACCTACCGTCTTGCTGTCCGGTTCGGGCTGCTGGAGCTGAACCGCAAGCCTGTCACATTCTACTTTGAGCGCACGGGGGCGCATGGGAGAGGTGGCGCTGACAATGAGTGAATGGGTCAGCGTAAGGCATCCGCCTGATTTGGGCAGCGGGTTCTATCTGGTCTGGACCGACAACGCCGGCGTGGAAAAGTGCAGATGGAGCGAAATCCGTAAAAGGTGGATGGGCGGGGCCTGGACGCAGCATATCACGCACTGGAGGCCGATGCTGGCTCCGCCGGAGAAGGCCAAGACCGACGCCGACGGAATCCAGGACACGGACACCGAGAAAAAGCTGATGGAGGACCAGCACAATCAGCTCCGCAGTTTGAAGGTGAAGCTGGCGGACGTGTTAGAGCATGAACCGGCGGATGCAGGGGACGAGGAAGAAAACGAGGTCTGGAAGCAGGCAAACCTCCTCTTTGAACTCCTGGACAGCTTTTCGGAGGTGCAGCATGACAATTAAATGCTTTAAGGTCGGGCAGGCCGTCGTCATCGCCGGTGACGGCGGCGCCGCCAGAGCCTCCCGCAAGGGGAGGACGGAGGCAGTGGTCACGAAGGTTGGCCGCAAGTACGTCACCGTTATGCCGGTCGGCGGCGGCTGCGAAACGAAGTATCGGGAGGGAGACAGCGAGAGGCTCGTCTATCTCATCGAGGAGACCGATATCGGGTCACCAAGGCTGCTCCTCCCGTCTGTCCGTGCTGCTGACGCCTACTATGAAGCTGAGGAGCTGAGGCTCTGGCTGGTAAGGGCGGCGGGATGGGATGGCGTTCATCGGTACTCCCTGGAGCAGCTCCGAGAGGTCAAGCGGATTCTGGAGCGTGTGCGGCCAGAGAACGGGCCCCTGACGCTGTTTGAGCTGGAGTGCATGATAGGGGAAAGGGTCTGGGTCGAAGGCCCTGAAGCGCGGGAGAATGGCCGTTACGCGGTGGTCGAGGGCGTGAACCACGAAGGGCAGGTCCTGATTGTGGAGAGCGGCTTCCCGTACTACAACTACGGAGAGCTTGGCGCGTGTCAGGCTTACCGTGAAAAACCGGAGGATGAGCGACATGAGACTGATTGATGCGGAGCCAATCATCGAGATGCTGAAGCGGGTGAGAAGAAGCGTGAAGGACCATCGACGGGACCTGGACCTCCTGAACTTACAGCAGCTCCTTGAATGTGCGCCGGTGCTCAATCCTATGGATTTGACCGGCAAACAGCCTATAAGCGGGCCCACGAGAGAAAAGCTGGCGGAGGAGTACCTCGATATCTGCGACCATGACTGTCGTGGGGACCAGACTGTCGGCATACCGGCTTGCCAGTTCTACGAATGGCCGGATATGGACGGCTCTGGCAACCCGCTTCCCGCCGGGTGCAAACTGAAAACCATGCTGGAGGGGGTGCAAAAATGATTGAAAAGCAGAAGATAGATGAGCTTATCGTCACACTCTACTCAGAAATTGTCAGCTACAATAAAGAGGCAGAGCGGTACAGCTATGATGAGCAGGACAGACGGGCCAACCGGGAGGAACTTCGTGTTCTGGGTGCCAAAATCGAGGCTCGCCGGTCCATCATCAAACGCCTGGAGGCGTTGGGCGAGGAGGCAGAATGATGGGCGAAGACTTTGAGAAGATGGTTGAAGTCGTTGCCGACCACGAGAGGCTGTGCGAGGCTTGCAAATACCAGCACGACGGATGTGGCGGCGGTGTGACCGGCGGGCCGAGCGGCCCTGTCTATCCTCCGTGCTGTGACAGTGACCCGGAGAGATACGTCGATGAGGACTACCTCCGGGAAGTCTACGACGAGATAATGGAGGACGAGCACAATGATTAAATTGTTGGCCGAGTGGTTTGAGCTCTTAGCAAAACAAAATTGGCTCAAACACATCAACCGTTCCGCGGATAAATATAACCGGCTGAACGAGAAAGCCAGAACGCAAGCCTACGTCACACGGAAGCTGGTGGAGCGGTACAATGAACTCTACCCTAACGATAAAATCAAGATGAGACCGGCGGGAGGCGTGTCGAATGATTGAGCTGCCAAAAGAGGAATACGTCCAGGTGGAGGAGAACGGCCGGGTCGTAACCTATACCACCCTCCGGCAAAAGGTGATGCACGTCGTCGGCCTGGACTATAAGAAGCCATATACCCGACACGGCAAGAAGTTCTACCGCCCCTGGCGCAACACCTGGGGCGGAAAGGACAAGCAGCTCGACGAGCTCGTCGAGGCAGGGCTGATGGAAGTCATGCCGGACACCGAGGGAGAGCGGTGCTGGTACACATTCAACCGGGCCGGCCTGGATTGGCTCGGAGAGCAACTCGGAATGAAAATCTACGATGAGGAGTGAATGAACTATGACCTTTTTCAAAATCATGCTGGTGGTCGTCTGTGTCCTGGCGGTGCTGGGTGCCGGCCTGGAGGCCGGTGGAGACGACGGCGGAAAGCTGAAGGGCTACGTCGCCCTTTTCATTGGCTCCGGCACCCTGTTCCTGGTGGCGTGGGCGTTGACCAACCTGCCGGGGGCGTGACCGATGGGCAGAAGAAAATGGCGCAAGGGGCCGCACATCACCTCGCTGGATGAGCTGGCGCGGCAGGAGGTCGTCTTCTGGTGGGACAAGCCTCAGTCGAAGGGCTGGTTCCTCTCTTGGCAGTTCAGGATGGCGTCGCAGGCAATCCAGAACGGGCGGGTTATTCGCTACGCTATGCCGGAGGGCTCTAGCTGCCGGTTCTCTGATGAGGACATCCTGCGGGCGGAGCGCCGCCTCCGTACTGAGCCGACACTGGAGGGCAGGCAAGAACTCATTAAGCTGCTGAACAGGATAGACCCAGGCGGGGGAGACGTTCACGATGTTATCGACCGCTATGAAGGCAAAGGGCTTTACTGATTGACAAGTCTTTGTGAGGACAGTATAATATCCCAAGAATTACGCAGATTTTAAGCCGACCCAGGCCGGCCTTGATGATGATATCCCGTAGACAACGGGGACGCCATGTTCATTGGATAGCGGCGGCGGATAGAACAGACGGAGGACGGAATAAAAACCCGTCCTCCGTTTTGAAATATCCGATGCGGCGCGTTTATTTGCCCAGCTGTGTGTTTTTATGGCAGGCGGCCAGCACCGCGTTGATGGCGGCGGCCCGCAGACCTCCCCGCTCCAGCTCCGCCACCCCGGCGATGGTGGACCCGCCGGGGGAGCACACCTCGTCCTTGAGCTGTCCGGGGTGCTTCCCGCTCTCCAGCACCATGGCCGCCGCCCCCAGCACCGTCTGGGCGGCGTACTCCAGTGCCTGCCTCCGGGGCAGGCCGGCGGCCACTCCGCCGTCCGCCAGCGCCTCAATATAGGGGTAGACGAAGGCGGGGCCGCACCCGGCCACGGCGGAGAACTGGTCCATCAGCTCCTCGGGGATGCGTTCCACCCGGCCCGTGGCGGACAAAATCTCCTCCACGCCCTGGATGTAGGCCTCCGCCGCCTCTCCCGCGCACAGGGCGGTCATGCCCTTTCCGACGGTTACGCAGGTGTTGGGCATGATCCGGACCACCGGCACATAGTACCCCGCCCCGGCCAGATGGGGCCGCATGTCCTTGATGACCAGCCCCGCCGCCATGGACACCACCACCTTCTCCTCGCCCACCCGGTGGCGGTCCAGAATCTGGGGCGCCAGCTCCTCCAGCAGGGGCCGCATTCCGTTGGGCTTTACCCCAAGGAAGAGGTACTCCGCCGCCCAGACCGCGTCGGCGGCGCTGTCCACCACCGTACAGCCCAGCTCCGCCGCCAGGGCCTCCGCCTTGGCGGGCGTGCGGTTGGCCAGCACCACCTGGTCCGGCCCGATGGCCCGGCAGGCCGCCCGGGCCAGAGCTCCGCCCATATTTCCAACACCGATGAACGCCGCTTTTTTCATAAGATCCCTGCTTTCCAGAAAGTTGTCCTAATTATACCGCTTCCTCGATAAAGCTGCAAGTTGAAATTGACAAGTGGAGAAAATTTCGGCAAAATAAGGCGTTATTACTACGAGGAGGGATATCCATGGACATCAAAAAGACCATTGATGACATCGTGGAGAAGATCAAGGGCGACGAGGTTCTGCAAAAGCAATTCCTCAGCGACCCCGCCGGGGCGTTGGAGAAGCTCACCGGCATCGACTTGCCCACCGAGCAGCTGGATGCGGTGGTGAAGGGCGTCAAGGCGAAGCTCACCGCCGACAACATCGGCGATGCGGTGAAGGGGCTGGGCAGTCTGTTCAAAAAGTGAGAAAATTCCCCGCTGGATTCCAGCGGGGAATTTTTGTTTGCCCCTATGCGCCTGTCCTCACGCCAGGGACCGGTTGATGGCGCACAAAATCGCCCGCAGGGACGCCCGGTTGATGTTGTGGCTCTTGCCCACGCCGAACACGTCCTTGCCCTGGGGATTTTTCAGGTGGATGTAGCACACCGCCTGGGTGTCCGACCCGGTGGAGATGGCGTGCTCCTTGTAGTCCACGAACTGATATCCCTCAATGTGCCCCTCGGGCAGGTCGTGGAGGGCGTTGAAGAAAGCGTCGATGGGGCCGTTGCCCTGGCCGTAGGCCTCCATCGTGTGCCCCTTGTAGCCCACCTCGCCCACAAAGGCCACCCGGCTCACGTCCCCGTGGCGGGAATCCTCCCGGAAGGAGTGGCGCTCCAGCTGGTAGGTCTTGGGAACGGACAGGTACTCCTGGTCGAACAGGGCGAAAATCTGGTCGGGCTTCAGCTCCTTGCCCACCCGGTCCGACTCCTTCTGCACCACCGCGCCGAACTCGGCGTGCATGGCCTTGGGCAGGTCGTAGCCGAAGCTCTGCATCATGACGAAGGCGGCCCCGCCCTTGCCCGACTGGGAGTTGATGCGGATGATGGGCTCGTACTGCCGCCCCACGTCGGCGGGGTCGATGGGCAGGTAGGGCACCTCCCACATGTCTGTGCCGCTGTCGTTCATATAGTGTACGCCTTTGTTGATGGCGTCCTGGTGGCTCCCCGAGAAGGCGGTGAACACCAGCTGGCCCGCGTAGGGCTGCCGCTCCCCCACCTTCATCTTGGTGCACCGCTCGTACATGTCCCGGATCTTGTTGATGTCGTGGAAGTCCAGTTTGGGGTCCACCCCCTGGGTGTACATGTTCATGGCCAGAGTCACCATGTCCACGTTGCCGGTGCGCTCGCCGTTGCCGAAGAGGGTGGCCTCCACCCGCTCGGCCCCGGCCAGCAGGCCCATCTCGGTGGTGGCTACGCCGGTGCCCCGGTCGTTGTGGGGGTGGAGGGAGATGATGGCCCGCTCCCGTCCGGGGAGTTTTCTGATAAAATACTCCATCATGTCGGCGAACTGGTTGGGCATACAGTTCTCCACGGTGGTGGGCAGGTTGAGGATGACCTTGTTCTGTTCCGTAGCATGGAGATGGTCCAGCACCGCTGCGCAGATGTCCACGGCGTTGTCCATCTCGGTGCCCATAAACGACTCCGGGGAGTACTCATAGCGGAGGTTCATGCCGCCCGCGATCACCGGCTGGGCCATCTCATAGATGAGGTCCGCCGCATCGGTGGCGATTTTGGTGACGCCCTCCATATCCATGTGGAACACCACCTTGCGCTGGAGGGTGGAGGTGGAGTTGTAGAAGTGCAGGATCACGTTCTTAGCGCCCTGGATGGCCTCGAAGGTTTTTTTAATCAGGTGCTCCCGGGCCTGGACCAGCACCTGGATGGTCACATCGTCGGGGATATGTCCTCCCTCGATGAGCTCCCGGCAGATCTCGTACTCTGTTTCCGAGGCGGAGGGGAAGCCGATTTCGATCTCCTTCACGCCGATGTCCACCAGGGTGTGGAAATACTCCAGCTTTTCCGCCAAATTCATGGGGTCGATGAGGGCCTGATTGCCGTCCCGCAGGTCCACCGAGCACCACACCGGGGCCTGGGTGATAGTTTTGTCCGGCCAGGTCCGGTTTTGGATGGGCTGGGGAGTGAAGGGGATGTACTTCTCAAATCCGGGCTTCAAATTCATGGTTTTTCCTCCTTTTGGAATTCGGGGACAAAAAACGCCCCCGACGTTTCGTCAGGGGCGCAATAAATCATATCACGCGGTACCACCCTAATTCCGCGCACGGTCACCCGATGCGCGCTCTTGGCCTCCAACAAGGCCGCGGCCTGTAACGGGACCTCCCGTCCGATCCTACTGAAAAGTTCAGACCGGCGGCTCCGGGGCCAGTATCCACGCGGGGTCCCGCGCCGGTTCGCACCAACCACCGGCTCTCTGAGCGGGGAAAAACCGCGTCTTCTTCCCATCAACGCCTTTTGCTTGTGAAGTATTATACCCAAGCGCCTCTCCCTTGTCAAGCCCCTTTTTGTGTGGTTTGCCGGAGGGCGCTTTTTCCTCCCCTCTTGACAATGTCCATCCTCTGTGGTATGATTCAGTTATAGTTCAAAATAGAACAAAAGGAGGTCCCGCCATGACTGAGCCGTTTTTGGAGCACGTGCTGCTTTTGAAAGAGGCATACGACCGGACCCTGGACCCGGTGGCCCAGCGCTGGAGGCTGACCCGGATGGAGCTGGACCTGCTCCTGTTTTTGGCCAACAACCCCGCCCACAATACGGCGGCGGAAGCCGTCCGCCTGCGGCAATGGACCAAGTCCCACGTATCGGCGGCGGTCCACGCCCTCCAGGATAAAGGCCTGCTGTCCGCCGTCCACCCGGAGGGCAACCGCAAAACCCTCCTGCTCACCCCGCTCCCCGCCGCCGGGGAGCCCATCCGGGACGGGCAGGAGGCCCAGCGGGCCTTTTTCCAGGCCATGCGCCGGGGCTTCACCCCTGAAGAGGCGCAAGCCATGGACGCCATCTCCGAAAAAGTGTCCCGAAACCTGCGGGACATCCTGAGAAAGTGAGGTCTCTTCTACTATGCTGTTCACCTTTATCATCTGCTTCGCCGCAGGCATCGGTGCGGGGCTGGGTACCGGCTTTGCGGGTATGAGCGCCGCCGCCGTCATCAGCCCTATGCTCATCACTTTCCTGCACATGGAGCCATATGAGGCGGTGGGCATCGCTTTGGCCAGCGATGTGCTGGCCAGCGCGGTCTCCGCCTACACCTACGGCAAAAATAAGAACCTGGACGTGAAAAACGGCCTGGTGATGATGTTCACCGTGCTGGCCTTCACCCTGGTGGGAAGCTGGGTGTCCAGTCTGGTGCCCGCCACCGCCATGGGCGGATTCTCCACCTTTATGACCCTGCTGCTGGGCATCAAGTTTATTGTCAAGCCCGTCATGACCACCAAGGAGAACATGGAAGCGGTAGACCCCAAAAAGCGGGTGGTCCAGTCCATCCTGTGCGGTACGCTCATCGGCTTCATCTGCGGATTTGTGGGGGCCGGGGGCGGCATGATGATGCTGCTTATTCTCACCTCCGTGCTGGGGTACGAGCTGAAGACCGCCGTGGGCACCAGTGTGTTCATCATGACATTCACCGCCTTTACCGGGGCTGTCAGTCACTTTGCCATCGGCGGCATGCCCGACCTGACGGTGCTGGCCCTATGCGTGCTGTCCACCCTGCTGTGGGCCCGGATTGCCGCCCGGTTTGCCAACAAGGCCAGTCCCGTCGTTCTCAACCGGGCCACCGGCGTAGTGTTGGCGGTGCTGGGGGCGGCCATCCTCCTGGTGAACCGCTTTCAATGACGAAAACTCCCCTCCGCCCAAAAAGCGGAGGGGAGTTTTTTTATTTCTGCGCACGGCAGGGGCTGTTTTCACCGTCAGCCCTCGTCCTCAATGAGGCCGTAGCCGCCGTCGTTGCGCTTATACACCACGGCAAAGGCGTCGCTGTCCTCGATCTTGAAGGCGAAGAAGTTGTGGCCCAGCAGGTCCATCTGCAAAATGGCCTCGTCCACCGTCATGGGCTTGATGGGGAACTTTTTGGTGCGCACGATGCGGAAGTCGTCCTCCTCCGCGTCAGGCACAAAGGAGGTCTCCTCGGCGGGCTCGGGAGGGGTGAACGCCCCGGTGCGCAGCCGCTTCTCCAGACGGGTCTTGTGCTTGCGCAGCTGGCGCTCCATGGAGGTGACCGCCGCGTCCACCGACGCGAACATGTCCGACGTGCTCTCCGCCACCCGCAGGATGGTGGGGCCGGAACGGATGGTGAGCTCCACCTTGTTCCGGTCCTTCTCCACAGAGAAGACCAGGCTGGCCTCCGCCTCGTTCTTGAAGTAACGGTCCAGCTTGCCTACCTTTTTCTCGGCGTAGTTGTGGAGCGATTTGGGCAGGTTGACCTTCTTGTCTGTAAACGTGAACTTCATGTGCTCAGCTCCTTTCGCTTGGGAACCTTTGTCCCCGGTAATTGTATTATAGCACAATTGCACGGGAATAGGCAATTCTTTTTTTGTCTCTTTTCACTCTGCGGGGCGGGAATTTTGACACCTCCGGCAGATTGGACAGGCACGGCGGCGGCGGGGGGCGCATAGCTGTGGTTGGGGGCCTCTGCCCTGGGGACCGCCCTCAATGTCAGACAAGAGAGGGGAATCGAATGGACATGAAGGAAGCGTTGGTTAACCGGCTGGCCCGGCTGCTGTGCGTCAAGTCCCTGGTGACGCTGGCCCTGACGGTGGTGTTCGCCGTCCAGGCCCTGCGGGGAGAGGTGGGCCAGGATTTCATGACGGTGTATACCGTCATCATCGCCTTCTATTTCGGCACCCAGATAGAGCGGGCGGCGCAGAAGGAGAGTGGCGCGGGATGAAGCTGTTGAAGTGTATCCTCACCGAGAACGATTGTTACAAGACGAAGCGGACCATCCGGCCCAAGGGGGTGATGGTCCACTCCACCGGGGCCGACAACCCCAATCTCCGGCGGTATGTGCAGCCCGTCTCCTCCACCCCCGACCGGGAGGAGCTGCTGGCCGCCCTGGGGTCCAACGCCAACGGCAACCACTGGAACCGCCCTGGCCTGGACGTATGCGTCCATGGCTTCGTCGGGCGGCTGGCGGACGGTACGGTGGCGGCGGTGCAGACCCTGCCCTGGGCCCACCGGGGCTGGCACGCCGGCACCGGGACCAGCGGAAAAAGCGCCAACAACACCCACATCTCCTTCGAGATGTGCGAGGACGGCCTGACCGACCCGGTTTATTTCCGGCAGGCGTACCAGACCGCCGTGGAGCTGACCGCCATGCTGTGCCGGGACTACGGGCTGGACCCCATGGGGGACGGCGTGATCATCTGCCACCAGGACGGCTTCCGCCGGGGGGTTGCCAGCAACCACGGCGACGTGTACAACTGGTTCCCCCGGTTCGGGATGGACATGAACGATTTCCGGGCCGATGTGGTCCGGGCCATGGGCAGAGAGGAGGAGGACGAGATGGTGTATTACAGGACCCTGGCCGACGTGCCGGACTACTATCAGGATGCGGTGAAAAAGGCGGTGGACAGGGGCGCCCTGCGGGGTGAGAGCGCGGGAGTGCTCAACGTGTCTGAGGACCTTTGCCGCACGCTGACGGTGCTGGACCGGCTGGGACAGCTGGACTGAAGCTCTGCAATTGACAAAACGGCCTGTCCGGGTAAACCGGGCAGGCCGTTTTTTGTGGCCGCGGGAATTTCCCCGCGTTTTTTATTTGATGGCCTTGGACTTGACCTCGTCCTCCAGCAGGGCGGCAAAGGTGTCCAACGTCATAGCGCCCAGGTCCTCCCCGGAGCGGTGGCGCGGGGAGACGGTACCGTTCTCCATATCCCGGTCGCCCACCACCAGCATATAGGGCACCTTTTCCAGGGTGGCCTCCCGGATCTTCTTGCCGATCTTCTCGTTGCGCTCGTCCACCTCGCAGCGGAAGCCCAGCTCGTCCAGCTTGGCGGCCACCTCCTTGGCATAGTCCGCCGCCCGGTCGGTGACGGGCAGTACTTTCACCTGTACCGGGGCCAGCCAGGCCGGGAACGCCCCGGCGAAGTGCTCGGTGATGACGCCGATGAACCGCTCGATGGAGCCCAGCACCACCCGGTGGATCATGACGGGGCGGTGCTTCTGGCCGTCCTCTCCGGTGTACTCCAGCTCGAACCGCTCGGGGAGCTGGCTGTCCAGCTGGATGGTGCCGCACTGCCAGGTCCGGCCCAGGGAGTCGGCCAGGTGGAAGTCCAGCTTGGGGCCGTAGAAAGCCCCGTCCCCTTCGTTGATGACGAACTCCTTGCCCATGCCGGTGATGGCCTCTTTCAGAATGTCCTGGTTGCGCTCCCACTCATCCACGGTGCCGATGTGGTCCTCCGGCATGGTGGACAGCTCGATGGTGTAGCTCAGGCCGAAGGTGGAATACACCTCGTCGAACAGGCGAACCGTCTCCTGAATCACGTCCTGCATCTGGTCCCGGGTCATAAAGACGTGGGCGTCGTCCTGGTTGAAGCAGCGCACCCGGAACAGCCCGTGGAGTGCGCCGGACAGCTCGTGGCGGTGGACCAGGCCGATCTCACCCACCCGCAGAGGCAGGTCCCGGTAGCTGTGGGGCTCGCTGGCGTAGACCAGCATCCCGCCGGGGCAGTTCATGGGCTTGATGGCGAAGTCCACGTCGTCAATGACGGTGGTGTACATATTGTCCTTGTAGTGGTCCCAGTGGCCGGAGCGCTCCCACAGCTGGCGGTTGAGCATGATGGGGGTGGAGATCTCCACATAGCCGTACTTCTTGTGGACCTGACGCCAGTAGTCCAGCAGGGTGTTTTTCAGCGTCATGCCCTTGGGCAGGAAGAAGGGGAAGCCGGGGCCCTCGTCCCGGAGCATGAACAGGCCCAGCTCCTTGCCCAGACGGCGGTGGTCCCGCTTCTTGGCCTCCTCGATGCGGGCCAGGTACTCGTCCAGCTCATCCTTCTTGGGGAAGGCGATGCCGTAGATGCGCTGGAGGGTTTCCCGGCTGGAGTCGCCCCGCCAGTAGGCGGCGTTGCAGGCGGTGAGCTTCATGGCGTTGCCCTTGATGCGCCCGGTGGAGTCCAGGTGGGGCCCGGCGCACAGGTCGGTGAACTCCCCCTGCTTGTAGAAGGAGATGGCCGCGTCCTCGGGCAGGTCGTTGATGAGCTCCACCTTGAAGGGCTCGCCCTTTTCCTCCATGAAAGCCAGCGCCTCGGCCCGGGGAAGCTCGAAGCGCTCCAGCTTCAGCTTCTCCTTGCAGATTTTGCGCATCTCCGCCTCGATCTGCTCCAGGTGCTCGGGGGTGAAGGCGAAGGGCGCGTCCATGTCGTAGTACCAGCCCTCGTCGATGGAGGGGCCGATGGCCAGCTTCACCTCCGGCCACAGGCGCTTGACGGCTTGAGCCATCACGTGGGAGCAGGTGTGCCAATAGGTCTTGCGGTACTGTTCGTTTTCAAAGGTGTACAGGTTTTCTTCGCTCATATTAAATTCCTCCTTGTAATTGAGGGGTGAAAAATAAAATCTCACCCCTGACAGAATCAGGGGTGAGATCAAATAATCCCACGGTTCCACCCTGCTTACGGGAAGTGCGGAGCCGCCGCGAGCGGAGAATTTAGGTCCGCGTCGCGAGCAGGCGCGGCATGACAGCCCGTCGCTCGTGTCTTTCGGTAACGGGAAAGCCCCGGCCCGGTCGTCCCGGGCGGCTCAGGAGTGGTACGGCCGCCGCCCTGCGCGGGACGCTCGCACCATATGCGTCCCTCTCTGAGCGCCGCTTCGCGGTTTCTTCTCCGTCAATGCCATTTTGACAGAAGACAGTTTATCACCGGGGCGGAAAAATGTCAAGGCTGAGTTTGCCGGAGGCGGGGCGTCCAACAAAAAGTGATTTATTTGTAACTTTCTTCTTGACAGCGAATATGGAAAGTGATATATTCATCTCATCAAGAGAGAAATAAGTCTCGTGATGAATACATCTTATCTGCTGGAGGGACCTGTCATGAAAAAATTCAAAGGAAAGATTACCGTAATTCTGGGGGTGGTGGTGGTCCTGCTGCTGGCGGCGGCATCCTGGTACTCCATCGTGTTCAACGACTGGCGGCTGGTGGCGCCGACGGATTTCTCCACCTGTACATTTACGTCCAGGGACCTGCCTATGCTGATTTCCGGCGCGCTGTTTGTCCTGTATGTGCTCTATTTAGGCATCCTGCTTTGCCGGGCCATTATCGCCAACAAGCTGCGGCAGGCGGAGGCCAAAACCACCCGGAAGCTCAACCCCAAGCTGGGCCTGCTGGGCTTCGCCGGATTTTTCGGTTTCCTGGGCTTCTGGACCTACAGTGCGTTTCATGCGGTTTCCCCCTTTGTTTTCTTTGCTTTTTTTGGCTTTTTCGGCTTCTTTTATGAAGGAAAAATGTCCAACACCCTGATAGACGAGCGATACAAGGAAAACCGTATCCGCGCCGAACTGACCGCCCACCGCGCGGCGGTGGCCATTGTTTTCCTGTCCCTGATTTTGCTCAACCTGAACGCCGGCGCGCTGCTGGGCAGCCTGGAATTTACCCTCATCGCCCTGACTATCCTGATTTCTCTGGCAATTGCGCTGGACTTGTTCCTCACTGAATACCTGCTCTACCGCTACGACTGCGCCGACCAGCCGGACGGCGGCGGGGAGGACTGACCATGCCGGATTTTGAGTGCAGGCTGAAAAAATACCGCCAGCTCAAGGAGCTGACCCAGGAGCAGCTGGCCCAGCAGGTGGGGGTGCGCCGGGAGACCATCATGCGGCTGGAGAAGGCCCAGTACAACCCGTCCTTAAAGCTTGCGGTCGATATTTCCAGGGCGGTAGACGCCCCCATTGAGGAAATTTTCATCTTTCCGTAATTTTTTAGGGAATTTTCTCGGTTTATCTTTTCAAATCCCCTCCTTCATGATATGATGAACATATTATGAAGGAGGGGATTGCCGTGAACCTGCCTGAGCACTACGAAAACGACGTCCTGTTCTTTTTTGACGGAAAGCCGGAGGCGCTGGCCCTGTACCAGGGACTGTGCCAAAAGCTGGACGCCGCCTTTCCCGAGGTGTCGGTAAAGGTGCAGAAGAGCCAGATCAGCTTTTACGGGACCCATCTGTTCGCCATGGCCTCCCTGCCCAAGCGGAAAAAGGACCCCGGCATCGTGGTCACCTTTGGGCTGGGGCGGCGGGAGCCCTCGCCCCGGATAGGGGTGGCGGCGGAGCCCTATCCGGGCCGGTGGACCCACCATGTGACCGTGACCAGGGACGAGGAGCTGGACGGAGAACTGCTGGGCTGGCTGAGAGAGGCGTGGGACTTCAACCAGGCCAAGGGGAGGAGGGGAGGCCCGTGATCCGCATTGCCATCGCCGAGGACGACCCCCAGTGCTACGCCCAGCTGGAGCAGTACGTCAACGACTACGGGAAGGAGACGGGGAGAGCTTTCCACATCACACACTACGACAACGGGGAGGATCTGGTGGAGCGCTACAAGCCGGAGTTCGACCTGATCCTGATGGATGTGGAGATGCCCTTTATGGACGGCATGACGGCGGCGGGCTACGTCCGGGAGAAGGACCCGGAGGTGGTCATTGTCTTCGTCACCAACCTGGCCCAGTACGCCATCCAGGGCTACTCGGTGAACGCGCTGGACTACATCTTGAAGCCGGTGAGTTATTTCTCCTTCTCCCAGCGGCTGGGCAGGGCCCTGCAATATGTGAAGAAAAAGGAGGACGCCTGTATCACCGTGGCGGTGAAGGGGGGCGCGGTGAAGTTGGAGGTGGACGGCATCTACTACATCGAGCGGTTGGGCCGCCAGCTGATGTTCCACACCCGGTCGGGGATACACGCCTCCACCGCCACCCTCCAGCAGGTGGAGGAGGCCCTGGAGGGCAGGGGCTTTGCCCGGTGCAACAAGGGCTACCTGGTGAACCTGGAGCACGTGGACGGCATACAGGACGGCTGCGCAGTGGTCCGGGGGGATAAGCTGCTCATCAGCCGGGGCCGGCGGGGGCCGTTTTTGGAGGCCCTGACCGACTGGGTGGGGGGTGCAGCGCCGTGAACACCATCTACCAGTCCGACATTCCCCGGATCGTCACCGCCATCGCCGAGTGGTGCGCCTGCCTCACCGTCGTCGCCAAATACCCCCGGCGGTACAGCGGCTCCCGGCTGTGGGGGCTGTTGGGGGCGGGGCTGGCGGTCCAGTGCCTGTTTCTCGTCTTTACCGACGGACTGCCCATCCTGCTCTGGGCGCCCTGCATGGCGGCGGCGGTGGGGTTGATGTTTGTCTTGACCGCCGCCTGCTGCGATATGCCCCTGGTCACGGCGGGCTACTGTACCATCCGGGCCTTCGTGCTGGCGGAGTTTGCCGCCTCCCTGGAGTGGCAGCTGTACTCCTACGCCCGGTTTACCCTGGGCTGGCGGGAGGTGGGGCCGAGGAGCGGGCTGCTGGCCGCCGGGGTGCTGGCGGGGGTGTACGTCCTGGTGTTCTGCGGGATGAGCTGGCTGGAGGGGCGGCGGGACGACCCCCGCACCGCCATGGCCTTTCAGCTCAAGGAGCTGTGGAGCCCCGCGCTCATCGCTCTTGCCTGCTTATTCCTCAGCAACCTCAGCTTTGTTTACAGCGACACCCCTTTTACCGGCTCGGAGCTGACGGACATTTATAACATTCGGACGCTGGTGGACCTGGCGGGGGTGGCCATGCTGTACGCCTACCATGTCCAGCGGTGCGAGCTGTACATGCAGCGGGAGCTGGACTCCATCCAGAACATCCTGCAAAATCAATACGTACAGTACCGGCAGTCCCGGGAGAGTATCGAGGTCATCAACCACAAGTACCACGACCTGAAGCACCAGATCGCCGTTCTCCGGGCGGAGCCGGACGCCGCCCGGCGCTCCGCCTACCTGGACGGGATGGAGGAGGAGATCCGGGACTACGAGGCCCAGAACAAGACAGGCAACTCGGTGCTGGACACGGTGCTCACCGGCAAGAGCCTGTACTGCGCCCGCCACGGCATTGAGCTGACCTGCGTGGCCGACGGGGCGCGGCTGGCCTTCATGGACGTGATGGACATCTGCACCATCTTCGGCAACATCCTGGACAACGCCATTGAGTGTGAGCTGGGCATCAAGGACAAATCCAAGCGGCTGGTTCACATGGCGGTGTACGCCAAAAAGGATTTTCTGGTCATCCGGTGTGAGAACTACTGCCCCACCCGGTTGGAGTTCCTGGACGGTCTGCCCGTGTCCACCAAGCAGGACAAGGCGTACCACGGCTACGGCATCAAGTCCATCCGCCACGCCGCCGAGAAGTACGGCGGGGCTGTCACCATCCACGAGCGGGACGACTGGTTTGAGATCAGCGCCATGATACCCTTGGCGGTGGAGTGAAAAAACGACAAAAGTTTTTGTGTCATTGGGCCGCGGCCTGCATATACTGGTTTGTATGGGCCGATTCAAGGCCGGAGATCCAGATAAAGGAGCGATATCAATGACAGAAAAACGCGGGAGGGCGTGGAGCGCCGATCCTCAGACCCAGGATGTGGACGACCTGATTTTTTGGGGCCAGACCGGGCCCCAGGTCAGCCAGCGGTGAACCGCCCGGACCCCGCGCTTGCGGGGCGGGCGGTTTTTCGCTTATAGGTCTCTTAACCTTTTCTATCCGGTTTGTTTATAAAAAGGGCGTATGATGACTGTCACAGGCGGCACAGCGGGGCCGCCGTGACATCCAACGGATAGGAGCGGGAAACCATGAAGAGAAAAATACTTGCCGCCGCCGCCCTAGGGGCGGTCATTGTGGCGGGTCTGTGCCTGGCCAGCCAGCTTTTTTCGTCCGGGACCTATTATTACACCCAGGTGGACAACAGCAGGATCGAGCGGGTCCACTCCAGCGGGGGCGTGATTGACCTGACCGGAGGGCTGGAGTACTCCTACACCCTGGTGGCCTACAAGGAGAACGGCGCGGCGGAGGACGTCTCCTTCGGCATGTCCCGGGAGCTGCGGGAGGGCGCGTTCCTGTGCCTGGAGGTGGCGCCGGTCCGGGGCGTGGTGGACTGGTGCGAGGTGCGGTACGACGAGCTGCCGGAGGCCGTCCGGCGCAATTATGAGCCGCCGGAGGCCGGACCCAGCCTGGCCGTGGAATAAATGCTGTTTACACCCTTTACATTTGCCCCGGTATTTTATATAATGGAGCGGAAAATAACGGCAAGCGCCGCGGAAGGATGAAAACACAATGCTTCAATTTGACGAGTACCGGGTGAAGCTGAACAACCTAAAGCCCGACCTGGATAAGCTGGGGGAGGCGCTGGACCTGGACAGCGCCCGGCGGGAGCTGGACGAGCTCCACGCCCAGTCCGCCGCCGACGGCTTCTGGGACAATGTGGAAAAGGCCAAGAAGGTGCAGAAGCGCATCAGCAACTTAGAGGACAAGGTGAACGCCCAGGCCAAGCGCGAGGGGGCCTGGGACGATCTGATGACCCTGTGCGAGATGGGCAACGAGGAGGAGGACGAGTCTCTCATCCCCGAGGTGGAGACGGGCTTTGAGACCCTGGTGAAGGAGATGGAGACCGCCCGGCTGTCCACCCTGCTGTCCGGGGAGTATGACGGCTCCACCGCCATCGTCTCCCTCCAGGCGGGGGCGGGGGGCACCGAGGCCCAGGACTGGGCCCAGATGCTCTACCGCATGTACACCCGCTGGGCGGAGCGCCACGGCTACTCCTACTCCGTGCTGGACTACCAGGACGGGGACGAGGCGGGCATCAAGTCCGCCGCCATCCGCATTGAGGGGGACAACGCCTACGGTTATTTGAAGAGCGAGCACGGCGTCCACCGGCTGGTGCGCATCTCCCCCTTCGACGCCAACGCCCGGCGGCAGACCTCTTTTGCCGCCGTGGAGGTCATGCCCGAGCTGGACGACAGCGTGGAGGTGGATATCCGGGACGAGGACATCGAGCGCCAGGTGTACCGCTCCTCCGGCGCGGGCGGCCAGCACATCAACAAGACCTCCTCCGCCGTCCGGCTGATCCACAAGCCCACCGGCATTGTGGTGTCCTGCCAGACCGAGCGCTCCCAGTTCCAGAACGAGGAGACCTGTATGAAGATGCTGCGCTCCAAGCTGATGCAGATCAAGGAGCAGGAGCACCTGGACAAGATCTCCGACATCAAGGGCGTACAGCTCAAGATTGAGTGGGGCAGCCAGATCCGCTCCTATGTGTTCATGCCCTACCAGCTGGTGAAGGACAACCGCACCGCTTTTGAGACCTCCAACGTCAACGGGGTGATGGACGGCGACCTGGACGGCTTCATCAACGCCTACCTCACCGCCGCCGCCACGGGGAGCTGGGCTGCAAAATAAAGGCAGACGCGTTTTCGGCCCTTCGGGGCCGCCGCGCGGGGAAGATGACGCCCGCTGAAAAGCAGCCGCTTTTCAGCGGGCGTTTGTATATCTGTATGTATAATCTCAAATGCCTGTTCGCCGAACCGCCCCGCGCAGCGAGGAGAAATTTACGCAAACTGCGTAATTATGGTTGAAAAAGCCGGAAAAGATTTGTATAATAACAGGCAAGGCCGGCCTGTTCAGAGATGGAAGCTGAGCGGGACGGACCAAAGTAGAAGGGAAAGGTGAGCAAATGAAAGCAACGAGCAAGATCTTGGCGCTGCTGCTGTCGCTGGTCATGGTGTTCAGCCTGATGATCCCCGCGTTCGCGGCGGACGATGGCAAAAACGATGACAAGAACGACGATCCGGCGGTAAGCGAGAGCGCCAAGCCCGAGGAGAGCGGGCCTGTGGAGTCCGCTGAGCCGGAGGCCCAGAAGATCGTCATCCTCCACACCAACGATGTCCACTGCGGCATCGACCAGGCGAAGAAGGACGACGCGGTCACCAACATCGGCTATGCGGGCGTGGCGGCCTACAAGACCGAGATGGAGGCCCAGTACGGCGAGGACAACGTCACCTTGATCGACGCGGGCGACGCCATCCAGGGCGGCCCCATCGGCACCCTGACCAAGGGTTCCGCCATCGTGGAGATCATGAACAAGGTGGGCTACGACCTGGCCATCCCCGGCAACCATGAGTTCGACTACGGCATGGACAACTTCCTGTCCCTGGCCAACGACAAGGCGGAGTACGATTATATCTGCTCCAACTTCACCGACCTGAAGGGCAAGGCCGTGTTCGACGCCTACAAGGTGCTGACCTACGGCGAGGTGAAGGTGGCCTATGTGGGCATCGACACCCCCGAGACCTTCACCAAGTCCACCCCCACCTATTTCCAGAACGACAAGGGGGAGTATATCTACAGCTTCCAGCAGGGCAATGAGGGCAAGGACCTGTACGCCGCCGTGCAGACGGCTGTGGACGCCGCCAAGAAGGACGGCGCGGATTACGTGGTGGCCGTCGGCCATCTGGGCGACAATGGCTCCACCGAGGTGTGGAAGGCCCAGGCCGTGATCGCCAACACCACCGGCATCGACCTGTTCATCGACGGCCACTCCCACGAGCAGATCGAGAAGACCGTGGCCAACAAGGACGGCGAAGACGTGGTGTGGGCCCAGACCGGCACCAAGCTGGCCGCCATCGGCAAGGTGGTCATCGACGTCGAGTCCGGTGAGATTGACGCCGAGCTGGTCACCGGCTATGACAAGCAGGACGAGACCGTGGCCGCTTTCGTGAAGGAGAAGAACGACGCTTTTGAGGCGGAGCTGAAGAAGGTTGTGGCCAAGTCCGAGGCGGAGCTGACCATCAACGACGCCGACGGCAAGCGGCTGGTCCGCAGCGGCGAGACCAACCTGGGCGACCTGTGCGCCGACGCTTACCGGACGATGCTGGGCGCCGATGTGGCCTTTGTCAACGGCGGCGGCGTCCGCGCCAACATTGCCGCGGGCGACGTGACCTATGAGGACATCATCAACGTCCACCCCTTCGGCAACGAGGCCTGCATGGTGGAGACCACCGGCCAGAAGATTCTGGACGCCCTGGAGTTCGGTTCCCGCAACTATCCCGAGGAGAACGGCGGCTTCCTCCAGGTGTCCGGCGTGACCTACGTCATCGACGCGGGCATTCCCTCCTCCGTGGTGCTGAACGATGAGAAGGAGTTCGTGAAGGTGGACGGCGCGTACCGTGTCAACGACGTGATGATTAACGGCGAGCCGCTGGATGTGGAGAAGACCTACACCCTGGCCTCCCACAACTATATGCTCAAGGACGGCGGCGACGGCTTCGTGATGTTCAAGACGGACAAGCTGCTCAAGGACAGCGTGATGATCGACAACGCCGTGCTCATCAACTACATCGTGGACGAGCTGGGCGGCACCGTCACTGCCGAGCAGTACGGCGAGCCCGCTGGCCGCATCACCATCAAGGCGGCGGCGGAGCCTGAGCCCGAGCCCGAACCCACTCCCGAGCCTGAGCCCGAGCCCACTCCGGAGCCCGAGCCTGAGCCCACGCCCGAGCCCCAGCCCGAGGGCACCTATACCGTGGTCCGCGGCGACTGCCTGTCCAAGATCGCCAAGGCCCAGTACGGGGACAGCTCCAAGTGGATCGTGATCTATGAGGCCAACAAGGGCATCATCCAGAATCCCAACCAGATCTGGCCCGGCCAGATTCTGGTGATCCCCGCGGCGTAAGCAAATTTATGAGGCCCACCCGCCTTCCGGCGGGTGGGCCTTTCCATATTCGTCCCGGCCAGATTTTGGCGATCCCCGCAGTATAAGCAAGTTTATGAGGTCCACCCGCCTTCCGGCGGGTGGGCCTTTTCATATTTGTTCCCGCCAGATTTTGGTGATTCCCGCGGCATAAGCAGGTTTATGAGGTCTAACCGCCTCCCGGCGGGCGGGCCTTTCTATATCCGCTCGTACCGGCTGGTGTGTCGGCGTCATAAGCCGGTTCGCAGGGCCCGGCCGCCTTTCAGAGGGGCTTTTTGCGGTCCCGTTCTGTGCGGTATCTGTGAAAATGCGCCATAACGGCGGGGCGGAGGCGGGGAAGATAGGAACATCCGTGGATTGATTTTTTTACAGCACTGTGCTAAACTAATAGATCATAATCTGTCGCTGTGAAGCGGGAAAGGACCCTGGACCATGATTGACAGCTGGAATATCACCATACCTGAGCTCACCGGGGACGAACCCCGCCGGGCCTATATCTATCTCCCCGACTCCTGGGAGATGGACCCGGACCTGCGCTATCCGGTGCTCTACATGTTTGACGGGCACAACGTGTTTTTTGACGAGGACGCCACCTACGGCAAGAGCTGGGGGATGGGGGAGTACCTGGACGCCACCCAGACCCAGATTATTGTGGCCGCCGTGGAGTGCAACCACCACCCGGACAACGGGCGGCTGAGCGAATACTCCCCCTGGTCCTTCTACAACGGCGGCATTGGCCGGGTGGTGGGACGGGGAAGGACCACCATGGAGTGGCTGGTCCATAACTTCAAGCCCGAAATCGACCGGGAATTCCCCACCCTCCCGGGCCGGGAGCACACCTTTATCGCCGGGAGCTCCATGGGGGGGCTCATGACCCTGTACGCCGTGATGGAGTACAACCGCTATTTTTCCCGGGGAGCGGCGCTGTCCCCCTCTCTGTGGGTTGCGCCGGGGAAGGTGGAGACCCTGATCCGCACCGCCCGTATCTCGCCGGGCACGGTTTTGTACATGGACTACGGTTCCAGGGAGATCGGCAACCATGTCCAGACCTTCAAGCTGCTGGGCCGGGCGGCGGCGGGGCTGTTGGACCGGCGGGTGCTGCTGGACTTCCGCATTGTCCCCGGCGGAGACCACAGCGAGGCCAGCTGGGAGCGGCAGATTCCATTTTTCATGAATACCCTGCTCTACGGCAGAGAACAATAAGCGTTTCCCGCCCGGTGGGGCGGGGAAATTGACGGAGGGATTTTTATGGAGACGCAGTATTTTAAGGACTACAGCCCTGCCCTGGGCCGGGACATGGAGTGCAAGGTCTATGGACACGCGGGGCGGCCGGTGCTGTTCATCCCCTGCCAGGACGGCCGGTTTTTTGACTTTGAGAACTTCAAAATGACCGACGCCTGGGCCCCTTGGATTGAGTCGGGACAGGTGATGGTGTTCTCCATCGACACCATGGACGCTGAGAGCTGGTCCAACAAGTGGGACGACCCCTACTGGCGCATCCGGCGCTACGAGCAGTGGATTGCCTATATCACCGATGAATTCGTGCCCTTCATGCGGTCCATGGTGAACCAGCGCAACGGCTGGGACGGAGAGCCCGGGGTGCTGGTGTTCGGGTGCTCCCTGGGGGCCACCCACGCCGCCAACCTGTTTTTCCGCCGCCCGGACCTGTTTGACCGGGTGCTGGCCCTCAGCGGCATCTACGGCGCGGAGTACGGCTTTGACGGTTATATGGACGAGGTGGTGTACCGCAATTCCCCGGTCAACTACTTGTCCAACATGCCCAAGGACCACCCCTATATTCAGCTCTACAACCAGAAAAAGGGAGTCATCTGCGTGGGCCGGGGCCCCTGGGAGATTCCCGGCACCACCCTGTGGCTGGCGGAGATCTTCCGGGAGAAGGACATTCACCTGTGGGTGGACGTGTGGGGCTGGGACGTGGCCCACGACTGGGACTGGTGGTACAAGCAGGTGGCCTACTTCGTACCCTATCTGCTGGACCAGGCCTGACCTACTTTTTCTTGTAAGAAAAAGTAGGCAAAAAGAACTTTTGGTTCGCTGACGGACAGAGTGGTATGCTGATTGATTTCTGCCCGGCGACGGACTGCGTTAAGGAATCGAAAAAGAATTTTTAGTTCGCTGACGGGCAGGGTGGTAATACTGATTGATTTCCGCCCGGCGACGGGCTGAGGAAGTCTGTATTTTAGGAAAGAGAAGAGGAGACCCTTATGAAAAACGTGATCTTCATTTCCCCCAATTTCCCCACAAACTATTGGCAGTTCTGCCGGGAGCTGAAGAACAACGGTATGAATGTGCTGGGCATCGGCGACGCGCCCTACGACGAGCTGACCTATGAGCTGCGGGACAGCCTCAACGAGTATTACAAAGTGGGCAGTCTGGAGAACTACGACGAGGTGTACCGCGCGGTGGCCTACTTCATTTTCAAGCATGGCCGGATCGACTGGCTGGAGTCCAACAATGAGTACTGGCTGGAGCGGGACGCCCGGCTGCGCACCGATTTCCACATCACCTCCGGCTTCCAGAACGATGACATTCCCCGGATCAAGTTTAAATCCGGGATGAAGGCCTTTTACCAGCAGGCGGGCATTCCCACCGCCCGCTACCACCTGGTGGACGACGAGAAGGGCTGTCTCGCGTTCATCAAGAAGGTGGGCTGGCCTGTGGTGGTGAAGCCGGACAACGGCGTGGGGGCCTCCGACACCCACAAATTGTCCAGCGAGGAGGATCTGAAGAGGTTCCTGGAAACCAAGCAGGACGTCACGTACATCATGGAGGAGTTTATCCACGCCGAGGTCAATTCCTACGACGCCATCATCGACTCCAACGGGGACCCCATCTTTGAGACGGGCAACGTCACCCCCATGTCCATCATGGATATTGTCAACGAGGAGGACAATTCCATCTATTACATTGTCAAGGACCTTCCCGCCGACACCCGGAAGGCGGGCCGGGCCACGGTCAAGAGCTTCGGCGTCAAGAGCCGGTTTGTCCATTTCGAGTTCTTCCGCCTCACCCAGGACCAGGAGGGGATGGGAAAGAAGGGGGACGTGGTGGCGCTGGAGGTGAATATGCGCCCCTGCGGCGGGTTCAGCCCGGACATGATGAACTTCGCCAACTCCACCAATGTCTATAAGATCTGGGCGGACATGATCGCCTTTGACCGCTCCACCCTGGAGTCCGGGGAGCACTTCTTCTGTGCCTACGCGGGCCGCCGGGACGGCAAGCCCTTCGCCATGAGTCATGTGGATATCCTGGCCAAGTACAGCAAAAACTTGAAAATGGTGGACCGTATTCCCGATGTGCTGGCCGACGCCATGGGCAATCAGATGTACATGGCCACCTTCAAGACCAAGAGGGAGCTGGACGCTTTCTACAAAGATGTGCTGAAGCTGAAAAAGAAGTGAATTGCGAAATCCCGCGCCTGAAAATCGGGCGCGGGATTTTTGCATATTTTCCCTTCCGGCGGCCACACTAACGGCATCAATGTAAAGGAGGGACTCGCCATGCCGAATCTGAGCACCAAAGAACTGTCCGCGCTGGAGGACCAGCTGGGTTTCGAGCGGATGCTGTGCTGCAAGTATCAGGACGCCGCCCAGGCCACCCAGGAGACCGAGTTGAAAAGCACTTACAACCAGTACGCCGCCCAGCACAAGCAGAACTACGACACGCTGCTGGGCTTTTTGAAGTAAGGAGGACGCGCCATGAAGGAAAACGAGATCATCACCGACCTGCTGCTCACTGAAAAGAAGATGAGCACCAATTACAACCTGTTCGCCTCCGAGTGCACCAATGTGCAGCTGCGGGACGCCTTTGTCAACCTGCTCACCCAGGGCCACAAGACCCAGACCCAGCTCTTTGAGACGGGCAAGCAGAAGGGCTGGTACAAGGTGGAACAGGCCCAGCCCCAGCAGATCGCTCAGGCGGAGCAGAAGTTCACCAACCAGGCTCCCGCGATTACGGGCTAATCCTTAAAAATTCCTAAAGTCTGCCCCCGGCGTCTGGAAACGCCGGGGGCTTTTGTGATATACTGTGTCATCGCCTATGTTTCGTGGCCGGGCGGGAATGGGCCTGAAAGCACCTGGAACGTCAGCGAGCTAAAGTTCTTTTTGGTTCTTTTTCTTTCAAGAAAAAGAATGAACAACGATAGAGGGGGTATGGCCATGGACGCCGCCAACATCCTGGTCGTGGAGGACGACGCCGATATCAACCGCCTGCTGTGCACCATTTTGGAGGGGGCGGGCTACAGCTGCCGGGCCGCCTTTTCCGGCAGCGAGGCCCTGCTGTGGGCGGAGAAATATGATTACGACTTGATCGTGCTGGATCTGATGCTCCCCGGCGTGACGGGGGAGGAGCTCATCGCCCGCATCCGCCGGGGCAAGACCATGCCCATCATCGTGGCCTCGGCCAAGGTGGGGGTGTCGGACCGGGTGAACGTGCTCAAGCTGGGGGCGGACGACTTCATCCCCAAGCCCTTTGACAACGCCGAGGTGCTGGCCCGGGTGGAGGCCCAGCTGCGCCGCAGCCGCCAGTTTGCCGCGGCGCAGGCGGACGTGCTGTCCGTGGGCCCCCTGACCCTGGACCGGGACAGCCACACCGCCAGCCTGAACGGGGAGGAGCTGTCCCTCACCGGTCGGGAGTTCGACATCCTGGCCCTGCTGATGGCCAACCCCCGCCGTGCCTTTTCCCGGGCCCAGATCTACGAGGCGGTGTGGGGGGAGGACTTTTTGGGGGACGAGAACACGGTGAACGTCCACGTGAGCAACCTGCGCTCCAAGCTGGCCAAGGCGGACCCGGATCGAGGCTATATAAAGACCGTCTGGGGAATTGGGTTCAAGCTGGCGGAAGCGTGAGCTTAGGCGCGCCGCCCCGGATGGACTGGAGCGAAGGCAAAAGCCCAGCCGCCGTAAAGCGGAGGCGGGTTTTGCCTGAGTCGGAAGGAAGCCGGGGCGACAAGCGCGCCCAAAGTGAGCGTGACAGCGTCGGGGCAAACTTCATATCCCTCGCTTTCACCACAGGTGAAAGCTCGCTCATTGTGTTGCCCCTCCTTTCCCCACAAAGCCTGTAGGACGGCTTTATGGGGCCCCAAACTGATATTTAGAATTTCTTTAGACTTCCTTTGAGGAGTTTTGGCCTTTCCGCGTTATGATACAGGCAATCCAAACAGAAAGGCGGAAACGCTATGAGTGACAATTCAGCTGTCATAGCCACATATGGGTTGAAAAAAGCCTATGGCGCGTGCATGGCACTGGATGGGGTGAACATGCAGGTGCGCCGGGGGGATGTCTACGGCCTGGTGGGCCGCAACGGGGCGGGGAAGACCACCCTCATGCGGATGATCACCGGCCAGTCTGAGCCCACCGGGGGCGAGATGGAGCTGTTCGGCGCGTCGGGGAAGAACATGCGGGACCAGCGGTCCCGCACCGGGGCTATGATCGAAATCCCCTCCTTTTCCCCCTTCCTGACGGCCTGGGAGAATCTGGAGTACTACCGTCTCCAGCGGGGAATCCCCGGCAAGCAGGTGGTGGACGAGGTGCTGGAGCAGGTGGACCTGGCGGACACGGGCAAAAAGAAGTTCAAGTCCTTTTCTCTGGGCATGAAGCAGCGGCTGGGGCTGGGGCTGGCCCTGATGAACCACCCGGACCTGCTCATTCTGGACGAGCCCATCAACGGCCTGGACCCGGAGGGGGTGGCGGAGTTCCGGCAGATTCTCCGCCAGCTCAACCAGGAGCGGCAGACCACCATTTTGATCTCCAGCCACATCCTGTCCGAGCTGTCCAACGCGGCCACCCGGTACGGCTTTATGGAGCAGGGCAGGCTGCTGGAGGAGATCTCGGCGGAGGCCCTCCACGACAAATGCCGCACCTGCCTGCGGCTGGAGGTGGACGATGCCGCCAAAGCCGCCGCCGTGCTTCAATCCCAGCTGGGTACGGACAAATTTGAGGTCCTGCCCAACAACGTGGTCCAGCTCTACGACTGCCTGGACGACCCCAAGCGGGCGTCCTACGCCCTGGCCCAGAACGGGGTGGCCCTGCTGGCTATGGAGCAGAAGGGCGCGGACCTGGAGGCCTATTTCCTCGACCTGATCGGAGGTGGCCGTCATGCTTAACTACATCCGCGCTGAGATCTACAAGCTGCTTCACCGCAAGTACACCTATATCGCCTTGGGGATCTTCTTGGCGCTGGAAGGGCTTCTGATCGCGGGCTTTGTCTTCCACAACTCCCACTCGTATCCCACGTACTTTGCCCAGGCCATTACGTTTATTGTGAGCATGGGCACCATTGGCTTCTGCACCTGCCTGCTCACCGGGGACATGGTATTCGCGGGACAGTATAAGAACTCCACCCTGAAAAACGAGGTGTCCTTCGGCCTGAGCCGCACCCGCATCTACCTGGGCAAGCTCATCGCGCAGACCCTGCTGTCCATCGCATATCTGGTGGTTATGATGGGTTTCTTCATCGGCTTGTGCGCCATCCTCCTGCCCCACGACCCCAACGTGGCTATCACCAGCCCGGATATCGTCATACCGGCGGGATATACGGGGGACTCGGGTGCGCTGCGGATCGTGGGATATTACCTGGCGGTGGGCTTCCCGCTGTGGGTGGGCGGGCAGGCGGCCACCTGCGCGTGCCTGTTCCTCCTGGCCAGCGACATCGGCGCGTCCTTCGCCGCCGTGTTCCTCACGATGATGTTCCACACCGTCGTGGAACTGGCGGGCATCCTCACTCCAGGCCCTGCGGGGGATGTGTTGATTCAGATTTCTAAGCATATGCCTGCCTCCATGCTCTCCACCGCCCCCAGTGTGGTGGGCAATCCGGTGTTTCTGGGCAAGGCGTGGCTGGTGGGGGCCTTTTGGGTGGTCGTGTGTACCGCCGTGGGCCTGTACGGGTTCCATAAAAAAGAGATCAAATAAACCAGTTCAGCCGGGCCGCGGGGCCCGGCTGAAGGTGTTGCCATGAGGTGCGTTTATGAGGGTTCCTGTTATCGTAGTTTTTTTGCTGCTCTATCTGCTGATTTTTGGCTGGAATTGAATCTGGAGGGAACATGATGAAAACCGTCCTGATTGTCATTCTGCTCCTGCTGTGCGCCGTCCTCGTCGGGCGGCAGGTCACCATGGAGCGGGGGCTGCGCCGGGCCGCCCACCGGATGCGGGAGCAGATGGCCGACGAGACCACCGCCCGGCTGGCGCTGCCCTGTCCCAGCGCCGGGGCGGAGGAGCTGCTGGCCTGCCTCAACCAGCTGCTGGAGCTGCGGCAGGAGGAGCGGGCCCTCTACCGCCGGAAGGAGCAGGCCCTGCGCCAGCAGATCGCCAACGTGTCCCACGACCTGCGCACGCCGCTGACCTCCATCCTGGGCTATTTGCAGCTGCTGGAGGGGGAGGGGCTGTCTCCGGAGAAAAAGGCGGAGTACCTGGCGGTGATCGAGGGCCGGGCAAGGACGCTCCAGGTGTTTATTGCCACGTTTTACGACCTGTCCCGCATCGAGGGGGGCGAGCTGCCCCTGGAGCGGGAGAAGGTGGACCTGGGCCGGGCGCTGTCCGACCAGCTGGCGGCGGCCTACGAGCAGATCGAGGAGGCGGGGCTGGCTATGGAGGTGGACATCGCCCCCGGCCTGCCCCCGGTGTGGGCGGACAGCGGGGCGGTGACCCGGATTTTCTCCAACCTGCTCACCAACGCCCTGCGCCACGGGGAGGACGCCCTTGCCGTCCGCCTGTACCGGGAGGGGAACGTCATTGTGTCCGCCTTCTCCAACCGGGCGGCGGACCTCACCGCCGAGGACGCCGCCCACGTGTTCGAGCGGTTCTACACCGCCGACAAGATGCGCACGGGGCAGTCCACCGGCCTGGGGCTGGCCATCGTCAAGGCCCTGGCGGAGCGGATGGGCCACAGGGTCCGCGCCCGGTGGGAGAACGGTGTGTTCACCATCGAGGTACAGTGGAGCGCCTAGTGGGCGGCTTTGCGGGGCCCCGGAAGGATGGCTCTGCGGGGGCCCTCTGTATACGGGGATTTGTCTAATTTAACACATTGTTAAAGGGTTGGCGCTTTACGCCAACCCTTTCTCGTGGTATGATAGCCCAAGATTCTCCAAATTATGACGCAAAGGAGCTTGCATAATGGCGCAGCAGTCGGCTCAATTTCAACAGGCCCCGCCCCCGAAGCGTGGGCGGGAGGAAAAGCAGCGCGCCCGCCGCCGGGAGGAGCGGGCCGCCCGCTCGCCCAGAGAACCGGAGCGCATTTTCCCGGACCCCAAGCTGGGCCTCACCGCCGCCCAGGCGTCCGAGCTGATGGAGCAGGGCCTGGGCAACGAGGCGGTGGAATCCAACGCCAAAACCACCGGGCAGATCATCCGGGAGAATACCCTGACCTTTTTCAACCTGGTGTTTGTGGTGCTGGCCGCCCTGCTGGTGCTGGCCGGAGACTTCAAGGACATGATGTTTTTGGGCATCGCCGCTGTCAATTCGATCATCGGCATCATCCAGCAGCTGCGCTCCCGGGCCACCCTGGAAAAGCTGTCCCTCATCAGCGAGGCCAGGGTAAAGGTGGTGCGGGACGGCCAGCTGGGCACCGTCCCCGTCCACAAGCTGGTGCGGGAGGACATTGTGGAGCTGGGGGCGGGGGACCAGATCCCCGCCGACGGCCCGGTGATGTCGGGGCAGGTGACGGTGAACGAGGCCCTCATCACCGGCGAGGCCGACCCCATCACCAAAAATCCCGGCGACGAGCTTTTGAGCGGCAGCTTTGTGGTGTCCGGCAAGTGCCGGGCCCGGCTGGACCGGGTGGGCAAGTCCAGCTACGCCGCCCGGCTGTCCCTGGAGGCCAAGGCCGACCAGGGGGTGGGCCGGTCGGAGATGATGAAGTCGCTGGACAAGCTGATCCGGTTCATCGGCTTCGCCCTGATCCCCATCGGCGCGGCGCTGTTTTACAATGAACTGATCGTCCAGGAGAACACCTTCGCCCAGGCCGTCCCCGCCGTGGTGGCCGCCCTCATCGGCATGATCCCCGAGGGGCTGTACCTGCTCACCAGCGTGGCGCTGGCGGTGTCGGTGATGCGGCTGGCCCAGCGCAAGACCCTGGTCCACGAGCTGTCCGCCGTGGAGACCCTGGCCCATGTGGACGTTTTGTGCGTGGACAAGACGGGCACCATCACCCAGCCGGAGATGTCGGTGCGGGAGGTGGTCCCCCTGGACGAGGAGCGCTGCCCCGCCGGGAAGGTGGAGGAGATTTTCAACGCCTATTACCGGGCCATCGACGCGGACAACGACACCGCCCGGGCCATGGCGGAGCGGTTCAGCAAGTCCTCCCTCTGGCAGGTGGAGCGCACGGTGCCTTTCACGTCGGCCAACAAGTGGTCGGCGGTGGTGTTCCGCTCCTACGGGGCCTATGTGGTGGGCGCGCCGGAGTTCATCATGAAGGCCCGGTACGCCGATTTGCAGCACATGGTCGCCCCCTACCAGGAGCAGGGGTGCCGGGTGCTGCTGCTGGCCAAGTGCGCCAGCGCCCCCACCATGGAGGGGGGCATTGTGGGCGGGGTGGAGCCTCTGGCCCTGGCGGTGATCGCCAACCCCATCCGGGAGGAGGCCCCGGAGACCTTCCGCTACTTTGCCCAGCAGGGGGTGACGGTGAAGGTGATCTCCGGGGACAACCCTTCCACCGTGTCCAGTGTGGCGGTGCAGGCGGGCATCAAGGGGGCGGACCGCTTCGTGGACGCCGCCGTCCTCAAGGAGCCCGCCGACTACGCCCGGGCGGTGCGGGAGTACAACGTGTTCGGCCGGGTAACCCCGGACCAGAAGCGCAAGCTGGTGAAGGCCCTGCAGAAGGCGGGCCATACCGTGGCCATGACGGGGGACGGCGTCAACGACGTGCTGGCGCTGAAGGACGCGGACTGCGGCATCGCCATGGCCTCCGGCTCGGAGGCGGCCTGCCAGGTGGCCCAGGTGGTGCTGCTGGACTCCAACTTCGCCTCCATGCCCCAGGTGGTGCAGGAGGGGCGGCGGGTTATCAACAACATCCAGCGCTCGGCGGCCTTGTACCTGGTGAAGAACATTATGTCCCTGTTCCTGTCCCTGGTCACCCTGCTGGCCGGGTTCCCCTATCCCTTCGTGCCCATTCAGCTCACCCTCATCAGCGCCCTCACCATCGGCGCGCCCTCCTTTGTGCTGGCCCTGGAGCCCAACCATGAGCTGGTGAAGGGCCGGTTTATGACCAACGTGCTCCGCCGGGCCCTGCCGGGAGGGCTGGCCAACATCGTGCTGATGATCTTCATCGAGCTGTTCACCGTGGCCTTTGACTTTGAGCGGGTCACCCTGTCCACCCTGGCCACCGTCATTATGGGCGAGGTGGGCCTGCTGGTGCTGTACTACATCTCCAGGCCGCTGGACTGGAAGCGGGGGACCCTTCTGGGCGCCATGTCGGCGGCCTTTGTGGCGGCGGTGCTGGGCTTTGGTTCCATGTTTGAGCTGACGCCCCTGGACTTCCAGGCGGGGCTGGTGATCGTGGTGTTCCTCATGCTCACCCCGTCGGTGATCTTTGTCTTTGAGCGGGGGCTGGAGCTCATCGAGCTGCTGGTCTCGCTGGGCAGGCAGAAGCTGGGCAAATCCCGGCGGTCCGCCGCCCGGGAGCGGTAAAAGGCGGAAAACGCGTCCCGTCCGGGGGAAAAACGGGCGGGACGCGTCTTTGTGTACCAGGGCGGCGGGGGCGGGCGGGGCGTGAAAATGACCCGCGCAGGCGGGCCCGCCGGAAATTTATTCCGCTTCGTCCCGTGAATTTTCTCTTAATTCTCCCCGATTCTCTTGCCAACCACCGCCAGATAAGCTATAATATCCCCAAATGCCGCGATGCGGCGTGGATTCGTCGTGCACATTTTTCGGTGGGGGAAGGAGCGGGCGCGCATGGAAACGATTGTACAGACGCTGCAGCAGGCGCCAAAATACCTCAGGCTCATCGAACTGAAGGATATCCTGGACATGGCCATCATCGCCTTCGGGATCTACCACCTGTTCCGTTTTGTCCGCCGGAGCCGCTCCGGCCAGGTGGTGAAGGCTATCGTAATTATTGTTGCGGCCATGGCCCTGGCAAACGTGTACAACCTCCGGGTCATCCGCACGGTGCTGAACAACGCGGTGGAGCTGGGGGTTATCGCCCTGGTGGTCATCTTCCAGCCGGAGGTCCGCCGGTTCCTGGAGCAGATGGGAAGCGGCAAGATCAAGGAGCTGTTCGTGGCGGAGAGCTACAGCAACGACCTGGAGAACGCCATCAGGGAGACGGTGGAGGCCTATGCCTCCCTGTCCAAGGACAAAGTGGGGGCGCTGATGGTGTTCGAGCGGCGCACCCTGCTGGACGACGTGCTGAAGACCGGCACCACCCTGGACTGCGAGGTGTCCGCCCAGCTGCTGAAAAACCTGTTCTGGAACAAGGCCCCCCTCCACGACGGGGCGGTGATCGTCCGGGGCGGGCGCATTGTGGGGGCGGGGTGCATGCTCCCCCTGTCGGGCAACGTGAATCTGAGCCGGGACCTGGGCATGCGCCACCGGGCGGGCATCGGCATCAGCGAGAACTCCGACGCGGTGGTGGCCATCGTGTCCGAGGAGACGGGGTCCATCTCGGTGGCCATCAACGGGATGCTCAAACGGCACCTGTCGCCGGAGACCCTGGAGCGGATGCTGCGCCTGGAGCTCATGCCCGGGGCGGAGGAGGAGGGCAGACCCACCGCCGCCGCCCGGCTGTCCAGCGTATTCAAGGGCATCAAGGGAGATAATTCCAATGGGAAAGAAGATTCTTGACAGCAAAATACTCTACGTAGTCCTCTCCATTCTGCTCTCCCTGGCCGCGTGGCTGTTTGTCACATCCCGGGACGAGAACCGGGAAAACAGGCCCTTTACCAACCTGCCCGTCAACTTTTCCGGGGTGGAGATGCTGGAGGACCGGGAGCTGATGATCGTCAACCCGAACGTCACCGCCAGCATCCGGGTGCGGGCCACGCCCCTGATCCTGGCCACCCTGAACGAGACGCCGCCCAAGCTCAACGCCAGCGTGTCCAACATCAACATGGAGGGCAGGCACACGGTGAACTACACCGTGGAGCTGCCCAGCGGGGTGAGTCAGAGCGACGTGGAGATCACCTACGGCACAGGCGGCAGCGCGGTGGTCGTGGAGGTGGCCCGGGCCCTGAGCCGGAGGGTGCGCATCGAGGGCGAGTTCAAAGGCTCGGTGGCGGAGGGCTATCTGGCCGGGGACAAGGACGATTTCCGCTTTGACCCGGCGGAGGTCACGATCAGCGGCCGGGCGGACCTGGTCAATCAGGTGTCCTACGCCAAGGTGACCATCACCAGGGAGGACCTGACGGAGACGGTGAGCGAGAGCCTGCCCTTCCAGCTCATCGGGGCCAGCGGCGATCCGCTGGAGGGCCTGGACGTGACCTGCGACGTGGACGCCATATACACCGTATTCCCCATCAAGGCCACGGCGGAGATCCCGCTGACCATCAAGGTGATCGAGGGCGGCGGCCTGAAGGAACGGGACGTGTCCATCAACAAGAGCGTGGACTCCATCGTGGTGGCGGGCAGCCGGGAGGCGGTGGACGCCCTGGTGGGCCAGGGGGACATCATCCTGACCACCATTGACCTGGCGGAGCTGGACGACGAGACGGTGGAGAACGGCAGTGAGCGGACCATTCCCATCCCCCTGGACGACCGGCTGGAGAACGTCAGCGGCATCACCGAGGTGAAGGTGACGCTGAAGGTGAACAAGCGGGTGGAGACCCGGACGTTTGAGGTGACCAGCCGCATCAGCACCATCAACGCCCCGGAGGGCTGGACGCCCGCCGTGGTGACCAAAATGCTGCCCGTCCGGGTGCGGGGGACCCGCGCCCTGCTGGACGAGCTCACCGAGGAGAGCATCCGCGTGGTGGCCGACCTGCGGGACGTGAGCCAGACGGCGGGGCAGTACACCGTGGAGGCCAGCATCTATCTGGACGGGCCCGGCACCGTGACCGACGTGGGGGTGGTGAATCCCAATTCCTACTCCATCGTGGTCTCGCTGAGCCGGGACGGCTGAGGTGTTCGGCTACGTTCGCCCCGCCCTGGAGCGGCTGAGCCAGGAGGGGCGGGACGGCTACCAGAGCGCCTACTGCGGGCTGTGCCACGCCCTGGGCAGGCGCCACGGGTTTCTGGCCCGGCTCACCCTGCAATATGACTTCACCTTTCTGGCCATCCTGCTGACGGCGGGGGCGGGAGGGGGCGGACGGATCTGCAAACGGTGTCCCGCCCACCCCCTGCGGGGGCCCAGAAGCTGTCTGGCGGGGGGCCAGCTGGACGCCGCCGCCGACCAGAGCGTCATCCTCACCTGGCACAAGCTGTCCGACGACGTGGCGGACCACGGCTTTTTCGCCGGCCTGCCTTACCGCTTCCTGCGCCTGCTGTTTGGCCGGGCCTACCGCCGGGCGGCCAGGGCCCAGCCCGCCTTTGACGCTCAGGTGCGGGAGGGGCTGACCCGGCTTGGGGCGCTGGAGGAGGCCCGGTCCCCCCAGCTGGACCGGGCGGCGGACGCCTTTGCCCGGATTCTGGCCTGTTCCGCCCAGGCCGTCCCCCGGGAGGGGGAGCGGCGGGCCATGGGCCAGCTGCTCTACCATCTGGGACGGTGGATCTACCTGATGGACGGCTGGGACGACTGGGAGGAGGACAAAAAGCGGGGGCGCTACAACCCGCTGGACGCCCGGTTCCAGGGGCAGGTCCGGGAAAACCGGGACTACCTGGACACCACCGCCACCCACTCCCTGCGGCTGGCGGGGTCGGCGGCGGGGCTGCTGGAGCTGGGGGAGTGGACCCCCGTGGTGGAAAACGTACTCTACACCGGCCTGCCCGCGGTACAGTCCGCTGTGCTGGACGGGCGGTGGCACGATATGAGAGATATAAGGAGAAGACCACATGAGAGATCCCTACGAGGTGCTGGGCGTGAGCCCTGAGGCCAGCGACGACGAGATCAAGCGGGCTTACCGGGAGCTGGCCCGGAAATACCATCCGGACAACTACCAGAACAACCCCTTGGCCGACCTGGCTGAGGAGAAGATGAAGGAGATCAACGAGGCCTACGACGCCATCACCCGCACCCGGTCCGGGGGCGGCTCCTCCTATGGGGGAAGCGCGGCCCAGAGCCAGAGCGGATACGGCTATGGGTACGGAAATTCCGGCTACCAGCAGCAGAGCCAGGGGTCGGCCAGCCAGGTGTTTTACCGGGTCCGGCAGGCCATCAGCAGCAACGACCTGGACGGGGCGGAGCAGCTCCTCCAGGGGGCCGGCCGGAACGGGGAGTGGTACTTCCTCATGGGCTCCATCGCCTACCGGCGGGGCTGGCTGGACGAGGCCCGTCAGAACTACCAGATCGCCGTCCAGATGGACCCGGGCAACATGGAGTACCGGCAGGCCTTCAACATGATGCAGCGGGGGGGCTACGGCTACCAGCCGGACGTGTCTGGGGCCCAGTGCGACGGCATGGACTGCTGTACCGCCATGATGTGCATGAACTGCCTGTGCGGAGGCTGCCGCTGAGATGAGACGAAAAAACGCGGCGGTCAAGGTGGCCTATCCGGCCATTCTGGGGGCCCTGGCGGTGATCTTGGTGTACCTGGCCTCCGTGGCCCCCACGGGCCGCTGGGGGATCGTGGCGCTGGCCGGGCTGCTGCCCGCGGCGGCGGTGATCTCGGTGGGGCTGAGGGCGGGGTTCCTGTGCTGGGCGGGGGCGTCCATTCTGTCCCTGCTGCTGGCGCCGGACAAGTTCTGCGCCCTGCTGTTCACGGCGTTGTTCGGGCTGTACCCTATGGTGAAATCCGCGGCGGAGAAGCCCCGGAAACGGCTGCTGGAGTATGCGGTGAAGCTGGTTTTCTTCAACGCGGTGTTCACCGGGCTGTACCTGACCATGATGGGGTCCATGCTGGATTCCCTGCCCCCGGCGTTGGGGGATTCCCTGTGGGCGCTGTACCCGGCGGCCAATATCGTGTTTGTGCTGTATGACTATGGATTCAGCCAGCTGATCGCGGTGTATGTCAGCCGTGTGCAGCGGGCGGTCCACTGAAAGGCTGGGAGTTGACTTGGTAAAAAGTATGACCGGCTACGGCCGGGGGGAGCGGTCCTTTGACGACGGCGTGCAGGTCACCGTGGAGCTGCGGTCGGTGAACAACCGCTACCTGGACTGCACGGTGAAGCTGCCCCGGACCTACATCTTCGCGGAGGACGCCTTGAAGGGCCGGGTGCAGAAGGCCGTGGGCCGGGGCAAGGTGGACATGTTCGTCACCATCACCCGGTCCGGCGGGGAGGCCATGGCCGTCACGGTGAACGAGGAGCTGGCGAAGGGCTATATTGAGGCCCTGGCCCGGCTCCAGAAGCTGGGGGGCGGGAGCGCCAAAAAGAGGTGGTCCGCCGCCGAGCTGGCCCGGTTCCCCGATGTGCTGACGGTGGAGAAGCGGGCGGAGGACCTGGATGAGATGAAGGCGCGCCTGCTGGAGGTGCTGGAGCTGGCCATCGGCGACTTCAACGCCATGCGGGAGACCGAGGGCGGGCGGCTGGCCCAGGACATCCTGAGCCGGGCGGAGGCCATTGAACGGCTGCTGGCCGAGGTGGAGGAGCGCTCCCCCCAGACGGTGAACGACTACCGGGCCCGGCTGGAGGCCAAAATGAGAGAGGTGCTCCAGAACACCCAGATCGACGAGGCCCGGCTGCTCACCGAGGCGGCCATCTTCGCGGACAAGGTGGCGGTGGACGAGGAGACCGTCCGCCTCCACAGCCATCTGGGCCAGCTGCGGGAGCTGCTGGGGACCGGGGGCGCGGTGGGGCGCAAGCTGGACTTCCTGATCCAGGAGTTCAACCGGGAGGCCAACACCATCGGCTCCAAGTGCAGCGACATGGAGATCACCCGGCGGGTGGTGGACATGAAGGCGGAGATTGAGAAGATCCGCGAGCAGGTCCAGAATCTGGAGTGACGGACGATGAAGCTGGTCAATATTGGATTTGGCAATATGGTGTCCGCCCGGCGGGTGGTGGCCATCGTCAGCCCGGACTCGGCCCCGGTGAAGCGCCTGGGCCAGGAGGCCCGGGAGCGGGGCGTGCTCATCGACGCCAGCTTTGGGCGCAGGACCCAGTCGGTGCTGGTGACGGACAGCGGCCACGTGATCTGGTCGTCCCTGCCGCCGGAGCAGATATCCGCCCGGTTTCGGGAGGACCCAGAGACAGAGGAGGAGACGCCATGAGCGTATCGCAGAAGAGAACACGGGGGGAGCTGATCGTGCTGTCCGGGCCCTCCGGGGTGGGGAAGAGCACCGTCATCGCCGAGCTGCTGAGCTCCCGGCGGGACATCCACTTTTCCGTGTCTTTCACCACCCGCCAGCCCCGCACCGGCGAGGAGGACGGGGTGAACTACAACTTCGTCTCCCGGGAGGAGTTTGAGCGGATGATCGCCGCGGACGAGCTGCTGGAGTACGCCGAGTACGTGGGCAACTACTACGGCACGTCCCTGAAGGTCATCCGGGAGAAGCTGGACCAGGGGGTGGACGTGCTGCTGGACATCGAGGTCCAGGGGGCGGCCAAGGTGAAGGAGCGCTGCCCCGAGGCGGTGCTGATTTTCCTCATCCCCCCCTCCATCGAGGAGCTGTCCCGCCGCCTCCACCGGCGCAACACCGACGAGGAGGAGACCATCCAGCGCAGGCTGGAGAAAGCCCGGCAGGAGTGCCGGGAGTGCGTCCACTACGACTATCTGGTGGTGAACGACACGGTGATGAACGCCGCCCAGGAGATCCAGTCCATCCTCCGGGCGGAGCAGTGCCGCGCCCAGAAGCGGCTGGGCCTGCTCCAGGGCATCACCGGCCAGGACGAGCTGTGAATATAAGGAAAGGAAGGATATCTATGCTGCTCTATCCCCCGATCAAAGACCTGCTGGGCCAGGTGCCCAGCCGCTATATGCTGGTGAATTTGGTGGCCAGCCGGGCCCGGAAGCTGTCCAGTGAGTCGGAGGCCTCCGGCGAGCCCCTGGAGGAGAAGGCCGTGTCTCTGGCCATCCAGGAGGTGGCCGACGGCACCCTCACGTTGGAGAAGGCGGAGGCGGAGCTGGAGGCCGCGGAAGAAGCTGTGGAAGAGCCCGCCGAAGAGGGCGGAAACGAAGAGATATGACCCGGAAAGGGCAAGCGGGGGGACTGCTTGCCCTTTGGACTTGAGGAGAGATGATTGAGTGGCCAGCATCGCGAAAATCGCCGTATCCGCGGCCGCCTACGCCATCGACCGGCCTTACGACTACCTGGTTCCGGCGGAGCTGGAGGGGGCGGTCCGGCCCGGCATGCGGTGCGCGGCGCCCTTTGGCCGGGGAAATAAGACCTGCGACGGCATTGTGCTGGCCCTGGGCGAGCGGGAGGACGAGGCCAGGCTGAAGCCCATCCTGGCCCTGCTGGACGAGGAGCCCCTCTTGGATGAATCCGCGGTCCAGCTGGCCCTGTGGATGCGGGAGCACTGCTTCTGCACCGTGTACGACGCCCTCCGGGCCATGCTCCCGGCGGGGCTGTGGTTTTCCCTGAAGGACTGCTGGAAGCTCGCCCCTGGTGTGGACCGGGAGAGAGCCTATGAGGCGGCGGGAGAGTCCAAGCGGGCCCAAAAGCTGGTGGAGCTGCTGTTCGCCAACGGGGGCTGGGCGGAGGAGGGCAGGATTCGGACGGCCTTCGGGGTGTCCGACCCGGGCCCCGCCCTGCGGGCTTTGGAGAAGAAGAAAATCATCTTCCGAGAGGCCAGCGCCCAGCGGGGTGTGAACGACAAGACGGAGCTGGTGGCGGCCCTGGCCATGGACCCCAGCGACGCTTTGGCCCTGCTGGCCCCCAAGCGGCGGCGGGCGCCCCTGCAATACGCCGCCGGGGAGGCCATCTGCGCGGTGGGGGAGACCTCCGCCAAGGAGCTGTGCTACTTCACCGGGGCCTCCATGACCACCCTGCGGGCTCTGGAGAGGCAGGGGGTGCTCACCCTGTCCAAGCGGGAGGTGTACCGCCGCCCCCAAACCCCGGCCTATGAGGAGCCCGCCCCCATCGCGCTGAATCAGGAGCAGGAGGCGGCCTGCCGGGGCCTGCTGTCCATGGCGGAGCAGGGGGGCGGGGCCGCCCTGCTCTACGGCGTCACCGGCAGCGGCAAGACCCAGGTGTACCTGAAGCTCATCCACACCCTGCTGGAGCGGGGGAAGACGGCTCTGGTGATGGTGCCGGAGATCGCCCTCACCCCCCAGCTCATGCGGATTTTCACCTCCCACTTCGGCCATGAGGTGGCCATACTCCACAGCTCCCTGTCCGCCGGGGAGCGGTGCGACGAGTGGAAGCGGGCGAAACGGGGGGAGGCCCGTGTGGTGGTGGGCACCCGCTCCGCCGTGTTCGCCCCCCTGCCCGATTTGGGCGTTATCATTTTGGACGAGGAGCAGGAGCCCTCCTACAAATCGGAGCAAAACCCCCGGTATCACGCCCGTGACGCGGCCCGTTACCGCTGTTACAAGGCGGGGGCGTTGCTGCTGCTGGGGTCGGCCACGCCGTCGGTGGAGTCCATGTACCGGGCCCGCCGGGGGGACTACCGGCTGTTCACCCTGAGACAGCGCTACAATGAGCGGGTTCTGCCCCAGGTGACGGTGGCGGACATGAAGGCGGAGCTGCGGAACGGCAACGGCGGCGCCATCAGTGCCCCTCTGGCCCAAAAGCTGTGGGAGACCATTGAGAGGGGGGAGCAGGCCATTTTGTTCCTCAACCGCCGGGGGGCCAGCCGCATGGCTGCCTGCGGCGAGTGCGGGGAGAGCCCCGCCTGTCCCCGGTGCTCCGTCCACCTGACCTACCACTCCGCCAACCGGCGGCTGATGTGCCACTACTGCGGCTGGTCCCAGCCCCTGCCGGACCGCTGTCCCGCCTGCGGGGGGCTGCTGAACTTCATCGGGACGGGCACTCAGAAGGTGGAGGAGGAGCTCCACACCCTGTTCCCCGGGGTGGGGGTGCTGCGGATGGACGCGGACACCGTGTCCGCCGTCCACAGCCACGAGAGCATTTTGGAAAAATTCCGCCGCCAGCGCATCCCCATCCTGCTGGGCACCCAGATGGTGGCCAAGGGGCTGGATTTCGAGAACGTCACCCTGGTGGGGGCGGTGTCGGCGGACCAGCTGCTGTACACCGGCGACATCCACGCCGCCGAACGGGCCTTTTCCCTGCTCACCCAGGTGGTGGGCCGGGCGGGCCGGGGTGAGAAGAAGGGGGAGGCCGTCGTCCAGACCTTCACCCCGGACAACGACGTGATCCGTTTCGCCGCCGCCCAGGATTACGACAGCTTCTATGAGCAGGAGATCCGGGGCAGGGAGGTGCGGGGCCTGCCCCCCTGCGGGGACCTGTTTGTGCTGGGGGCCTCGGGGCTGGAGGAGACGGCGGTGCTCCACGCCCTGCTCCGGCTGCGGGAGGGTCTGAGCGCCGCCCTGGCCCAGCCGCCCTATGCCGGGACGGCGTACCGCCTGCTGGGGCCCGCCCCGGCGGCGGTGGCCAAGGTCAACGAGCGCTACCGCTACCGGCTGATTTTGAATACGGAGAATACCAAGGCCATGCGGCTGCTGACGGCGCACCTGCTCCGCCAGGCCCAGGCCGATAAGCAGAACCGGGGGGTGGCGCTGTTCGCCGACCTGAACCCCTTGGATTGAGGAGGAAGTCAGACCATGTCGCTGAGAAAGATTTTGACCCAGGGGGACCCGACCTTGGCAAAGACCTGCCGCCCGGTGGAGAAGTTCGACCAGAAGCTCCACTGGCTGCTGGACGATTTGAAGGAGACCCTGGAAAACGCCGGGGGAGTGGGCCTTGCCGCCCCGCAGATCGGCATACTCCGCCGTGTGGTAGTGGTGGAGGACGAGAATGAGGAGCTGTTGGAGTTGGTCAACCCGGTGATCGTCAGCCAGGAGGGGGAGCAGGGGGGCTGGGAGGGCTGTCTCAGTGTCCCCAACCAGTACGGCTGGGTGACCCGGCCCAGCCTGGTCACCGTCCGGGCCCAGGACCGGGACGGAAAATTTTTCGAGGTGTCCGGGGAGGAGATGGTGGCCCGGTGCTTCTGCCATGAACTGGAGCATCTGGACGGCCACCTGTTTGTGGAGCATACCGACGAGCTGTACACGCCGGACGAGATCGACGCCATGGAGGGGGCGGAGGAGCAGGAGCCGCCGAAGCAGGAGCCGCCTAAGGCCCGGCCTCAGCTCCGGAGGCAGGCCCGGAGAAAGGGGAAAAAGAGATGAGAGTTGTCTTTATGGGCACGCCGGACTTTGCCGTGCCCTCCCTGAACGCCCTGGTGGAGGCGGGCCATGAGGTGTGCGGCGTGTTCACCCAGCCCGACAAGCCCAAAAACCGGGGGATGAAGCTCCAGCAGTCCCCGGTGAAGGAGCGGGCCCTGGCCCTGGGGCTGGACGTGTACCAGCCCGCCAAAATGCGGGACGGGGAGGCCCTGGGCATACTCCAGGGGCTGAACCCCGACCTCATCGCCGTGGCGGCCTACGGGAAGATTCTGCCCGTGGACATTCTGAACCTGCCCCGGCTGGGGTGCGTCAACGTCCACTCGTCGCTGCTGCCCAAGTACCGGGGGGCGGCCCCCATCAACTGGGCCGTTTTGAACGGCGAGGAAGAGACCGGGGTCACCATTATGTATATGGCGGAGGGGATGGACACCGGGGACATCCTGGCCCAGGCGTCGACTTCCATCGGCGTCAGCGAGAACGCCGCCCAGCTTTTTGAGCGGCTGGCGGGGATGGGGGCGGATTTACTGGTGGATACGGTGGCGGCGCTGGAACAGGGGAAGGCCCGGCGCGTCCCCCAGGACGAGGCCCTGGCCACCCACGCGCCCATGCTGTCCCGGGAGCAGTCCCCCATGGACTGGAACAGGACCGCCCGGCAGCTCCACGACCAGGTGCGGGGGCTGTTTCCCTGGCCCGCCGCGGCCGCGGAGCTGGACGGTGTGCGGTGTAAAATCCTGGGTACGGCCCTGCCCGGCACGACCACGGACAAGGCCCCTGGAACAGTCCTCCAGGCGGACAAAAAGGGGTTGAAAATCGCCTGCGGGGACGGCGGGGTTTTGGAGATTCTGATGCTCCAGCCCGACGGCAAAAAGGCCATGGCGGCCTCCGCGTTCCTGCTGGGGCACCCCGTTCCGCCGGGGACCATACTGACAAAACAGGAGTGATCGCATGGGCTCGGCCAGAGAGACGGCGGCGCTCACCCTGGCCGCCTGTGAGAAGCAGGGGGCCTGGTCGGACGGCCATCTGAAGCGCGCCATCCGGGAACAGGGCCTGGACCGCCGGGACGGGGCGCTGTGCACCCGGCTGTGCTATGGGGTGCTGCAAAACAAGCTGCTGCTGGACTGGCGGCTGGGGCGGGTGTGCTCCATGAGGCTGGACAAATTGGAGACCCGGGTGCTGTGTGATTTGAGAGTGGCGGCCTATCAGCTGCTGTTTTTGGACAAGATCCCCTCCAGCGCGGCGGTGAACGAGGCGGTGGAGCTGGCGAAAAAGCACAGCCGCAATCCCCGGGCGGCGGGGCTGGTGAACGGGGTCCTCCGGGCGCTTTTGCGGGAGGACGCGCCGGAGGTCAGGGGAAAGGATGAGCTGGAAACGCTTTCCATTCAATACAGCCACCCCCGCTGGCTGGTGGAGGAGTTCGACGGCCTGCTGGGCCGGCCGGGGGCGGAGGCGCTCCTGCAAGCGGACAACGAACAGCCCCCCACCGCCGCTCAGGTCAACACGCTGCGCACTACGCCGGAAAGGCTGGCGGCGGAGCTGCGGGAGGCCGGGGTGGAGGTTCAGCCCCACCCCTGGCTGGAGGGCTGTCTGCTCCTCACCGGCACCGGGGATCTGGAGCGGCTGGATGCCTTCCGGCGGGGGGAGTTCTACGTCCAGGACGCGGCCTCCCGGCTGGCGGTGCTGGCGGCGGGGCCGAAGCCAGGCCAGCGGGTGCTGGACTGCTGCGCCGCCCCTGGAGGCAAGTCCTTCGCCGCCGCCATTTTGATGGAAAACCGTGGGGAGCTGGTGTCCTGCGATATCCACCCCCATAAGATCAAGCTGCTGGAGGCGGGCCGGGACCGGCTGGGATTGTCCATCGTGACGCCCACCCTCCAGAACGCCGCCCAGCGCCGGGAGGACTGGCTGGAGGCCTTCGACGTGGTGCTCACCGACGTGCCCTGCTCGGGGCTGGGCATCATCCGCAAGAAGCCGGATATCCGTTATAAGGACCCAGAGCCCTTGAAGGGTCTGCCCAGGGTCCAGCGGTCTATTTTGGACAACTGCGCCCGGTACGTCCGCCCCGGCGGGACGCTGGCGTACTCCACCTGTACCCTCTTGGAACGGGAGAACGGCGAGGTGGTGGACGGCTTCCTGGCGGACCGCCCGGATTTCGTCCCGGAGCCCTTTGCGCTGCCCCATCTGGGAGAGCAGCCGGGCCGGATCACCTTCTGGCCCCACATCCATGGGACCGACGGCTTTTTTGCCGCCAAGCTGCGCAGAAAGGGGTGATGAACCCGGTGACCGATCTGAAATCCATGACTCCGGAGGAGCTGGAGAGGTATTTCAAAGAGTTGGGACAGCCCAAATTCCGGGCCATGCAGGTGTTCCGCTGGCTCCACCGGGGGGCGGAGTCCTTCGACGAGATGACCAACCTGCCGAAGGACCTCCGGGAGCGGCTGAGGGCGGAATGCGTCCTCACTGTGCCAAAGGTGGAGCGAAAGCAGGTGTCAAAGCTGGACGGCACCGTCAAATACCTGTGGCGGCTGGGGGACGGAAATTGTGTGGAGACGGTTTTGATGCGCTACAAGCATGGGAATACTGTATGCGTGTCCAGCCAGGTGGGGTGTAATATGGGGTGCGTGTTCTGCGCCTCCACCCTGGGAGGAAAGGTCCGGGACCTGACCCCGGCGGAAATTTTGGACCAGGTAATATTTACCGAAAAGGACAGCGGAGAGGAGATTTCCAACATCGTTATGATGGGAATCGGCGAGCCGCTGGACAATTTCGACCATGTTTTGCGGTTTTTGGAGCTGGTGAATCACCCTGAGGGACGGAACATCGGGATGCGCCACATCTCCCTGTCCACCTGCGGGCTGGTAAAGCAAATTGACAAACTGGCCCAGCTTGGGTTACAATTGACGTTAAGCGTCTCTCTCCACGCGCCCGACGACGAGACCCGTTCCCGGCTGATGCCGGTGAACCGGGCCGTGGGGGTGGACCTTCTCATGGAGACCTGCCGCCGGTACTTTGAGACCACCGGGCGGCGCATCTCCTACGAGTACGCCATGGCGGACGGGGTGAACGACTCCGATGAGCAGGCGGATCGGCTGGCGCGCCTTTTGAAGGGCCAGCCGGGGCACGTGAACCTCATCCCCCTCAACGAGGTGGCGGAGTCGCCGTTGAAGCCCAGCCGCCGGGTGCGGCAATTTCAAAAGCGGCTGGAGAGCCATGGCGTCACCGCCACCGTGCGGCGGAAGCTGGGAGGCGACATCGACGCCTCCTGCGGCCAGCTGCGGCGGAAGAGAATCGCGGAGGGAGAGCAAACCCCAGAGGAGGGATCAACTTGAAAGTATGCGGCATGACGGACGTAGGCCGCCACAGAAGGGACAATCAGGACAGCTACGCCTTTCGGGAGCTGGACGGCGGATGGGCCCTGCTGGTGGTATGTGACGGCATGGGAGGAGCCCAGGCGGGCAGTGTGGCCAGCTCGGTGGCGGTGGAGGCCTTTACCGCCGCTGTGGAGGAGGCCCTGGCCGGAGGCGTCCCGGAGGACCCTGCCCTGCGGGAGTGGACGCTGGCCGCCGCCTGCCGGGAGGCCAACGGGGCGGTGTACCGCCTCAGCCGGGAAAGGCGGGAGTACGAGGGCATGGGCACCACCTTAGTGGCGGCGCTGGTCCGGTCCGGCTCGGCCTGCCTGGTCCACGTGGGGGACAGCAGGGCCTATATCCTGGAAAATAATGCTATTCATCAGGTGACGGTGGACCACTCCTTTGTGCAGATGCTGGTGGAACGGGGGGAGATCACCGCGGACGAGGCCAGAGTACATCCCCAGAAGAACCTCATCACCCGTGCCCTGGGGGTGGACCAGCAGGTGGAGTGCGACGTGACCCGGGTGGAGCCGGCGGAGGGCAGCCGCCTGCTGCTGTGCAGCGACGGGCTGACCAATGTGCTGGAGGACGGCGCCATCCTGGACCTCAGCGGCCGGGAGGGGGAGCCGGAGAACTTCTGCCGGGCGCTGGTGGAGCTGACGCTGGAGCGGGGTGCGCCGGACAACGTCACCGTTGTGCTGGCGCAGCTGTGAAATTAGGAGGACTTTTACCATGGATCAATACATAGGTAAAATGCTCGACAACCGGTACGAGATTTTGGAGTGCATCGGCACCGGGGGCATGGCGGTGGTGTACAAGGCCCGCTGCCACCGTCTCAACCGGCTGGTGGCCATCAAGATCTTGAAGCCGGAGCTGGCCCAGGACGCCGATTTCCGCCGCCGGTTCCACGATGAGTCCCAGGCGGTGGCCATGCTGTCCCACGCCAACATCGTGTCGGTATACGACGTGAGCCGGTCCGACGGGCTGGACTACATCGTCATGGAGCTGGTGGACGGGCTGACTCTGAAGCAGTATATGCAGCGCCGGGGCACCCCGCTGAACTGGCGGGAGGCCCAGCACTTTATCACCCAGATCATGCGGGCGCTGAGCCACGCCCATGGCCGGGGCATCATCCACCGGGACATCAAGCCCCACAACATCATGGTCCTCCGGGACGGCAGCGTGAAGGTCACCGACTTCGGCATCGCCCAGCTGGCCAGCGCCGCCCAGAACACCATGACCCAGGAGGCCATCGGCTCGGTCCACTATATCTCCCCGGAGCAGGCCAAGGGCAGCCATGTGGACTGCCGCACCGACATCTACTCAGCGGGGGTGGTGCTGTACGAGATGCTCACCGGCCGCCTGCCTTTCGAGGGGGACACCCCGGTGGCGGTGGCCATTCAGCACATCAAATCCATCCCCGTGCCGCCCTGCGACCTGAACCCGGACATCCCCAAGGGGCTGGAGGCCATCACCATGAAGGCCATGGCCCCGGACCTGGCCCAGCGCTATGCCTCCGCCGAGGAGATGCTGGACGATTTGAAGGAGTTCCGCAAGAACCCGGACTTTGAGCCCAGTGTTCCGGACCCGGCGGAGGAGCCGGATGAGCCCACCATGGTGGTGCCCACCAAGATCGTCACGGCTTCGGTGCGTGTGCCGGTGGAGCGCCGGGAGCCGGAACGGCCGCCCCGGCCGGAGCGCCGCCAGTCCCGCCGCCGGGAGGAAGAGTACGACGACGATTACGACTATGAGGAGCCGAGCCGTGGCGGCGGCGTGGCGGCGGCGGCCGTGGCGGTGGTGTTGATCCTGGCCTTCATCGGGATCGTGGGCTACTTCCTGGTCAACTATATGTTCAAGGACATGTTTGCCCCGCCTGTGGAGTACGAGGTGCCCAAGCTGCTGGGCTACACTTTAGAGGAATTGGAACGGGACAAGACCATCCAGGGAGATTTCCAGATTGTAGAGGGCCCCGTTATGAACAGCGACGAATACGAAGAGGGCCAGATCTGCGCCCAGTCTCCCGAGGCGGGGACCAAGGTGAAAGAGGGCAATCGGACTATCACGGTGAACGTGGCGGGCGGAGACGACGCCACTTACCTGGGGTCTGTGGTCAACCGGGATGCCAGGGAGGTAGTCAAGGAGCTCCAGGACTTGGGACTCCAGGTCAGGCAGGAGCAGGTCTTTGACGACGCGATCACTGTGGGCTTTGTGGTCTCCTGCTCCCTGGTGGAGGGCAGCGAGGTGAATAAGGGAGACGAGGTGACCCTCTATGTCAGCAAGGGGCCGGAGAAGAAGCTGGTAACGGTGCCCCCGCTGATCAACATGGATATTGAAAAGGCTAAGAGTGAGATCATCCGCATGGAGCTGAAGGTGGGTCATGTGGACCCGCAGTACAACGACGAGTACCCGGAGGGGAAGGTATTCTGGCAGAGCGAGACGGGCGAGGTAGAAAAGGGCACTTCCATCGACCTGTATGTCAGCAAGGGCCCGGAGCCGGAGCCCTCGGCGGAGCCCAGCCCCTCCGATGAGCCCCCGGCCAGCGGCCAGCCGTCGGAGAGCGGGCCCCTGCCCGATCCCACCCAGGATGTGGGCGCCGCCGCCGTCACCAGGGACATCACGGTGCGGTTGGACTCCTATGAGGGGCTGGTGAATGTGCGCATCGTGGTAGGAAATCAGGAGATTCACAATAGCCCGGTGGACGCCGACCAGAACCTGACCTTTACCAAGCGAGCCACCGCCTCCGGCGACCAGATGGTGTACATCTACATCAACGATTCGCTGGTGGAGAGCTATTGGGAGCATTTCCAGTGATGACGGGACGGATTGTCAAAGCGCTCAGCGGGTTCTATTATGTGGATGCCGGGGCGGGGGAGCCTGTCCCCTGCCGGGGGCGGGGGAAGCTCCGCCACCAGCGGCTCAGCCCCCTGGTGGGCGACCAGGTGGATATCACCCTCACTGAGGACG
>CATLFX010000008.1 GCA_949935795.1 uncultured Oscillospiraceae bacterium
CTGGGTGATGGAGCCGGGGGCGCTGGACAGCCCTGCGGCGAAGGCCGACAGGGGCAGGACGCCCAGGACGCACACCAGCGCCAGCAGCAGGGCCAGGGCACGTTTGGCAAAGCTGTGTTTCAAAATGGTTCCCTCCTATTTGAAATGATAAAGGCCAGGCCGCGTTTCGCGGTCTGGCCTTGGCGTTGTAAGCAGACAGTGATCAAATATTCAATTTGGATACCTGGTATAGAGGATTAGGCCGGGCTGTTCCTCCAGCCACCAGCGGGGGTACTGCCCGCCCCAGTATGCTTTTTGGGTTGGGCCGCTGTCCGTGAAGGTGATGGTATCGCCGGTCTTGCTCACCACCACGATCACGTGGCCGCCCAGGTCGTTGTCGTACTCAACGAGGTCGCCGGGGCGGAGCTGGTCCCAGGTGGGGCTGTCCACCCGCCGCCAGGGCAGGTCCCCGAATGCGGCATCAGAGCACAGGATGGCCCACCCGGCACAGTTCATGCCGCTGTGATAGGGCCCGCCGCTGGTGGAGCGGTATGGGGAGGGCCAGAGTGCGCCGTTGGGGTACTGCTCCCGCAGGGCAGCCAGGGCGGACTGGACGCTTTCCTCGGTGACAGCGGCGGAAGGGACGGGTTTGGCCGGTGCCGCTTCCTCCTGATAGGGCAGGGCGCTGTTGACGCGGACGCTGTTGGTGCTCCCATCGTAGTCCACGGCGAAGTTTACGGCTTGTCCGATGTCTCGGAGCTTCACGAAGTTGTTGCCGTGAATCTCGTATGCCTCGAGCTGGACCCGCTGTCCGTCCACGTAAAAGGTCTGGGCGGAGGGGCTGGCGGTGAATCGCTGGACGGCGGCACTGGCGGGGCCGCACAGGGCCATACCCGCGAACACACCCACGGCAAAGGTGATGGCAGTTCCTTTTTTCATAGCGTTGACCTCCTGTTCAGTTGTGTTTTGGTTCCGCAACCGCAACACTACCACAACCGGGGGCCAAAGTCGAACACTATCGCCGAACAGCCGGGGCTGTCCCCGGACAGCTTACGCCGCCTGCTCCAGGGCCCGGACGCACCAGCGGAAGGCGGGCTGATCCTCGACGCAGGTATACAAAGTGATGCAGTTCTCGGCGGTGGAGGCCAGGCCGGAGGTATCGGACACATCCACCTTGGTCACGCTGGTGACGGCATAGGTCCGGGTGCCCAGCACCGTGGTGAAGGTGATGATATCCCCAGACTTCAGGGTGTGGATCTTGCCGAAATCGTTGCGCACACCTCTGTTGTGGCCCGCCAGCGGAATGTTGCCATTCCAGATGCTGGTGTTCTCGAAATGGCCCGCGCCCTTCAGCAGCGGGGCGGACCCGGTGCCCTCATACACGCCCACCGTCAGGCCGATGGAGGGGATCTTCAGGGTGCCCAGGCTGCCGTTGCTGTAGTACATAGAGCTTGTCACCTCGGTGAAGGACACGGTCTGCCCGCCGGTGGACACGCTGCCGCTCACGGTGGGAAAGCCGCTGCTGTCCATGGTGACGCCGCCGCTGGTGCTGGTGTTGTCGGCGGGATAGCCGCTGCCCATGGCGTCGGTAGAGGTGCCTCCGTCCGGGTTCCCTACGCTGCCCACCTGATTGACCAGCCCACCGTTGAGTGCACCGGGGACCAGATTGGGGGTGAGGTATTCCCCGGAGTTGGGCAGATAGCTGGTGGGGGTGCCGAAGCCGGGCGGGATCAGGGCGGTGTTCTTGCTCCTGTCCACGTTGGGATTCTCCCACTCGTAGATGGTGTCGTCGCTGGTGGGCCGCCCGAACAGGTAATCGTCCGCACCGTCGATGCTGTACTCCAAGGCGCTGGCCGGGGCCACACACAGGGCGCACAGCATGACGGCGGACAGGATGGCGCTCAGTTTTCTTTTCATAGGCTACCTTCTTTCTCGAATTTTTTTGAGGGCAAAGGCCCCGCCGATGACCAGGATGAGCACCATGCCGCCAATCATCAGCGGGGTCTTGACCTCCGCCCAGTTGAAGGGAGCAGCGGGCTTGCCTAGTCCGGCAGAGGCACTGGGATCGTCGGCCGCGGGCTTCTTGGACTCCTCCGGGGCTTCCACGCTGCCGAAGGTGGCGGTGTAGGTCACCACCTGGCAGTCCGTCTTGGATACCTCGCCGGTATAATTGGCCTGCACAGTATATCCCGTGGCATATCGGCTGGTGCTGGACCCTGTGTAGCTGGCAGTGGCAGTGTAGTGGGTGACCACGCCGCCCTCGCCATCGGTGCTCTCGGCGCTGGACCACTGCACATCGGCCAGGTTCAGCGTCCGGCCCTTGTCGTTGATGGACTTGGGGATCAGAGAGACATCCGCTTCAGACAAGTTCGGATAGGTCCGGGTTGCGGACAGGGAGGTGGTCTTGCTGGCGTAGCCGTCCGTGGTGACCTGGACGCTGGTGTGGTCCAGCCGCAGAATGCCGGTGTAGCCGTCCTCGGTGGTGAACTCCATTTCAGCGTCCAGCCGCTGAAGGATGGCGTCCATTTTGTCCGTGTCGCTGGCCAGGGTCACCGTTTCGGTGTGGGTCTGGGTGTCCACCCCCACCTCGTCCTTTCGGACCATGTCCAGCAGGTAGTACAGACGCCCGTTGCGGGTGAAGTCCTCGGTGGGGATGCCGGAGGGGTCGTCGCCCAGGGAAAGCTGGTACACCTTGTCGATGCGAAGCTCGTCCAGGGGACCGGCGGTGTACTCGTCCACCTTGATGGGATAGTAGCAGCTCCGCTCCGGCTCCTGGGTGGGCGGGGCGGACAGCCTGGGGGCCTCGGCGGCCAGAGCGGGGGTGCATCCGGCCATCAGCAGGGCCAGAGCGCACACCGCAGTAAAGATACGTTTCATGTTGAGTTCCTCCAATTTTGATTGAATAACACCTTAAATGTTCTTGATTTCTACCGCCCCCTTTCCCGGGGCGGGCCGCGCTGCTGGAGATATTCGTTCCAGTCCTTGCCTTTGGCTGGGGTGCGGGTGGACACCTTCAGCCCCCGGCCCTCGTACTCCGCCCGCAGCCTCTCCGTGGCCTCCTGGCCCGGGCCGTCGTTGTCCAGGCACAGCACCACATGGTTCAGATGGGGATGGTCCTTCAGGTAGTGGTTCAGTCCGCCCTCGTAGAGCCCGCACAGGGCGATGGCGTTGGACATTGCCTCCCGGTGGAGGGTGCAGAAGCTCATCAGGTCGATGGGGGCCTCGAAAACCAGCACCCAGGGGAGGTTGGGATCGCAGGGGATAGGGAAGGCCACGCTCTTGTCGCTGCCCAGCACATCCCGCTTGAAGCTGGCGCCGTCCTTGTCGTAGGTTCCCCGTTTACTGGCGAATCGGGGAACGCCCTCGCTGTCCCTGCCCACGAACACGCAGTTATGGTATTTCTCATCTTCGTACAGCAGGCCGGTGTTGAGGAACGCCCGGATCACCTGGGGCGCGATGCCCCGTTTGCGCAGGTAGGCAAACACCCGGCGGTTGTCCGAATTGGCTGGGGGCAGGGCGAACTCGGGGCGCTGTTCTTCGGCAGGGGGTGGCCTGGGTCTGGATATGGCGGGGGCGGTCCGGCCATTGAAGTCCAGCAGATAATTCACCGCCTCCCGGAAGCCCATGTTCTCAAATTCCTGAAGGAAGGTGATGGCGTCCCCACCCTTCCCGCTGGAGTACCGCTTCCAGGTCCGGCGGTTCTTGATGCGGATGCTGTCCATCTCCCGGGTGGTGTAGTAGCTGCCCACCCGCTTCAGGTGATATCCCAGATGCTCCAAAAGGTCCGGCAGATCTGTGCCCTTGGCGGTTTCCATCTCCTCGTCCGTGAATTTCCAGAACTCCTCCTGGTCTGTTCGCTGTCTCGTGGTGTTCACCTCCTTCGGCTGAAACGCAAAACAGGCCGGGAGGATACCCCACAATTGGGGGCACCCTCCCGGCCTGTTCAGTCATTTCGCTTTCGTTGTTTTGACGGATGGCCAAAGCCCCCGCAGGACTTGCTTTTCCCTGGAAAGGGCTGGGAATCGGTTGTTATGTATACTCTATTTTGTGGATAATGCAGAATGTACCACTATGGGTTGATACAATGGGACCCGGGTGGTATACTGGTTTCAGACAAGCGGGGCACAGCCGGTGGCTGTGCCTCAGATATTGAAATGCACAGGGAGCGTGGGAGAAATGGTATTTGTCTGCGATCACTGCCACTTCGAGCTGGAAACGGTGGCCAAGCCCTGCCAATGCCCGGACTGCGGGAAGCTGGGCCACATCCGCACCGCCACGGCGGAAGAGAGCCGGGCGTTTCAGGCCCGGAAGCTGGAAGACGTCTGGCGCGATGTGGCGCCCGTCCTGGCTGGCTGAAAACGAAAAAAGCGGCCCCGGAGACCACCCTGTTCGGGCAGGCTCCGGGGCCGCTTTTTGCCTCTGTGCTGTTGTGGTCCGAATGGGCTCACACGGGGCCGTGGGCGGCTCAACGCTGGCCCTTGTCCTCTGCCTGGCCCTCGTCCTCGTCCGGCTCATCGGGGGCTTCGCTGGGGCTGACAGGGGCGGTATTGGGGCTGGCGTCCAGCGCGGCTTCGGCCTCCGTCAGCGCCTGCTCGATCAGGCCCATCACAAACTCTTTCTGGGTGAATTTCCGGCCCAGCCGGGCGCTCTCCCGGTCCAGGTGGTCCTTGATGCGCTGGAACAGTTCCTCATCGATTTGGAAGGCGAGGGTTCTGGTTTTACCGTTTGTCATGATCTCATTACCTCCATTTTCTTTCATTTTGAAGTATTCCGTAATCAGGTTGGTGATGTACTGCGCGGTGGTCAGGCCCGTCTGCTCCCGGGCTTCCGAGATTTTTTGATGCAGGTCGATTGGGACCTGTGCACACAAGTTCTTTGTTTGTGCCATGGTGTTGTTCTCCTTTCGTTTGATTGTAACCCGAGTATACTCAAAAGGCATGGTAGAAGCTATTACCAGCACCACCAAAGAACCATGCACAAAGCAAGCATTACCACCAAAAGGTACAGCGGGCGGTTTTCTCGGATGTCCGCTCTGCATTGTTCCATCCTTGAGGATGTAAAAGCGTTTCAATTTTCTCTCCTTCGTCGCTCAGGGGCGGCTCCCCGCGCTTACTGGACGTTGACGTACCTGGCGGTCAGGTGCAGGCCATCCAGTACAATTTCCGAACAGTGGGGGACACAAAAAAGAGGGGTAAGTGCACTCAAATAGAAGCGCTCTTACCCCTCTTTTGGTTGGTATCCGAATCCTCAGTTTTCCCTTAAAAAATTCAAACCACAAAGCCTTAACTTTGTGGTTTGTTTGGTGGAGATAAGCGGGATCGAACCGCTGACCTCTTGAATGCCATTCAAGCGCTCTCCCAGCTGAGCTATACCCCCATATGAAGTTTTTCCAGAACTTTTCCGGCTTAAACGCCACTTTGTTTGTGCTTAGCGGCGTTTATTATAGTACATTTTTTGCAAGTTGTCAACTGCTAATTTTTCGCGTTTTCCGAACAAATTCGGGGTCGTTTCACTGGTGACGTGTGCTCCCAGCTGAGCTATACCCCCAGATATTTCCAAATATGGAATTTTAGGGGAACCGTTGTTAAATTGTAGAAATGGGTCGAAGTTTGGTGCTCTTTTGGGGGTACGCAAGTGCGCTATCCGCGCTCCCAGCTGAGCTATACCCCCGTATTCATTTTTCTGCGCTTGCCTCAGCGCAAGATAGATAATACCAAACGCCGCTGAATTTGTCAACACCTATTTCACAAATTTTCGAAAATTTTTTGCGGTCCCTCCCCGTTAAGGAGGGACCGCTTTTGGCACTCAGGATCTCTTCCAGGCGCTTCCGCTGAACAGCACCAGGATAGGGAACATCTCCAGCCGTCCCAGGATCATAGCAAAGGACAGCACCAGCTTGCTCAGCACTGAGAAGGCGGAGAAATTTCCCGCCGGGCCCACCAGCTCCAGGCCGGGGCCCACATTGCTGATGCAGGTGATCACCGCCGTCAGGGTGGTGCCGAAGGAGAAGTTGTCCAGCCCCACCACAATGGCCATGCCGAACACGAGAAACAAGTTGGCGATGAAATAGCACTGGGCGGTGCGGATGGCGTTCTCGCTCACCGTAGCCCCGTCCAGCCGGACCACAGATACCGCCCTGGGGTGGACGATGGAGCGCACCTCCCGGCCGGCGGAGCGGATAAGGATCAAAATGCGCCCGCATTTGATTCCGCCGCCGGTAGACCCGCCGCAGGCCCCGATGAATGTGAGCACCACCAGCAGCATTTTGGAGAACTCCGGCCACAGATCGTAGTTGTCGGAGGAAAAGCCCGTGGTAGACACAATGGACGACACCTGGAAGGCGGCATAGCGGATACAGTCCCCCACAGTGGCGTACACATCCCGGATGTTCCAAGCGATGGCGGCGATGGACACCGCCACCATGATGAGGAAAAACCGCAGCTCGTCGCTTTTCAGCGCCTGCCGGACCTTGCCGGTGAGCAGCAGAAAGTAGACGGAGAAGTTGATGGAGAACAGCAGCATAAACACCGTGATGATGATCTCAATGGCGGGGCTGTGAAAGGAGCCCACCGAGGCGTTCATACGGGAGAAGCCGCCTGTGCCCGCCGTGGACATGGCGTGGGTGACGGCGTCATACCAGTTCATCCCCGCTACGCGCAGCAGCAACACCTCCAGCACCGTCAGAGCCAGGTAGATGGCGTACAAAATCTTGGAGGACTGGGAGGCACGGGGCACCAGCTTGCTCTTTACCGGGCCGGGGCTCTCCGCGCGGATGAGGAAATTGGAGCTGATCCCCAGAAAGGGCAGCAGGGCGGCGGTGAGGATAAGCACTCCCATCCCCCCCAGCCAGTGGGTGAAGGACCGCCAGAACAGCAGGCCCATGGGCAGGCCCTCAATGGCGGTGAGAATGGTGGCCCCTGTGGTGGTAAAGCCGGAGATGGTCTCAAAAAAGCAGTCGATGAAGGGCCCGAACTGTCCAGAAAACCAGAAGGGCAGCGCCCCGAACACCCCGAACAGCACCCAGATCAGCCCCACGGTGAAAAAACCTTCACGGGCAAAAAAGTCCGGCTTGGGCTTGAAGAAAAACACCGGCACGGCGGCGGCCGCCAGGATGATGAGGATGGCGCTCAAAAAGGGGATCGGGCTCTCCCCGTAGAGCATAGCCACCGCCATGGGGAGCAGCATGGCCGCCGCCTCAAGGAACAGGGTGAAGCCGGTGATGCGCAGCACCAGTTTAAAATTCATCCCCTCAGCCTCCCGCGCCCAGCCCGCTGTCGGCGTAGATGTCGTTGAGGTCCAAAATGCCGCTGTCCCGGGCGATGACGATGACGTCGTCCCCCTCCTCCAGGCAGGTGGAGCCCTCGGGGATGATGACCTTGTTTCCCCGGACAATGACGGCGATCAAGACGCCCTTGCGCAGCCGCAGGTCTTTCAGGGGCGCCCCCAGGTGCCGGGTGGCGGGGGACACGATGAACTCCATGGCCTCCGCCTTGCCCCCGGCAATGCGGTACAGGGCGTTCATCACCGTGCCCTTGGAGTTTTGCAGGCCCCGGATGAACCGGAGAATGAGCCCGGCGGTGGCCAGCTTAGGGGACACCACCGACTCCACCCCGGCGGACCGGGCGATTGCGGTATAGTTCTGCCGGCTGGACTTGGCCACCACCTTGGGCACCCCCGCCTGGTGGGCGTAGAGGGAGATGATGAGGTTGTCCTCGTCCCGGTCGGTGAGGGCCACAAAGGCGTCGCTGGAGGCCATCCGCTCCTCGGTGAGCAGCTCCGGATCGGTGCCGTCCCCGTGGATGATGAGGGAATGGGGGAACTCCTCCGCCAGCTCCCGGCACCGGTCCTCTCCCCGTTCCACCACCTTGCAGCTCATGCCCAGCCGCTCCAGCTGGACCAGCAGGTAGAAGGCGATGCGCCCGCCGCCGATGATGAACACGTCCCGGATGCGGTGGGTCTGGCGGCCCAGCAGCTTGAAAAACTGGTGGATGCCGCTGGGAGTGCCCGCCACGGACACCCGGTCTCCCGCGCTGATGAGGGAAGCGCCGTTGGGGATGAACACCTCGTCCCCCCGCTCCACGGCGCACAGCAGCAGGGGCAGGCCCTGGATCTTGGAGGACAGGGAGGCCAGGGTGCGGCCCGCCAGGAAGTCTCCCTCCTGGACGGTGAAGGACACCAGCTCCACCCGCCCCCGGGCGAAGGAGTCGATGTTGGCGGCGGAGGGGAAGCGCAGCAGCCGTGAGATCTCAATGGCGGCGGTGAGCTCCGGGTTGATGAGCATGGTGATGCCAAAGTCGCTTTTCAGGGTGTCCAGATCGCTGACGTACTCGGTGCCCCGGACACGGGCCACGGTGTAGGGCACGCCCAGGCGGTGCGCGATGTGACAGCACAGCAGGTTGATCTCGTCGGAGTCGGTGGCGGCAATGAGGACGTCGGTCTCCTTGGCCCCCGCCTCCAGCAGCGCCTCCCGGGAGACGCAGTTCCCCTTCAGGCACATCACGTCCAGCTGGTTGGACAGCCGGTCCAGGGTGTCGCCGGACACGTCCACAATGGTGACGCTGTGGCCCTCGTCCGCCAAATGCTCGGCCAGGGTGGCGCCCACCTTGCCGCCCCCCGCGATGATAATGGTCAAAACAAATCAACTCGTTTCATTTCAATAGTCGCGCCTCAGCGGGCCAGCCCCCTCTTTCGAGCGGCGGACAGCAGCCGCTCCAGGGCCGCGGACAGCACAGACCGGGGGCAGGCCAGATTCACCCGCTCAAAGCCCGGCGCGCCGAAGCCGGCGCCATGGCTCAGATACAGCAGGGCCTCGTCCTCCAAAAAGCGGGCCTGCTCCTTGGGGTCCAGCCCCAGGGGGCGCAGGTCCATCCAGGCCAGATAGGTGCCCTCCAGCGGGGCCACAAAAACGCCGGGGAAGTGCTGTTCCATAAACGCCCGGAGATACCGGTGGTTCTCCCCCACGTAGGCGATGAGCTCATCCAGCCAGGGGCCGCACTGCTCATAGCCCGCCTCCAGCGCCCGGACGCCGAAGATGCTGTAGGTGCCGCAGCCCGACCGCTCCACCTCCGCGTCCAGCGCGGCCTTTCTGTCCGGGTCCGGAACCAGCATGTTGGCACAGCACAGCCCGGCCAGGGAGAAGGTCTTGCTGCACGCGGTGCCGGTGACGGCGTTTTGGGCGTACCGCTCCCCCAGGGAGGCAAAGGGTATGTGGCGGAAGGGGGGCTGGATCAGATCGCAGTGGATCTCGTCGCTGATGACCAGCACATGGTTTTCCAGGCACAGGTCCCCCAGCCGCCGCAGCTCCTCTTCAGTCCACACCCGGCCCACTGGGTTGTGGGGGGAGCACAGGATCAGCGCGGTGACCTCGGGCCGGGCCAGCTTCTCCTCCAGGTCCTGGAAATCCATCTCGTACCGCCCGTTTTCCAGCCGCAGGGGGCTCTCTAACAGGGTGCGGCCGTTGTCCCGCACGGCGCGGAAAAAGGGCGGGTACACCGGGGGCTGGATGACGATGCCGTCCCCCGGCCTTGTCAGCGCCCGGACGGCGGCGTTCAGCCCCTGCACCACCCCGTTGACCCGGACCACCCACTCCCGCTGGATCTCCCAGCGGTGGCGGGAGGCCATCCAGCCGCGGAGGGCGTTAAAGTAGCGGTCTCCCCAGCCGGTGTAGCCCCACAGGCCGGAGCGGGCGGTATCCTCCAAGGCTTCGATGATGGCGGGGGGCGAGGCAAACTCCATGTCCGCCACCGACAGGGGGACGATATCGGGGCTGAGGCCCGGCTTCATGAGATCCCATTTCTCCGCCTCCACGCCCACCCGGGCGGGGACGGCTCGGTCAAACTGACACTCCATAGCGCGGCTCCTTTAATAATGTAATCGGCAGAGCTTCCGCCCTGAGGGCGGAGGGTATAAGTCAGGCACATTATAGCACCCTTTTCCCCAAGAGGCAACGGGGAGAAACGGCTTTTTGCCGTCAAAGGGGAAAACTGCCTCCAGTTTCCCCCGGTCTCTTGCGCGGGAAGGCGAAATGGGATATACTGGACCAAAATGCAGGCGGGCAGTCCGAGGAGGAAGAAGGTTATGAACGCTTTGAGACGGTGCTGGTGCAGGATTTTTCAGGGGGCATTCCGGCTGGCCATCCCCCTGCTGCCCTACCGCAGGCCGGAGCGGCTGGCCGATGTGGCAGCCCTGCCCTCGCGGCTGGAGGCCCGGGGCTGCGGCAGCGTACTGATGGTCACCAGCCCCAGCGTGGCCAAGCTGCCGGGGACCAGGCGGCTGCTGAGGGCGCTGGAGGAGGCGGGGATCGCCTGTACAGTCTATGACAGGACGGTCCCCAATCCCACCACGGACACGGTGGAGGAGGCCCTGGCCCTCTATCGCCAGGGGAGCTGCCAAGCCATCATCGGCGTCGGCGGGGGCTCCAGCCTGGACTGCGCCAAAGCGGTGGGGGTGCGGGCGGTGCTGCCCCATAAGCCGCTGTCAAAAGCGGCGGGAGTGCTGAAGGTGCGCCGTCCCCTGCCGCCCCTGGCCGCCGTCCCCACCACTGCCGGGACGGGGAGCGAGACCACCATCGCCGCCGTCATCACCGACGCCCGCACCCGGCACAAGTACGCCATCAGCGATTTTCCCCTCATCCCGGACTACGCCGTGCTGGACCCGGAGATGACCCTCTCCCTGCCGCCCCACCTCACCGCCTCCACGGGGATGGACGCCCTGACCCACGCGGTGGAGGCCTTCATCGGCCGCTCTGCCACCAGGGACACCCGGGAGGACGCTCTGGCGGCGGTGGAGCTGATTTTTCAAAACCTGGAGCGGGCGTACCGGGACGGCTCCGACCTTGAGGCCAGGCGGGCCCTGCTCACCGCCTCCTACCGGGCGGGGTGCGCCTTCACCAAGTCCTACGTGGGCTATGTCCACGCCGTGGCCCACTCCCTGGGCGGGGCGTACAATGTGGCCCACGGGTACGCCAACGCTGTCATCCTGCCCGTGGTGCTGCGGGCCTACGGTCCGGCCGTCTACCCCCAGCTGGCCCGGCTGGCCCGGGCGGCGGGGCTGGCCCAGCCTGGCATGGACGCTCAGGCCGCCGCCCTGGCCTTCATCGAGGGGGTAGAGGGGCTGAAAGCCCGGTGCGGCATCGGCTCCGCCATCCCGGAGCTGCGCCGGGAGGACATCCCCGCCCTGGCCCGCTGTGCCGGCCGGGAGGCCAACCCTCTCTACCCGGTGCCGGTACTGATGGACGCCGGGGAACTGGAGCAAATCTATTTTCAACTGCTCCAGGGACCTTTTGCCCGGGGACGGGGCGTTATTTCAGAGAGTTAATTTTTCTCCTTTTTAGGAAATGACGAAATAGGACAAAAATTTTGCGAGAAAGTTGTAGAAAATGCACACATTTTTCTGGGACCATGCCGAAAAATATGAAACTTTTGGAAATTTTCTTGACACAAGGGGGTTTTGGGCGTATACTCAATGTAAAGAAAAGGAAGGTTTTTACTTTTTTGATTTTTGAATGAACGTCCAGGCCACACGTGACCCACCGGATATGGCGGCGGTACGCCGCCCAGGCAGGAGAGCACGGCGGCAGGGGCGTTTTTTTCAGAGGCAGGCGGCCCTCCCGTTACGCGGGCGGGCGCGGTTGGAGAGGGGAGAGGGACCATGAAAAGCGCTCTGCTCCGGCTGAGCGAGAGCCAAAACTCCATGAGCACCACTGAGCGGGCCGTCTGCGACTATCTGCTCAGCCATCAGGGGGAGGCCATGGGGCTGTCCATTCACCAGCTGGCGGAGAAGACCTTTGCCTCCCCGTCCACCATCATCCGCATGTGCCAGCGCATCGGCTTCGCGGGCTACAAGGAATTCCGCCAGGCGGTGACCTGCGAGGTGGCGGTGCGCCGGATGAACCGGGGGCAGGAACGCCGGGAGATCACCCAGTCCGACAGCCTGGACGACATTGTGGACAAGGTGACCTACAAAAACATCATGTCTCTGGAGGACAGCAAAAACTTCATCGACACCGACACCCTCCAGCACTGCGTGGACCTGCTGCGGGAATCCCGGACGGTGCTGCTGTTCGGCCTGGGAACCTCCCTGTGCGCCGCCCGGGACCTGAATTTGAAGCTCCTGGGGCTGAACAAGCCCTGCGTGGTCAACGACGACTGGCACGCCCAGCTGTTACAGGCCAAGAACGCCTACAAGGACGACCTGGCCATCGTGGTGTCCTACTCCGGGGAGACGCTGGAGGTCATTGAGTGCATGAAAGCCCTGCGGGAGCAGGGCACCCCCATCATCGCCATCACCCGCCACATGTCCTCCCCGGTGGTGGAGCTGTCCGATTACCGCCTGTACACCACCGACGACGGGTTTGCCTTCTGCGGCGGGGCCATGTCCTCCCACGTCTCCCAGCTGAACATCATTGACATTCTGTTTACCGCCTACGCCAACAGCGAGTACGAGTACTGTCTGGGCCAGCTGTCCAGAACCCTCATCGCCCCGGCGGCGGCCCGCAAGCTGGGAACCGCCTGATATCGCTGTGAATTTGTAAAAAAGCCCGGACGCTCTCCCAAAGCGTTCGGGCTTTTTCCTTGCCAACGGGCCGGTTTTCCTGTATACTGGTGGCACTACAGAATCCGGGAGAGAAACCAATGGAAATCAAAAACGTACTGTTCGACCTGGACGGCACCCTGCTGCCCATGGACATGGAGGAGTTCACCAACGGCTACTTCGGGTTGCTGACCGAGAAGATGGCCCCCCGGGGCTATGACCCTGAAGCGCTCATCGGCGCGGTCTGGGCGGGCACCGCCGCCATGGTAAAGAACGACGGGAGCCGCACCAATGAGGACGCCTTCTGGGCCAAATTTGCCCAGCTCTTTGGAGCAGAGGCCCTGGCGGACCAGCCTCTGTTTGAATCGTTTTACGCCAACGAGTTCCAGCGGGCCAGGCAGTTCTGCGGGTACGACTCCCTGGCGGCCCAGGCCGTGCGGACCATCAAGGCGTCGGGACGGCGGGTGGTGCTGGCCACCAATCCCATTTTCCCCGCCGCGGCCACCCGGAGCCGCCTGAGCTGGGCAGGGCTGGAGCCCGCCGACTTTGAGCTGGTCACCACCTACGAGAACAGCCGGTACTGCAAGCCCAATGTCAGCTACTACCGGGAGATCCTGGACCGGCTGGGCCTGCGGGGGGAGGACTGCCTCATGGTGGGCAACGACATGACGGAGGACACGGCGGCGGCTGAACTGGGGATGCAGGTGTTCCTCATCACCAGCTGCCTCATCAACAAGGAGGGGAAGGACGTAAACGCCTGGCCCCACGGCGGTTTTGACGATCTGATCCGGTTTGTGTGCGGATAGCCAGGGAGGCGCCCAGCCATGGATGATTTTTCTTTTTCGGTCTTTCCCAACGAGAATTTTCTGGACCTGCGGCTGTTCCAGTTCGGCTGGGAGCAGTGCGCCCCGCTGCACTCCTTCGGGCCCTTCGTGCGCAACCACTTTTTGTTCCACTATGTGATTTCCGGCAAGGGCTGCCTGGACGCCGACGACGCCAAAGGGGTCACCCGGCGGTATCACCTGAAAGCGGGCCAGGGCTTCCTCATCTGCCCGGGCCTGGTGAACACCTATTTCGCCGACCAGCGCGACCCCTGGAAGTACGTCTGGCTGGAGTTCGACGGCCTGCGGGCGCCCCAGTACCTCAACGCCGCCGGGCTCTCCGCCGCCCAGCCCATCTACCAGTCCAAGGCCCCCGCCCTGGCCAAGCCGGTGGAGGAGTCCATGCTGTATATCGCCGATCACGCCAAGGCCTCCACCCTGAACCTCATCGGCCACCTGTGCCTGTTTCTGGACGCGCTGATCCAGTCCTCCGCCACCCGGCGGGAGGTGTGGGGGGCCCGCCTCCAGGACTTCTACATCCAGGAGGCGGTGACCTTCATGGAGCACAATTATCAGCGGGAGCTGACGGTGGAGGAGGTGGCGGATGTCTGCAAGCTCAACCGGAGCTACTTCAGCAAGCTGTTCAAGGAGAGCATGGGCTGTCCGCCCCAGGAGTTTTTGATCCGCCTGCGGCTGTCCAAGGCAGCGGAGCAGATGAAGAGCACCAAGGCCCCCATTGGGGAGATTGCCGCGCTCTGCGGCTACCCCAACCAGCTCCACTTCTCCCGGGCCTTCAAAAAACGGTACGGCGTCTCCCCCAGGGAGTGGCGCATTCAGAACAAGGGCCGGGACTGATCCCCTTCAACCGTCCCGGCATAGAAAGGAGCAGACTATGAAGCTGATCGACGCCCACGCCCATGTGGTCCAGTGCATCGCCGGCACCGGCTCCCAGGGGGAGCTGCGCCCCTGCGGCGGGGGGCGGGCGGCCTACCCCACCGGCCAGTCCTTTCAGATTCTCCCGCCGGAGTTCGGCGAATACAACGCCCCGCCGGAGGCCCTGCTGCGGGTGATGGACGCCCACGGCGTGGAAAAGGCGGTGCTCCTCCAGGGGAACTACTTCGGTTTTCAGAACCTGTACACCTGGGAGGCGGCGCGGACCTGGCCGGACCGCTTCGCAGGCGCAGCGTCCTATGACCCCTTCTCCCTCCAGGCGGACAAGATCAAGGCCCACCTGTTTGACGAGCTGGGCTTCCGCATCGTCAAATTCGAGGTGAGCGCCGGGTCCGGCCTGATGGCCAACCACCCGGCTGTGGACCTGGACGGGGAGGTCATGCACCGGGAATACCGCTACGCGGCGGACCGGGATTTGATCTTTGTCATCGACGTCGGCAAGCCCCGCAGCGTAAGCTGGCAGGTGGACGCCCTGGCCCGGGCCGTCGCCCGCTATCCCGACCTGCGGTTCGTGGTGTGCCACCTGCTCTCCCCCCAGCTGGAAGACGGTGAGCTGCTCCGCCGCTCCCTGGACAAGCTGGCCCTGCCCAACGTGTGGTTCGACCTGGCGGCGCTGTGCCTGAACTCCAGGCCGGAAACCTACCCCTACCCCACCGCCCGGGGCTATGTCAAGGACGCGGTGGACATCGTGGGGGCGGACCGCCTGCTGTGGGGCAGCGACATGCCCTCGGCCATGACCCGGGACACCTACCGGCACTTCATCGACTTTATCGCCCTCCACCCCGGGCTCAGCGGCCAGGAGAAGGACAAGATTCTATACGATAACGCGGAGGGGCTCTTTTTCGCCTAGCAGCGTTCATTGGACAGAAAACGGGAGAGACCGCCGTCTCTCCCGTTTTTTCATACCTCCGCGTACAGCCGCTCCAGAAACTCCCTGGCCTGTACCGCGTTGCTGTTGTCGGTGTTCTCCAGAGTTGCCTGGATGTAGGGCTTTCGCTCCTTCATAAACCGCAGGATCTGGGTATAGTCCATCTCGCCCGTGCCGGCGGCGATGCTGCGCAGGCCGTCCCCCTCCCGGACAAAATCCTTCAGGTGGACCACCGCCACGTGCTCCCCCAGCTTGTCGATGGCGCCGCCGATGACCCGCTCCCTCTGGTCCGCGTTTCCGAGATCCAGCAGGTTCACCGGGTCCAGAATGATGCGCAGGTTGGGGCTCTTGATGGCCTCCAGCACCTTCACGGCCCGGTCCGCGTCGTAGACGATGTGCTTCCACACCGGCTCGATGGCCACCGATACGCCCCAGTGCTCGGCACACTCCACCACCGGGGCCAGCCCGCGGATGAAGGACTCCAGCGCCTCCCGCGTGTGGGTGTTGGCGTCCATTTTGTACTCCGGGTTGGGGGCCCCTGTCTCCGTGCCCACCACACCGGCCCCCATGAGGGCGGCCACCCGCAGATGGCCGTAATAGCGGCTCTGGATGTCCTTTAATTTCTCCGGGTCCGGGTGGGCCAGGTTCAGGTAACACCCCAGTACCGCCACGTCCAGCCCGTTTTGGGCAAAGACCCGCTTGGCGTGCATGGCAAGGCCCTCGTTGAGGGCGCAGTTGTCAAAGGCCGCGCCCTTGATAACCTTGGAAAAGGCCAGATGGACGCAGGAAAATCCCTCCGTCCGGGCGGTCTCCGCCCGGGCCTCCATGGTCTGGAGCTCCGGGCCCAGGCCCGTATTCACGTCGTGCAATCTGATGCCGATCTGCATAGTAATTCCTCCATAAAAATGGGGTACAGAACCTGTACCCCATTTTGAGCTATTATGGTGTATACCGGAATTGCCGGTTGAGCCAGGCCTTACACAGGGGAACCCAGGCCCGGCAGGCCTCCTCCGGCGTCTCCGCCTCCTGGGTGCAGGTGGAGATGCCGTGGCCCCCGGAGCCAAACAGGTGGTACTCCACAGGCACCCGGTGCTTTTTCAGCTCCACAGCCAGCAACAGGCTGTTTTCCGGCGGCACGCTCTCATCCTCCCCGCCGTGCCACAAAAAGGTGGGCGGGAAGTCCCCGGTCACCCGGTCCCACAGGTGCAGCTTTTCCCGGACGGCCTGGTCCCCGCCGGACACCCACTGGGCGGACTCCTGGTGGGCGAACTCCCCCTTAGTGGCGATCACCGGGTAGCACAGCACCAGGGCGTCCGCCCTGGACCATGCGGGGAGCTTCAGCTCTGGGTCGTTCCACAGCGCCCCCAGGCTGGCCGCCAGATGGCCTCCGGCGGAAAAGCCCAGCACAGCGATTTTATCCGGGTCAATGCGCCAGGCCTCGTGGTTCCGGCGCAGCCCGCACACCGCCTGGGCCAGCTCCCACAGGGGGCGGTAGCCTCCGGCCTCCTCCCCGCAGGAGTACTCCACCACGAACACCTGATACCCCATGGATAGAAATTCCAGGACGGGGGAGTCCTTTTCCCGGGGGGAGCGCCAGCGGTAGGCCCCGCCGGGGCAAACCACCAGGGCTGGGCGGGTCTTGTGGGCGGACAGCGTGTCGTAGTCGTCCCAGAGATACCCCTTCACCTGAGCGCCAAGGGCTTGAAATGTGACAACCTCCATGGGTCAGCGGCTCTGGACCGGGACTTTTTCGATAACCCGCTCCGTCTCTCCGTCAAAGAGGTACACATCCGCGAAGGGGATGGAGAAGGTGATCTCGCTGTCGATGTCCGGGGTGTCGTGGGGGTCCACCTTGAGGATGGCCTTGTCCTCCCCGGCGGTGATGTACACATTGGTGTTATCTCCCAGCATCTCGGTCAGCTCCACCTGGGCTTTAAGGTGGCAGGCGTTGTCCTGGTCCCCCAGGGAGATGGCCTCGGGCCGGAAGCCGAAAACGATCTCCCTGTCCTCGTACTGGCCCGCCTTCGCTCCCAGCCGGGCGGCCACATCCAGGATGTTGTCCCCGAAGGGAATCTTTCCGCCCTTCACCGTGCCCCGGATGAAATTCATGGGGGGCTCGCCGATGAATCCGGCCACAAACACGTTGACGGGGTCGTGGTACAGCTCATAGGGCGTGCCGATCTGCTGGACATAGCCGTCCTTCATCACCACGATGCGGTCGGCCAGGGTCATGGCCTCGGTCTGGTCGTGGGTGACGTAGATGGTGGTGGCCCCGGTCTCCCGGTGGATCTGGGCGATCTCGGAGCGCATGGTGACGCGCTGCTTGGCGTCCAGGTTGGACAGGGGTTCGTCCATGAGGAACACGCCCACCTTGCGGATGATGGCCCGGCCGATGGCCACACGCTGGCGCTGGCCGCCGGACAGGGCCCGGGGCAGACGGTCCAGGTAGTCGGTGAGGCCCAGGATGGCGGCGGTTTTTTTCACCTTCTCCTCGATGACCTCCTCGTCCACCCCCTGGAGGGTGAGGCCGAAGGCGATGTTGTCAAACACCGTCATCTGAGGGTAGAGGGCGTAGCTCTGGAACACCATGGCCACCTCCCGCTCCCGGGGGCCCAGCTCGTTGGCCCGCTTCCCGTCGATGAGGAATTCGCCGTTGGAGATGTCCTCCAGCCCGGCGATCATCCGCAGGGTGGTGGACTTGCCGCAGCCGGAGGGACCGACAAAAACGATGAACTCCCCTTTGTCGATCTCCAGATTGAAATTGTGGACGGCGTGGTAGCCGTTGGGGTAGATCTTATTGATATCCTTCAGGGTCAAGTACGCCATAGTCTTTGTCTCCTTATCCGTCGATTTCCCATCCCGGCCGGGGCGTTCACCCGCCCAGCCGCTTGATCTCCGTGTAGGCCAGCACGAAGGGAGCCACCCCCTTGGCGTCGTTGGCCACCACCGGCTCGGAGATGTAATACTCATAGGAGCCGTCCCGGCGGCGGTTGTCCTCCGGGCCCAGCCCGGCCACCAGACAGATGCCGTCCAGGTCCAGCCCGTCCTCGGTGAAGGTCAGGTACTTCTCCATGATGCCGCCGAAGGTCTTCCGCCCCTTTGCGGCGTACTCCCCGCCGAGCGCGCCCAGCCGGGCCCCTTTGAGCATGGCGTAGGCCATCATGGCGCTGCCGCTGGTCTCCAGGTAGTTGCCCTCCCGGCCCCCCTGGTCGGGCACCTGCCAGTACAGGCCGGTGGCGGGGTCGGCATAGCGGGCGGCGTGCTCCATCAGCTCGGCAAAAATTGTTTCCAGGCTGTCCCGGCCCTCTCCCGGGGGCAGGATGTCCAGCAGATCGGCCAGGGCCACCCCGAACCAGCCCAGGGAGCGCAGCCAGAAGTTTTTGGAGCAGCCCGTCTCCGGGTCCGCCCAGAAGGCGGTTCTGGAGGCGTCGTAACCGTGGAAGTACAGGCCCTTGTCCTGGGAGAACATTTTGGCCCGGACGTTTTTGATCTGGCCCACGGTGTCGGAATAATCCCCGCCGCCGAAGTGCTTTTCATACAGGGCGTAAAAGGGCTGGGCCATGTAGACGCCGTCCAGCCACACCTGGTTGGGGTAGATGGCCTTGTGCCAGAAATTGCCCTCGTGGGTACGGGGTTGTTTGTCCAACTGCCCCCGCAGGAAGTCCGCCGCCCGGCGGTATTTTTCCTCCCCGGTGCGGGCGTAGAGGCCAAAGAGCACCCGGCCCTCGTTGATGTCGTCCAGGTTGTGGGCCTCGGGCTTGAAGGTGCGGATGGAGCCGTCCTCCCCCACAAAGTGGTCCGCCACAGCCCTGGCAAAGTCAAAATACCGCCGGTCGCCGGTGAGGCCCTCCATCTCCATGAGGGCGGTGAGCATACAGCCGTCTATGTAGTTCCAGGAGGCGGGTTTGCCCTCCCGGATTTTCTCCAGGTTCCAGGCGGTGCGCTCCGGGGTGGAGCGCTCCACCAGCTGGAGCACAAAATCGTCGATTTTTTTGTAGTCCATCAGTTTTCCTCTAGGTCCTCGGTGACGACGTCCCCGCAGTGTACCGCCGTGAGGGCTTTGCCCTCCGCGCCGGACAGCTTCACATTCTTCACCCGGACCTGCCTCACGTTTTCCAGGTACAGTCCCAGGCGGCACCGCTCCTGGTTTTGGTTGCGCATGGAGGGCATTCCGGGCTTTGCGCCGTCCGCGAAGGACACGGTGATGTTTTCCAGCTCCACCCGGTCCACGGGGCTCTCCGGCAGGCCGTCGATGTAGCAGGCGGCCACCTCCGCCCCGGTGCACTCCATATTGCGGAAGGCGAACGCGCCCATGCGGGGGGTGCGCTCGTCCACCGGCAGGGGGTCCCGGCGCCAGACATACTCAGAATAGCGGTCCGGGTCGCAGCAGTTGTACCACATATTGATGACGATGGGAGTGAGCACCCCGTCCATGCGGATGTCGTCGAACAGCACGTTGTCGATGATGCTGTCCCTGCCCCGCCCGCGGCGGGTCTTGATGCGCAGGCCCCGGTCGGTCTGGCGGAAATAGCACCGGGTGACGCTCAGGTTCCTGATGCCCGCCGACAGCTCGCTGCCCAGGGTCACCGCCCCGTGGCCGAACTCCATCAGGCAGTTGCGGATGGCGTGGTGGTCGGCGGGGGTCTTGTGCTTCCGGGCCATGTCGATCTTGCCCGACTTCACCGCCACGCAGTCGTCCCCCACGGAGAAACGGCAGCCGATGATATCCACCCCGTCGCAGCTCTCCGGGTCGGCGCCGTCCGTATTGGGGCTGTCCTTGGGGGCGGTGACAAAGCAGTCCAGCATGGCAAAGTTTTGGGAGTAGAAGGGGTGCACATGCCAGGACGGGCCGTTTTTCACCGTGATCCCGTGAAGGGTCACGTTTTTGGTGCGGTTGAAGAAGAGCACCCGGGGCCGTTTGGCGGGGAAACTGTCAAAGTCTCCCCACCAGTCGCCGTTCTGGCCGTTGCCGTCGACGGCCCCCCGGCCCACAATGGCGATGTCTTCCGCGTAGGACGCCTGAATCAGGGATTGGTAGCAGGGAAATTCCTGCCCCTCAAACCCGGCCTGGAGCGTTTCCTTCCCGGTAACCGGGTCCGCCGTAAAGCTGGGAATGATAGGGTAGCGCTCCCGTTCCGCGGAGCCGAGAATGACCGCCCCCTCGTCCAGATCCAGTGTGATGCGGCTTTTCAGCGACAGGGGCAGGGTGAGGTAGGTCCCCGCCGGGAACCACAGCCTCCCGCCTTCGGGCAGGAAATTGACGGCGGCCTGGATGGCGGCGGTGTCCTCGTGGACGCCGTCCCCTACCGCGCCGAAGTCCCGGACGTTGACACAGCAGGTCTCCGTTCTGGTGGTGAACCGGACGGACTCCTCCCCGCCGTCCTCAAAGCGTACCGTGAGGTCATAAGACTGGCCCGGCTTCAGGCCAAACAGGGAGAAGACGTTGGTATCCTGAGATGAAAGCAGCTCGGCCCCCTCCGACAGGACGGAATAGCGGCGCTTGGAATAGTAGGACGTGTCCCCGTCCAGCTCAAAGCAGGCGGAGCTGCTCCCGCAGTAGACAAGTTTGATCATCGCGTGCACCTTCTATTTGGCGGTTTTCCGGGCCCCGCTGCCAAACGCCCGGCTCAGGGCGTGCTTCAACTGGAGCAGCAGCAGGTCAAAGCCCAGATAGAACAGGCCGAACAGGATGGGTTCCACGCCCAGAAATACCGTGTCCATCCTGCCGGTGATCTGGCCGGCGGTGAGGTTGATGACATTGTACAGGGCGTAGACCAGGAGGAGCACCACATAGGCGTAGCCGATGTTGAGGAAAAAGCTGGAATAGCTCTTCCGGCTCACCATCATCCAGCGCTCGTTCTCCCCCTTGGTCTTTTCGAAAAAGCGCAGGATGGGATTGGTCATCAGGTCGGTGACGATGCCCAGGGCCATGCCGGTGACGAACAGGATATCCAGCTCGCTGCCCAGCAGGCCCCCCAGGCCCCAAATGAAGAAGAAGCACACCGCCCCCGCAAACCAGGCCTTGATCAGCAGCATCTTCACCCAGTCGGCCAGCTTCATTTTTGGCCCCGAACGGTAGGCGCGCAGCTCCTCCTCGGACACCGAGGGCGAGTTGTCCTCGTTGGCGGTGACCAGATCGTCCACCGCCTGGGTTTTCAGCCGGTAGTACTCCGACTGCTTTTCCACCTGGGGCTTTTCCGGCCCGTTTTTCCGCTTTTTGCTCATGGCTTCTCCTAATTCGCCCCACGGGGGCCCGCAGGGCGGGCCTCCCATAGCGCGGGCGTCGTGTTATCCCTCGCCGGAAATGTCGATGGCCTCCAAATCACCGTTGTCCCCCACGTCGATGGAGGTCTTGATCTTCCGCAGCCACTTGGAGTACACCGGCAGCAGCGCGGTGAGCACAATACCAACCGCAAGGATGCCGATGTGGATGCGCAGGTACCACTCCGCGTACATGATGTAGATGGTGTCGCTGGTCACCTTGATGGGATTGTCCGCACGGGTGACAGCGGCCAGGACGGTGCTGATATAGTAGCCGTCGGCAAAGATCACGATGCCCAGCAGGACGAACATCAGCACCAGCATGGGGACGTTGGTCTTCTTGCGGTAGGGGAAAGCGTTGAGGAAGCACATAAAGGACAGCATGGAGAACAGCATGGTGGCGAAGCCCGCCAGCCCCATGCCCGGGCCCTGGATGCGGGCGGTGGTGTCCGAGATGTGCATCATGTTCAGGGAGTAGAACAGGAAAGCCGCCACAAACACCGCCAGGGGAATCATCTGGGGGCGGCGCTTGAGGGCGACGAGGAATTTACGCCACACCTCTTTCAGTCCGCCGTTCTTTTTCTTGGCCGCTTCCATCAGCCCTCACCTCCCCGGATGGCGTTGGTGGTCTCCTTGTCGAAGAAATGCTTGCGGTCAAAGGTAAAGGAAGCGGCATCCCCCACCTTGTAGTCCCGCCAGCCCTTGAGCTTGGCCGAGATCTTGGCGCTGGGGGCCTTGGAGCCCCCGATATGGCCGTGGACCAGAGTGTTCATGCCCAGGTTCTCGTTGGAGGACACGGTGACGGGCACGTCGGGCCCCTCCACGATGTTCTCCGGCCGGACCCCCAGGGTGATCTCCCTGTTCTGGTAGGCCCGCAGGGTGTGCTGCTCCTCCTGGGTGAGGGACACCTGGAAGCCCTCCCCCGCCAGCTTATCGCCGCTGACCCGCACGTCGTAGAAGTTCATGGGGGGCAGGCCGATGAAGCTGGCCACGAACACGTTGGCCGGGGAGTCGTACAGCTCCAGAGGGGTGCCCACCTGCTGGACATGGCCCATGGACATGCACACGATGCGGTCGGCCAGGGTCAGGGCCTCGGTCTGGTCGTGGGTGACGTACATCATCGTCGCCTGGAGGCGCTTGTGGAGGAGCAGAATCTCCCGCCGGGTGGCGCCGCGCAGCTTGGCGTCCAGGTTGGACAGGGGCTCGTCAAAGAGGAACACCTTGGGGTTGCGCACGATGGAGCGGCCCATGGCCACCCGCTGGCGCTGGCCGCCGGACAGCTGGGCGGGCTTTTTGTTCAGCTGGCTGGTGAGGTCCAGAATTTCCGCCGCCGCCAGCACCTTCTTGTGGATGACGTTGGGGTTCTCCTTGCGCAGGGTGAGGGAGAACGCCATATTCTCGTAGATGGTCATATGGCCGTACAGGGCGTAGCTCTGGAACACCATGGCCATATCCCGGTCCTTGGGCGGGGTGGCGGTGATGTCCCGGCCGTCCAGCAGCAGCTTGCCCCCGGAGATGTCCTCCAGGCCGGCCACCATCCGCAGGGTGGTGGACTTGCCGCAGCCGGAGGGGCCCACCAGCACGATGAGCTCTCCGTCCTTCACGTCCAGGTTGAAGTCGAAGACCGCCTGCACGTTATTGTCGTATATCTTGTCGATATGCTGCAAATTCAGTGTTGCCATGTCTTCGCCTCCTTATGCGCCCTGAGCTTCCAGGGTTTTGAGGTGCTCCGCCAGCTCCCGGCAGCGGATCAGGTTCACCACTGCCGAAGCGATCAGGCACACCCCGGAGATGATCAGATAGGCGGTCACACGGTAGAACTGCCCGTCCTGCATCACCGCGGTGGCCACGCCGTTGACCACGGCCTCGGCGGAGTGGGCCCGCATGGGGATGATGAAAATCCGCACGATCTGGACCGCTCCCAGGGCGATGAGCAGATAGGAGTAGCCCTGCTTGTAGTTTTTCACGCCCTCCGAGGACAGGAACACCGCCAGCATGAACACCAGGTTGTACACGATGGACGCGCCGATGAGCATGGTATAATACCAGGCACCCACGTCGGACTTATAGATGCTGACAAAATAGAACACGTCGAACAGGATGCCCAGGATGGCCAGATTGGACGAGAGCGAGTTCTTGATGAACCGCATCCTGTCGCGCTGTATCGTACGGTCTTCCGCTGTCATCCGCCAACCCTCCTTCCCTCTTGCACAAGGGCCGCCTCGTCCTTCATCAGCCGGACCTTCCACACCGCGTTGGCCACCAGCAGCGCGCACACCGCCAGCAGCAGGCCGAACACGGCGTAGTGCAGGTCAAACCAGAAGGTGGACTCGGTGTACAGGGTGCCCCACATCTCGGCGTGCTCCTTCAGGGCGGCAAAATCCACCTGGAGGAACTGGCGCTTGGCCTCCTCGATGTTGACGTGGGCGTACACGGTGTTATATACCGCGAAGGCGGTGAACAGGCCGGTGGCTGCGTAATTGCCGATGTAGTATTTTCTGCGGCTGTGCGTATTGGTGATGAACAGCAGCGCTCCCAGCAGGATCTGGCCGATACTGAGGATCAAAAGCTGCCGGTTGAACGCCTGCATGGCGTAGTAGATACTGGAGCCGGACACGTCGGTCTGATAGATGTCGTTGGGATTTCGCATCGTGTCGTAGAGGCTATCATACAGGTCGGTCATGATGCCGAGGGAATAGAGGAAAAAGATCGCGCTCACGATGATAGCCGCCAGACAGAGGAACTTCTGCGCGGTCATTTGTTTTTTATACATGACGGCCTCCTCCCGGAGAGATCATGTCTCCCCCGGCGGGGCGGCATGGGCCGCCCCGCCGGGCTGAGATCACGGATGTTGTCGTTGGCGGCGCCGGTCCACCGCGCTCACTTCAGGGTCTCGTAGTAGGCGATGTCCCGCTCCCAGGCGCCCTGCTTGATGGCCAGGTACTGCTTGCCGGACCAGTCGTTGGCCACGGTGGCGGCCTGAGCCTCGGGGTCCTGCACGCCGTTGATGATCAGGTCCAGCAGCATGTTGGCGTTGCCGTCCTTCTGCTGGTTGAACTTCTCCTGGAGCTCGGTGTAGCCGGCCACGGTGTCGTTCTCCACCTTGGTGGTGGGCAGCACGGTGGGCACGATGGTGTACCAGGGGTTGGAGGCCATGCCCAGCTCGGGGTGCTTGATGGTGCCCAGGCCGATGGCGGTGGAGATGTAGCCCGCGCCCTGCTGGCCCACCTCGTGGGTGCACTGGTACTCGAAGGCCTGGCTCTTCAGGAAGGACAGGGTGGAGCCCAGATAGAACCGGGCGTAGTTGGTGTAGTTGCCGTTGGCCTTGGACCACAGCTCCTCCCGGGTGGCGTCGGCGATGACGGGCATCTCCTTGCCGTTGAAGGTGAAGGTACTGCTGCCGCGGAAGGCCTCGGGGCCGTAGCTCATGAGGATCTGGCCCTCGGCGGAGTAGGCGTAGTCGATGAGGGCCAGGCAGGCGTTCAGCTTGTCGGTGTCGCTGCCCACGCCGGCCTTGGAGATGCCCCAGCCGTCGGTCTTGACGGACCGCCAGGACTCGGTGAAGCGCATGTACACGCCGTTGTCGTCGGTGCCGTCATACCAGCGGGCCACGGGCACCATGGCGGCCATGTACTTCTCGCCCTCCTGGAGGGCGGTGGCGTTCATCAGGGTCTGGGTCTGGTTATAGTCGTAGTGCATGAAGCCCAGGTCGTTCTCCAGGTAGGTCTTGGAGCTCTCCTCGGAGCCGTCGATGAAAGCCTTGGAGATCAGGCCCTCCTCCACCATGGTGTGCATCCGCTCCATGGCCTCGTAGGCGTCCTTCTCCTGGCGGGCGTCGTGGAGCTGGTTGTCATTGCCCACGTACAGGTAGTCCTGGCGGGACTCCAGGCCGCGTACGCCGAAGAGCATTCCGGCGAAGCGGAACATATCCACCCGGCGCTGGTTGTTGTTGTCCTCGCGGGTGAACAGGCCCTGGATGGAGTCGGTGCCGTTGAGGGTCTGGGCATTGGCCACCACGCAGCGCAGCAGGGCCACCAGCTCGTCGGCATCCCAGGCGGCGTTCTGGCCCACGAACAGGTCGGCGCGGTTGGCGCCGTAGTAGCCGTCATAGGCCTCGTCGATGTAGTGGCGCAGGAAGTTGACCGCCGTGACGCCGTCCATGGGGGCGTTCTTGTTCATGGTGTCGATGATGTTGCCGCCCTTGTCGTAGTCCTTGGCAATCTTCTCCACGCCGGAGCCGTCGGCCTTGACCACGTCGATCTCCACCTTGCCGGAGGTGGGCATGTAGGGCTGGTACTTGGGGGCGGCGGTCTGGCCGCTGGCGCTGGCGGTGAACTCGCCCTCGCCGTTGAGCAGCTTCTCCACCCAGTCGGTGCGCATCAGGGGCATGCGCTCGATGTCGTCCACGCCGTCAAAGTAGGGGCTGAAGTAGATGGCGCCGGTGTCGGTGTTGCCGGTGATGGACATGTGGACGATGGGGTTGGCCTCCAGATAGGCCTTGAAGTTGGGCATCTGGTCCAGGTACTCGGCGATGTTCACCATGTTGCCCGCCTCGCCGTTCTCGGTGAGCTTGGTGGCAGTGCCGCTGACCATGTCCACGTCGCCCAGGCGCTCCTTCCAGAAGTCGAACTCCTTGGAGGCGCTGTTGCCCTGGTACTTGTCCTCGAACACGATGTTCAGCTTGTTCTGGACCTCCACCCAGGTGGGCTTCAGCTCGCCGGCGTGGTAGGTCTTGCCGTCGGCCAGGGTGATGCCGTCGCCGGCGGTCTCCGGGTCGAAGAACAGGCCGGTCTTGGTGTTGTTATAGCCGGTGGCCATGCGCAGCTTGGTGCCGTCGGCGTAGGTCAGGCCCTGCTCGGGGGCGTCGCTGGCGGGGGCCTCACCGGACTGGGAGGGCTGGGCGGGGGCCTTGGACTCCTCCACCTGGATGCTGGGGCCGCAGCCGGACAGCAGGGCGGCCGTCATCGCGACGGCCAGGAGCATCGCGGCAAGGGATTTCAGTTTCTTCATAAAAGTATCCTCCTAAACATATCTCATTTTTGGGCTTTCCGGTATCATCTTCGGGACGGCGGGGGATTACTCCTTGACGCCGCCCACGTTGACGCCCTTGGCAAAATACTTCTGGATGAAGGGGTAGATGATGAGGATAGGCACGATGGAGCACACAATGAGCGCGTAGATCACCGAGTCGGAGGCGAAGGTCTCGCTCCAGCCCGCGATGATCTCGGGGTCGGTGTACTGCTCCAGCCGCAGCCGGATGAACACCTGGAGGGGGTGCTCGTTTTGGTTCGAAATCATCTGCCGGGCCCAGAAGTAGCCGTTCCAGCGGGAGATGGCGAAGAACAGAGCCACGGTGGCGATGGTGGACTTGCTCATGGGGATGTACACCGTGCTGAGCACCTGGAACTCGGTGGCGCCGTCCACGATGGCGGCCTCCTCGATCTCGGAGGGCACGCCCTCAAAGGCGTTTCTCAGCAGGATGATGTTCATGGCCGCCATGCCCATGGCGATGACCACCAGCCACTTGTCGTCCTGGATGCCCACGGCGTTGAACACGTCCCGGGTGGCCAGGTAGTTCAGGTACTGGGGGACGATGCCCGCGGAGAACCACATGGTGAACACCAGGAAGAAGTTGAAGAACTTCCGGAACAGCAGCCGCCGCTTGGACAGGGCGTAAGCGCCCAGGATGGCGGTGAGCATGGACCACAGGGTGCCGTACAGGGTGAGGAACAGGGTGTTGGAGTAGGCGTTCCAGAACATGTTGTCCCCGAACATCCGGGCGAAGGCGTCGAACTGGATGTCCTTGGGGAAGAGCACGATGGAGCCGTACTCCACGGCGGACCGGCCGCTGAGGGAGGCGGACACCGCGTACACAAAGGGGTACAGGCAGCACAGGGCGAACACGGTGAGCAGGGTGTAGCTGATGATCTTGAAAATCAGCTCGGATATCTCAAGCTTTCGTTTCATGACGCGCCCTCCCGTTTAGTACAGCGAGGTGTTGGACGCCTTGCGGGCGATGGTGTTGGCGCCGATCACCAGCAGCATCCCGATGACGTTGTTCATCATCTCCGCCGCGGCCGCTATCCCGGGCTGGGGGTTGCTTCCCATGCCCACCCGGTTGGCCAGGGTGGACACCACATCGGCGGTGACATAGGTATTGCTGTTGTACAGCAGCAGCACCTTCTCGTACCCGATGTTCAGCAGGGAGCCGATCCGGGTGATGAGCATGATGACGATGGTGGACAGAATGCTGGGCAGCACCACGTAGCGCATCTGGGCCATCTTGTCCGCCCCGTCGATCTGAGCGGCCTCATAGCTGGTGGGAGAGATGGCGATGATGGCGGCGAAGAACACAATGCTGTCATAGCCCGCGCTCTCCCAGATACCGCTGATCTGGTAGATGGAGCGGAAGAAGGACGGGTTGTTCAGCAGGCCCGCGTTTGCCACCTCATTGCTGATCAGCCCCAGGTTTGACAGCGCCTGGTTGATGATGCCCATGCCGGTGGTGAGGGAGCCCTGCTTCACCAGCATGGTCACCAGCGAGGTCATGACCACGGTGGACATGAACTTGGGCAGGTAGGTGAGCACCTGGTAGATGCTCCGGGCGGCGTTGGAACGGATTTCGTTGAAAAACAGCGCCAGGATGATGGGGATGGGGAAGCCGAAGCACAGGCCGTAGAAGCTGAGGATGAACGTGTTTCTCAGCGCCCTCCAGAACTGCATGGACAGGTCGTCCCCGCCGGCCAGCAGCCGCTTGAAATAGGAGAAGCCGGAAAACAGCTGCTGCGAAACGGGCACCACGTCATCCGACACCTTGAAGCAGCCCAGCAGCTCGTACATGGGGAAATAGCGCCAGAACAGGAACACCAGCAGCATGGGCACCAGCATCAGGTACAGCCGCCAGTCCTTCATGACGGTCAGGCCCACATGGCGCCAATAGTGCTTTTCCACATCGTCCCGGACGGCCTGCTCAGGGCTGATCCGATAGACCTGGGCTTCCCTGTCGAATTCCAGGAAATCCACTGCCCTATCTTTCATAGTTTACCTCCTTTTTTACTCCTCCCCCGCGTGGACACGGAGCAGGTAATGTTTTTGATCCTCATAGACACCGTCCAGCTTTCGCGCTATCCAGATGATCACAAAGGTAAATAAGAGGGAGAGGCTGTCCGTGGTGAAGAAGCCTACCACAGCCGCCGGGCCCGCGCCCAGCAGCAGGGCAATCAGCGCCCTCCCCGCCTGCATCAGCACCTGTACCAGCAGGGGAAACACCAGGGACAGGTGGCCGGTGCGCACCCGTTCCTTTCCCACGCGCTCCAGCAGGAGCACGGCCAGGGCTGAGAGCAGGTTGCCCAGGCAGTAGACGGCATACTGCGCTCCGGTGGCCCCGGAGAAGAAACAGAACACCAGCCCCGCCTCTGCGGCGTGGATGGCGCCCCACCAGCCCCAGCGCATGTAGACGATGGAGGCCACGGGCGCCGCCAGGGATACGGTGAAGGGCTGTCCGGGGAACCACCAGTTGGCGGCCCGGACGATGATGAACTCAAAGATGGCCAGCGCCGCAGCCAGCAGCGCCAGGTCGATGGCCCGGTACTGCCGCCATGTGAGCTGTCGTCTCATCCCGTCCCCGCCTTTCAGAGCCTTATCTATACAAATCGGACTCCATCCTGTAAAAAGCGGACTTTGGGGCCGCCGCAGGCATTCTGTCCCAGATAGGTTTTTCTCATTTGTACAAATCTTACCATTGCTTTTTGTATATTTAACACAAAAACAGGGTGCGATTATTTATAATATTATATATCCCTACAGTCTCTCTGTATATGGATAAAATGACTCATTTTATAGCAAAAACGGATTTCGTGGCGCGGGGCTGTAGGCACGGCCCCCGTCAGGGCTTATAATGGGACCATCCAAACGTCAAAGGAGGAGTTTTCATGATCTGTGTAAATACCGCAGACGATTTTCAGGCGGCGCTGGACAGCGCCAGCCCCGGCGATATCATCCAGCTGGCCCCAGGGGAGTACCGGGTCAAAGCCGTCGTTTCCACCCCGGGCCTGACTCTGGCAGGGGCGGGGGCGGACCGCACCCGCATCATCTGGGACGACTACGCCAAAAAGCTGGACGATCACGGGGTGGAATACAACACCTTCCGAACCTGGACCCTGGCGGTGTGCGCCGACGGGGTGTCCATGCGGGACCTGTCGGTGGTAAACAGCGCCCTGCGCCCGGAGGAAAAGGGCCAGGAGGTGGCCCTCACCGTCTACGGCGACAGCTTCGCCATGGAACGCTGCCGTCTGACCTCCACCCAGGACACCCTGTTCCTGGGCCCCCTGCCCGCCGACCTGATCCAGCGGTACGACGGGTTCCTGCCCGACCATCTGCGCCGGGACAAGCCCTGCGCCCAACGGTTCACCGCTTGTCTCATCGAGGGCACGGTGGATTTCATCTTCGGCTGCGGGGCGGCGGAGTTTGAGAACTGTGAGATCCGCTCCCTGCGGGACGCCCGCGATGTGGGCTACGCCGCCGCCCCCGCCCACGCCCTGGAACAGACAGAGGGCTTCACCTTCCGGCGCTGCCGCTTCACGGCGGAGGAGGGGGTGACCCCCGGCTCCATCTACCTGGCCCGGCCCTGGCGGGACTACGGACTGTGCGTCTTTGAGAACTGCGCCTACGGCCCCCACATCTCCCCCCTGGGCTTTGACAAATGGAACGACACCCGCCGGGATCAAACCGCCCGGTTCTATGAGGACCCCCCGGCAGAGGGGCGGGTGGCCTGGGTGAAAACGCTTAGATAGTCCGCCGCGGTCCGCTTCTCCGTGCTTCTTATTGTCACGCTGCGAACCGGCCAGGTTCTCGCCTTCGGCTCGGTCGGCGATAGGCGTTTGCCACCGGCAAACATCGCCGTTCGGTCGCTTTCCCGCACTTCTTTCAAAAATCCGTGGTCCCCCGGCGGACCAGGTAGCCCTTGGCGTACACCTTTCCCTCCACCGGCCGTCCCTCAAAGCACAGCTTCATGGAGTCAATGATGATCTGGCACAGCCTGGGCTCCCGGCTGTCGATGGTGGACAGCTCCGGGTCGCAGCACACGGACAGCTCCGAGTTGTTATAGCCGATGACGCACAGGTCGCCGGGGACGGACAGCCCCCTGCGTTTGGCGTACTTCAGAGCCCCGGCGGCCAGGGCGTCGTTGGCGGCGAAGATGCCGTCCACATCCAAGTTGGGGAGCTTGAGCAGGTAGTCCCGGGTCTGGTTGATCTGTCCGGTCAGCCCTATGGCCATGTTCCCCTGGAGCCGCAGCCCCGCCTGGGCCAGCGCCGCCTCGCACCCCTTGCGCTTCAGATTGGTGCTGACGGTGTCCACGTCGGAGAGGAAGAGAATCTTCCGACGCCCGGCGCGGATCATCTCCGCCGTGGCGGAGCAGGAGGCGTCAAAGTCGTCGCACAAAGCGCAGCAGATGTTCTCCCCCCGGACCCAGCCGTTGACCATGAATATGGGAACCTGCCTGGCCGCCTCCCGGATGTAGTTGGTCCGCTGGTCGTCCGGGTCGTCGGCGGCGTACACCGAGCCGATGAGGATCAGCGCGTCCACCCGGCGCCGCTGCAGGGTGCTCACCGCGATCTGGCAGTCCTCGTAGGCGTAGCCGCTGCAGCACAGCACGCAGTTGTATCCCAGGTCCCGGAAGGCGCGCTCCAGGCAGGCCACCGCCTTGGCCATGTAGTCGTCCGCCACGTTGGGGCAGATCAGGCCGATGGTCCGCAGGGAGTTCAGCCCCAGCCCCCGGGAGAATCCGCTGGGCATGTAGGAGTGTTCCTCCATGATCTCCCGGACCCGCTGCTTGGTCCGCTCCGCCACGTTGGGGCTGTCGTTGATCACCCTGGACACCGTGGCGATTGAGACGCCCGCCAGCTCGGCAATATCGTAAATGTTCACAAGCGTCTCCCCCTCCCTCTTTTGAAAATGCTTACATGATTTTATGATACCCTGCCGCGCCCTCCATTTCAATTGCCAGTTCTCACAAGCTATCCCCACCAGTTTTGTGCACATCACCAAAATTTCGGGAAAACACCCCATTCTTATTCAAGGTATATTGACATTTTTGACAGAGAGGGGTATGATTTCATGTAAGAACTTACATTCTAGTATGCTTCTCTCCGGCACTCGAAATGTAAGAGGTTTCATTCCAACTCCAAGGCGCATCAAAAAAATAGGAAAATGGGAAGGTGAACCGCGTTCATGAAGACCTTTATCAAGATCCATCCCAGCGACCTGGTGGCGGTGGCCCTGACGCCGCTGTCCGCCGGGACCACCCTCCAGGTGGACGGGCAGTCCGTCACCCTGCTGGAGGACATCCCCCAGGGGCACAAGTTTGCCCTGGCCCCCATTCCGGCGGGCAGCGCCGTCGTCAAGTACGGAGCTCCCATCGGCGTGGCCAAGGAGAGCATCCCCGCCGGGGGATGGGTCCACACCCACAACGTCAAGACCGGCCTGGGCGGCGTGCTGGACTACAGCTACGAGCCGGACAACGCCCCCCTCCCCCCCACCGACGACCTGCTGTTCCAGGGCTACCGCCGGGAGGACGGCCGGGCGGCGGTGCGCAACGAGATCTGGATCATCCCCACCGTGGGCTGTGTCAACGACGTGGCCCGGGCCATTGAGCGGCAGGCCCAGCAGTTCAAAACGGGGACCATCGACGGTATCTACGCTTTCCCCCATCCCTACGGCTGCTCTCAGATGGGGGACGACCAGGAGAACACCCGGAAGATTCTGGCCGGGCTCATCAACCATCCCAACGCCGGGGGCGTGCTGGTGCTGGGCCTGGGGTGCGAGAACAGCAACATCGACGTGCTCAAGCCCTACATCGGCCCGTGGAACGAGGACCGGGTGAAGTTCCTGGTGTGCCAGGAGTCGGAGGACGAGATCGCCGACGGCGTGGCCCTGGTGGAGGGGCTGGCCCGGTACGCAGGCCGGTTCCGCCGGGAGCCCATCAGCTGCGCCGAGCTGGTGGTGGGCATGAAGTGCGGCGGGTCCGACGGCCTGTCCGGCATCACCGCCAACCCCACCGTGGGGGCTTTCTCCGACCTGCTCATCTCCAAGGGGGGGACCACCATCCTCACCGAGGTGCCCGAGATGTTCGGCGCGGAGACCCTGCTGATGAACCGCTGTGAGAACGAGCGCGTGTTTGCCGACACCGTGAACCTGATCAACGGCTTCAAGAACTATTTCACCAGCCACAACCAGACCATCTACGAAAATCCCTCTCCCGGCAACAAGAAGGGCGGCATCACCACCCTGGAGGACAAGTCCCTGGGCTGCACCCAGAAGTCGGGCAGCGCCCCGGTCTCCGGCGTGCTGGCCTACGGCGAGCCGGTGTGCCGGCAGGGTTTGAACCTGCTCAGCGCCCCCGGCAACGATTTGGTGGCCTCCACCGCCCTGGCGGCCTCCGGGGCCCACATCGTGCTGTTCACCACCGGCCGGGGGACCCCTTTTGCCTCCCCGGTGCCCACGGTGAAGATCTCCAGCAACTCCGCCCTGGCGGGGAAAAAGCGGAATTGGATCGACTTCAACTGCGGCGTGCTGGTAGAGGACGGCACGGTGGCCGACCTGGGCCGCAAGCTGTTCGACTATGTGGTGGAGGTGGCCTCCGGCCGTCAGGTCAAGGCGGAGGAAGCCGGATTCCACGATATGGCGATCTTCAAGCAGGGCGTTACACTTTAAAAAATTAAGGAAGGCGGGAACTCATCATGAAACAGCTCAATTATCAAACCCTGAAAGAGTCCGGCTATCAGGGTTACATCCTGGAAAACGCGCCGGAAAAGGTGCTCCAGTTTGGGGAGGGCAACTTCCTGCGGGCCTTTGTCAACTACTGGTTCGACGTGTCCAACGAGAAAGCCGGATGGAACGGCAAGTGCGTGCTGGTCCAGCCCATCGCCCCGGGCCTGGCCAAGCTCATCAACGACCAGCAGGGGTTGTACACCCTCTATCTGCGGGGGCGGGAGAACGGGGAGAAGGTGGACGCCAAGCGGGTGATCTCCTCCGTGTCCCGGTGCCTGAACCCCTACGAGAAAGCGGATTTTGACGCCATGATGGCCGTGGCCGTCTCCGACGACCTGGAGTACGTGGTGTCCAACACCACCGAGGCGGGCATCGTCTACGACCCCGCCTGCCAGCTGGCCGACGTCCCCGCCTCCTCCTTCCCCGGCAAGCTCACCCAGGTGCTGTACAAGCGCTGGCAGGCGGGCAAGGGCGGGCTGGTGATCCTGTCCTGCGAGCTCATCGACAACAACGGCAAGGAGCTGCAAAAGTGCGTCAACCAGTACGTGGACCAGTGGGGGCTGGAGGACGGCTTCAAACAGTACGTCAACGGGGACTGCACCTTCTGCTCCACCCTGGTGGACCGCATCGTCCCCGGCCGGGTGAAGGACCCTGCCGAGGCGGCCAGGATGGAGGAGGCCAACGGCTACCACGACGAGCTCATCGACGTGGGCGAGGTGTTCGGCGTGTGGAACATCGAGGGTCCGGACTGGCTGGAGGAGAAGCTGCCCTTCAAGAAGGCGGGGCTCAACTGCCCGGTGGTGCCCGACGTGACCCCGTACAAGAAGCGGAAGGTGCGCATTTTGAACGGCGCTCACACCGGCTTTGTGCTGGGGGCCTATCTGGCGGGCTTTGACATCGTCCGGGACTGCATGCAGGACGGCACGGTCCTGGGCTTTATGAACAAAATGCTGTACGAGGAGGTCATCCCCACCCTGCCCCTGGACAAAAAGGACCTGGAGGGCTTCGCCGCCGCCGTCCAGGACCGCTTCAACAACCCCTTTGTGGACCATGAGCTCATGTCCATCTCCCTGAACTCCACCTCCAAGTGGCGGGCCCGGAACATGCCCAGCTTTTTGGAGTATATCGATAAGACCGGCAAGCTCCCCCCCTGCCTCGCCACCAGCTTTGCCGCCTATATCGCCTTCTTCTCCAGCGACGTCCAGGCGCTGAACGACAAGGGCCTGGTGTGCCGCCGTCCCAAGGGCAACGAGTACGTCTGCTCCGACGACCGCTGGGCGCTGGAGTTCTACTGGGAGCACCGGAACGACTCCGTGGAGGAGCTGGTCCACGCCGTGATGACCAACGAGCGGATGTGGGGCCAGGACCTGACGCGGGTGGCCGGCTTTGAGGCGGCGGCGGTATCCGCCCTGAAGCTCATCCGGGAACAGGGCGCCAAGGCCGCCTTTGCCGCCTGCCTGTAAGCCTATGGACCAGGTCTCCAAACGAGACGAGGAATTCCGCCAATACGCCCTGACCGCCCCGCCCATGCGCACCCTGCTGACGGTGTGCGCCCCCCTGGCGCTCTACCAGGCCCTGCAGTCCATTTTCAAGATCCTGGACGCGCTGATGGCCGCCCATATCAGCTCCAGCGCGGTGTCCGCGGTGTCCTGCCTGAGCCAGATCACCCTCATGATCACCGCCCTGGGCGCCGGCCTGGCCGTAGGCGGCAGCATCAAGATCTCGGAGGCCTACGGCCGGGGGGAGTACGATCTGGTGAGGCGGCGCACGGCCACCCTCTACGCCATGGCCATCGCGGCCAGCCTGCTGGCGGCGGGGGCTCTGATCCCCTTCGCCCAGCCCTTTCTGCGCCTGCTGAACACGCCGGAGGAGCTGATTGCCGCGGGGGCGGGATATTTCCGTGTGGAGATTTTGTGCCTGGTGGTGAATTTTTTCAACACCGTATACATCGCCATTGAGCGCAGCCGGGGCCACGCCAAAAAGATTCTGGTCATCAACGCCGCCGTCATCGCCGTCAAGCTGGGGCTGTCCGCCCTGTTCGTCTACCGCCTGGACGGGGATGTGGTGACCATCGCGGCGGCCACCCTCATCAGCCAGCTGATCCTTCTGGCCTACGCCCTGTTCAGCATGGTCCGGGACGAGGGGGCATTCCGCTTCAGCGCCAGGAATATCCGCCTCAAAAAGGACACCGTGCTGCCGGTTTTAAACCTCTCCTACCCGGTGACGGCGGAAAAGATGCTCTTTTCCGCCGGAAAGGTGATCGTCAACTCCATGTCCGGCAGGTACGGGGAGCTGACCGTGGGCGCTCTGGGCATCTCCAACAACATCGGCGGGCTGACCACCGGCTGGCACGCGGGTATGCTGGATGGGGCCTCCGCCCTTATCAGCCAGAACCGGGGGGCGGGGCGCTACCGCCGCACTCTCCAGCTCTACAGCTGCCTGCTGCTGGTGGACGTGGCCATTGGCGGGGCGGGGCTGCTTTTGATGAACTGGGGCCTGCCCTGGTTGGCCCAGGTCTTCGCCCAGTCCAAGGAGCAGTTCGACCCCCTCTTCTGTGAGATGATTATCTCCATCCACCGCTGGGAGATGCTGGGCTACCTCACCCTGGGGGTCAACTCGGCCACCCTGGCGCTGCTGCTGGGCTATGGCCGCGCCAAGCTGACCCTCGCCCTCAACGTGGCCCGGGTATTTGTGTTCCGGGTGCCCGTGCTGTGGGCGTTCCAGCATTTCACCGCCCTGGGCGCGGAGGCGGTGGGCCTCGCCATGATGATCAGCAACGTCTGCGCCGGGCTGTCCGCCCTGGCGGTGGCCGTCCCGGTGGTGCGCCATATCCGCCGCCTGGAGGATCAGGATACAGCTTTTACATGAACAGGACGGGGCCTCCGGGCCCCGTCCCTCTTTTCACCAAAAAAATTTTTTGGCCTGATATTATTTCTTGCCAACGCCCCGGTCCTGTGATATAATGTCCGTGATTTTCAAGCAAAATGAGGTGATTTCCATTGGACGCTTCCATGCTCCAATTCCTGTTCCGGCTGGCCAAGGCCCTGTCCGCCCAGTTTGGGCCCAGCTGCGAGGTGGTCATCCACGACCTCCAGAGCAACGACCCGGACAGCTCCATTGTGGCCATTGAGAACGGCCACGTCTCTGGCCGCAAGGTGGGGGACGGCCCCTCCCACGTGGTGCTGGAGGCCCTCCACGGCGGCGTGGCGGAGGACCGGCTCAGCTATCTCACCAAGACCGCCGACGGCAAGACGCTGAAATCCACCACCGTCTACATCCGGGACGACGGCCAGGAGCCCATCGGCATCTTTTCCATCAACTACGACATCACCCTGATGCTGGCCATGGAGGAGAGCCTGCGGCAGTTCACCGCCACCGTCCCCGAGCAGCCGGAGGACGTGCCGGCGCCCATCACCCAGAACGTGTCCGACCTGCTGGACGAGCTCATTGAGCAGAGCGTGAAGCGGGTGGGCAAGCCGGTGGCCCTCATGACCAAGGAGGAAAAGGTGAAGGCCATCGGGTTTCTCAACGACACGGGGGCCTTTCTCATCACCAAGTCCGGGGGACGGGTGTGCAAGTACTTCGGCATCTCCAAATACACCCTGTACAGCTACATGGAGGAGGCCAAGGGCGGAAAGGAATAGCCCAGACAAAACAGAAGCGCCGGACCATCCACAGAGAGATGGTCCGGCGCTTTTTGCGTGCGGCGGAATTACTTGACGGCCACGGCCTCAATCTCAAACAGGGCCCCCTTGGGCAGGGCGGCCACCTGGACGCAGGAGCGGGCGGGGGCCTCGCCGGGGAAATACTTGGCGTAGATGGCGTTGATGGCGGCAAAATCGTTGATATCCGCCAAAAACACCGTGGTCTTCACCACGTCGGCGCAGGACATGCCGGCGGCGGCCAGCACGGCGGACAGGTTGTCCAGGGCCTGGGCGGCCTGGACCTCCACCCCCTGGGGCAGCTCGCCGGTGGCGGGGACCAGCCCCAGCTGGCCGGAGGTGTACAGGGTATTGCCCGCCAGCTTGGCGTGGCAGTAGGGGCCCACGGCGGCGGGGGCGTTGGGGGCGGTGATGGTCTTGTTCACAGGAACTCCTCCTTGTTATGATGGATACCTCTATTATATTGCATTTTCCCAAAAAATCAATAGGAGCTAAAAATAAATTTTTCGTCCGAAAAATATTTTAGCCTCATGTGCTGGACGCTCCCCCAGCGGGAAGAGCCCGGTTTGGTCACTGTCCCCGGAGCAGGCCGGACTGGGCCATGGACACCATGTCTCCCCCGGCAAAAATGAGATGGTCCACCAGGGTAATGCCCACCGACTCCGCCAGCACCCGCTTGAGCCGCAGCGTGGTGTCCACGTCCGCGTTGGAGGGCACCGCTATCCCGGACACATGGTTGTGGGCCAGCACCACCTGGCTGGCGTTGCAGTCCAAAGCGGCCTCCAGCACCTTCCGGGTGGCGATCTGCACCGTGTCCACCACCCCCTCGCTCAGCTTGCGGGTGGCCAGCAGGCGGCTGTTCCCGTCCATGCACACCAGATAGGCCAGCTCGTCCCGCTGGGCAAAAAAGTAGGGCTCCAGCAGCTCCCGGAGCTGCCACAGGTCCACGATCTGCCCCTCAAAGCTGGCGCTCTGCCGCATGTACCGGGCCGCCACGGCGGGGATCAGCTGGAGGAGGACGGCGGTGTTGTGGCCCACCCCCTCCACCTTCATCAGCTGGTCGTAGGTGGCGTGGAGCACCCCGGTCAGCGAGCCGAAGTGGTCCACCAGCCGGTGGGCCAGCGGGTTCAGATCCCCCTGGGGGATGGCGTAGAACAGCAGCAGCTCCAGCAGGCGGTGCTCCTCCATCTCCCCGCCCCCGGTGCGCAGGAATTCCTCCCGCATCCGCTTCCGGTGTCCGGCGTGGACGCTGGGCGGACGCTTTTCCTCCTTTTTCTCCGGCACGGAAGGTCAGCTCCTGGGGCCGTACTGGGCCAGGTAGTCCTCCATCCGGCCCAGCATGGCGTCGTCGATGTACACCTTCCCGTCCACCTCTCTGTTGTGGAGGCAGTCCATGATGTCCCGGATGGTGACGATGGGGTGCACCTGGATGCCGTAGTCCTGGCGCAGCTCGTCCAGGGTGGTACAGTCCCGGGTGCCCCGCTCCATGCGGTCCACGCTGACAAACAGGGCGGCGAACTTGACGGCGGCCACGGATTTGAACAGCTCGATGGTCTCCCGCACGGCGGTGCCCGCCGTCACCACGTCCTCGATGATGGCGATCCGGTCGCCGTCCTGGGGCTTGTAGCCCACCATGGACCCGCCCTCGCCGTGGTCCTTGGCCTCCTTGCGGTTGAAGCAGTAGGGCAGGTCCCGGCCATAATTCCGGTACAGGGACGAGGCGGCGGCCACCGCCAGCGGAATGCCCTTGTAGGCCGGGCCGAACAAAGCGTCGACGCCCTCCGGCATGTGCTCCTGGATGCAGGCGGCGTAGTAGTCCCCCAGCCGGGCGGCCTGGGCCCCGGTCTTGTAGTTGCCGGTGTTGACAAAATAGGGGGTCTTGCGGCCGGATTTGGTGGTGAAGTCCCCGAAGGTGAGCACGCCGGAGCGCACCATGAAGTGGATGAATTCCTCCCGATAGGTCATAGGACCGTCCTCCTTATCTGTGTGTTCAGCAAAGTATAGCACGATTTTGAGCGTGGGGCAAGCCTCTCCCGTCCGCTCAGGGGAGGGCCGTCAGACCCTGGGCTGGTAGCTCAGCCCGGCGGGGTAGAAAAAGTTCACCTTTTTGTCCGACAGCCTGATGGTCAGCTCCTTGGCCCGGAGGGGCTCGCCGTCCACCACCGCCACCAGCTCCTGGGGGCTGCGGACGGTGACGCCGTTTCCCTGCCCGTACCGGATGAGGTTCGGGTATCTGGCGTAACGGCCCCTGCCGTACTCCCCCACCAGCCGGAAAAAGGTGAGCCGGTCCACCTTGCGGACCACCAGCGTCTCCAGCAGGCCGTCGTCGGGCATATTGTCCCCCACGGGCATGAAGCCGCCGCCGTAGTACCGGCCGCTGCATACGCAGATGATGGTGGCCTCCCCCTCGAAGTGGTAGTTCTCCATGTCCACCACAACGGGCTGGGAGATGCGCTTGAACAGCACGTTGGCCACGGCGGAGATGGCGTAGGCCCCAATGCCGGAGACCAGGGGAAAGCTGTTGTACTTGTCTTTATCCACCGCCACCCGGGCGTCCAGGCCGGTGCACACGATGTCGATGCCCAGGCGTCCGTTGCAGTCGATGAGGTCCATGGCGGCCTGGGGGCCTTCGGACAGGGCCTTCAGGTCGGAAAAACGGGCCTTGTTCTCTTTTCCAAATATTTTTAGGAAATCATTGCCGGTGCCGGCGGGCACGTTGGTGACGGCGGCGCTGTCAAAGCCCGCCGCCCCGTTGACCACCTCGTTGAGGGTGCCGTCCCCGCCGCAGGCGTAGATGCGCACCTCCCCGCCGAATTCCGCCGCCTCCCGGGCCGCGCGGCGGGCGTCCCCCGGCCCCTCGGTAAACACAATCTCATAGGGCAGGTCCAGGTCCTGGATGCTGTCCACCAGTGCTTTTGTGCTCCGCTTTTTACCCGCCGTGGGGTTGATGATAAAGACATGTTTCATGGTCCCGCTTCTCCTTTGCTCTCTCTTTTCTCCCGCATCGCCCGTCACATGCCGCCGGGGCACGTCTATCCTCACACTCCGCTGTTGTCACGCTCGGATTGGACGCGCTGTTCCCGGCGCCTTCCTTCCGACTCGGCCTGGTCTGCGGGCGGCTGCGCCGCCCTCCGCTCGGCCTCGCTCCAGTCCATCCGCCGGGGCGCGTCTATCCTTGCGCTTCTTCCATACATAAACAGATCACATTTAATCATTCCGTTATACAATTTCCGCTTTTTGTCCGCCGGCCTGCCGAAGGCGCGCTCAAACTCGGTATGGGAGCTCAATACGTCCACCTCCCAGCCGGGCGGCAGCGCCCGCGCCGCTTTGCCAAAGGCCCGGTACAGGTCCTCCGCCTCCTTTTTCTCCAGCAGCCGCTCTCCATAGGGCGGATTGGTCACCACCCGGCCCTTGGGCTCGTTTCGGTGGAATTTGGCGGCGTCCGCCGCGTCAAAGCGCACCGTGTCCTCCACCCCGGCCAATTTCGCGTTGTGCCGGGACAGCTCCACGGCGGCGGGGTCGACGTCCCCACCCCAGATGTCGTAAACGCCGTGGAACTCGTGGTCCATGGCCTCCTCCGCCGCGTCCATCCACAGCTTGGAGGGCAGCTGCTTCCACCGCTGGGCGGCGAAGGAGCGGTTCAGCCCCGGGGCCCGGTTCTTGGCGATGAGGGCCGCCTCGATGGGGATGGTTCCCGAGCCGCAGAAGGGGTCGCAGAAGGGGTCCCGGCCCTTGTACCGGGACAGGGACACCAGCGCCGCCGCCAGGGTCTCCCGTAGGGGCGCGCCCATGTTCTGGGCCCGGTAGCCCCGTTTATAGAGGCTGTCGCCGGAGGTGTCCAGCATTAGAGTCACTGTATCCTTCAAAATGGAGAACTGCACCTGGTATAAGGTTCCGGTTTCAGGGAGGATCTCCAAACCATAGGCCGGCCCCAGCCTTTTGCACAGCGCCTTTTTCAGGATGGACTGGCAGGCGGGCACCGAGTGGAGCTGGGAGCTCACCGAGTAGCCCTTCACCGGGAAGCGGCCCTCCCGGGGGATGAAGTCCTCCCAGGGCAGGGCGGCACAGCCCTGAAACAGCTCCTCGAAGGAGCGGGCCTCAAAGGACCCCAGGCACAGCAGGACCCTGGCCCCGGTACGCAGGTTCAGGTTCAGCCTTGGGATGTCGGCCAGGCCGCCCCGGCACAGCACCCGGCCGTTCTCCGCCCGGACCTGGGACAGCCCCAGCTTTTTCAACTCATAGGAAACGGTGCTCTCCACCCCCATGAGGGCGGGTATGACAAACTGTAATGTCTGATCCATAAAACGCTCCAAACAAATTTTTTGAAAAACCCTTGACCTGCTCTCTGGTATCCCCGCCCGGCGGGCGGGAATACCGCGGAATAGCTTTTTGAAAAACCCTTGACCTGCTCTTTGGTATCCCCGCCCGGCGGGCGGGGATACCGCGGAAAAGTTTTTTTGAAAAACCCCTTGACTTTACATTTAGTGGAAGGTGTAGTATCATGTCACAGGGAGGGGAAAGACTTTACAAACTCCAGTATAATGTAAAATGGAAGCGCTGGCAACAATAATATAGTCTGAAGCGTGAAAAACTTCTTTCCCCGGCCGGCGATCTGTGATACAATTTATTGGAAGCGAGAAAGGAGTGCAGCATATGCCGTTTGACGCAGAATCCATGATGCAGATTATCTGGCTGGTCCTGCTGATCGTCTTCGCCGCCAGCGAGGCCGCCACCGTGGGGCTCACCTCCATCTGGTTTGCCGCCGGGTCGTTGATTGCCCTCATCGCCGCCCTGCTGGGCGGACCCATGTGGGTGCAGATCACCCTGTTCCTGGCGGTGAGCCTGCTGTGCCTGGCGGCGGTGCGGCCCCTGGCCAAAAAGCTTCTGAACGACAGGGTGGTGCCCACCAACGCCGACCGGGTCATCGGGGCCCAGGCCCAGGTGACGGAGGACATCGACAACATCCACGGCAAGGGAACGGTCATCATCCGGGGCATAGCCTGGTCCGCCCGGAGCCAGGACGGCGGGCCCATCACCGCCGGGACCATGGTAAAGGTCCTGCGCATTGAGGGAGTCAAGGTGTTCGTGGAGCCCATCGCCGCCCCGGTCTCTTCCGGGGAGCCCAGGAACTGGTAGGAGGGCGCAGCCATGAAAAAAGCATTGCTGGCCGCCGCCGTCACGCTGGCCGTGGGGTATCTCGCGCTGGCCCTTTTCTGGAACATGGGCGGCGGCGGATATCTGGGCCTGCTGGTGGCCATCGCCGTCATGGGCGGCTTCATCATCTACTTCAACGAAACAAAAAAGTGACGTTATAGGCAAATCAATAAAGAGAGCTATTTTAAGGAGGTAGTCAAATGAAAACATTCGCACTGGCCGGAGCCATCGGGTTTGAAGCCCTGGTTGGACCCATCATCGCCTTGCTGGTTATCGTGATCCTGCTGGGCATCCTGGCCGCCAACGTCAAGGTGGTCCAGCAGTCCAAGGCCGTGGTCATTGAGCGCCTGGGCGCTTTCCGCACCGTGTGGGGGGTGGGCCTGCATTTGAAGGTCCCCTTCATTGAGCGGGTGGCCAAGACCGTGTCCCTCAAGGAGCAGGTGGTGGATTTCGACCCCCAGCCCGTCATCACCAAGGACAACGTCACCATGCAGATCGACACCGTGCTGTACTTCCAGATCACCGACCCCAAGCTGTACACCTACGGCGTGGAGCACCCCATGAGCGCCATTGAGAACCTGACCGCCACCACCCTCCGCAATATTATCGGCGATCTGGAGCTGGACCAGTCCCTGACCAGCCGGGACCACATCAACACCCAGATGCGGGCCATCCTGGACGAGGCCACCGATCCCTGGGGCATCAAGGTGAACCGGGTGGAACTGAAGAACATCATGCCGCCCCGGGACATCCAGGAGTCCATGGAGAAGCAGATGCGGGCCGAGCGCGAGCGCCGCGAGGCCATCCTCCAGGCCGAGGGCCAGAAGCAGTCCCAGATTCTGGTGGCCGAGGGCGAGAAGCAGTCCGCCATCCTCCGGGCCGACGCGGCCAAGCAGGCCAAGATCATGGAGGCCGAGGCGGAGAAGACCGCCAAGATTCTGGCCGCCGAGGCCGAGTCCGAGGCCATCATGAAGGTGCAGCAGGCCACCGCCGACGCCATCAAGCTCATCAACGAGGCCGCCCCCGGCGACGGCGTTATCAAGATCCGGGCCCTGGAGGCCTTCGCCAAGGCCGCCGACGGCCGGGCCACCAAGATCATCGTCCCCAGCGAGCTGCAGGGGCTGGCGGGGCTGTGCGCCACCGCCAAGAGCGTGTTCGACACCGTGGAGCCCAACCCGCCCAAGAAATAAGCGCCGGAAAACATGAGTGCGGCCCCGGAGGATTCCTCCGGGGCCGTTTCCTGTACTTTTTGTTCTTTGACATGGGCAGAAGCGCCCGCTTACCCGGCCGTCTGGAAGCCGTCCAGCACAGTCTTCAAAACCTCCATCGCGCGGTCGGGCGTCAGCTCACTGTTTATAGTATCGTTTCCCCACATTGCCACTTGGAACAGCGCACCGTCAATGAGGAAATGGGCGCTCAGGCTGATTTTTTTCGAGGCGGGCTGGACCGCCTGGATGATGAGGACGTCCAGGCCGTTTGGGGTGGTATAGGTCCTCTGGGTCACCTCACAGTCCTTCCCGTAGAGCATGCCAAATCTGGCGTGCCTGCCGTCTCCCAGCGCTTTTTCATAGTGACCGTCTACGTGCCGGTATCCCTCCGCTGTGATCGGATATCCATTGCTGTCATAATAAAGGGTCCCTTCCGCCCGCTCGGTATAGATGGCCTCAAAAATATCAACCTGGACGCCGTCCACCAGATAGGAGCCGTTTCCCTGGATGATCCTCAGCTCCCCATCCTCCGTGGACACAGGCACAAGCAAAACATGGGTCGTCCGTTCATGGTTCCAGGGGTTCGCGATCTTCAACCCAGGCTCGGCGCTGTCCAGTACCGGATTGTGGACGACCTCCACGCCGACAAATGCCTGCATCTCGTCCCAGGTGTTGAAATGTCTGCACTGCTGGGACATATCTTCCTCCCCCAACGCAATCAATTCCTGGGTGAAACTGTCCAGCGGGTAAAAGTCCACCGCGAATTCCACGCTGGCGCCGTCCTTATTGCTGAAGGGCGATGTCCAGTAGACCCGCATATTCAGATCGGCCAGCTCCGTCACGGCGAAGGCCGTCCCCACCAGCGCCAGGCAAACCGCCGCCGCGATGAGGACCGTCCGCAGGGGCCGGACCCTGGTCCGGGGCTTTTCCGCCCGCTCCGCCGCCGCCTGGACCCGCGCCCGAAGCTCGGGACCGGGGTCGAAACATTCCATGGCCTTTTGATAATCCTGTTCTGTCATCGTTGTCCCTCCATTTCTTTGCGCAGCAGCTCCCGGCCCCGCTTGAGCCGCATCTTCACCGCCGACCGTCCCAGCTTCAAAATCTCACCGATCTCCGCCACCGAGTAGCCCTCGCAGTAGTGCAGGTGGATGGGCCCCTTGTACTGCTCCGGCAGGGCCACGATGGCCTCCGCCAGCCCCAGGCTCTCCGGGTCCTGGGCGGGCAGGCCGGGCTCCAGCTCCACCGCCCGCTTCCGCCAGAACCCCTTGAGCTGGTCCCGGCACAGGTTCACCGCCACCCGCAGCAGCCACCGCTTTTCGTGCTCTCCGTCGGCGAAGGCAGGGGCGCGGTTCAGCAGGCGGACAAAGACCTCCTGGGTCACATCCTCCGCGTCCGCCCGCCGTCCCAGGTACACCATGGCTAGCCGGTACACCATGGGACCGTAGGCGTCATAGGCCGCCTCAAACCCCAGCGCGGCCCTGGGCCGGCCGTCCACGGGGCTCTCCTCCTCCCGAAAGCCCGGGGGCGCAGCGGTCAGGGCGGCTGTCTGGGCTGTATCTGTCATGCCATCAGCTCCTTTCACTGATATAACGACCCAGGGCGGGGACAGGTCACACCCCATCCCAAATTTTTCGCCGGACCGCCAAAAAATCGCAAAGGCCGGGACAGGAATCTCTCCCCGCCCCGGCCCTCTCTATATTCTCGCTTCGCTCTGTGCGCGGGATTTCTACGCCCTTGTGTCCACATCCCGCAGCTCCTCCGCCCCTCCCGCCTCCACCAGCCGCAAAAGGTCCCGGTGGGCCCGGATGACCCCGCCCCCGCCCCGGTCCCCGGTGAGGGCCAGCAGCTCCGGGAACAAATCACGGGGAAACACCGCCGGGGACCCCCGCTCCCCCTTCCAGCTCAGGGAGCAGATACAGCCGGGATGGCCGGAAAAGTCCGCCAGCAGCCGCTCCACACTGTCACGCCGCAGCCAGGGCTGGTCGCACACGCAGAACATCACCCCGTCCAGATCCGCCAGGCGGGACAGCCCCAGCCGGACGGAGGCGGACTGCCCCTGGGCGGCGTCCGGATTGGGTACGGACAGATAGCCCCGCTCTCTGGCCAGGGCCAGAATCTCCGGGTAGCAGCTCACCACGCAGGCCCGGTCAAAGAGCTCCGCCGGGACGGCCTGGAAAGCCCGCTGAATCATGGGCACGCCGTCCACCGGGTGGAGCAGTTTGTTGCTGCCGAACCGCTTTCCCGCTCCAGAGGCCATCAGCACCGCGCCGGCCCTCATCGCCAGAACTCAGACGGGCCGCGATGGACAAACCGCCCGCGCCCAGGAGCAATGACCTGCCCGGCTTCCACGGCGATTTCGCCGGACAGCAGGACAGCCTCCACCCTGCCCCTGGTCTCAAAGCCCTCGTAGGGGGTGTAGTCCACCGCCTGGTGCTGGCCAGCGGCGGTAATACGCCCCGTATATTCCGGGTCAAATATCACAATATCGGCGTCGCTCCCCACCGCCAGCGCCCCCTTTTGGGGGTACATCCCAAACAGCTTGGCAGGCTGTTCCGACAGCAGCTTCATCATCTGGTGGGCGGTGAGCCGCCCCGCCGCCACTCCGGCGGTGTACAGCAGGACGGGCCGGTGCTCCACGCCGGGGATGCCGTTGGGAATCTGGGAAAAGTCCTCCCGGCCCAGCTCCTTCACCCCGTGGAAGTGGAAGGAGCAGTGGTCGGTGCCGATGGTGTCAATCTCTCCGGCCTCCAGCCCCGCCCACAGGGCCGCCTGGTCCTCCACCCCCCGCAGGGGCGGGGAGAGAACAAATTTCGCGCTCTCAAAACCGGGAAGCTGATATTTTCTGTCGTCCAGCAGCAGGTACTGGGGGCAGGTCTCCACATACGCCGCCTGTCCCCGCTCCCGGGCCATGCGGACCAGCTCCAGCCCCCGCCTGGTGGACAGATGGACGATGTTCACCGGATACCCCGCCAGCTCGCCAATGGTCAGCCAGCGGTTGACGGCCTCCGCCTCCACCAACCCCGGGCGGGAGAGGGGGTGGGCGGCGGGTCCCAGGTTTCCCGCCGCCTTTTGCGCGGCGATGCCCGCCGATACCAAATCGCCGTTTTCGCAGTGGCAGCCCACGATACCGCCCCGCTCTCCCACGGCCCGGACCACCTCCAGCGCCGTGCCGTCGGACACCCGCAGGTTGTCGTAGGCGAAATAGACCTTGTAGGAGGTCACTCCAGCCCGGTCCATGTCTGCCAGCTCCCTTTGAATGGCGGGATTCCAGTCTTTGATGGTCATATGGAACCCGTAGTGGCAGGAGGCAATACCATCGGCCCGGCTATGCCACACGTCCAGCGCGGAGGCCAGGGAAGCCCCCCGCTCCGGCTCGGCGAAATCCAGCACAGTGGTGGTGCCACCCGCCAGCGCTGCCAGGGTGCCGGAGGCCCAGCCGTCCGCCGTCTCCCGGGGCGTACCCTTGTTCATCTCGAAGTGGGTGTGGGTGTCGATGAAGCCGGGGAACACCAGCTTGCCCGCCGCGTCCAGCACCCGGCTGTCCCCCGCGGGGAGGTCGGGGCCGATCTCCACGATTTTCTCCCCCTCCACCCGCAGGCCAGCTTTGACGGGGCCCTCCGGGCAGACCAAGGTGCCGTTTTGGATCAGAACGGACATAGTAATTCCTCCTTCCTCCGGGGCTCCGCCCCGGGTCTCGTCTTCGACTCGGTCAGCGATAAACGAGCGCCACCGGCGCTCATCGCCCCCGCCCGCTTTTTTAAAAAAGCGGGGCAAAAAGCTTTAGACGCGAAACTGTATTCCACTTGTTTTTAGGCTTTTAGACAGCCCAGGGTCCGAAACAAGCAAAGCGCAGCTTTGCGTTAAAGTTCTTTTTCGGTTCCTTTTTCTTTCAAGAAAAAGGAACAAAGCTACTGCCGGATGACGGTGCCGGTCCTGCCCGCCACGCCGTCCCGGGCCTTCTCCAGCAGGGTGATGAGGGCGGACCGTCCGGGGGCGGACCGGGCGAACTCCACCGCCGCCTGGACCTTGGGCAGCATGGAGCCGGGGGCAAAGTGGCCCTCCGCCATGTATCCCTCCGCCTCTTCCGGAGTGAGGGCGTCCAACCATTTCTGGTTGGGTTTGCCGAAGTTGACGGCGGCCTTCTCCACGGCGGTGAGGATGATGAGGGTGTCGGCCTCCAGCTGCTGGGCCAGGACGCAGGAGGCGAAATCCTTGTCAATGACCGCCGCCGCGCCCTTGAGATGGTGGCCCTCTGTGGTGTAGACGGGGATGCCGCCGCCGCCGCAGGCCACCACCACCAGCCCGGCCTCCACCATGTCCCGGATGGACTCGATCTCCACGATGGACTGGGGGCGGGGGGAGGCCACCACCCGGCGGTAGCCCCGCCCGGCGTCCTCAATGACCTGGTAGTCCCGCTCGGCCACCAGCCTGTCGGCCTCTTCCTTGGTCATGAAGGCCCCGATGGGCTTGGTGGGGTTGGCAAAGGCCGGGTCCTGGGGGTCCACCTCCACCTGGGTGAGGACGGTGGCCACACCTTTCTGGATGCCCCGGTCCAGCAGCTCCTCCCGCAGGGCGTTTTGCAGGTCATAGCCGATATAGCCCTGGCTCATGGCCACGCACACGGACAGGGGGCAGGGGATGTATTTCTCCGGCTCGGACCGGGTGAGCTCCGCCATAGCCTTCTGGATCATGCCCACCTGGGGGCCGTTGCCGTGGGAGAGAATCACCTGGTGGCCGTCCTCGATGAGGTCGGCGATGGCCCTGGCTGTCTGCTTCACAGCCAGCATCTGTTCAGGGAGGTTATTCCCCAGCGCGTTGCCGCCCAGGGCGATGACGATGCGCTTTCCCATTTATATTACCTCCAAATCATTTAAAATACAAGACAGGCCCGCCCTTCCCGGACGGGCCTGGTTCGTTCCTTTTCTTTGAAAAGAAAAGGAACCGAAAAGAAACTTTTAGCAGCGAAACTTCGTTTCGCTTTATCATATCGCAAAATGTGCGTTACCGGGCGAAAATCTTCCGTCAAGCACTCTAACCGCAGCTTACCTCTGGAACCACCGGGCAGCGCCCCGCTCCTCCAGGGCCTTGAGGGTGGCCTGGGGGTCCTTCACCTTGGCCAGGAAAATCATGGCGGCGATGATATAGGGTTTGAAACTGGCCTCCTTGTACAGGGGGGTGCGGTAGCGGTCGAACACGCTGGCCTCCACCTCGCCGTCCACGCAGGACACGTCGTTGATGTCGGCGGGCAGGCAGTGCAGGTACAGGGCCTTGCCGTCCCTGGTGGTCTTCATCAGCTCCTCGGTGCAACACCAGTCCTTGTGCTGGGCATTCTGGGCCAGCAGCTCCTTCTCCAGGGCCTTGATGCCGTCGCTGTCGCCCTGGGCGTACAGGTCGGTACGCTTCTCCATGGCGGCAAAGGGAGCCCAGCTCTTGGGGTAGACGATGTCGGCGTCCTTGAAGGCCTCGGCCATGGAGTGGGTTTTGGTGAAGGTGCCGCCGGTGGCCGCGGCGTTCTTTTTCGCCACCTCTTCCACCTCGGGCATGACCTCGTAGCCCTCGGGGTGGGCCAGAACCACGTCCATGCCGAACCGGGTCATGAGGCCGATAACGCCCTGGGGCACGGACAGGGGCTTGCCGTAGCTAGGGGAATAGGCCCAGGTCATGGCCACCTTCTTACCCTTCAGGTTTTCCACGCCGCCGAACTCGTGGATGATGTGGAGCATATCCGCCATGCACTGGGTGGGGTGGTCGATGTCGCACTGGAGGTTCACCAGGGTGGGCTTCTGCTCCAGCACGCCGTCCTTGTGGCCCTGAGTGACGGCCTCCACCACTTCCTTCTGGTAGGTGTGGCCCTTGCCGATGTACATGTCGTCCCGGATGCCGATGACGTCGGCCATGAAGGAGATCATGTTGGCGGTCTCCCGGACGGTCTCGCCGTGGGCGATCTGGCTCTTGCCCTCGTCCAGGTCCTGGACCTCCAGGCCCAGCAGGTTGCAGGCGGAGGCGAAGGAGAACCGGGTTCTGGTGGAGTTGTCCCGGAACAGGGAGATGCCCAGGCCGGACTCAAAGATTTTGGTGGAGATGTTGTTCTCCCGCATGTAGCGCAGGGCGTCGGCCACGGTGAACACGGCCTCGATCTCGTCGTCGGTCTTGTCCCAGGTGAGGAAGAAGTCGTTCTCGTACATCTCCTTGAAGTTGAGGGAGTTCAGCTTGTCGATATATTTTTGCAGGGTGGCGTCCATCATGGTATTCTCCTTTTCATTTTTTGTAGGGGCGGATATCATCCGCCCGTGTTAAATTTGATTGTTCACCGGGCAGGGGCGGATGATATCCGCCCCTGCAGGCCATTATTGAATGTTATTATCCGTTTTGCCCGCCCGGAACTGGGTCACGTCGGCGGTCTTGTTCTCCTCCCTGTACAGCCCCGGGACGGCGGCGTACAGGGCGGCGCAGCGGACCAGATCGTCCTTCCAGGTGATCTCGTTGGGGGCGTGGGCCTGGCTCTCCGCGCCGGGGCCGAAGCCCACGCAGGGGATGCCGTACCGGCCCTGGATAGCCACGCCGTTGGTGGAGAAGGTCCACTTGTCGGTCAGCGGGCGCTGGCGCAGGTGCATGGCGTCACGGGCGGGGTCGGAATCGCTGTGGCCCAGGCGCTTGTCGCCGAACAGGGCGTGGTGGGCGTCCACCAGGGCCTGGACGTGGGCGGCGCTCTCCTTGTTGATCCAGGTGGGGAAATAGGCCTCGGTTTCGTAGACCGTGCCGGTCCAGGCAGGCCGGTCGTACATATACATGGACACCTTCACGTCGTCCCCGTACTTCTGCACGGCGGGCAGGTCCCGGATCTCCTGGAGGCAGGAGTCCCAGGTCTCCCCGGCGGTCATGCGCCGGTCGATGGAGATGGAGCAGGAGTCGGCCACGGCGCAGCGGCTGGGGGAGGTGTAGAAAATCTGGGAGGTGGTGCAGGTGCCTCGGCCCAGGAAGCGGGCGTCCTCGTAGTGGTCGGGATTGAACTTGGGGTCCAGCATCTTCACCAGGCCCTTGACCTCCACCGTGTCGTCGGCGGGGTTTTCGTTCAGCGCCCGCACGTCCTGGAGGATGTCGGCCATCTTATAGATGGCGTTGTCGCCCCGCTCGGGGGCGGAGCCGTGGCAACTGACGCCCTTCACGTCCACCCGGATCTCCATGCGGCCCCGGTGGCCCCGGTAGATGCCGCCGTCGGTGGGCTCGGTGGAGATGACGAATTCCACCTGCTCCTTCTTGATGCCCTTTTCCGGGAAGAACTTGTTGACGATGTACTGCCAGCACATCCCGTCGCAGTCCTCCTCCTGGACGGAGCCCACCACCATGATTTTGTAACCCTCGGGGATCAGGCCCAGGTTCTTCATGATCTTGGCGCCGTACACGGCGGAGGCCATGCCGCCCTCCTGGTCGGAGCCGCCCCGGCCGTAGATGATGGCGTCGTCCTCCCAGCCCTCATAGGGGTCGGCGGTCCAGTTGTCCCGGTTGCCGATGCCCACGGTGTCGATGTGGGAGTCGATGGCGATGATCTTGTCGCCCTGGCCCATCCAGCCGATGATGTTGCCCAGGCCGTCCACCTCCACCTCGTCGAAGTTCAGCTTCTCCATCTCGGCCTTGATGCAGGCCACAACCTCTTTCTCCTCGCAGCTCTCGCTGGGGTGGGAGATCATGGCCCGCAGGAAGGCGCTCATATCCTTGCGGTAACCCTCGGATGCTTTTTTAATCTGTTCAAAATCCATGGTTCTGCTCCTCCTTAAAATATTTGATCGAAAAGCGAAACGAAGTTTCGCGCCAAAGTTCTTTTCGGTTCCTTTTCTTTCAAGAAAAGGAACGACCTTAGCTCTCGTATTTCCCGTTCCAGACGATCTCCCGGTACTTGTCCGGGTCGGTGTCCCCCTCGGTGGAGAACATCAGCACCCGGCTGTCCCGGCCCAGCTCCAGGGCCTCCCGCAGGTCCTTGTAAGTATCGTTCTCCATGATGGCGGAGATGACGCCCATGCCCACGGCCCCGGACTCGCCGGAGCACACCGCCGGATCGCCCTTGACGGGGGCGGCCAGCATCCGCATTCCCTTGGCGGAGACCCAGTCGGGGCAGGAGAGGAAAGCGGTGACGTGGTTGCGCAGGATGTCCCAGGAGATGGTGTTGGGCTCGCCGCAGGCCAGACCCGCCATGATGGTCTGGAGGTCGCCGCCCACGATGCGGGGCTTGCCGTCCCCCGCCGCAGCCCCCTGGTAGAGGCAGTCGGCGATCTGAGCCTCCATGACGATGAACTTGGGCGGGTCGGTGGGGAAGCGGTTGGCGAAGTAACCCACCACCGCCCCGGCCAGGGACCCCACCCCGGCCTGGACAAACACATGGGTGGGCCGTCCGATCTCCTGCTGGCGCAGCTGCTCAGCGGCCTCTCCGGCCATGGTGCCGTAGCCCTGCATGATCCAGGCGGGGATCTCCTCGTAGCCCTCCCAGGCGGTGTCCTGGACCACCACGCCGTGCTCCGTCTGGGCCGCCTCGGCGGCGGCCATGCGGACGCAGTCGTCGTAGTTGACCTCCTCGATGGTGACCTGGGCACCCTCCCTGGCGATGTTGTCAAAGCGGGACTTGGCGCTGCCCTTGGGCATGTGGACCACCGCCTTCTGGCCCAGCTTGTTGGCGGCCCAGGCCACTCCCCGGCCATGGTTGCCGTCGGTGGCGGTGAAGAAGGTGGCCTGGCCGAACTCCTCCCGCAGCTTGTCGCTGGTGAGGTAGCCGTAGGTCATTTCGGACACGTCACGGCCCAGCTCCTGGGCGATGTACCGGCCCATGGCGAAGGAGCCGCCCAGCACCTTGAAGGCGTTGAGGCCGAAGCGGTAGGACTCGTCCTTCACGCACAGGGAGCCCAGCCCCAGGCGGTCCGCCATGCCGTCCAGCCGGGCCAGGGGAGTGACGGCGTACTGCGGGAAGGAGCGGTGGAAAGCCTGAGCCTTGGCCACGTTCCCCGTGGACATGACCTCCAGGTGCCGGTCGTCGCTGGCAGGCATCCGGTTCAGGACCCATTTGATCGGCTGGTTCATGAACAAGCGACCTCCTAAATAATATTCAGTGTGGCTAACTTTTTATTTGCATCTTAATCATACCACGTCCAGCCCAATTGTCAAGAGAAATCTAAAAGTTTTTTAGCCCATCTGAAAAAACGTCATACTGCCCAAATTGGGCCCGCCGTTTTTGCCGGACGATACAAAACCGCCCCGGCGCTCCGGGGCGGTTTTGGCCTCCTCTATTTCTCCTCATGGTCCCAGCCCAGGGCCAGCCTCCCCTCCCGGAAGTCCGCCCGGAGGCCGGGCCCGTAGATGGTCCCCAGGGCCTGGGCCAGCCGGTCCTCATAGTCCGGCTCTCCCCGGGAGGCGTCCAGCAGCACCCGGCCCTGGTGCAGGAACAAAATACGCTGGGCGTAGGCGTAGGCCAGCTCCGGGGCGTGGATGGTCACCAGACAGCCCGCCCGGCGCTCCTCCACATACCGGCCCAGGCGGCGGAGAAACAGGTGCTGCCGGGACAAATCCAGGGAGGACACCGGCTCGTCCAGCAGCAGGCATCCGGCGTCCTGCATCATGGCCCGGGCCAAGTAGGCCATCCGCTGCTCCCCGCCGCTGAGCCGGTCCATGGGCCGTCCGATGAGATGGCCGCAGTCCAGTCCCCGCAGCAGCTCCTCCGCACGGGCCAGCTCCCTGCGCCCCGGCTGGGAGAAGGCCCCCAGATAGGCGGTGGCCCCCATGGACACAAAGTCCTCCGCCCGGTAGCGGAAGCCCCCGTCGTACCGCTGGGGGACGTAGGCCAGCTTTTTTGCCCGGTCCGCCGGGGACAGCCTGTCCAGCGGCTGTCCGTCCGCCGTGATCTCCCCCGCCCGCCGGGGGAGAAAGCCCAAAATCGCTTTTAACAGGGTGGTCTTCCCCGCCCCGTTCAGCCCCAGCACCGCCGTCACCTGGCCGGGCTCCAGGGCAAAGCCCACATCCTCCAGCACCGGGCGGCCGCCCCGGTACACCGTCAGATGGTCCACCCTCAGCATGGCCGTTCCCTCCTCTGACGGCGGATGAGGAACAGCGCCAGAAAAACCGCCCCGATAAAGGAGGTGAGGATGCTGATGGGGATCTCCGAGGGCAGAAGGCTCCGGGCCAGAGTGTCGGCCAGCAGCAGCAGGGAGGCCCCGCACAGGATGGACTGGAAAAAGTTGGCCTCGAAGTCGTCCCCCAGCACCGAGCGCACCAGATGGGGCACAATGAGCCCCACCCAGGACACGATGCCGCTCACAGACACGCTGGCCGCCACCAGCACCGTGGCGCAGCCGACGCAGGCCAGCCGCACCGGGACCACCGCCACCCCCAGGCTGGCGGCCTCCTCGTCCCCCAGGGTGAGCACTTTCAAGCGGTAGCGCAGCAGGGTGAGCACCGCCCCCGCGGCCAGGATCAGCGGGGCGGCCCCCCGGAGCTTGTCCCAATTGGCCAGGCTGAAGCTGCCCATGAGCCAGTAGTCGATGACCGCCAGCTCCTGGGTTGGGTCGGCCATGTACTTCAGCGCCATGATGGCGGCGTTGGCCAAGGCCCCCAGGATGATGCCGGACACGATGAGGTTGAAATAACGGTTGCCCCCGATGGCCCGGGCCAGCAGCAGGGACAGGGCCACCGTAATGATGCCCCCCGCGAAGGAAAACAGCTGCAGGACCGCCACGGACCCGCCGCAGAACAGGATGGCGCAGATGGCCCCCACCGAGGCCCCGCCGCTCACCCCCAGCACGTCCGGGGACACCAGGGGGTTGCGGAACAGCCCCTGGTAGGCGAACCCCGCCAGGGACAACGCCCCGCCGCACAGAGCGGTGACGCAGGTCCGGGCCACCCGGATGTTCCAGAACACGTTTTCCTTCATGGTCCCCGCCGCCTGGCCGGAGAGAATCTCCCACAGGTCGGAGAGGGTCAGGGGATACCGCCCGCACAGGCAGGACAGCAGAAAGGAGGCCGCCAGCAGGAACAACAGCCCGAACCATGGGTGTTTTTTCACTGCCAGCGCCTCCTTTTTGGTCTATGCGTTATGCCACGCCGATCTGTTCGCGGGTGACCTCAATGCCGAAATAGGTCTGATAGAACTGCTGGGCCTCCTTCACATAGTCCTCCTCGCTCACCAGATCGGGGTGGAGGATGTGTGTCATCCACAGCAACCCCAGAATAGAGGAGGGCTGGGGGTAGTCCCACGCCTCAATCTCAGAGGGGACGGTGTACAGCCGGTCCTCCGCCACGGCCTTGATCCCCGCCAGGGCCCCGTCATTTCGGATGTCATCCAGGGTATATTCCGCGTACTGCACCGCGAAAATGACCTCCGGGTCCCAGGCGGCCAGCTGCTCGGCAGACACATCCGCCCAGGTCCGGCCCTCGATGTCCTGGGAGACGCAGCTCCCCCCGGCCATCTCGATCATCTCCCGCTGGTACATCCTCCCGGCGCAGGTCCGCAGCCAGGACGCCTCCCCCGCCAGGTAGACAGCGGGCTTCTCCACGTCCTTGGTAAGGCCGGTCACCCGGTCCACCACGCCGTCATAGTAGGTGGTGAGCTCTGCCGCCTCATCCTCGCAGCCGCACAGCTCGCCCAGCATGTTCAGCAGGGCGCAGAAGGACTCATAGGTCTCCGGCTCCACCACCGCCGTGGGAATGCCCAGGCCGGTCAGGGTCTCGGCGGCCTCCAGCTGCTTCTTGGGCAGCAGCACCAAGTCGGGCTCCAGGGCGGCGATGGCCTCCACGTTGGTCTCCTTGCCCGAGCCCACCCCGGGCAGGTCCAGGAACTCCGGGGCGCACAGTTTGTACAGCTCCCGGCTGCTGGCCTTCATCTCGATGCCCACGATCTTGTCCTTCTGCCCCAGGGTGAGCAGGGAGGCGGTGACCAGATAGTAGCAGGACACAATTTTCTCCGCCGGGGCCTCCAGGGTGACCTCCCGGCCCGCCTGGTCGGTGACGGTAATGGGCCCGGGCTGGGCGGGCTCGGTCTCAGAGGGCTCGGGCGACGCCGTCTCGGCGGCGGGCGCGGAGGGAGCAACGGAGGGCTGGGCGCTCTCCTGTGTCCCGGCGGCGCAGCCGGACAGCAGCTGGAGCAGCAGGGCGGACAGCAGGGCAAGGCTCATAAGACGCTTTTTCATGGGGGATCAACCTCTCTTCGGCTTTTTGTAGAAGGTGTTTTCCATAGGCAGGCTGGTACGCAGCACATGGTCCATGGCATAGTAGGCCCCTTGTACCGCAGGGGCTGTGGGGATGGTGGCGATCTCGCCGATGCCCTTGGCCCCGTAGGCGAAGGGGAGCAGCTCCTCCTTCTCCACGTAGATGGCGTGGATGTCGGGGATCTGGTCCGCCCGCATGAGGCCCAGGGTGCCGAACTTGGCCGTGGGCACGCAGTCCTTCAAGGGGAAATCCTCGGTGAGGGCGTAGCCCAGCCCCATGAGCACCCCGCCCTCGATCTGGCCCTGGATGGAGGTGGGGTTGACCACCTTACCCGAGTCGTGGGCGGCCCAGACCTCCTTGACCTTCCCCTCGTCGTCCAGCACCACCACGTGGGTGGCGAAGCCGTAGGCCACGTGGCTCTTGGGGTTGGGCTTATCCGCCCCCAGCTTGTCGGTGGGGTCGAAGAACTCGGCGAAGAACTCCCGGCCCTCCAGGGCGGACAGGTCCCCGTCCGCCTTGTCCAGCGCGACCTTCAAATCGGCGGCGGCCATGCGCACCGCCTCGCCGGTGATGAGGGTCTGGCGGGAGCCGGAGGTGGTGCCGGAGTCGGGGGACAGCTCGGAATTGCTGCCCATGTTGCGCATCTTCTCAAGGGGAAGCCCGGCGGTCTGGGACAGGATCTGCAAAAACACGGTGGAGCAGCCCTGGCCGATATCCGACGCAGCGGAGTACAGCCTGACGATGCCCTCCTCCACCACCAGCTTACAGCGGCCCTTGTCGGGCAGGCCCACGCCCACCCCGGCGTTCTTCATGGCACAGGCAATGCCCGCCCGGCCTGGATTGGCCTCGTAGGCGTCTTTCACAGCCAGCAGAGTTTCTTTCAGGGCGGTGGAGCAGTCGGCGATCTGGCCGTTGGGCAGCACCTTCCCCGGCTCGATGGCGTTGCGCCAGCGGATCTCCCAGGGAGAGATGCCCACCTGCTCCGCCAGCAGGTTGATGGTGGACTCCAGGGCGAACTCGCTCTGGCACACCCCGAAGCCCCGGAAGGCCCCGGCGGGAGGATTGTTTGTGTAGTAGCCGTACCCCCGGATGTCGGTGTTCTGGTAGCAGTAGGGGCCGACGGAATGGGTACAGGCCCGCTCCAGCACCGGGCCGCACAGGGAGGCGTAGGCCCCGGTGTCAAAGTAGATGTCGCAGTCCAGGGCGGTGAACAGGCCGTTTTCGTCACAGCCCAGGGTGAACGTCCCCTCCATGGCGTGGCGCTTGGGGTGGAAGTTGATGGACTCCTGCCGGGTGAGCTTCACCTTCACCGGGCGGTTGACTTTCAGGGCGGCCAGCGCCGCCAGGTGCTGGACGGACACATCCTCCTTGCCGCCGAAGCCGCCGCCCACCAGCTTGTTCTCCACCACGATGCGCTCGGGCTCCCAGCCCAGCATGATGGCGATTTCCTTCCGGGTGTCGTACACGCCCTGGTCGGTGGAGTACACTTTTACCCCATCCTTGTAGGGGAAGGCCACGGCACACTCCGGCTCCAGGAAGGCGTGCTCGGTGAAGGGGGTCTTGTAGCTTTTTGTCACCACATATTTGGAATTGGCCAGCGCCGCCTTGGCGTCCCCCCGGGTGACGTGGCGGGATTGGCACAGGTTTCCCTTGGAGTGGACCCGCGGCGCACCCTCCGCCATGGCCTCGTGGATATCGCGGACGGGCTCCAGGGGCTCGTACTCGATCTTCACCGAGGCCTTGGCCTGCTTGAGGATATACTCGCTCTCGGCGATGACCAGGCAGATAGCGTCCCCTACGCAGCGGGTCACGTCCCCCTTGGCGATCATCACGTCCCAGTCCTGCTGGATGTGGCCCACCTTGTTGTTGGACACATTCTCCGCCGTCAGCACCGCCAGCACCCCCGGCAGGGCCAGGGCGGGGGCGGTATCGATGTTCAAAATCCTGGCCCTGGGGTACTGGGAGCGGACGGCGGAGGCGTATACCATGCCGTCCATGTACACGTCGTCGGGGTACTCCCCATAGCCCAGCACCTTGGGGCGCACGTCGGTGCGGAAGGCCCGGTCCCCCACCCCGAACACGTCCCCTTTCTCCAAGTCCGGGTCGATCCGGGCCTCCCCCCGGAGGATGGCCCCGGCCAGGGAGATGCCCTCGATGATCTTCTTGTAGCCGGTGCACCGGCACACGTTGCCCCGGATGGCCTTTTTGATGTCCGCCTCGGCGGGGTTTGGGTTCTGGTCCAGCAGGGCCTTGCCGGAGATGACCATGCCGGGGATGCAGAAACCGCACTGCACCGCCCCCACCTTGCCGAAGGCGTAGACAAAGGCCTCCTTCTCCGCCACGGTCAGCCCCTCCACGGTCTGGATGGTCTTGCCCACGGCCCGCTTGGTGGTGAGGACGCAGGAGCGCGTGGCCCTGCCGTCCACGATGATGGTGCAGGTGCCGCAGGCCCCCTCGCTGCACCCGTCCTTGACGGAGCGCAGGCGCAGGTCGTCCCGGAGGTAGCGCAGTAAAGGCTTATCCTCCTCCGTCTCCCGCAAAACGCCGTTGACGGTAAAACTGTAGCGTTCGCCCATGGTGTTACCTCCTATTTTGATGGCGTTCCGCCCGCCCTCCGGCTTTCGGGCCGGAGGGCGGGCAGACGGTCGCTTAGCCCAGCAAATAGCCGTAGTTCTCGTAGACCGCACAGATCAGGCGGCGCAGGGGGTCGTACAGGCCGCAGACGGGGTCGGACACATCGAACTCCTTCACCTCGCCGGCGAAGCGCACCAGGGTCTTATACCCGTCCAGGCGCAGGAAGCCCTGGTTCTCGCTGTGTTCGAAGTCCTCCCTGATCCAGTACAGGGTGAACTTATCCTTGTAGGGAGCGCTGTCGTAGGGGCAGAATACCGCGCAGTTGCCGCACTCGTTGCACATACCGTCCACATGGACGATCTGGCGCTGGCGCATGCCCTCCACCCGGACGGCCACGTTGGCCCGGTTGGGGCAGACCTCGGTGCAGGTCTCGCACACGGTGGCGCAGCCCAGGCAGCGGGTCTCCCCGCAGGAGGCGCAGTCGGTGCACACGTCCCCCCGCTTGGCCAGGGGGGCGGCGTAGTCCGGGTTGACGTTTTTCTCCACAAAGCCGTCCGTGTCGAAGTCCTGGATGGCTTTCGCCGCCTTCATGGCCCCCGCGATGGCTTCCACCACCGTGCCGGGGCCCTTCTGGCCGTCGCCCACCACGTAAATGCCCTTCACGCTGGACTCCATCGTCTCCAAGTTTACCACAGCCCTGCCCCGGTTGTCCACATCCAGGCCGTTTTTGGTGTACAAAGCGGTGTCCACCTTCTCGCCCACGGCGGCAATCACCGTGTCGGCGGCCACTTCCGCCGTCCGGCCCGTGTCCATCGGGGAGCGCCGCCCAGAAGCGTCGGGGGCGCCCAGCTCCATCACCCGGCAGGTGAGGGTTCCATCCTTGACGCCCACGGGGGCCAGCAGCTCCCGGAACTCCACGCCGTCGGCCACAGCCAGCTCCAGCTCCTCCTGGTCGGCGGGCATGTACCGTTTCGTGCGGCGGTACACCAGGGACACCTTCTTCACCCCGGGGATGCGCTTTGCCGCCCGGGCGGCGTCCATGGCGGTGTTGCCGCCGCCGATGACCACCACATTTTCGCCCAGCTTCAAGGCGTCCGGGGACTTTTTAGCGGATTCCAGGAAGGAAATCACATTCATTTCCTCCCCGTACTCCAGCCCGGCGGAGCCGTGGTTCCAGGCCCCAGCGGCCACCACCACGGCAGTGTAGACGTTCAGCAGGGCCTTGAGGTCGTCGATGCGGGTGTTGAGATGGACCTTCACCCCCATGGCTTCCATCAGCTTCACGTCGTTGTCAATAGCCTCGTGAGAAATGCGGAACTCCGGGATCACATGGCGGACAATGCCGCCCAGGGCGTCCCTGGCCTCGAAGAGGGTGACGTCCACCCCGGCCCGGCCCAGGAAGAAGGCCGCCGCCATGCCCGCGGGGCCGCCGCCCACAACGGCCACACGCTTGCCGTTCACAGGCGCGACCGCTTTCAGCTTGGGCAGCAGGGAGGCAAAGCCCCCCTGGGCCGCTTTCAGCTTCTGGGCGCGGATATAGACGCTCTCGTCGTAGGCGTTTCTCATACACTTGTCCTGACAGCGGTGGGAGCAAATGGTGCCGGTGATGAAGGGCAGGGGGTTGCGCCGGGTGATGATCTCCAGGGCCTCCTCATATTTCCCGGCGTTCACCGCCATGAGGTAGGCGGGGATGTCCTGGTGGATGGGACAGCCCTCCCGGCAGGGAGCCTGGAAGCAGTCCACCAAGGGGACCTTTTTGTCCGTCTTGCGGCTGGGGATGGGCTTGACGGGCTTGGTCCAGTGGCCGTCCGCCGGGATGGCCTCCGCCAGCGCCGCCACTTTGGCCTGGTCCACCCCCTGCCACGCCTGATAGGAGATGTCCGCCAGCAGACCGCCAATCTGGCTGAACCGCTGGTAGCCGCCGGGCTTGAGCACGGTGGTGGCCATGGTGATGGGCCAGATGCCCGCGTCGAACAGGTCCCGGATGGAGACCGCGTCCGCCCCGCCGGAGTAGGAGATGCGCAGCTTGCCGCCGAATTCCTTGGCCAGCATTCCCGCCAGCGACAGGGACAGCGGGTACAGGGACCGGCCGGACATATACATCTCGCTGGAGGGCAGCTCCCCCGCCGCCACATCCACCGGGAAAGTGTTGGTGAGCTTCACGCCGAACTCCAGCCCCCGCTGGGCGCACAGCGCCTGGAGGCGGCGGAACATGGGCACCGCGTCCGCCCATTGCAAATCCTCCAGAAAGTGGTGGTCGTCGAACACGATATAGTCAAAGCCCAGGCTGTCCAGGGTTTTGCGGGCGAAATCGTAGCCCAGCAGGGTGGGATTGCACTTGACGTAGGTGTTCAGCCCCTTTTCGGTGATGAGGTAGGTGGCGATGCGCTCGATCTCGTCGGGGGGACAGCCGTGGAGGGTGGACTCGGTGATGGAGCGGGACACCTGGGGGGAGACGGACTTCACATAGCCCTCGTCCACCGTCTCAAACCGGCCCAGATTGGAAAGGGACCAGTCCAGGCACTCCTTCCACACCTCGGAGCCGGAGGCGTCCTTCATGCCCTCGATGTATTTGTCGATCTTCTCGCTCTGGATGCCCGCCAGGTCGTAGCCCACGGACATATTGAACACGAAGCCGTCCGAGCTGCCCAGACCCAACTCACGGGCCAGCAGCTTGCAGGCCCACCAGGCTTTGACATACTCCGCGTAGGCCTGGGGCACGGTGAGCTCGGTGGACCACTCGCAGTTATAGCACTCGTCCCCGGCGGTAATGCAGGGCTTGCTGACGCACTTGGACAGCTCCTCGCCGTCCATGATCTGGACGGTTTTCAGCTCGAAGAACCGGGCCCCGGCGGCGTAGGCGGCAATGATATTCTGAGCCAGCTGGGTGTGGGGTCCCGCGGCGGGGCCGTAGGGGGACTCGATCTTCTCCTCAAAAATGGGCAGGGCCTTGTCCCCGGCGTGCTTGACCAGCTTGGACACGCCGAAAATGCTGCCCTGGTTTTTGTACTCGGTGAGCACCCAGTCCATCAGCTGGGCAAAGGGCATGGGCCGCATGATATCGCTCATTTTCATGTTCCTCCTTTTAATATGTCCTGTGGTTCAGCTCGCCCCACAGCTTCTTTGCCTGCTCCAGGGTCCAGGCGTTGATCCTGTCCTCGTCGATGCCCACGAACTCCCGGTCCTTGTACACCACCTTGCCGTTGATGACGGTGGTGCGGCAGTTCTTGCCCATCATGCCGAAGAGCATGTGACCGTCGATGTTGTCCGCCCCGAAGGGGGTGAAGGGCTTGTAGTCCATGACGATCACGTCCGCCGCCGCCCCCGGCTCCAGCACCCCCAGGGGCTTCTGGAAATACCGGGCGCAGATGGCGGGGTTGTTGCGGAACAGCATCCCCATGGCCTCGCACCAGCCCACGTTGGGGTCGCAGGCGTTGTGGCGCTGCATGGGCAGCAGGACCTTCAGGGACTCCAGCATGTCGTGGGTATAGGCGTCGGTGCCCAGGCCGATGAGGATGCCCTTCTCCCACATTTTCAGCACCGGGGAGCAGCCCACCGCGTTGCCCATGTTGGACTCCGGGTTGTGGCACACCATGGTGTCGGTCTCTTTGATGATGTCCATCTCGGCGGGGGAGATGTGGATACAGTGGCCCAGCATGGTCTTTTCCCCCAGGATGCCGTTGTACAGCAGGCGGTTGACGGGGCGGCAGCCGTAGTTTCGCAGAGAGTCGTACACGTCGTTCATGCCCTCGGCCACGTGGATATGGAAGCCGGTCATGTCGTCGTTGGCCTTCACCATCTCCTCAAAGGTCTTGTCGGAGATGGTGAACAGGGCGTGGCCGCCGAACATGGCCTTGATCATATCGTTGTCCTGTTCCTTGGCCCATTTGGCAAACTCGGCGTTCTCCCGGATAGACTGGGCGCACTTCTCCGCCCCATCCCTCTCGGACACCTCGTAGCACAGGCAGGCCCGCATACCCAGCTCCTGGCACACGTCCTTGATGGCGAACAGGGAGCCGGGGATCTCTCCGAAGGAGGCGTGGTGGTCGAAGATGGTGGTCACCCCGTCCCGGATGCAGTCCAGCACGGTGGCGTAGGCGCAGGCCCGTGTGCCGTCCAGGGTGAGGTGGCTGTCGATGTTCCACCACTGGCCGTCCAGCACCTCAAAAAAGTTGGTGGGGTTGAAACCGTCGATGGCCAACCCCCGGGCCAGGCCGCTGTAGATGTGGGTGTGGACGTTGATGAGTCCGGGCATGATGACCCCGCCCCGGGCGTCCACAAATTCCGCCTGGGGATACTTGGCCCGCATGGCCTCCAGGGTCCCGGTCTCCTTGACGGTGTCGCCGTCCAGGACCACCGCGCCGTTTTCCAGATAGGGGTTTGTCTCGCTCCGTGTAATGAGCCTTCCGTTGCCGATGAGCAGCATAGGTCTCCCTCCATTTTATCATCAAAATCAAACTGTTTCAGTTGGACACGGGCTGGGCCGGTGGGAGCACCGGCCCGGTTTTCTGTCATTTGCCGGACCCGCCGGCCTGGTCCTTGGGGAGGGTCAGGTTGAGCAGGATCGCCACGATGGCGGTGACCACGATGGGGGAGGAGCCGAACACGGTGTGCACCCAGGCGGGGAAGCCGGGGCCCTGGAGGGCGCCGGTGACCTGGGTGATGCCCACTCCCAGGGCCACGGACAGCCCCACCACCGCGCTGGAGCGCATGGAGAAGTGGTCAGAGGTGATCATCCGGATGCCGGTCATGGTGATGGTGGCGAAAACGGAGATGGTGGCCCCGCCGATGACCGCCTGGGGAATGGTGGTGAGGATGGCGGACAGCTTGGGCACCAGCCCGGCCACCAGCAGGATCACGGAGGCGAAGGCGAACACCGCCTTGTTAATGACCTTGTTCACAGTGACGATGCCCACGTTCTGGCTGTAGGTGGCGGCGGGCAGTCCGCCGAACAGGGCGCCGATGATGCTCACCGCGCCCTGAGCGATGATGCCGCCGGACAGCTCCTTGTCGGTGGGCATACGGTCCATGCCGCCCATGGTGGTGGAGGACAGGTCGCCGATGGTCTGCACCGCGTTGATGACGTACACCACCGCCAGGGAAATACAGGCGCTGGCCTCAAACTTCACGCCGAAGTGGAGGGGGGCCGCCAGTTGGAACCAGCCCGCCGGGCCCACGGCGGAGAAATCCACCATGCCCAGGCACAGGGCCATCACATAGCCCACGATCATGCCCCACAGGATGGCCCCCAGCTTCAAAACCCCCTTGCCGAAGTTCTGGAGGAGCACCACCACCGCCAGGGTGACCAGGGCCACGGACCAGTTCTTCAGACCGCCGAAGCCCTCGCTGCCCGCGCCGCCCGCCATATAGCGCACCGCCGTGGGGTACAGGGACAGGCCGATGGTGAAGATGACCGTACCGGTGATGAGGGGCGGGAACAGCTTCCGGATCTGCTTTACAAAAATGCCGAACAGGATGGCCACACAGCCGCCCACGATCTCCGCGCCCAAAATGGTGGGCAGGTCGAACTGCCCGCCGATGGCCAGCAGGGTGGGCACGTAGGCGAAGCTGATGCCCATGACCACCGGCAGGCCGGAGCCAATGCGGTGCTTGATGGTGTACAGCTGGAGCAGAGTGGCCAAGGCGGTGACGATGAGGGACACCTGGATGAGCAGGGTACGGTCCCCGTCGGACAGGGCGCAGGTGTTGGCCACCATGATGGCGGGGGTGATGATGCCCACAATGGCGGCCACCACGTGCTGGAGGCCCAGGGGGATGAGCTGGCCGGGGGCGGGGACTCCGTCCAGGGAAAAGACGGACGCCGGAGCGCCGGCGGATGAGGCTGGCTGCTGCACGGGAATTTCCTCCTTACTTTTTTTAAGCAATAAAAAAATTATTTCATGCTTTGAGTATAGCCCATTTCTTCTGGGATTTCAAGGAGAAAATCCTTTTGAGCCGCCAAAATCCAGCCCCGGTTTTTGTGGAGTTTTCACAAATAGTCTGTATACCAAACAAATAGTCAGGAAACTTGCGCCGCCGGACCGGCGGCGCGCCGGCTGCGGACCTCAGCGCCCCGGCTGTCAGCCGCGGGAAAAAATGCCCGCCTCCTCCAGCCAGACCCGGGCGCGGAGATACTGCTCCTCCCGGTTTTCCGATGTGACCTGAAGGACCTTCACCCCAGGCAGCTCCCGAAACTCCCGCAGATGGGGCTGGTCGTCGGCCTTGACCGCCGCCAGCACGTGATAGGGCCCTGTCAAAATCCGGCGGACCTGCTGGAGAAAGAGGGCCGCTTCCCGCTCCAAGTGCCCAAGCTCGTCCATGACCACCAGGGAACCGGCGGGGACGTCCCGGAGAAGAGACGTCCCGCAGCGGTCAAACACCTGGGGAAATCCCACCGCCGTGCCGGGGACCGCTCCCCGCCTGCCCACCTGGTTTTCCGGGCCGCAGAGGGCCTGGACATCCCAGGGGCGGCGCATATAGAGGCCCGTCCCGCCGTCTTCCCCCTGGGCAAAGAAGGTCTCAAATCCGGCCACCGGGAACCCCGGCGGCACAAGCCTGCGAATTATCGTACTTTTTCCAACCCCCCGCCGGCCGCAGAACAACAGCTTCACTTGCCGCCACCTCCATATAAACAAAATAAATGCAGACTCCAGCCCGGACAGGCGGAAAATGGACCGCCGGACATAAAACAATTGTTTGACAAATCAGAACACGTGGTGTATACTATCCCCAAAGGGGGGACCGCTATGGACCGGGTCATCTATCACTGCGACTGCAACAGCTTTTACTGCTCGGTGGAGCTGCTGTCCCACCCGGAGCTTCGGGCCGTCCCCACGGCGGTGTGCGGCGACCCCAAAAGCCGCCACGGCATCATCCTGGCCAAGAACGAGTCCGCCAAGCGGTTTGGCGTACGCACGGCGGAGACCATCTGGCAGGCGCGCCAGAAGTGCCCGGACCTGACCCTGCTCCCCGCCCACCACGGCCTGTACCGGGAGTACTCCAAAAAGGTCAACGCCATATACGACCGCTTCACCGACCTCATCGAGCCCTTCGGCATCGATGAGAGCTGGCTGGACGTGACCGGGTCCCTCCACCTGTTCGGCGGCGACCCCCGCGCCCTGGCCGACCGCATCCGGAACACCGTCCGGGAGGAGCTGGGGCTGACCATTTCCGTGGGGGTGTCCTTCAACAAGGTGTTCGCAAAGCTGGGCAGCGACTACAAAAAGCCGGACGCCACCACCGTCATTTCCCGGGGCAATTTCCAACAAATCGTCTGGCCCCTGCCCGTCACCGACCTGCTGTTCGTGGGCCGGGCGGCGGCCAAGGTGCTGAACCAGTACGGCGTGTCCACCATTGGGGAGCTGGCCGCCTTTGACCGGAAGGCCCTTGTGGAGCTGCTGGGCAAGCAGGGCGGGCAGCTGTGGGAGTACGCCAACGGCCTGGAGCACAGCCCCGTGGCCCCGGCGGGGACGTACACGCCCCCCAAATCCGTGGGCAATGGGGAGACCTTCTCCCGCAACCTCACCTGCCGGGACGAGGTGAGCCGGGGGGTATCCATGCTGGCCGACCAGGTGGCGGTGCGGCTGAGAAAGCACGGCATGAAGGCCGCCACCCTCCAGGTCACCATCCGGGACCCCAAATTCAAGGACATCTGCCGCCAGCGGCCCCTGGACGCCCCCACCAACACCGCCCGGGAGCTGTACCAGGCCGCCATGGACATCCTGACCCGCAGCTGGACCGCCGGGGCCCCCATCCGGGCCATCACCCTCACCGCCCACAACCTGATCCCGGAGGAGGACGCCGCGGTACAGCTGGACCTGTTCCAGTCTGCCGCCCCCCAGAGGCGGGACAAGGTGGAGAAGCTGGAGCGGACCATGGACGCCATCCGCTCCAAGTACGGGCGGGAGGCGGTGACGGTGGCGGCCCTCACCCGGTCCCCGGAGCCCCAGGAGGACCCGGAGGACCTGCCATTCTAAATTGAAATAAGAGCCCGCCCAGGCCGGGCGGGCTCTTATCTTGCCTCACGCTTTATTCTGCCTCACTTTGTGCCGAAAATGCGGTCGCCCGCGTCTCCCAGGCCGGGAACGATGTAGCTGCGCTCGTTCAGCCCCCGGTCGATGGCCCCGCAGTAGATGTCCACGTCGGGGTGGGCGGAGGTCACCACCTCAATGCCCTTGGGGGCGGCTACCAGCACCATGAGCTTGATGTTCTGGCAGCCGTAGCCCTTCATGATCTGGATGGCGGCGTCGGCGCTGCCGCCGGTGGCCAGCATGGGGTCCACTATGAGCACGTCCCGCTCGGCCACGTCCCGGGGCATCTTGCAGAAGTACTGCACCGGCGCCATGGTCTCCTCGTCCCGGTACATGCCCAGGTGGCCCACCCGGGCGGAGGGCACCATCCGCAGCACGCCCTCCACCAGGCCCAGCCCGGCCCGGAGAATGGGCACCACGGCAAACTTCTTGCCCTGGAGGATGGGGGCCTCCATCTCGCAGATGGGGGTCTCGATCTTTTTGGTGGTCAGGGGCAGGTCCCGGGTGGCCTCGTAGGTGAGCAGCATCCCGATCTCGGACACGATCTCCCGAAAGTCCTTGGTGGAGGTGTTCTTATCCCGCAGGATGGTGAGCTTGTGGGCCAGCAGGGGGTGGTCTACCACGTGTACTTTCTCATTCATATCGGCAGCTCCTTCGTATATGGATTGAACGGCGGGTGTTTGTCTGGGATATTATATCACATCCCCCCCGTCCTGCCAATGGCCGGAAGGGAAATTTTTCAGCCGCCGGGAGCGCCCCGCTGCCCCGGTTGGATGGGTTCTACAAAAAAAAGCCGTACTTTTTTACAAATTCGACGCTTGAAACAAAATACCAACTTTGCTATAATAAAGCTGGTGATTGATATGGTGTATGTCTGCGACAACTGCGGTGCTCTATTCAGCAGGGCCAGCAAACAGGACCATTGCCCTGACTGCGGAAAGAGCTTGGTCCGCTCCGCTAACCCGGTGGAACAGCATGAGTACGCGTCCCATATGGCGGAACTGATCCGGGAAAACTGCTCGGATGTCCCCCAGTTCCCCAACATTGTGGAGACAGAGATCTCCATACTCAACTGCTTTGCCTTCAAGCTCCCCGCCACCGCCCTCCAGGTCGACAGCGGCATGGTGGTGGAAATCACCGTGGAATTCGGCGAAAACGCCGCCGATCAGAACGATTTGACGGCAAACGTGTGGGCCCGGCAGGAGAACGGCATACGGATGGACTTCCTCGTGTCCCTGCACCTGCCCGCACGCCAGAAGGAGCCGCTGAGGGAACAGCTCAGGCGCATTTTCGCGGCGCTGAATGAGAACCGGACCTTTCAAGCAAGGCTGCTGAACTTTGTCACGGCACAGATGAAGCATTATGATTGATCCGGCGGGGGGCGGCTCGGAAGAGCCGTCCCCCGAACTTTGTCCGGCCCAGGCGGCGGACGGGATGTGGTATATTGTTCCAGGCTACGCCTTCCACAGCCCGTGGAGGTCGCAGTATGCGTAGGCCGCCTCCACCTCGTCCGCGTCGCACAGGGCGAAGCTGGCCGCCGGGGCCCATCCCGGCCGCAGGACCTTGAACTGCCCGCCCTGCTTGGTCTGGAGGGCCACCCACTTGATGGAGTGCTCCTCCATCATGGGGTGCTCCACCGAGCCCACGGACACGCTCACCCGGTTGCCCTCCACCCGGTAGACGGGCAGGTGCTTTTCCGCCGCTCCCTCGGCGGCGCCGGGGACCAGCTCCTTCAGCGCCTCCCCGCAGCACTCCACGGAAGCGCTGCCGCCGGCCATGACGACCAGATTCCCGCAGCTCTTGCAGGTGTAAAATTTCAGTTCCAAATTTGACCTACCTCCTTGCTGGCGCGGCCAGCCTTGATTGGTCTAGTTTGTCCAGCGGGAAGAAATTCATGCGGCTTGGACAGACAGGAGCGCCCCGCCGGCCGGCGGGGCGCTCCGGGGGAATTTTTAAAGGGCTCAGTCCTGGGCCTTCACAGCCTCGGTGCGCCAGATAAACTTCACCTGGCCGTCCATCTCGGGGCTGACACCGGAGAAGGAATTGTACCGCTCCGATACGGCCTTCACCGCGTCCACCCGGTCCATGAGGCCGCCCAGATCGCCGTCGAAAGCGTCCACCAGCTTCTGCACCCCCTGCTCATTGAACTCCTTCAGACCGTCGTTCAGCTCCATAGCTCCGTCCCGCAGCTGGGTCACGCCGTCGATGAGGGCGGGCGCGCTGTTCTGCATGGTGAGGATGCCGTCATAGAGCTGGCCCGCTCCGGCGCTCAGGCTGTCCGCGCCGTCCTTTACAGAACCGATGCCGGTGTTCAGCTCTCCCGCCCCTGCGGCGGACTGGGCCACCCCGGCAGTGTAGCTCTGGAGGCCCTGGTAAAACCCGTTGTAGCTGTCCAGGCTGGCTTTCAGCGCGGCCACCTGCTGTCCGGCGGGGGATTCCCCGGCGGAGGCGGCGACGCCCTCCAGCACCTGGGCGTAATTTTCCACCGTCAGCTCGGGGGCCTGCACCCCCGCCGCGGCCAGCTGGGTATTGGCGGTGGCCAGCAGGTTCTGGAACACCTGGGCCGCGCCGCCGTTCAGAGTTTCATTCTGCGCCGCCAGCTGGTCAAGGCCCTGGCTCAGGGCGGCGGCTCCGGCCTGGAGCTGGGAAGCGCCCGCGCTCAGGCCGTCCGCCCCCTGCTTGAGCTGAGCGGCTCCAGCCGCCAGCTTATCAATGCCGGATACCAGCTCCTTGGAGCTGTCCAGCAGGGTGCACAGCCCGTCGTACAGTTTGGAAGAGCCGTCCATCAGCTGATCCATGGCATCGGTGAGTTCATCCAGCTTGCCGTCCAGCTCGTCCAGGCCGTCAAACTCTCCGGCCTCGTTGGCCGCGTCGTTGAACAGCCCGTTGGCGGCCAGGGTAACGGTGGTTTCCAGTTCGAAGCCCTCCACGTCGGCGGTGATCTCCACGTACTCGGGCAGGTCCAGGGTGTCCCGGTCCAGCCCCAGGCTGTCCTGGAGGCCGGGGAAGGCCAGCCCCGCCACGATGGTGCGGTCCCCGTCGTTGACGATTTTGCCGTTGGACACGGACACGTTGGAGAACACGTCGTTGTCCAGCAGCACCCCGGTGAGCATGGCAAAGGGGACATAAATCTTTTCCTGTGTGCCGTTGAGGCTGACCATCTCATACTGGTTGTTGGCATAGTCGAAACGGATGGCCACCTTGCCGCTTTTTCCCGCCAGCTCCTCGGGGGAGATGGCCGTGCCGTCCAGGGTGTAGGACACCGCCACGCTCACGGGCAGCTCCTCCTCAATGGAGCCCTGGTAGTAGACGTCGTTTCCATGGGCGTCCCACACGCAGGCGTCGTTCCCGCCCAGGGTATAGGTCTCGTCACCCTTCACGTTTTCGATGTCGGAGAGCCGGGTCACATCGTCGATAGAGTCCGCGCCCAGAGCGTTTTTCACCCAGTCGCTGACGATGATCTTTTCCACCGAGCCGTCGGCCCGGGCCAGGACGTACACGGTCTCGTCCTTCACGTTTTTTCCCCCGCCGGCGGGGGTGGTCTTGGTTGCGGTCTCCGCCGGGGCGGAGTCCGCGGGGGCGGAATCCCCCGGGTTGTTCAGGGCGTAGGCCGCGCCGCCCAGGCCGCTCAGGCCGAGCACCGCGCACAGGGTAAGGGACAGAACCTTTACAGCAGGCTTTTTCATTTTACATAGACCTCCACGTTTGAAATTTCAGAGTGTTTGGACTGCTTCATACCCGCGGTGGTGGCGCAGATCAGCTTGTCGCACAGCAGCAGCAGGGCGGGCAGGATGAAGATGACAGCGGCCATGCTGATGACGGCCCCCCGGGCCATGAGCATGCACATGGAGCTGATGATGTCGATCTCGGAGTAGACGGCCACGCCGAAGGTGGCGGCGAACAGCCCCATGCCGGACACGATGATGGATGGGATGGAGGCGGTGAGGGCGGTATGTACCGCCTTTTTCTTATCCGCGCCGTTGATACGCTCCGTTTTATAACGAGTCGTCATCAGGATGGCGTAGTCCACCGTGGCGCCCAGCTGAATGGTGCTGATGCAGATGGGGGCGATGAAGGGCAGGCTCTGGCCCAGGTAGTGGGGCAGGCCCAGGTTGACGAAAATAGCCGCCTCGATGACCGCGATGAGGATGAAGGGCAGGGTGAAGCTCTTCTCCACCAGCGCGATGATGAGGAAGATGGCAATGATGGACACGGCGTTGACCATTTTGAAGTCGTGGTCGGTGGTCTGGATCATGTCCTTCATGCAGGGGGCCTCGCCGATGAGCATTCCGCCCTGGTCATATTTTTTCAGGATGTCGTTGAGCTCCCCGATCTGGGCGTTCACCGCGTCGCTGGCCACCTTGTACTCGGAGTTGATGAGCAGCAGCCGCCAGTTGCCGCTTTTCAGCTTTTCCGTGACGGAGGCGGGCAGGAACTCCTCCGGCACCCGGGAGCCCACCACGGACTCCATGCCCAGCACGTACTTCACGCCGTCCACCTGTTCCATCTCCCGGGTCATGGCCCGCACGTCCTTGGAGGGCAGGTCCGCGTCCACCAGCAGCATATGGGTGGAGGCGATGTTGAAGTCGTCCCGGAGCTTGCCCTCGGCAATGACGTATTCCATATCCTTGGGCAGGCACTGGCCCATGTCGTAGTACACCTCGCCGTTAGCTCTGTTATAGCCGTAGAGGGCCGGGGGCACGATGAAGGCAAAGATCACGATAAATACAGGGAAGACCTTTACCACGCCGCCAGCCAATTTGCCCATATTGGGGATGAGGGAGCGGTGGCGGGTCTTTTGCAGGGGCTTGTCGAACACCAGGATGAGGGCGGGCAGCACGGTGACGCAGCCCAGCACGCCCAGCAGGACCCCCTTGGCCATGACGATGCCCAGATCGCGGCCCATGGTGAAGGACATGAAGCACAGGGCGATGAACCCGGCCACGGTGGTGATGGAGGAACCCAGCACGGAGGTCAGGGTGGCCTGGATGGCGCGGGCCATGGCCTCCTTGTTGTCCTCATAGAGCCCGCGCTGCTCGTTGTAGCTGTTCCACAGGAAGATGGAGTAGTCCATAGTGACGGCCAATTGCAGCACGGCGGACAGGGCCTTGGTGATGTAGGAGATCTCTCCCAGGAAGTAGTTGGAGCCCAGGTTCATGAGAATCATCATACCGATGCTGGCCAGGAACACGAAGGGCACCAGCCAGCTGTCCAGCAGGAGCAGCATGGCCGCGCAGGCCAGGGCCACGGCGATGCCCACATAGATGGGCTCCTCCACCTCGCACAGGTCCTTCAGGTCGGTGACCAGGGCGGACATGCCGGACACGAAGCACCGCTCTCCGGCGATGGATCGGATCTCCCGGATGGCGTCCATGGTCAGATCGGAGGAGGTGGATGTGTCGAAAAACACCGCCATCATGGTGGCGTTTTCGGTGTTGAAGGCGTCATAGAGCCTGTCGGGCAGCAGCTCCATGGGAACCGAGACATCCATCAGGCTGTCGTACCACAGCACGGTGTCCACGTGGTCCACCCGCTCCACCTGCTTTTTCAGGGCGGCGGCGTCTTTGGCGGGCATATCCTCCAGGATGAGGAAGGAGAAGGCCCCCTTGTGGAAGTCGTCCAGCAGCTCGTTCTGGCCGATGACGGTATCCATGTCCTCGGGCAGGTAGTTGAGCATGTCGTAATTGACCCTGGTGGCCGCCATGCCCAGCACCGACGGGATCAGGAGCAGCAGGGCGCAGATCAGGATGGGGACGCGGCACTTGACCACCGCTTTGGAAAATTTCATAGCTTCATACGTCCTTTCACAGTTTACAATGTTTCTTCTTCCACCTCGTAGGAGGTGACCTCAATGACGTCGGGCCGCTGGTGGCTCACGATCTTCACCGTGCTCACCGCCACACAGAGGTTCAAAATCCCCTCTGCCAGCAGGGCGGCCCCCAGCAGGATGGTCAGCAGCCTGACGCTGTCCCAGGGCCGGAACACCAGGGCCAGCCCCACCCCCACCGTGGCGATGGCCAGTATCAGGGTCAGCCACCAGGTGGAGATGCCGAAGCGGCGCGCGTCCAGGGCGATCTGCACCTTGTAGAGCCCGTCGGTGAGCACCGCCACGCCCAGGGCGGTGAAGAGGAAGTCCAGCACCTGGGTGGGCCGGACCAGCACCAGCACGCCCAGGGCGATGAGCAGCAGCCCGAAGCCCAGGTCGTACTGAAAGGCCAGCCGGTACAGGTCCCGGGAGCAGTAGCCCACCAGCTTGACGGCGCCGAACAGGATCATGGCCGCCCCCAGCACACGGCCGATGAGGCTGGCGGACATTCCCGGCCTGACGATGAGCGCCCCGCCGGCGATGCAGAACACCAGCGACATGACGATGTAGCCGGTCTTGGCCACCCACATGGGGATAGTACAGCGGGTTTTCATGATTTACACCTCCCGTCGGTTTTGTGTTTCCCTTGTGTGATGGTCAGTATAGCAGAGGGACAGCACCCTTACCATGGGCAGAAAAAGCCCCCGTGCCCAAAAACCGGGCATATTAAACTGATTCAGTAGCAGGACTTTTTCACTTTTCAAGTCCTCAATATCCTCTGTCAGACCAGCGATTTTCTGCGCCAATTCCCGATGCCGAAATACTTGAATTGCTGGAATAGTTTAC
>CATLFX010000009.1 GCA_949935795.1 uncultured Oscillospiraceae bacterium
TCAGAGCAACCGTCGCTATCGTTGCGACCGTCGCGGAAAGGAAAGGATAGGAAAATGAAAAGCGTACAAATTCCCTATAATCTCTTCATCGACCTCACCATGTACCATCTGCGGGGCGAGGATGATTACGAAGAGGAAATCCGTCAGGGCTTAGAGCAGAAGCTCGACGCCATGCTGAACCGGCAGCTCTATTCCAGCTATAAGACTGCCCCTACCGAGGAAGAACGCGAACAGGCGCGGCAGGAATATCTTGACCGGCGCGGCGTTCCGCAAAGCTATCGCTGGACTACTCCTCCTTGGGAGCTGTGACAGGAGCGTGCCACGCTCCTGTTGCTGGAGGACAAGGCAAAGCATTGGCTGACACAGCCCCTCACATCCCCGTCCCCATCGAAAAACCCGCAGATTTTGAGATGGATGGCAGAGAGGATTTTCAAAATTCTCTCTGCCTGTGGGCGGCAGCGTTGAAGCAAATTCGATTGCTGAAAGGCTGGCGGTCACGCCGTGGATTTTGCAAAGTGGGTACTACTTGCAAGCCACGGCAGAGGCTTCCGCGGAAGCCGCATTCCCCGTTCCCCCTCGGAGAGCCCACGATACTTTGCAGCCGCAGGATGAAAGTATCATAGTGGGTTATTACACTTCCGCAGAAGTGCCTCCCCGAAAGCTGCCCCGTCCTGCACAATCTGAAATCAGGAGGTAAACTGCCTATGGCAAGAGGCGACGGTATCCATCGTACCAACGCAAGAAATATGAGGCTGACCGCTGCCAGAATCGGCAACGCGCAGCAGCACAACGAACGGGAAAAGGAATCCTATGTCAATCAGGATATTGTCCCGGAGAGAACGCACCTCAATGTCCATTTCAAGAAACCGACCGCCGGATATGCGGAGATGTTTGAGCAGTTGAAAAAGGACGGGATCATCTCCACCCGTGGATTGAAAGAGGATGCCTTTCTCTACGGCGAGCTGGTCTTTGACGTAAACACCGCCTATTTTCATAATCACGGCGGCTATGACTTCGCAAAACAATTTTACACCGACGCATACAAATCCGCAATAGAAATCGTCGGCGGCGAGCAGTATATCCTTTCGGCGGTCATGCACGCCGACGAGCGCAACCGCGCCATGTCCGACGCGCTGGAGCAGGACGTGTACCACTATCACCTTCATGTGGTCTACATTCCCGTCGTGGAAAAGCAAATCCTGTGGTCGAAACGCTGCAAGGATAAATCGCTGGTGGGTACGGTCAAGGAAACGATACAGCAGGTCAGCATGAGCAAAAAGTGGGATTCCAAGCCCGCGCTGGACGAGCATGGGAAACCGCTGCTGAACGCAAACGGGAAAACTGTGCTCCAAAAATCCTATTCCGTTCTGCAAGATGATTTCTTCGCTGCCATGCGAAAGGCAGGGTATGACGATGTGGAGCGAGGCGAACGCGGCAGCTCCGAGGAACATCTGACGGTGACGCAGTTCAAGGTGCAGCAGGAACAGGCGCGGCTGGCAGAATTCACAGAGCAGAACCGTCAGCAGGAAAAACAGGCAGCAACGCTTGGGAGCAAAATTGAAAAAATCCAGAATCAGCGGGTCGATGTGCGGTCTATCGAAAAAATCGTGGCAACGTCCATTCCCTTCTCATCCAAAGTTGCCGTGGAGCGTGAGGACTTTGACCGACTTTCCACTCTGGCAAAGAAGTACGTTACAGCAGAGAAAAAGGAATCCAAACTGCAAAAGGCGGTGGATGCGGCAAACAAACTGATTGCAAAGCTCAAGGCTGAGATTGACAGTTTGAAACAGGAAATTTCTGATTATAAGTCTGTCCACAGCAAGCTCCGTGCGGCAGAATTGGAGCGTGAAAATACGGAGCTACGCGGGAAAGTCCGCAGCTATGAGGATGTAATTCAGCGTAATAATCTGTGGCGATTCTTCCATCCGCTCAGAGAAAAAGCGGTCACGAGGGACGAAGCTCGCTGATTCCTGTGTAGAGCCGGAAAAAACGCATTTTATCGAATGGGAGCGCGTCGGACAGGGCAGACATCGTCCGGCGCGCTCCTGTTTGAAAATCGCCATTTTTCCCAAGTCAAGAGCCGAAGAAAATCCCCGAAAAACACCCCTATTGCGTGACAGAGCCGCAGAAAGGATAAGCCTATGAGAACAGGACCTACCAAGCAGGAAAAGACCACCGAAATCTATTTTGACGAGAAAGACCCCACCATCTTCATCCGCACCCACAACACCGACCTCAAAAACAGGCTGACCGCATACAGCCGCAAACACCCTGCCGTCTGCAAGCTGACGGACGTAGACCCGGACACGGGCTGCAAGGAATTTGAGATTGAAAAGGGACGCTTCTCTTTCCGGCTGACCGCCCCATACAGAGAGGAACGCCGCAGGGCGGCAAGCGAAGCGGCGAAAAACGAATAAAAGGGTTTTAGGGCTTCGTTGATTGTTGCGTTGGCAACCCCACCACAATGGTAGTGCCCTTCTCCGAACTTTTCTCTACCCAAACGGAGCCGCCGTGGAGGTCGGCGATCTCCCATACCAGTGAGAGCCCCAGTCCTGCGCCACCGTATTCCCGGCTGCGAGACTTGTCCACCCGGAAGAAGGGCTGGAAGATACTGCGCTGATACACCTCCGGGATGCCGCAGCCGGTGTCGGAGACGCGGAGCAGGAGCTTTTCCAACTCCTGAGTGACAGAAACCCGTACCGAGCCGCCCGGCCGGTTGTACTTGACAGCATTCTCCGTCAGGTTGAAGATCAGCCGGTAGATCAGTGCATCGCTGCCGGTCATAATGCCGTCGCCCTCCGCCGTCAGCGTGACGCCGAGCTTATCTGAGAGCGGCGCAAGATCTGTGAAGATCTCCTCGATCATGGGAGCGAGCTGGATCCGCTCGTTCCGCGCCACCTGCCGCAGATTGCTCATCTCCAGCAGTGTCCTGGTCATCTGTATCAGCCGTTCCGTCTGCTCACGCAAAAGCGTGAGGAACTCCGCCGTCTCCGGTCGCACATCAGGATGCTCCGCGGAAAACAGCTCCAACTGCGCCTGCATTAGTGCCAGTGGCGTGCGCAGCTCGTGGGCGGCGTTGCCGGTGAACTGCCGCTGGGCGGAAAAGGCGTTGTTCAGCCGCTCCAGCATCTGGTTGAACGAGCGGCTCAGCTGCCGGAACTCCGAAATAGCATCTTCATCGATCCTCATATCGGCAAGATTGTTCAGCTGCACCTGCTCCACCTGTGAGGTAAAGCTGCGCAGGGGCTTGAGAGCGCGTCCGCTGACGAAATAGGCGAGGATGCCGCTGAGCAGCGTTACCGCCGCCGTGATGTACCAGTTGGTGGTGCGGAAGCGCCCCTGCACCCCATCGACGACGATGGTCAACTCCTCGTTGGGCGCTATGAGCTGCGGGTCAAAGCTCGCCGCTCCGCCATCATTCAGGATCACCGTGCCGCCGCCTTGTAAACTGTCCGCAATGGTGTCCATATAGTACACACCGGAGGAGCACAGCAGCAAATTCATGGCCACGCAGGTGATGCCGATGAGCAGGACGGACATCAGCGTGATGCGCCACTGCAGGGAAAGCCGCTTCATTCCTCCTCGCCTCCCATCAGATAGCCCTCGCCGATGCGGTTGCGGATGGGGTCATAGCCCAGCACGGCGCGGAGCTTTTTGCGCAGGGCGGAGATGTGGACGCGAATGGAATTGCTGAAGCTGTCCACGCTATTGTCCCAAACGTGATCCATCAGCTCCTCCTGACTTACTGGCCTTCCTTGATGCACCATCAGGTATTCCAGGATTCCCGTTTCCTTCCGGGTGAGCGTCAGCGTCTGCCCGTTGACGGTGGCGGTACGGGAGCGGGTGTCAAAGGTCAGGCCTCCGCAGCTTAGCAGCACATCCTGCTGGGTGAACTGCCGCAATGTCAGGCTGCGGATGCGGGCCTCCAGCTCCGCCAAGTGGAAGGGCTTCGCCAGATAGTCGTTCGCCCCGGCATCCAGCCCCTGCACCTTGTCCTCCACTTCGCTGCGGGCGGAGAGGATCAGCACCCGCGTCTCCCGGTCGGTCTGCCGCAGGGTGCGCAGCACCGTCATGCCGTCCTTTTTCGGCAGATTCAGATCAAGAAGCACCAGATCGTATCGTTCCACGCCCAGAAGCGCCAGCGCCTTTTCGCCGTCATAGCAGTAGTCCACGCTGTAGGCCAGCCGCCGCAGGCTGCGAACGATGGTCTCGCACAGGGCGCGTTCATCTTCAATTACTAAAAGGTGCATGAGAGCCCTCCTTTTTATTTCTTCGTTTTTGTGTTGCTTTCATTATAGCAAAAACAGATAAGGTTTGCGTTAAGTTTTCGTTCTTAACAGAGACTTTAACTCTCCCGCGCTATGATGGGGGCAGAAAATCGGAAAGGGTGATGAAAAATGAGCTGCGGGAAAAAGGCCGCGGCGCAGATCGTGCTGCTGATAACCGGAATTACCATGCTGTGCTTCGGTGTCTGGCGGGGCGAGGCGGCGACAGTGCTGAGCAAAGCAATCAAATTATGTCTGGAGTGTGTGGGCATTGGGTAAAAAGTTTTCAGGCGTTTCACAGACCATGTCCCGCTTCCGGGGCTGGATTCAGGCGGGGGCGACGCTGCTGACCAACCTGCATCTGCCGAACTTTCTCAAGGGCGGACTGTATCAGGGGACGGGGAAGACCGTCTGCGTGCCGGGGCTGAACTGCTACTCCTGTCCGGCGGCGTCCGGGGCCTGCCCCATCGGGGCGTTTCAGGCGGTGGTGGGGTCTTCCAAGTTCAGCTTCTCCTACTATATCACAGGCTTCCTCATTCTGCTGGGCGTGCTGCTGGGGCGCTTTATCTGCGGCTTTCTATGCCCCTTCGGCTGGTTTCAGGAGCTGCTGCACAAAATCCCCACTAAGAAGCTTTCCACAAAGAGGCTGAAGCCGCTGACATACCTGAAATACGCTGTCCTGCTGGTGATGGTTTTCCTGCTACCGGCGTTCCTTGTGAACGATGTTGGCATGGGAGACCCGTTCTTCTGCAAATACCTCTGCCCCCAAGGCGTGCTGGAGGGAGCCATCCCGCTGTCCCTTGCCAATTCCGGCATCCGGGCGGCGCTGGGCAAGCTGTTTACATGGAAATTCAGCATCCTGCTGTCGGTGATTGCGCTGAGCGTACTGTTCTACCGACCGTTCTGCAAGTGGCTCTGCCCGCTTGGCGCGTTCTACGCGCTGTTCAACCGGGTGTCCCTCTTCCAGATGAAGGTGGATAAGAATAAGTGCGTCTCCTGCGGGAAATGCGCCAGAGCCTGCAAGATGGATGTGGATGTGACGAAAACGCCCAACCATACCGAGTGCATCCGCTGCGGAATGTGCATCCGCGCCTGTCCGACGAAAGCCGTGTGCTTCCGCTACGGCTTCGGAGACGGTAAAGATAAGGCAAAAGCAGCGGAAACGCTACAGACAAACAACAATAACAGGGAGGAATAAAACGAATGAAGATGAATAGGACGAATACTGCCGGCAGAATTCTGGCGCTGCTGCTTACTGCACTGATGGTGCTCTCTCTGGCAGCCTGCGGCACAAAGGGCGGAGACAAAATGGACGGAATGAGCAGCGAACCGAAGAATGCCGAGGAAGCGGTTGCCATGCACAAGGAGCTGATGGCGCAGGAAAATGCCATTCTCTCGGAGGACACAGCGCTTTGGGAGAAGGTTTTCATGGCGGCCGACAAGGGCATGACCATGCAGGAGGACGGCAAAAACTATGGCGACTTCCTGCTCAAGACCATCGAGGACGCCAAGGAAGAGTTCAGCGACGAGGAGTTTGCATGGCTGAAGGAGGCCGCCACGGAGATCAGCAATATCGAAAACAAGCTGACCGCGCTGGAGGAAAAGTACCCTGAGATCGTGCAGCAATCCATGGACGGCGATATGAGTATACCCGCAGGCAGCGACACGAGCAACCCTCCCGACGACGGCAGTATGCAGAAGTTCCCCGCCTTTGAGGGGAAAGACCTGGACGGCAACGCGGTGAAAAGCGACGAGCTGTTCTCCTCCAACGCCGTCACCGTGGTGAATTTCTGGTTCACCACCTGCAATCCCTGCGTGGGCGAGCTTTCCGAGCTGGACGCACTGAACAAGGAGCTTGCGAAGAAGGGCGGCGCACTCATCGGTGTCAACACCTTCACATTGGATGGCGATGAAGCGGCAATTTCCGAAGCAAAAGATGTACTGGCCAAGAAGGGCGTGACCTACCAGAATGTGTATTTCGCTTCCGACGGCGAGGCGGGAAAGTTCACTACAAACATTTTTGCCTACCCCACCACCTATGTGGTTGACCGCAACGGCAATATCGTGGGTGACCCCATCGTAGGCGCCATCACGGAAAAGAAGCAGGCGGAGACGCTGCAAAAGCTCATCGACCAGGCTCTTGCCGCCGATATGGGCTGACAAACGAATTTATCTTCTCAGAAAGGAGGGATACACCATGTATCGGAGAGTATTGCCGCTTCTGCTCACCGCGGTACTGCTGCTGAGCGGCTGCACTGCCGGGCAGAAAAATATGCCGCAGAAAACGGACGAGAAGGAAATGACCGGACAGCCCTCTGATATGTCCGGTGAAGGAAGCATGTATATGGATACCACGGAAAATGTCATATATCTGGCGGGCGGCTGCTTCTGGGGCATGGAACATCTGATGCAGTCCATCCCCGGCGTCATCGATGCCGAGAGCGGCTATGCCAACGGCACCTGCGAGGCGGACGCCGATTACAAGACCGTCTGCAAGGGCGAGACCGGCTTTCGGGAGGCCGTACGGGTGGAGTATGACCCCGGACAGGTGAGTCTCGACGCCCTGCTGCTGGCCTACTTCTATGTGATCGACCCCACGGTGGAGAACCGGCAGGGCAACGACCGAGGCAGCCAGTATCAGACCGGTGTCTATTACACCAACGAAAGCGCGAAGGAAACGGTGGAGCGCATCGCGGAGATCGAGCAGGGACGCAGTGAAAAGTTCTTCTTGGAGATCGGCCCACTCAAGAACTACTACCCCGCCGAGGAGTACCACCAGAACTACCTCGAAAAGAACCCAAACGGCTACTGCCACATCCCGCGCGCGGAGATGGAGCTGCTTTCCCGGCTGCGCATCGACCCGGGTGACTATCAGAAGCCCGCGGCGGAGACCATCCGGGACAAGCTGACGGCGGAGCAGTACCGCGTCACGCAGGAGAGCGGCACGGAGCGCGCCTTCACGGGCGAGTTCTGGGACAAGTTTGAAAAGGGCGTCTATGTGGATGTCGTGACCGGCGAGCCGCTCTTTTCCTCCACGGATAAGTACGAGAGCGGCTGCGGCTGGCCCGCCTTTACAAAGCCCATTGAGGGTCCTGCCGTGGTGGAGAAAGAGGATTTGAGCCACGGGATGCGTCGCACGGAGGTCAGAAGCCGTGCCGGAGATTCTCACCTTGGTCATGTGTTCACCGGCGATTCAGAGTCCCCCAATGGCGTGCGCTACTGCATCAACAGTGCGGCCCTGCGCTTTGTGCCTTACGCAAAGATGAAAGCAGAGGGTTACGGACATCTTCTGTATCTGTTCGAGGAATGAGTTCGCAAAATACAATGATATAATAAGCAGCGGCCCAATCATTATGAACCGGGATGCTGTCGTTTATGCTCATGTCGATTTATTCAAACAGGACGTTCAGCTTGCTGTTCAGAATCAGATTGGCATAAGCAAGCGGGTCGTTGTAGATCAGATTATACGGCATAATATCTACGTTGGATTATTAGTTCAATATGTAATGTAAGAAACAGAAAATCAGGGAACATGATTAAAATCATGCTCCCTGACTCCTCAATTTAGACGTAAATTAACTCGCTGTAGATGATTTCCTCCGCCCGGTTTCGGATGCTATTCATTCGCCTAACCCACTCTATCTGATTCTCAGCTTTGAGCTGCTCCGTAATTTCCTCCCGCTCTGCCAGTCGCTTGACCAACTGGAAAAACATAGCCTTTGCCTGAGCATCCACTTCAGACAGATGGCTGTCCAGCTTGCTGCTGAGAAGTAGGGCAGTATAGATAGGCTCTCTTTGCATTTTCAGGTAGTGTTTCCGTTGCCGACCCCAGATACCAACAAAAACGCTTTCAGGTGGGAGTAGATCAGGCAGGAAATAATCACCCTCTTGATGATAGGTTCCGCCCATACGCTCAAATAATGATATTTCCATGATATAGTCCTCCGATATGTTGAAATTTCCTGCAATTCAATCGCTCTCGGCTGGCTTTACAAAAGTTTTGGGAGGAACTTCCTTACGAAGTTCCTCCCAAAGGCGGGGGTTTGCCGTGCAACGTTGACTTCGTCGGCGCATGCTCCATATCCCTCGCTTCCGCCTTTGGCGAAAGCTCGCTCATTTCGCCGCGCCTCCTCTCCCCACAAAGCCAAAGGACGGCTTTGCGGGGGCCCCTATGTCTGGCACCTTATTTATTATACCTCGTTTGTCAAGCGGTTGCCCCAAAACAGGCAACAACGTCCCCCTTATCCCTCCCCGTTGGGAGGGATAAAAAATGCAACAGACACAAAAGTACAAGCTGAACCTGATCGAGAGCTCGGACCCGTTCCTGCCGGACGCGCTGAACCAGAACACGCAAAAGCTGGAAAACGCTCTGTCCGCCGCCATTGAGGAGCACCGGGCGGAGACGGACGCCCGCCTCACCGTGCTGGAGGGGCACAAAATCTATTTTGGCTTTTTCAAAGGCGGGAGCGGAACCCACCACATTCCGCTGCCCTTCGCCCCCAAGGCGGTGATCTGTTCCACCACCAACGGCTCCGGCTACACCTACGTCAGCACTAAGGCGAAGGAGCACGCCAATTTCCACCTGGTGGAGGACGGATTTGAAGCGACAAATATGGAGGACAAAACCTTTGTGGCCTTCTGCTGAGCGCGAAAAAGAGCCCCCCGGGAAATCCCGGGGGGTCCTTTTTTGCTATGGATTTGGGGTTTTGCTGAGTTTTGCTTAGCCCATCGTGAAGGAACCAGTGCTCAGGGTCACGCCAGTGCTGGTGCTCGTGATAACGAAGTTGTAAGTACCAGAGACCATGGGCAGACCGGGAGCGTAGCCCGCGTTCACGTTGGTGGTGAAGTCGATCACGAAGCAGTGGGCATCGCCAGAGGTACCACCGATGAGCCCGTTAGTGGCAGCGGTGAGGGACTCGCTGTACACCAGAGTGCCAGCAGCGTTGGTGATCCGCAGCTCGACCACATTGCCGGTCGGGCAGCTGAACGGGAAGTAGAGCAGGTCGGCAGGATCGGCACCAGCGATACCCAGAGTGACCTCAGCACCGTTGTCGGGCACGAAGCTGCTGTTGTACAGCGCAGTATTGCCAGCGCCGCTGAGGACACCGCTGTTGATGGCAGGCTGCGTGGAGGTGCTGGACACGTTGCCGGTGAAGGTGACGACCGGGCTCTCAGGCGTGATATCGGGATCCATGGTGATGTAGATCTCGGTCACCGCGTTGGCGTTGGCCGCGTCATAGACCATGGTCACGTCGCACTCGTAGGTGTTCAGCCAGGACAGCTCGCCCACGATCTTGCAGCCGGGAGCCAGCCAGTAGTTGTCAGCGCCAGCGCCAACCACGTCGATCCGATGGCCCAGGCTGGTGCGGGTGTAAACCACCTGGCTCTGCCCGCCGGCCAAGGTCGCGCCCACAGGCTCGTCATGGTAGTACATAGCCTCAGTGGTCACGGTGTACGGGTTGCCATTGGCCGCGCCAATGGCAAAGTTGGTGCCAGTAGCGTTAGGCGTAGCATCGAAACTGGTGCTGATGGTGGCGTTAGCGGCGACAACGGGGTTACCGCCATTGAAGGGCGCCGCGATCTTCACAGCGCTAGCGCCGCTCAGAATCTGGCCGTTGGTGGTAGCAGCGGCGGCACCGCCATTGACAGTGTGCTTGGCCTGAAGCACCGCGGTCACATTGTCGTTGGTGAACTGGAGGGCGAACAGGTGAGCGGCATAGTTCTGGCTGTTCTGGATGGTGTTGAAGCGAGTCCAGTCGTTCACGGTAATGGTCTTCTCCTCGCCATTCAGGTAGCCCGCGATAGTGCCGGTCCGGGTGGCGCCGTCCCAATTGGCCACGCCGCCGTTGTAGTAGAACAGGCCGTAGGTCACAGTGCTGGGGATGGTGCCCTGGTCGATGTACACCACATCGGCGCGGCCGTCGCCGTCGATGTCGGCCCAGTCAACCTCAGAGCCATTGACGATGGTCACGTTGCCGGGCAGGGTCGTCAGGGTGTAGGACGCCAGGTTGGTCCGGCGGGCGCTGCCGTCGGCCAGGCGCACCAGGATCTGGGTGTCGTTGTCCATGTACACGTAGTTGGTGCCAGCGGCGGTACCATTGGCGTTAGCAGCATTGGCCAGCGTCATGTAGCCCAGGCTCTTGTACAGGGTGCCCTCGGCGTTGACCGCGATGTTCGCCATCCGGGTGAAGTTCACGTTGGTGTTGGCGAAGTTGGAAGCGGTGCCGTTGTTGGTGTAGGAACCGGCAACCTCAGTGGCGACCACGGAGTTGTCGTCCGCCACGCTGAACCGGAACAGGTTGTCGTACAGGATACCAAAGTTGTCCCAGTTACCAGTAGCGCCGGTGGAGAAGTGGGCGTTGGTGTTGGTGACAGTGCTGGGGGAGATGTACAGCCAGCCGGTAGCGGCAATGCCAGCCGCGGTGCGGTTGAAGGTCGGGTTGGCCGCAGAGGTGGTCAGGGCGCTGTGCAGGTTGGTGTCAAACACGGGAACCAGCTCGATGGTATTGTCCGCACCGGCGTTGACCGCAGTGGCGAGAACCTGATTTGCGGTGATATCCAACGTGGTGCCGGGAACAGCGGAGTAATCGGTGTTCACAGCGCTGTTGTCATCGGCATCCACAAGGCTGGTGCCCCAGCTGGTCAGGAAGCGGTTGATCTCCACGGTGCCGGTGGTGCCGTCGGTGTAGGTCACGTTGGCTACAGCCTTGACGCCGCCGGTGGTGTCGGTCTCGCCCTGCTTCTGAGCGGAGTAGATGCTGGTGATCACGCCGTAGTTCACAGCGTGGGCGTCACCGATGCCGATGATGTTGCCGTACTGGTCGAGGTACCAAGTGAAGGTGGTGTTGGTCACCCGGTTGGCACGGTCCAGATACAGGGTCATCTGATCGTCATAGTCCTTGCTGTCCACATTGTGCTTGCCGGTGTTCCAGGCCAGAGAGGTCTGCTTGCCCTGGAAGGACTCGGCAACCTTCTGCACCCAGACGTTGGTCTTGTTGGTGCCGACGGCGCCAGCGTACATAAAGCCGCCGTCGGTGCCACGGACCTTGTTGGTCTCAAAGGCGGCCTTCTCGATATCGGCCTGGGTGGTGGCGTGATCCGTGTTGCCCACGGGAACGTTGTTCGCCTTGCTGGTCCAGGCGTTCAGCAGGATCATGTCGCCCTTGCTGTACTCCCAGTTGGTGGCGTCAGTAGAGCCCTTGGTGATGATGCGGTTGGAAATCTTGCTGGTATCAGCGGCGTTCGCCCAAGTCTTGCTGGGGCCGTCGTAGATGGTCACTTCCAGCTGAGCGGGAGTAATCACGTGGCCGGCGGGGTCCAGCTTGGCCTCGATCACGTTGTTGACCCGGGCCAGGTAGGTGTCCACCATGGTGACGACCATGTCGTGGTTGTCAGTGTCATCGGTGAACCAGGGGTTCTCCATCTCGAAGTACACCTTGGTCAGACGGCCCTGGCCGCCCACTTTGGTCACGGTGTCAACGGCCACCACGCGGTAGCTGTCAGTGAGGGCGGTGTTCTGGTTCACGTACAGGTTAAAGAGCTCCTCGTCGTCGAAACCCTTGTCCTCCAGAGCGGCGGCCACGTCGCACTCCTTGACCTGCACGGTGGTCTCATAGTCGGGAGCCTGGGCGATGGTAGCCACAGTCTTGGTGTCGCTGGTCGCGGCATACCAGGGGTGGTTGGCGGGGATCATGTAGCCCTTGCCGCCCGCGACAGTGGTCACGGAGGAGCCGTTCCACGCGCCGTTGTTGCGCCAGCGATAGCCGGGGTTGCCCCACTGGTCGATAACCTGCCAGGTGGTGTCGTGGAACAGGCCAAACACCTGCTGGCCCAGGGTGATGTTAAAGACGTTGCTGTCCGCACCGGCCACGCTCTGCTTGTCGTTGTAGGCCAGAGCGGGGGTGTAGGTCACGGTGGGAACGGTGGCGATGGTCATGAACACCAGGTCGGCCACCACCTCACGGGGAGCGGCCATATTCAGGGTCTGCTCCATGTGGGCGGCGGTGACATTGCGGGTCACGCCCAGCTGACGGGCCAGAGCGGCCACGTTCACCTGCCAGGAGCTGCCGGTGAACTCGTTGTTCTTGCCGTAGCCAACCGCGCGCAGGATCATGGCCAGGACCTCATACCCGGTCACCTGCCCGTAGGGGTTGAAGGTGGTGGGGCTGGTGCCCTTGATGTAGCCAGCGTTCTGGCAGTAGCCAACATAGCCGGCAAACCAGTCGTCGGACTTCACATCGGTGAAGGTGCCATAGTCCTTGTACAGGTCGTTCTGCTTGTTGGTCACGTCGCCGGTGACGGCGCGGTAGATCACAGCAGCCGCCTCAGCGCGGGTGATCTTGTCGCTGGGACGGAAGCCCTTCTCGTCGCCCTGCATGACTTCCAGGCCGGTCAGCACCTGAACGGCTTCGGTGAACTCGTCCGTGATGCTGTCCTTATCCGTGTAGTCGTCATACTTGACGGCGGCGTTGGCGGTCAGCATCAGGCTGAAAGCCATCACCATCGCAAGCGTGAGCGCGAGAAGCTTCTTCAAGTTTCTCATTGGATAGTTTCCTCCTTGTTTATTTTCGCCGGATTTTCGTCACTTTTCGGCAAAATCAGACCGGCCAGGATAAGCCATCCTCTCCGCCAATCAGTTCCGTCCATCAGGCTGAATGCATCATAACACCGGGCACGGACAAAGTCAATGGGTCAAGCTCAAGTGTAACACAACTGTAATATTGGCTGGAGTTGCCTGAATTGGTGCAAACAGCGAGGATACAACATCCTCACGTCCCTGAAAAGTACCGCGCAATATATAGTGGTATATTGGGGCCGGGGGGGGGTGGTCCAGCGTGAGGCAAAACGTTAAAAAATCGCGTTATAATTGTCATAATGGAAGAAAATTGAGCGTCAGAGGCGGCAAAGGGCCGGGGCGGCGGGCGGGGTTCCGGCGGGGGACCGGGGGCCCTCCGGGGGGTACTGTGGGGACAAAACATCCCGTGGCGCGGGCGCGGAAAGTGCCGGATCGGGCTCTGGGAGCGGGGAACGCCGGATTTTTGACAGCTTTACGGGATGGCTTATCCCCTGATTCATGCCGAAAAAGTTCTCGAAAAAGGGCGAAATTAGACAAGGAGGAAACTATCCAATGAGAAACTTGAAGAAGCTTCTCGCCCTCGTCCTGGCGATGGTCATGACGTTCAGCCTCATGCTGAGTGCCAGCGCCGTCGATTTTGACGACTATCAGGATAAGGACAGCATCACGGCTGAGTTCGAAGAGTCCGTGGCTGTGCTGACCGGCCTGAAAGTCATGCAGGGCGACGAGAAGGGCTTCCGTCCCAGCGACAAGATCACCCGCGCTGAGGCGGCCGCCGTCATCTACCGCGCCGTCACCGGAGACGTGACCGACCGGCAGACCGACCTGTACAAAGACTACAGCACCTTCGTCGATGTGAAGCGCGACGACTGGTTCGCCGGCTATGTCGGCTACTGCCAGAACGCCGGCTACATCAAGGGCACCAGCCCCACCACCTTCAACCCCTACGGGCAGGTGACCGGGTATGAGGTTCTGGCGATGATCCTGCGCGCTGTGGGCTACGGCAAGAACAACGAGTTCACCGGCAGCTCCTGGCAGGTCAACGTGGCCGCCCTGTCCAAGCAGCTGGGCGTGACCCGCGACGTCACCGCCGCCCACATGGAGCAGACCCTCAATATGGCCGCTCCCCGTGAGGTGGTGGCCGACCTGGTGTTCATGACCATGGCCACCGTTCCCATGGTGACCTTCACCCCCGCTCTGGCTTACAATGACAAGCAGAGCATCACCGCCAACATCTACAATCCCACTCTGGGACAGCAGATCTTTGGCCTGTTCCATGACGTGCAGTGGAAGTCCATCGACGATTGGGGCCGCCCCGGCTATGATTGGTTCCAGAACGGCGTGTGGCGCGACAACACCTGGCTGACCACCGCCAACACCGGTTTCGGCTATGTGATCCCCGCCGACCATCCCTGGTACTGGGCCCCCACTTCCTGGACCGCCGCTGACTGGGCCGACAACGTCGTCGCCACCATCGGCTACGATCCCTCTTACGAGACCAATGAGCAGGTGCTGGAGTGCGACGTGGCCGACGCCCTGGACATTGACGACGAGGAAGTCTTCCGCCTGTTCGTCAACGGCACCAACGGCGGCGACGGCACCGGCGCGACCGCCATCGGCGCTGTGGCCAACAACTACCGCATCGTGGCCACCGACACCGTGACCAAGGTGGGCGGCCAGGGCCGTATCACCGAGTTCTACTACAACCTGACCAGCAAGTGGTTCCTGGACGACACCGGCTTTGAGGACCGCGCCGTCATGATCGACACCATGCTGGTGCGCATCGACGCCAAGCGGGACGCCAAGCTGGACCCCGCCGGCCACGTCATCACCCCCGCCCAGATGGAAGTCACCATCTATGACGGCAACAACCAGGGCGCTACCAACAACTCTTCCAGCCGCGTGCTGTCCAAGGACGTCACCAGCACCGAAAACTGGGATGAGTACAGCAAGGGCGATTACATCCTGATCAACGCCTGGACCGACAAGACCACCGCGCCTGTCCGCAATACCGCCGAGCAGCGCGAGGCCGCCGCGTTCCAGACCAACAAGGTAGTTAACGCCCGCAACAGCATCCTCTTCACCGAGGGCGGCAATCAGCGGGTCTGGATCGTTGACAACGGCAACGACGGCAAGGCCGAGAACTTCCAGGCCAAGCAGACCACCATCTTCTACAACCAGGGCAAGCACGAGGTTGACGGCAAGGAGTACAAGGACCAGATCGAGCTGTATCTGGACCTGGCCGGCCGCACCACCGGCACCACCTTCACCTGGTTCCTTGACCAGTTCGGCAACCTGATCGGCATCGGCGACGCCCACGCGGTCCGCTTCGGCGTGATCACCGGCATCTACGCCGCTTTCGGCCAGGGTGAGGACGAGACCACCGGCCGCGTGAAGGCCGTGGCTACCGTGAGGTACTCCGACGGCACCACCGGCACCGAGTACATCGACGCCTTCCGCATGAGCTATGGCGAGGAGATCCCCGATGCCGACGGCACCACCGCGGCTAACGCCAACCGCACTGTGGCGGGCCTGAAGATCGGTTACCGCGCCGAGCCGGGCGTCAAGCTGGGCAACGGCGGCGGTCTGGCCACCGACTTTACCGCTCCTGTGATGAATGCCGCGATCAACGCACCTGCTTTCCCCGCTCCGGGCGATGCGAACCAGGACACCATCGAGCTGTACCCCGTGTACGACACTGTGGCCCATCCCGCTCTGAGCGCCGGCCCCGTGGAGACCACTCACTCCCTGACCGGCATGGACGTGGCGCAGGTTGGCTGGCTGTATCTGGCTCCCAGCTCCAGCACCAACTCTAACGCCCACTTTGCCTCCGGCACTACCAGCACCGACGCGTTCCATATCCTGTACGACAACCTGTTCATGTTCACCGCCGCTGACGATGAGTCCGTGGTGGCCACCGAGGTGGCCGGCTCCTGGAACACCAACCTGGGTACCAGCGCCATCTGGTCCACCAACACCAACCCGCTGTTCCAGGATATGGCCAACGGCATCAGCTCCACCAACGGCGCCACCGCCGGCAAGCTGTACAAGAGCCTGAGCTACCTGACCTTCACTCCCGCGGCTCTGACCGATGGTCTGGGCACTGGCAGTGTTGACGCCACGGTTGGCAATAACACGAGTGTCCAGCAGATGGTCTACGTGGACAACGAGACCGAGATCATGGTGAAGATGGGCGACAACACCGCTTCCCGCACCATCAACACCTACAAGGGCGTTGACGAGCTGCCCGGCGACGTGACCATCGCTCAGTACGCCGAGATCGACTGGGTGGACACCGACGGCGACAACCGCGCTGAGTTCGTGTACATCAGCAACGGGTCCATCCCCAGCACCGTGACTTACGGCCTGTTCTACTACAACGGCACCGGCGCTCAGTGGAATGGCACCAACGGCACCATCACCGGCTACCTGAACGGCAGCCTGGAGACCGTGACCTTCAACCGCGCCTCCTTCAACGCCGTCAATGGTTCCGAGAACAGATACCTGGGCCACCTGTTCGCCGTCCGTATGGAGAACGGCAACGTGACCAGCGTGCTGCGCAAGGCGGCTCTGGTTGACGCTACGCACTACACCAGCACCGCGAACATTCTGATGAATCCGGACACCGCCAACGGCTATGCGCTGGAGAACATGACCGGCACGGGTCTGACTGGCGCCGCTGCTACGGACGCGTTCAACGAGGCAGGCGGTACCGGTCCGAACAACCTGGCTACTTCCAGCGGTTTGTCCTCTACTACCGCGACCACGATTATCACTCCTGCTGGTGCCGCGACCAACGCTCTGACCGATCCTCGCTTCGTGCTGGGTTCCGCGGGCGGCAACAGCTACTCCGCCAACACCCGCGCCGTGTACTACCGCGACAACTTCGCTGAGCTGGCTACTGCGGGCCATATTCTGGACAAGACCGTGCTGACCTACGTCCGCGAGAGCGGCGGCAACCGGGTTGTGGCCCAGGAAGTTGGCGGCGCTACCATCAACTACTGGCTGGCTCCCAACTGCGTGATCGTGGGCGAGCTGGATTGGCTGAACACCAACCGCTGCGATGTGACCATGGTCTATGAGGAGGGCGCTGCCCGCTCCGTGACCCAGATCTACATCTCCCGGCTGCAGTCCGACATCACGCCCAGCGATTACGGCACGCCCGTCTTCGCCACCGGCGCTGGTGTGAACGACTTCTCCGACATCCCCGCCAGCAGCACTGCGCCTGGCTTCAAGACCGCTCTGGAAGGTCTGCCCACCGGTTCCGTGGCTTACAACGACAAGAACAAGCCCGATGGCGTGGTCTGGCCCAACTCCAACGCCAAGGATATCATGTACTTCACGTTTACCACTGCCGCTGATGTGCCTGTGAGTCTGGAGATCCGCGACAGCAACGGCAACCTGCGGTACTACGAGGCCGCCAAGTCCGGCGGTGCCAAGAATGGCTTCTTCGGCGTGAACATCAATCCCCAGACGGTTCCGAACACCGCCCTTGCCAACCAGCAGCACTGGGTCGGCGGTCTGGGTCTGGACTCCGGCACCTACAACTACACCGTCACCGTGAATGGTGTGCCCTACACCGGGTCCTTCACCTTCACCTGGGGCTAAGCAAGCCTCACCGCGAAAACCCTGAACCAACGCAAAAGAGCCCCCCGGGATTTCCCGGGGGGCTCTTTTTGGCGCTCAGCCGAAGGCGATGTAGTTGAAACGCACCTCCGCTTGATTGATGTTCCCGCTGACCAGAAAGCCGTCTTCCGTCAGTGTCAGGTAATTGGAACCGGGCGAGTTGAGGTCCGTGGAGAGCGCCGAGTTGTCGCTGTTAGACACGCCGGCGATCTTGACAAACGCCGCTTTCGGGGCAAAGGGCAGCTGGATGAGCTGCTGGAGGACGCCGCTGTTGTAATTGTAGTTTCCGCGGTACGTCCCGTAGGCAAATTTGCGGGCCTCCAGCACCGTGAGGCGCTGTTCGACGCCCTCCTCGTGGGCGGTCATGGCGTCCTCGATCTTCTGGGTGTTCTGGTTCAGCGCTTCCGGCAGGAACGGGTCCGTGGGCTCGATCAGGTTCAGCTTGTACTTTCCCGTCTGTGTGACTTTTTCTACGCGGTGAATTTTTTTGCTTCGATAGATTTTTGTAATATGTTGCATATTTTATCCCTCCCACCGGGGAGGGATAAGGGGCCAGGTGTTGCCTGTTCCAGGGCAACCGCTTGACAAATCCGCGCCAGCGGGTTATAATAAGCACAGTGAGTCCCGTGTTTGTTCCCCCGGGCAAGCGGTTTGGCTCATTCAAGGTTTGGAGTCTATGCTACGCACAGAACAACCGTCACTTGGCCGAGTGGCGGTTGACAAATTTCCCCGCGTCCGCTATAATAAAGATGAGGAGCCCGCAGGTGCTCATCTGAGAAAGCGGCTTGGCTCTACAAGTAAATCGGAAGTTCTAAAATGTCAGAACAGCCGTCACTTGGCCGAGTGGCGGCTGTCCCTTTTTACCCGCACCGTCACAGTAAAACCGTGGACGTGGAACGTCAAGGTAATAGGCATGTACTCACCCCCTTTCGGGTTAGAGTAACCAAGCCGCCGGTCGTCTCTCAGAATCCTTCCCACAGAACTCCTCATTTTGATTCTACACCATTCGACCTGAAAAGTCAACGTTGCACCAAAGCACCAAAAATTAGAAAAAATTCACAGCCTCTATTTACAGCCGTCCGGTTGTATGATACAATATGACCAATTCGATAACGTGCCAGCTGCAAGCCGTTCCGGCGGTCCATGGAATAGGGTGCGAGTCCCTGCGAGTCGGTCACTGTGATGCCTCCTTATATAATAAGGAGGATAAGTCAGATACATGGCAGTCTGGTTTTCTGCCGAAACCGGAAGCATTACGACTTGACCGGCCCGCCCCAAATGGGGCGTGTGCGTTCCTGCTTTCAGCAGGAGCGCTTTTTTGTTTTCTACAGAGGGGGGACCGGTTACGGGGAATTTTGAACACTATGTGCGCAGCGGGCGGTCCATGCTGCGCTGCGGGTACACCACGGGCACCTGCGCGGCGCTGGCGGCGGGGGCGGCGGCGGAGCTGCTGCTGACGGGCCGGGCCCCGGAGGAGGCGTCCCTGACCACCCCCAAGGGTCTGGAGGTGACCGCTGCCCTGACGGCGGCGGAGCTGCTCGAAAACGGGCTGGAGGCCCGGTGCGCGGTCCAAAAGGACGCCGGGGACGACTACGACGTGACGGACGGGATGCAGGTGTGGGCCACGGTGCGGAGAACGGACGCCCCCGGCGTGCGCATCGACGGCGGCGAGGGGGTGGGCCGGGTGACCAAGCCCGGCCTGGACCAGCCCGTGGGCGAGGCCGCCATCAACCGGGTGCCCCGGCGGATGATCGTGGAGCAGGTGGAACGGGTCTGCGCCAGACTGGGCTTCACGGGGGGCATGGCAGTGGTGATCTCCATCCCCGGCGGGGCGGAGCGGGCGGCCAAGACCTTCAACCCGGTGATGGGCGTGGTGGGAGGGCTGTCCATTTTGGGCACCTCCGGGGTGGTGGAGCCCATGAGCGAACAGGCCATTGTGGACACGATCGCCGTACAGATGCGGCAGGCGGCGGCAGAGTCGAGCAATCTGATTTTGACCCCCGGCAACTACGGGGAGGATTTTTTGAAAAATACCGGGCTGGACGGCCTGGGGGCGCCGGTGGTGAAGTGCTCCAACTTTCTGGGGGAGGCGCTGGACATCGCCGCTAACCAAGGATTTCAGCGGGTGGTGCTGGTGGGCCACGTGGGCAAGCTGGTGAAGGCGGCGGGTGGGATCATGAACACCCACTCCAAATACGCCGACTGCCGGACGGAGCTGTTCTGCGCCCACGCCGCCCTGCGGGGGGCAGATGTCGAACTGTGCCGGAATTTGATGGCCGCGGCCACCACCGACGCCTGTATCGGGCTGCTGGATCAGGCCGGGCTGCGCCGGGCGGTGCTGGACAGTCTGATGGACGCCATCCAGCTCCATCTGGAGCGGCGGGCGGCGGGGGCCTATCAAATCGGCGCGGTGATGTTTTCCAACGTGTACGGCCCTCTGGGCCAGACGGAACAGGCAAAGGAGATTTTGGAGGGATGGAAGTGAAAAAAGGCGTCTGCTACGGCGTAGGGGTGGGCCCCGGCGACCCGGAGCTCATCACTTTGAAAGCGGTACATATTTTGGAGCGGTGTCCCGTCATCGCCGCGCCCCAGACCAAGAGCGGCGAGATGCTGGCCCTGGACATCGTCCGGGGGGCGGTGGACCTGGAGGGCAAGACCATCCTGCCGCTGTATTTCACCATGGAGCGGGACAAGGCCCTGCTCCACGCCGCCCACGAGAGGGCGGCGGACGCCATCCAGGCCCGTCTGGACGCGGGAGAGGACGTGGCCATGCCCAATTTAGGGGATGTGTCCATCTACGCCACCTGGGGGTATCTCATGGACATTTTGAACAGCCGGGGGTACGAGACGGTGATGATCCCCGGCGTACCCAGCTTCTGCGCGGCGGCGGCAAGGCTGAACGCCACCCTGGTGAGCTGGGGGTCTCCCCTGCACATCATCCCGGTGGGCAAGGGGCCGGTGGCCTCGCTGGTGGGCCAGCCCGGCGGCAAGGTGCTGATGAAGGCGGGCCGGGGCCTGGCTGAAATAAAGGAGGCGCTGGCGGCCTCCGGCCAACTGGACCGGGCGGCGCTGGTGGAGGACTGCGGCCTGCCCACAGAGCGGGTGTGCACCGACTGGGAGCACATACCGGAGGACGTGGGCTATTTTGCCACCGTCATTGTGAAGGAGGAAAGCTGACATGGTGCATTTTGTGGGAGCGGGCCCCGGAGCCCCTGACCTCATCACCCTGCGGGGGGCGGAGCTGGTGAAAGGGGCCGACATTGTGATCTACGCCGGGAGCCTGGTGAACCCCGCCCTGCTGGGGCTGGCGAAAGAGGGGTGTACCATCTACAACAGCGCCGAAATGACCCTGGAGCAGGTGCTGGACGTGATGAAGGAGGCCCAGGCCAAGGGGCTGGACCTGGTGCGCCTGCACACCGGGGACCCCTGCCTGTACGGGGCCATCCGGGAGCAGATGGATGAGCTGGACAAGCTGGGGATACCCTGGGACGACACGCCGGGGGTGTCCAGCTTCTGCGGGGCGGCGGCAGCCCTGGGGGCGGAGTACACCCTGCCCGGGGTGAGCCAGACCGTCATCATCACCCGGATGGCGGGCCGCACTCCGGTGCCGGAGAGGGAGAGCCTGGAGAAGCTGGCCTCCCACGGGGCCTCCATGGCCATCTTCCTGTCCGCCGGGATGCAGGAGCAGGTCCAGGCGGCGCTTCTGGCGGGCGGGGCCTACACCGAGGACACCCCCGCCGCCATCGTGTACAAGGCCACCTGGCCGGAGGAGAAGATCGTCCGGTGCACCGTGGGCAATTTAGCGGCGGCGGGAGACGCGGCGGGCATCTGGAAAACCGCCATCATCCTGGTGGGGGGCTTTTTGGGCCAGAGCTATGAGCGCAGCAAGCTCTACGACCCTGGGTTCACCACCGAATTCCGGCAGGGGACCGATTCCCCCGCCCAGGGAGGCTGAGAACATGGCAAAACGGCTGTATGTGGTGGGGCTGGGCCCCGGAGACCAGAAATATTTCACTGCCCAAGCCCAGGCCGCCCTGGAGGACGCCCAGGTGCTGTGTGGTTACACGGTGTATGTGGACCTGGTGTCCGGGCTGTACCCGGACAAGGAGACCTACACCACCCCCATGACCAAGGAGATCGACCGCTGCCGCTGGGCGCTGGAGACGGCGGACAGCGGGAAGACGGTGGCCCTGGTGTGCAGCGGGGACGCGGGGGTGTACGGCATGGCGGGGCCGGTTTTACAGCTGGCCCCCCAGCGGCCCGAGGTGGAGGTGGCGGTGGTCCCTGGGGTGACCTCCGCCCTGTCCGGCGCCGCCCTGCTGGGGGCCCCCATCGGCCACGACTTCTGCGTCATCTCCCTGTCCGACCTGCTCACCCCCTGGGAGGTCATTGACAACCGCCTGCGGCGGGCGGCGGAGGGGGACTTCTCCATGGTCCTCTACAACCCCGCCTCCCACAAGCGCCCGGATTATCTGCAAAGGGCCTGTGACATCCTGCTCAGCGCCGGGGTGAGCCCCAGCACGGTGTGCGGCTACGTGCGCAACACCGGCCGGGCGGGGGAGGAGTCCCGGATTTTGACCCTGGGAGAGCTGAGGGACGCCCAGCTGGACATGTTCTCCACGGTGTTCATCGGCTCGTCCACCACCCTGGCGGACCACGGGCGGATGGTCACCCCCAGGGGCTACGAGAAAAAGCGGACGCTATGAGATTTGTGTTGTTCAGCGGCACCACCGAGGGGCGGCGGCTGTCCCGCGCCCTGGCGGCGCTGGGAGCGCCGGTCACGGTGTGTGTGGCCACCGAGTATGGCCGGGAGGAACAGGGGGAGTCGGCGGGGATCACGGTGCTGTCGGGTCGGATGGACGAGGTCCAGATGGCCCGGACCGTGGCGGGGGCGGAGCTGTGCGTGGACGCCACCCACCCCTACGCCGTCCAGGCCAGCCGGTCCATCCGGGCCGCCTGTGAAGGGGCGCGGGTGCCCCTCCTGCGCCTTCTGCGGGAGGAGAGCCCGGTCCCGGCAGGGACGGAGGTATTCTCCACCGCCCAGGCGGCGGCGGAGTGGCTGAAAACCACCCAGGGCAATATCCTGCTCACCACCGGGGCCAAGGAGCTGGGAGTTTTCGCCCCCCTGGGCGGGGACCGGCTGTACCCCCGGGTGCTGCCCCTGGCGTCCAGCCTGGAGGCCTGCGGGGCGGCGGGGGTGCCCAGCAGCCATATCCTGGCCCTCCAGGGCCCCTTCTCCCAGGAGCTGAACGAGGCCCTGATCCGGCAGCACCACATTGCGTATCTGGTCACCAAGGACGGAGGCCCCGCCGGGGGCTTCGGGGAGAAGGCGGCGGCGGCTCAGGCCGCGGAGGCCAAACTGCTGCTCATCCGCCGCCCCCGGGAGGAGGGCCTGGACTACGAGACCGTATTACAACGATGCAGGGAGATGATGGAATGCGGGTGACGTTGGCCTCCCTGGGCGGGGGCCGTGAGGAGACCATGACGGCGGAGTGCGCCGCCGCGCTGAGAGAAGCCGGGTGTATTTTGGGGGCGAAGCGGCTGTTGGACGGCCTGCCCCAGGGGTGCACGGACAACCGAATCGCCGCCGTGAAGCCCCAGGAGCTGCTGGACGGCATTTTGCGCCAGAGCTGCGACTGCGTGGTGGCCTACAGCGGCGACGCCGGATTTTATTCCGGGGCCAGGGGCCTGCTGCCCCTGCTGGCGGAGCGGGACATCCCCACAAAAGTGCTGCCCGGCGTGTCCAGCGTACAGCTGCTGTCCGCCCGGCTGGGCCTGCCCTGGCAGGACTGGGAGCTGGCGTCCGCCCACGGGCAGGACTGCGACCCGGTGGCGGCGGTGTCCAAGGGCAGGCCCGCCTTTTTCCTCACCGGCGGAGCGCTGGGGCCGGGGGAGCTGTGCCGGCGGCTCACGGAGGCGGGGCTGGGCGAGCTGTCCGTCACCGTGGGGGAGAACCTGGCCGCTCGGTCGGAGAAAATCACCTTCGGCTCGGCGGCGGAGCTGGCGGGCCAGCCCTTCCCCTCCCTGTCGGTGATGCTGGCGGAGGCCGCGCCCCGGTTTGAGGACCGCAGTCCCGGCCTGCCGGATGAGGTTTTCATCCGTGGGCAGGTGCCCATGACCAAGCAGGAGGTGAGGGCAGCCGCCCTGGCCAAGCTGGCCGTCCGCCCCGGTGACACCCTTTGGGATGTGGGGGCGGGCACCGGGAGCGTCAGCGTGGAGCTGGCCCTGGCCGCGCCCCGGGGGCAGGTGTACGCCGTGGAGTGCCAGGAGGAGGCATGCGCTCTCATCCGCAAAAACAAAAAGAAATTTTCCGCCTGGAATTTACAATTGGTAGAGGGGCAGGCCCCCCAGGTCCTCCGGGACCTGCCCGCCCCGGACGCCGTGTTTATCGGCGGCACCAAGGGGAACATGGAGGAGATTGTGGACCTGACGCTGTACAAAAACCGGTTGGCCCGGGTGTGCGTCTCCGCCATCGCGGTGGAAACCCTGTCCGCCGCCGTGACGGCGCTGACCAGCCATGGGCTGGAGGCTCAGGTCACCCAGATCGCCGTCAGCCGGACCAAGGCGGCGGGGGGACTCCACCTGCTCATGGCCAACAACCCCACCTTCCTCATCACGGGGAACTGCCATGGTTGAGCTGATAATATCCGCCCCCGCCTCTGGCAGCGGCAAAACGGTGCTCACCTGCGCCCTGCTGGCGGCGCTGAAGGACCAGGGGCTGGACCCCTGTGCCTTCAAGTGCGGGCCGGATTACATCGACCCCATGTTTCACCGCTCCGCCCTGGGGGTGGACAGCCACAACCTGGACCTGTTTCTCTCGGCTGAGGACACCGTCCGGGAGCTGTACCGCCGCTACGGCGGAGGGCACGGCTCCGTGGTGGTGGAGGGCGCCATGGGCTTTTACGACGGCCTGGGCGGGTCCACCGACCGGGCCAGCGCCTGGCACGCGGCCCACACCCTGGACCTGCCCGTCCTGCTGGCGGTGCGGCCAAAGGGAGCCAGCCTCACCTTAGCGGCCCAGATCAAGGGGCTGGCGGCCTTCCGGTCCCCCAGCCACGTCGCGGGGCTGTTCCTCAGCGACTGCTCCCCCATGCTGGCCAAGAGCCTGACCCCCATGCTGGAGGAGGAGACAGGGCTCCCTGTGGCGGGATACCTGCCCCACATGGAGGAGGCGGTGTTGGAGAGCCGCCACCTGGGCCTCCAGACCGCCGGGGAGATTAAAAATCTGACCGCCCGCATCCAGCGGGTCGCCCGGACGCTGGACGACACCCTGGACTGGGAGAAATTTTTCACCCTGTTTGACCGCCGGGCGGGCTGGGAAACGCCCCCGCCCTCTCCGGCCCGGAGGGGGAAAGCGGTCCATGTGGCAGTGGCCCGGGACGAGGCATTCTGCTTCACCTACGCCGAGACCCTGGACGCGCTGGAGGATGCCGGGGCGGAGCTGGTGTTTTTCAGCCCCCTCCACGACGAAAACATCCCGGAGGCCGCCTGTGCCCTGTACCTGCCCGGAGGCTACCCGGAGCTGTACGCCGCCCAATTGGCGGAGAACGGGTCCTTGCGGGAGTCCGTCCGAGCGGCGGTGTCTGGCGGTATGCCCACCGTGGCGGAGTGCGGTGGGTTTTTATACCTGGGCCGGGCCCTGGAGGGAATGGACGGCAAACCCTACCCCATGGCGGGGTATCTGCCCGGAGAGGGCCTGCGGAAGGAGCGGCTGGTGCGGTTCGGCTACACGGAGCTGGCTGCGGACACGGACAGCCTGCTGTTCCGGGCGGGGGAGTCCGTCCACGTCCACGAGTTCCACTATTGGGATTCCACACAAAACGGGGAGGGGCTCACCGCGGTCAAGCCCCTGACAGGGCGGAGCTGGAGATGCGGCTTCGTCAATGAGCGGTTGTACGCCGCCTTCCCCCATCTGTATTTCGCGGGCCGCCCCGAACTGGCCAAGCGGTTTGTCCAGGCGGCAAAGCTCTATAGAAAGGAACGGTTCCACCATGAGTAAGACGATCAAGGAAATTCTGGACGCCATCCGGCCCGACCACAAGGAGGGGGAGGCCCGGGAGGCCGCCCACCGCCAGTGGGCCTCCATTGCCAAGCCCCTGGACAGCCTGGGGCTGCTGGAGACGGCGGTGGAGGACATGGCCGCCCTCACCCTGAACTACAAGATCGACATATCCAACCGGGCCCTGCTGCTGCTGTGCGCCGACAACGGCGTGGTGGACCAGGGGGTCACCCAGACCGACTACACCGTGACGGCGGCGGTGGCCCGGAACGCCGGGGCCAACCGCTCCTCGGTGTGCAAAATGGCCCAGGTGGCCAACTGCCGGGTGGTGCCGGTGGACATGGGTATGCGGGACCCCGGCCAGATCCCCGGTGTGCTGGACCGCCGGGTGGACAACGGCACCCACGACATCACCGAAGGCCCCGCCATGAGCCGGGCGCAGGCGGAACAGGCCGTCCTCACCGGCGTGGAGCTGGTGGAGGAGCTGAAAGCGCAGGGCGCGGGCCTGGTGGCCACTGGAGAGATGGGGATCGGCAACACCACCACCAGCTCCGCCGTGGCCTGCGCGCTGCTGAATCGCCCCGTGGCGGAGATGACAGGCCGGGGGGCGGGGCTGTCCGACCAGGGGCTGGAGCGCAAACTCTGGGCCATTGAGACGGCGCTGGAGCGAAGCCGGCCCAACCCCATGGACCCCCTGGACGTATTGAGCAAGGTGGGCGGCTTCGACATCGCCGGCATGTGCGGCATCTACCTGGGCGGGGCGCTGTACCGCGTGCCCGTCATGATGGACGGCTTTATCAGCACGGTGGCGGCGCTGTGCGCCCTGCGGCTGTGCCCGGAGGCGGGCAAGGCCATGTTTGCCAGCCACGTGTCCGCCGAGCCCGCCGGGCATCTCATCCTGGACGCCCTGGGCAAAAAGCCCCTCATCACCGCCGGGATGCGGCTGGGGGAGGGCACTGGGGCGGTGTGCGCCATTCCCATGCTGGATATGGCCCTGTCCCTGTACCAGGATGGCACCACCTTCGACGGCACGGGCATCGAGGCGTACACGCCCCAGGGGGGCTGAGGTGTTCACGCTAGTTGTGGGCGGCGCGGCCAGCGGCAAGAGCGAGTACGCCGAGGGGCTGGTGCTGGCCTCGCCCCACCGGCCCCGGTATTACATCGCCACCATGGAGCCTTTTGACGAAGAGGGTAAGGCACGGGTGGAAAAGCACCGCCGCATGCGGGCGGACAAGGAATTTGAGACGGTGGAGTGCTACACCGGCCTGGTGTCGGTGCGCTTGCCGGAGCGGGGCACCGTCCTTTTGGAGTGTATCGGCAACCTGGCGGCCAACGAGCTGTACAGCCCCCAGGGGGCCGGGAGTTGGTCGGGCGCACTGTCTGCCATTGTGGACGGCGTGGACGCCCTGCTGGCCCAGTGCGACAATCTGGTGGTGGTGAGCAACGAAGTGTTCACCGGCGGGACGGACTACGCCGACGGGACGGAGGACTACCTGCGGCTTGTGGCCGGGGTCAACCGGGCGCTGGCCCAAAGGGCGGACCGGGTGTGCGAGGTAGTCTGCGGCCTGCCCCGGTATTACAAGGGGGCGGCGGGATGATTTTTGTGGAAACGGTGCTGGTGGCCTTCGCCATGTTTTCCGCCCTGCCCCTGCCCTGCCCCGAGTGGAACGACAAAAACATGCGCTGCGCCCTGTGCGCCTTCCCCCTCGTCGGGCTGGTGTGCGGCGGGCTGTGGCTGGGCTGGGGGGCGCTGTGCGCCTATCTCAGCGTCCCCCACCTGCTGCGGGGGGCGGGCTTCTGCCTGATTCCGGTGCTGGTCACCGGGGGTATCCACCTGGACGGCTACGCCGACACCTGTGACGCCCTGGCCAGCCACGCCCCCCCCGAAAAAAAGCAGGAGATTTTGAAGGACCCCCGGTGCGGGGCCTTCGCGGTCATCCGGCTGTGCTCCTATTTCGCGGCCCATCTGGCCCTGTGCACCGCCTTAATCCCCACCCAAAAGGCCCTGTGGGCCATGGGGCTGGCCTTTGTGCTGGAGCGGGCCCTGTCCGGGCTGGCGGTGACCCGGTTCCCGTTGGCCAGAAACACCGGGCTGGCCCACACCTTCGCCACGTCGGCGGACCGCCGCACGGCCAGCCGCGTCCTCATGCTGGAGTGCGCCCTGGCGGCCTCGGGGATGATCGCCCTGGGGGGGATCACCGGCGGGGTGATGGCCGTCACGGCGCTGGCGGTGTTCTGGCGGTACCGCGTCACGGCGGATCGGCAGTTCGGCGGGCTGTCCGGCGATCTGGCCGGGTGGTTCCTCCAGCGGAGCGAGCTGTGGATGCTGGGGGCGCTGGTTTTCTGCCAGCTTTTGGAGGAGAAATTTTTATGATTTTCATCACAGGGCCGCTGTACAGCGGCAAAAAGGCGTATGCCTGTCAGCTTCTGAGCTGTTCCCGTGAGGAATTGAGCACCCGCGCCGTCTGGGATGTCCAGGAGCTTGCCGCCAAGAGCGCTGATCTGAACGTCTTGGCGGATGAGCTGGCCCGGCGCGAGGTGGTCGTCGCCACCGAGGTGGGGGGCGGCGTGGTGCCCGTCGACCGGGAACAGCGGGCTGCCCGGGAGGCGGCGGGGCGGCTGAGCGTCCTGCTGGCCCAGCGGGCCCAACGGGTGGTCCGGGTGTTCTGCGGCCTGCCCATGGAGCTGAAATGAAGATCTACCTTCTGCGCCACGGGGAGACGGCCTGGAACACCCAGGGGCGCTACCTGGGCCGCACCGACCTGCCCCTCACCCCGTCGGGGCGGGAAGCCCTGGGCCGGGCGGACTTCGCCCCGGCGCGGGTGTATGTCTCCCCTCTGCGCCGGACGGCGGAGACGGCGGCGATTTTGTTTCCCGGCGCGAAACAGGCGGTGGTCCCCGATTTTCGCGAGATGGACTTCGGCGTCTTTGAGGGCCGGAGCTGGCGGGACATGGAGGACTTTTCCCCTTACCGGGAATGGGTGGACGGCAATTGTCGGGGCCCTATCCCGGACGGCGAATCCATGGAGCGGTTCTGCGCCCGCACCTGCGCCGCCTTTGAGGACCTGATGGACCGGGCCGCGGAGGCGGGAGAAGCGCTCCTGGCCATCGTGGCCCACGGCGGCACCCAGATGGCGGTGATGGAGCGGTTCGCCCTGCCCCGGCGGGACTACTTCTCCTGGCGGGGCCCCCTGGGGGGCGGCTTTGTGCTGGACGGCTCCCGCTGGCGGGAGGAGCGTCTTTTGACCCTTTTGGACACAGTTCGATATAGGAGAGGCGAGAGAGAATGAAAATAAACCCTGCCGTCCCCTGCGGCTTTGTACTGGACCTGCTGCTGGCCGACCCGGCCTGGATGCCCCACCCCGTGGTATATATGGGGAAGGCCATCACGGCGCTGGAGGACCTTCTCCGCCCCCGCCTGCCCAAAACACCGAAAGGTGAGCTCTTGGGTGGGACCATTCTGGCGGCGGCCCTCCCGGCGGGGACCTTCGCCGTTGCCTCCGGGGCCTGTGCCCTGGCCTATAAGCTTCACCCGAAGCTGGGCTTTGCCCTGGAGACGGTGTGGTGCTGGCAGACCCTGGCCCTGAAGGGGCTGGCCCAGGAGAGCGCCGCCGTCCAGCGGGAGCTGGAGAAAGGCGGCCTGCCCGCCGCCCGGAAGGCCGTGGGCCGCATTGTGGGCCGGGACACCGGAAACCTGACCGCCGAGGGCGTGACCAAGGCGGCGGTGGAGACGGTGGCGGAGAATTTCTCCGACGGGGTGGCCGCGCCCCTGTTCTACATGCTGCTGGGCGGCGCGCCCCTGGCCCTGACCTACAAAGCGGTGAACACCATGGACAGCATGGTGGGGTACAAAAACGACCGCTATTTATACTTTGGCCGGGCGGCGGCCAAGCTGGACGACCTGGCCAACATGGCGCCCTCCCGGCTGGCGGCGCTTTGCTGGGTGGGAGCGGCTTTCCTCACCGGGCAGGACGGCAAAAACGCCTGGAGGATCTGGCGGCGGGACCGCCGGAACCACGCCAGCCCCAACTCCGCCCAGACCGAGTCCGCCTGTGCCGGAGCCCTGCACATACAGCTGGCGGGGCCCGCCTCCTACTTCGGCAGGATGGTGGACAAGCCCACCATCGGCGACCCGGACCGGCCTGTGGAGCCGCCGGACATCGGCCGGGCCAACAAGATGCTGTACGGGGCGGCAGGTCTGGCCCTGGGGGCCGGACTGCTGGCCAGGGCGCTGACCAGAAACCGGAGACGGAGAAGGTGACCATGGAACAAAAATTGACCCACGGCGGCGACTGGGCGGGTTTTGCCGCCCAGTACGGGGGCACGCCCCTGGACTTCTCCGCCAATATCAGCCCCCTGGGCCTGCCGGAGGGGGTGCGGGCCGCCGTCATCGGCTCGCTGGCCCAGGCGGACAGCTATCCAGACCCCCTGTGCCGCGCCCTGGGTCAGGCCATCGGCGGGGCGGAGGGGGCAGACCCGGACTGGTGCCTGTGCGGCAGCGGGGCGGCGGACCTGATCTACCGCGCTGTGCTGGCCAAGCGGCCCGCTCGGGCGCTGGTCACCGCCCCCGCCTTTTCCGAGTACGAGGCGGCGCTGGACCTGGTCCGGTGCAAAACGGACCGCTTTCTCCTCCGGGAAGCGGAAGATTTCGGGTTGAACGAGGGCTTCCTGGAGGCCGTGGGCCCGGAGACGGACATGGTGTTCCTGTGCCAGCCCAACAACCCCACCGGACGCGCCGTCCCCCGCCCCCTGCTGGTCCGGGCGCTGGAGCGGTGCCGGGCGGTGAACGCCCTGCTGGTGGTGGACGAGTGCTTCTGCGATTTTCTGGACGACCCCGGCGCGTTCACCGTGAAGGGACTTCTGGGAAAGTACCCAAACCTGCTGATCCTCAAAGCGTTCACCAAGCTGTACGCCATGGCGGGCCTGCGGCTGGGGTACTGCCTGTGCTCGGACAGGGCCCTGCTGGACGCCATGAGGGGCGCGGGCCAGCCCTGGGCGGTGTCCGGCCCGGCCCAGGCGGCGGGCATCGCCGCGCTGAGGGAGACAGAATATGTTCAAGCTGTGCGGGCGCTGATCCGGACGGAACGCCCCCGGCTGGCGGGGGAACTGGCCCGGCTGGGCTTCCGGGTGATCCCCGGAGAGGCCAACTACCTGCTGTTCCACACAAAAACGCCGCTGATCCAGCCCCTGCGGGAGCGGGGCATCCTGCTCCGGGACTGCGGGAACTACCACGGCCTGGAGTCGGGCTGGTACCGGACGGCGGTGCGGACGGCTGAGGAAAACCGCCGCCTCATTGCCGCGCTGGAGGAAATTTGTAAGGAGGGAGCGCCATGAGCCGCGCCAAGCGCATTATGGTCCAAGGCACCATGTCCGGGGCGGGCAAGAGCCTGCTGTGCGCCGCCCTGTGCCGGATCTTCGCCCAGGACGGCTACCGGGTGGCCCCGTTCAAGAGCCAGAACATGGCGCTGAACAGCTACGTCACCCGGGACGGCCTGGAGATGGGCCGGGCCCAGGTGGTCCAGGCCCAGGCGGCCTGGGCGGAGCCCGACGTGCGGATGAACCCGGTGCTGCTCAAGCCCAGCAGCGACACGGGCAGCCAGGTCATCGTCATGGGGGAGATCCGGGGGCAGATGTCCGCCGCGGAGTACTTCCGCTACAAAAAGCAGCTCTTCCCCGAGGTGCTGGCGGCCTATGACAGCCTGGCCGCCGAGAACGATATCATCGTCATCGAGGGGGCGGGCAGTCCGGCGGAGATCAATCTCCGGGAGGACGACATCGTCAACATGGGGCTGGCCCTGCGGGTGAACGCCCCGGTGCTGCTGGCGGGGGACATCGACCGGGGGGGCGTGTTCGCCCAGCTCTACGGCACCGTGGCCCTCCTCCAGCCCCAGGAGCAAAACCAGATCGCGGGACTTATCATCAACAAGTTCCGGGGGGATCTGGACATACTCCGCCCCGGCCTTGCCATGCTGGAGGAAAAGACGGGCAAGCCGGTGCTGGGGGTGGTGCCCTATCTGAAAGTGGACGTGGACGACGAGGACTCCCTGGCCCCCTGCCTGACCCGGGAGACGGCCCACAAGCCCCTGGACGCGGCGGTGGTCCGCCTGCCCCGCATCTCCAATTTCACCGACTTCACCCCCCTGGAGGAACACCCTCAGATCGGGGTGCGCTACGTGGACGACCCCCAGAAGCTGGGGAGCCCGGACCTGGTCATCCTCCCCGGCACGAAGAGCACCGTAGGCGACCTGCTGTGGCTGCGGCAGAGCGGCCTGGAGGCGGCGGTTTTGAAGCTGGCGGCGGCGGGAGTCCCGGTGCTGGGGGTGTGCGGCGGCTATCAGATGCTGGGCGAGGTGATCCACGACCGGTCGGGGGTGGAGTACGGCAAGCCCGGCAGCGTCCGGGGGCTGGGCCTGCTGCCCGTCGAGACCACCTTCCTGCGGTCAAAATCCCGGACCAGGGTGGAGGCCAGGGTGCTGGCCGGACCGCTGGCGGGGGCCCGGCTGGACGGCTACGAGATCCACATGGGGACCACCCAGGTGCGGGGCGCGCCCTTCTGCGTGCTGGAGAGCGGCCAGGAGGACGGCTGTGCCCAGGGGAACGTGTGGGGGACCTACCTCCACGGGCTGTTTGACAGCGGGGAACTGACCCAGAAGCTGGCCGCCCTGCTGTGCGCACGCAAGGGCCTGGAGCCGGATACCGCCCAGGCGGTGTCCCACGCCGCCTACCAGCAGACCCAGCTGGACCTGCTGGCCCAGGGCGTCCGGGAGGCCCTGGATATGGAACAAATTTACCGGGTGATGGAGGAACAGTGAATGGATGTGACCTATACGACGCCCTCCGGCATTGAGGCGGAGAGTATGCGGATCATCGGGGCGGAGCTGAAAGACCGGGGCCTCACCCTGGAGCCGGGGACGGAAGCGGTGGTGAAGCGGGTGATCCACACCACGGCGGACTTCGATTACGCGGTCAACCTGCGCTTCACGGAGGGCGCTGTGGAACGGGCGGTGGCGGCGTTCCAGGCTGGAGCTTCCATCGTCACGGATACCAATATGGCCAAGGCCGGGGTGAGCAAGGCGGCGCTGGGAAAGCTGGGGGGGCAGGTCCACTGCTTCATGGCCGACCCGGAGGTGGCCCAAGCCGCCAAGACCCAGGGGACCACCCGGGCGGCGGTGTGCATGGAGAAGGCCGCTCGGGAGCACCCCGGCGCGGTGCTGGCGGTGGGCAACGCCCCCACCGCCCTGCTGAAACTCTGTGAGCTGATGGAGGCGGGCCTGCGTCCCGCCCTGGTGGTGGGAGCGCCGGTGGGCTTCGTCAACGTGGTGGAGAGCAAGGAGCGGGTCCTCGCAGTGTGCGGGAAGTACGGTGTGCCCTGCATCGCGGCCATGGGCCGCAAGGGGGGGAGCAACGTGGCCGCCGCCATCTGCAACGCCCTGCTGTACACCGCCCTGGACGCGGTGGACCCAGTCCGACGCGGGGAGAAGCTCACATGACGGGGCTGGTCCACCTCTACTGGGGAGAGGGCAAGGGCAAGACCACCGCCGCCATGGGGCTGGCCTTGCGGGCCCTGGGCGCGGGTCGGAACGTGGTGATCGTCCAGTTTTTGAAGGGCGGCCCCAGCGGGGAAATTCCCCTTCTGGAAAAGCTGGGGGCCCGGGTGTTCCGGGGAAAGGCGGGGCAGAAATTCACCTTCCAGATGAGCGGGGCGGAAAAGGCGGAGACCAAAGCCCTCCAGACGGAAAACCTGCGCCGGGCCCTGGCGTTGGAGGCGGACCTGCTGGTTTTGGACGAGGCCTGCGCCGCCTGGCAGAAGGACCTGGTGGACCGGGACCTGCTGAAACAGGCGGTGCTGGAGCGGCCCCAGGGCCGGGAGGCGGTCCTCACCGGCCGGAATCCCCCGGACTGGCTGTGGGAGGCCGCGGACTACATCACCGAGATGAAATGCCACCGCCACCCCTTTGAACGGGGGATTCCCGCCCGGGAGGGCATAGAATTTTAACCCGCATCAAAGCCGCCGGTCTCCGCGGGACCGGCGGCTTTTCGTGGTCTGAGACTTCCATGCCTTTGGGGCATTTTAAATCATAGTAAAATAGTATTTGATTTTTCTCCGGACTTGTTTTATAATCATGCGCAGACCTACCGGGCCGTCCGGCGGAATACGGGCGGCAAACATCGAAAACAGGAGCGGCTGACATGAAATTCCATACCTTTTCCGGCGGGGGGACGTCCCATGGATGAACGCCTGCTTGGCATACTGGCGGACTCCTTCCCCAAGATTCTACTCCCGGGATTGATGGTCACCATCCCCCTCACCGTCCTGGCCTTCTCCCTGGCCATGGCCATCGCCGTGGCGGCGGCGCTGGTCCAGTTCGCCCGGGTCCCCGTGCTCACCCAGCTGTGCCGGTTCTACATCTGGGTGTTCCGGGGCACTCCGCTGCTGGTGCAGTTGTTCGTGGTGTTCTTCGGTATGCCCAGAATCGGGATCACCATCGAGCCCTTCCCCGCCGCCGTCATCGTGTTCTCCCTCAACGAGGGGGCCTACTGCGCGGAGATCGTCCGGGCGGCGCTGGAGTCCGTCCCCGCCGGACAACTGGAGGCGGGGTACTGCGCCGGAATGTCCTATTTGCAGACCATGCGCCGCATCATCCTCCCCCAGGCCATGCGCACCGCCTTTCCCTCCCTGTCCAACTCCCTCATCGCCATGGTGAAGGACACCTCCCTGGCCTCCAACATCACCGTCACCGAGATGTTTATGGCCACCCGCACCATTGTGGCCGCCACCTGGGAGCCCCTGGCGCTGTACATAGAGGTGGGGCTGGTCTATCTGCTGTTTTCCACGGTGCTGACCAAGCTGCAAAGCATTGGGGAAAAGAAGCTGGGCGCCTATCAGAGGCAGGAGGGCTGAGCCGTGCTGGAAGTGAAAAACGTAAAGAAGTCCTTCGGCGCCTTGGAGGTGCTCAAGGGGGTGGACCTCACCGTCAACAAGGGGGACGTGGTGGCCATTCTGGGCCCCAGCGGCTCGGGCAAAACCACCCTGCTGCGGTGTATCAACTTCCTGGAGACCGCCGACCAGGGGACGCTGATTTTTGACGGGGAAGAATTCCAGCTGGGGCGCGTACCCAAGAGGGACATCGCCCGCTTGCGGAAAAAGACCGCCTTCGTCTTTCAGAGCTACAACCTGTTTTTGAACAAAACCGCCCTGCAAAACGTCACCGAGGGGCTGATTATTGCCCGAAAAATGCCCAAGGCTCAGGCGGAGGAGGCGGGGCGGCGGGCGCTGGCCAAGGTGGGGCTGTCCGACCGCTGGGACTACTACCCCGGCCAGCTGTCCGGGGGCCAGCAGCAGCGGGTGGCCATCGCCCGGGCCATGGCCGCGGAGCCGGAGATCATCTACTTTGACGAACCCACCTCCGCCCTGGACCCGGAGCTGACGGGGGAGGTGCTGACCGTCATGCGCCAGCTGGCGGACGAGGGGATGACCATGCTGGTGGTCACCCACGAGCTAAGCTTTGCCCGCACCGTGTCCAGCCATACGGTGTTTATGGAGGGGGGCGTGGTGGTGGAATCCGGCCCCTCCAAGGAGGTGTTCGGCCACCCCCGGGAGGCCCGGACCCGGGCCTTTCTCCAGATGGAAGAGGCGGGACAAAGGACAACAAGGAGTGATTTTCTGTGAACTTAAAACAATTTGGAGCGGTTTTTGCAGCCGCGGCCCTGTGCCTGGCCGCCCTGGCGGGCTGTACGCAGGAGAAGCCCCAGGCCTCCGATATGGGCGGGGACCTGCTGGCCGCCATCCAGGCCAAGGGGGAGATCGTGGTGGCCATGGAGGGCACCTGGGCCCCCTGGACCTACCATGACGGCAGCGGTACGCTGGTGGGCTACGACGTGGAGGTGGCCCAGGCCATTGCCGGAAAGCTGGGGGTGAACGCCTCCTTTGTGGAGGGCGACTTTGACGGCCTGCTGGCCGGGCTGGAGGGGGGCCGGTATGACGTCATCGTCAACGGCGTGGACATCGACAAGGACCGGCAGGTGAAATATGACTTCTCCGTGCCATACGCCTACAACCGCACCGCCGTCATCGTCCGGGGGGACGACGGCTCCATTCAAAAGATGGAGGATCTGTCCGGCAGACACACCGCCAACACCATCACTTCCACCTACGCCGCCGTGGCCCAGAAATACGGCGCGGAGGTCACCCCGGTGAACGATCTGAACGAGACCTTTGAACTGCTGCTCACCGGGCGCATCGACGCCACCCTGAACGCCGAGGTCACCTACTACGACTACATGAAGGCCCACCCGGACGCCAACTTGAAGATTGCCTGTCTGGACCCGGAGCCCACCCAGGTGGCCATCCCCATGCGCAAGGGGGAGGAGACCGCCGCCCTGCGGGCCGCTGTGGACAAAGCCCTGAACGAGCTGGCCCAGGACGGCACGCTGACGGAGCTGTCCATGAAGTATTTCGGCATAGACCTGTCCAAGAACCAGTAAAGAACGGGAGAGAGGATCGCTTATCACGGTCCTCTCTCCCGTTTTGGCTACCAGGCGGCGATACCTATCGTCAGCAGAAGGGCGATGCCGCCCCGGATCAGATGGTGGGACAGGTGAAAACTGCCGGACCGCCTGCCGTTGGCGTAGGCAGCGGCACAGATCAGCAGGCAGCCTGTGGCGGCGGAAATGGCGTCCTGCCAGCCGTGCAGCTGCCCCACCAGGTGGACAATGGCGGCGCAGACCAGGGCGATGCCGCCGCAGGTCATGGCGATGGCAAAGCCTCGGGTGGCAGGGTCCTTGGATTTGGACTGGGTGAGCCCCGCGATGAGATGGAGCCCGCCGAACAGAAGCGCGAAAACGCCGGTTGCAATGCGCATAACGGTTTCTCCTTTTCTGAACGTTTAGGTCCTTCCTTTTTTCTTTGAAAAGAAAAAAGGAAGCGAAAAAAGAAACTTTAACTCGTTACCAACGCGGGAGGACAGCCAACCTGCTGCGCCGGCCACGAAACAAGAAGCTAAAAATAATCTTTAGTCTTTTAAAGAACTTCTCATTTTTCGCTGCCGGGCAGAGATTTCACGATTTCCGCCCGGCCCGTCAGCGAGCTAAAGTTCTTTTTCGGTTCCTTTTTCTTTCAAGAAAAAGGAACAATCAAATGCCCTTATACCTTTCTAATGTACTGGGCGCTGGTTTTCAGCATCAGCCGCTTGCTGCCCACGCCGTCGAAGGCGATTTCCAGCAGCACGTCGCCCCCCATCTTCTGGGCGGACAGCACCATCCCGCGTCCGAAGGCCTTGTGCTCCAGCATGTCCCCCTTCTGATATTCGGGAAGGGCGGGTCCCGGCTCGGACACGGCGGACCGGAACACGGGCCGGGGAGCGGGTTTTTGTGTGCGGGGCGGCGTATATGTGCGCCGCTCCCCGCCGGCGTAGGCGGGGCGGTAGGGCTCCCGGAAAGTGGACACCCGGGGCGTCTGGTCGAACTCGTCCCAGCCCTCCTCGGCGGGCGCGGGGTCCAGGTAAGACCGCCCGGACTGGTCCAGCAGTTCTGTGGGGATTTCCCCGGCGAACCGGGAGGGCCGGTTATTACTGGTGCGGCCAAACAGCATCCGCTGGGACGCGCAGGTGAGGTACAGCCGCTCCTTGGCCCGGGTCAGCGCCACGTAGCACAGCCGCCGCTCCTCTTCCATCTCCTCCGCCTCGCCGATGGAGCGTATGCCGGGGAAGATTCCTTCCTCCATGCCCACCACAAACACGGTGGGGAACTCCAGCCCTTTGGCGGAGTGCATGGTCATCATCACCACCGCGTCCTCGCTGGGGTCGTGGCTGTCCAGGTCGGTGTATAAAGCGATCTCGTCTAAAAAGCCCGCCAGGGAGGGCTCCCCCTCGGCGTTTTCCATGTAGCCCTTGATGGAGGTCAGCAGCTCCCGCACGTTCTCCAGCCGGGTACGGCTCTCGATGTCGTTTTTGGCCTGGAGCATGGCGGCGTAGCCGGTGCGGATGACGACCTCTTCATAGAAATTTTCCAGGTCCATGGTCTGGGACAGGGCGGTGAGGTCCTCCATCAGCCGCACAAACTCCCCCAGCTTTTTTGCGGGTTTTTGCAGCTGCTCGTATTCCCCGGCGTGGGTGACGACCTCCCAGAGGGACACCCCCTGGGCCGCGGCGACATCCCGGGCCCGCTCCACCGTGGTGCCGCCGATCCCCCGGGGCGGGTTGTTGATGATGCGGGTGAGGCGCAGGTCATCGGTGTGGTTCTGGATGACGCACAGGTAGGCCAGCATATCCTTGACCTCCGCCCGGTCGAAGAACCGGGTGCCGCCGATGACCTTATAGGGAATGCCGCTGCGCTTAAAGGCCACCTCCAGCTGGTTGGACTGGGCGTTCATCCGATAGAGGACGGCGTGGGTGTTCCACTTTACCCCGGCGCGGTAGTCCTGCATCAGCTTGTCCGCCACAAACCGGGCCTCGTCGTTCTCATTCATGGCGGTGTAGAGCTGGACCTTGTCCCCCGCCGCCCCCGCCGTCCACAGCTCCTTGCCCTTGCGGCCCTGGTTGTGGCGGATGACGGCGTTGGCCGCGTCCAGGATGTTTTTGGTGGAGCGGTAGTTCTGCTCCAGCCGGATGGTGCGGCAGCCCTTGTACTGGTCCTCGAAGGAGAGGATATTCTCAATGGTGGCCCCCCGGAAGCGGTAGATGGACTGGTCATCGTCCCCCACCACGCAGATATTCTCCCGCCCCCCGGCCAGCAGGGAGGCCAGCAGGTATTGCAGATTGTTGGTGTCCTGGTACTCGTCGATGAGAACATAGCGGAATTTTTTTTGGTAATATGCCAGAACGTCATCGTGCTCTTGGAGCAGGCGGACGGTGTGGAGGATGATATCGTCGAAGTCCAGCGCCCCGGCCTCCCACAGCCGCTTTTCATACTCCGTATACAGCCGGGCGATTTTTTGCAGACGGTAGTCGCCCGCCCGGTCCGCCTCCTCGGTGAAGTCACGGGCCAGCTGGAGCTTGTCCTTGGCCCTGGAGATGGTGCCCAGCACCGAGCGGGCGGGGAACTGCTTGTCGTCCAGGCTCAGCTCCCGGATGCAGTCCTTCATCACCCGCTGGGAGTCGTCGGTGTCGTAGATGGTGAAGGAGGAGGGGAAGCCCAGCTTCTCAATGTCCCGGCGCAGGATGCGCACACAGGCGGAGTGGAAGGTGGACGCCCACACGTCCCGGGCGGTAGGGCCCAGCATCCGCTCCAGGCGGTCCTTCAGTTCCCCGGCGGCCTTGTTGGTGAAGGTGATGGCAATGATGGTCCAGGGGGCGGCGGGCTCCAGGGCGCACAGCCGGTCGGCCTGCAAACGCCCCTCCTTGGAGGGGCGGGCGGCGTAGCCGCGCAAAAAGTCCAGGTCCGCCTCAGTCACCCACTGGGGGACCTCCTCCGAGTCCGACCCCCGGCCATAGCGGATCAGGTTGGCCACCCGGTGGATGAGCACGGTGGTCTTGCCCGACCCCGCCCCCGCCAGCAGCAGCAGGGGGCCCTCGGTGGCCAGCACGGCCCGTTGCTGTTCAGGGTTGAGATTTTGGTAGTTTAAGCCGATGACCTCCCGGCGGAGGCGGCAGAATTCCAGTTCCTGTGACCGCGTCAGCATAGGTATCAGATCCTTTTCGTCAAGTAGAAGCATTATACCAGACTACGGCGAAAAAGTACAGGGGGGCCGTGCAAATGGAGGCGTTGGACATCCCCGGCGGGCCGTGGTATACTATGGTATCACACTGTTGGGGGGATCGCGTTGAAAAAGTATGACTGTGCCGCTTCCGCGCTGGTCTGGACCATTTTGGCGGGCGCTGCGGGCATCTGCCTGGGTGCGCCGCTGAACCTGGAGGGCTACCTGGGCGTCATTTTTGCCATCGCGGTGGCCGCATGGCACATTGTCAAGGCCATTGAGGAAAAGGACAGCTCCTCGGGGAACTCCGGGGCAGACTCACTGTAACCCGGCCCGCCTCCCGGCTCTGCCAAATCTGATGACAATTCCGCACCACAGGGTTGCGCCGGGCAGAAGAGCGCCGGGGCCATAGGCCCCGGCGTTCTCCTCTTCTAGCTAAGTAATCACATCCCCTGTTCCAGCAGGGCCCTGAGCCGGCGGCACCGCTGCTGGCAGGCGTCGGCCAGCTCCCCGTACAGCTCCAGCATATCCGGGTCCTCCCAGTCGTCGGCGGCCAGCCGGAAAGCTGTCTCCTGCCGCTGCTCCGCCTGGTGGCGGCCGCGCAGCGCCCCCCAGTAGGACGGGATGGCCGGGGCTCCCAGCAGCTCTGTGGGCCAGTACCGCAGCCCGGTGAGCAAAAAGTAGGCCGCCGACAGCTTCCGGGCGTGCCTGTGCAGCTCCCCGGCCAGGCTGTTCAGCGCCCGGGCGTCCGTCCCCCGGGCCCGACGGGCCAGGTGGCGGTAGAACTGCCAGCCCTCCAAGGCGTCCATCACGTGGCGGCGCAGGCGGGCGGTCCGGTCGTCCCCGCCCTGGGGCTCCTCCCACAGGGAGGGCATATCGCCGTCCCAGCCCCGTCCCTCCTGGGGGGGCAGGCCCTCCGCCGGCGGGGCGGGCTGGCAGGGGGGCTCGGGGGCGGGGACGTCCTCCGCCGGGGGCTGCTGCTCCACGGGGGGCTGCTCCATAGGCGGGCGGTCCGGCTGAACGGCGTCCCCGCCGGGGAGGCAGGACGGGGGAAGCCCCTCCTCCCCCTGGCCCATCAGGGCCTTCAGGCACTCGCAGGACATATCCCCTCCGCCGGTGGGGCCGGGCTGGATGGGGCTGCTCTCCTCAGACCGGCCCGCCATCACCCGCTGCCACACCCGCTGAAATACCTCCTGGTCCTTCAGCGAGCATGGGATCATATCTTCCATGTTCACACCTCCTTTGCCCCACATTCTATGTGGGAAGGGAGGATTTTGCCAATCTACTCCGAGAGAAGCTCCTCAAAGGAGCGGATGTACCGGGCGCACACCGCCTTCAGCTCCTCCTGGCGGCCGGCGTAATAGGCGTCGTATACCCCCACGGCGGCCATGCCCGCCCGCGCGGCGGTGGCGCAGTTGTCCGGGCTGTCGTCAAAAAGGGTGCACTCCTCCAGCTGAGCGCCCAGGCGGGCGCTCAGCTCCACAAAGCACTGGGGGTCCCGTTTCTCCAGACCGATCTCCTCGGCAAATACGATGTGGCCGAACAGCTCCCAAAGGCCGAACCGCTCCAGCGCCGCCCGGCACAGGGCGGGGCGGCAGGCGGTGAATAGGGCCATGGGGCGGCCCTGGGCGGCGCACTGGCGCAAAAAAGCCTCCGCCCCCGGCTTTAGCGGGGCCAGCTCCCGGTAGTGCCGCTCGGCCATGACGTCCCACTCCGCCATGATGTCCTCCGGGGCGTCGGGCAGATGGTAGTAGTCCTTGGTGAACCGGGCCGCTATGGGGTAGATAGAGCACTCCACCACCCGCTGGTACTCCGGGGTGTGGACCAGATTCCGGCGGGCCAGAAATTCCAGATCCACCTCCAGCCAGACGCCGTTGGTATCGGTGATGGTGCCGTCCAGGTCAAATATGTACATGGGCTCAACTCCTTACAGGTTCTCTCAGCATACCAGACCGGGGCCGGTTTGACAAGGCCCGCCACAAATTTTCCCCGCCGCGTTGACTTGTCCCCCCGTTGTGGATAAAATAGGGGGGAGCGTTTGAAAAGGGGAGGGGCGGACATGCGGAAACTGGCCTGGTTCTCAGCCGGCTTCGGGGTCGCCTGCCTGTGGGCCTGCTATTTTACGATCGGCGCGGCTGCGCTTCTGGTCCCCGCCGCCCTGCTGGCCCTGGCGCTGGCGGCGTGGCTGGTTACCCGCCTCAGACCCAACGAACACCCTATCCTTTTGCGCAGGCCCAAGAACAAGGGGCCGCTGTCCCGGTATACGCGCTATCAGCTGTCCCGGCGGGCCCTGGCCCTCTGCCTGGGCGCAGTGACTGCCCTGGGGTGGTCCGTCGCCTATTCCGCCCTGTTCCGTGCCCCGGCGGAGGCGTGGGTGGGGGATGCGGTCCCCATCTCCGGCGAGGCGTTCTCCTACCCCGCGCCCACCTCCATCGGCGGGTATTCCGTGACCATCCGTTTCGACGGTGGCTTTTTCGCCCCGGACGCCCTGGCCTACGGCCCGGAGGACTGGGGGACGCTGAAGCCCGGGGACCGCGTATCCTGCACCGCTCGGGTCAAGCCCTCTACCCATGCCTACGGAGATGAGACCACCTATTACACCGCCAAGGGCGTGTACCTGCTGGCCTACTGCGATAAGGAGACGGAGATCGAGAGGGCGGACCGGGTCCCCCTCCGGCACTGGCCCGCCCTGTGCGCCCACAGGCTCCGGGAGGGCATTGACGCCGCCTTTGACGAAATTGCCGCCCCCATTGCCGCCGCCGTCACCCTGGGGGACAAGACCGGGCTTGACGAGGTCCTGTACTCCGCCTTCAACCGGGCGGGGCTGATGCACGCCGCGGTGGTGTCCGGGTTCCACATCAGTTTTCTGGTCCAGATGGCGCTAGTCCTGTGGGGGAGGCGGCGCAAGGCCGCCCTGGCCATCATTCCCGCGCTGGTGTTCTACGCCCTCATGGCCGGGGCCACCCCGTCGGCCCTCCGGGCGGTCATCATGCAGTGCGCCCTGCTGGCCGCTCCCATCGCCCAGCGGGAGGAGGACGCCCCCTCCGCCCTGGGCCTGGCCCTGCTGGTCCTGCTGGTTCAAAATCCCTTCGCCGCGGCCAGCGTGGGCCTGCAACTGTCCTTTGCCTCGGTGGCGGGCATCCTGCTGGCAACAGAGACCCTGTTTCGGTGGATGTACCGCCCGCTGAAGAAAAAGCGCCCGCCCAAGGAGCGCAGGCTGGCGCTGATCCTGTGGAAAACAAGCCGGACGGCCCTGGCCAGCGCGGCCACCTCCCTGGGGGCCATGCTGTTCACCGTGCCCCTCATCGCGCTGTATTTCGGCCAGATTCCGATTTTGTCTCCCTTGTCCAACGTGCTGGCCCTGTGGGCGCTGTCCCTGCTGATGATGTGCGCCCTGGTTTTGGGGACGCTGGCCGTGTTTCTTCCCGGCCCTGCCGCCCTCCTGGGGACCGCTGCCGGAGTCCTGGGGCACTACACCCGGCGGGCCGCCCTGCTGTTGGGCAGGTTCCCCTTCGCCTCCCTCAGCGCGGACAGCACATACTGCCTCATCTGGCTGGGCGGGGTGTACCTGGTCCTGCTGGCGGCGGTCCTGGGCAGGGAGCGGCCCAAACGGCCCCTGGTCTCCGCGGGGGCGCTGGCCCTGCTGCTGTGCGCCGCCATCGGCCTGGGGCGGCTGGAGGCGGAGAGCGCCGACCTGACCGTCACGGCCCTGGACGTGGGCCAGGGCTCGTCCGCCGCCCTGCTATCCGGCGGGAAAGCGGCCCTGGTGGACTGCGGCGGGGACGGCTCCTGCAGCGCCGGGGACATTGCCGCCGACTACTTCGCCGCCATGGGCCGGACCCGGCTGGACGCGCTGGTCCTCACCCACTTTGACGCCGACCACTTCAACGGGGTGGAACAGCTCTTCTACCGCATGAAGGTGGACAAGGTGGCCATACCTGCCGGAGATACCGACCCGGCGGAGGCGGCCCGGCTCATGGCGCTGGCGGAACAGGAGGGTGCGGAGGTCGTCCTGGTGGACGGGACAAAAACCCTGTCCCTGGGGGAGTCGGAATTGACCCTGTTCCCGCCCCTGGGCGGCGGCACCTCCAACGAGTCTGGGCTGTTCGCCCTGTGCTCCCGCGGGGACTTCGACGTGCTCATCACCGGGGACGCCGACGCCTTTGTGGAGAAAATGCTGGTGAAATACTGCCCCATCCCCGACATTGAGGTGCTGGCGGCGGGCCACCACGGCTCCAAAAATTCCAGCTGCGAGGAATTTCTCGCCGCCACCGCCCCGGAGATCGTGCTGATCTCCGCCGGAGCCAACAACTCCTACGGGCACCCCGCCCCGGAGACCTTGGACCGGCTGGCGGCGCTGGGGGCGCAGGTCCGCCGCACCGACCAGGAGGGAAAAATCACCGTGGCCCTGCGGGACGGGGCCGTGGGAATATACTGAATGAGGAAAGGGGGCAGCGCCATGCCGCCCAAGAAAAAAGCGGACAACTCCGCCATGCAGGAGCTGAAACGGGACCTGAAGGCGGGCACGCCCAAGTCGGCGTACCTGTTCTACGGGGAGGAGGCCTTTTTGCGGGACTACTACCTGGACCGGCTGAAGGAAGCCGTCCTGCCCGCCGGGCTGGAGGATTTCAACCTCCACGCCGCCCGGGGAAAGGAGTGCTCCCTCGACTGGATCGAGCAGGCGGTGGACTGCCTGCCCATGATGAGCGAGCGCACCCTGGTGACAGTCACCGATTTCGACCTGTTCTCCCAGGGGGAGAAGGGCCGGGACCGGCTGATGGCCCTGCTGTCCGCCCTGCCGGACTACTGCACCCTGGTGTTCGTGTACGACCTGATTTCCCCCAAGCTGGACGGGCGGTCCAAGCTGCTGGCCCTGCTGAAAAAGCTGGGGGGCGTGGTGAACTTCCAGCGCCAGGACGAGGAGCAGCTCACCGGGTGGATCTGCCGCCAGTTCAAAAAGGCGGGCAAGTCCATCGACACCCGGGACGCGGGCTACCTGGTGTTCCTGTGCGGGGATTTGATGCACGACCTGGACTCGGAGATCGGCAAGATCGCCGCCTACTGCCCCCACGACAGGGTGACCCGGGCGGACATCGACGCTCTGGCCGTGCCCAAGGTGGACGCGGTGGTGTTCCGGATGACCGACGCCCTGGCCGCCAAGGATTTCGACAAGGCCGCCTCGGTGCTGGCCGACCTGCTCCACAACCGGGAGTCCCCGGTGATGATCCTGTCGGTGATGGGCAAATACTTCCGCCAGCTGTACACCGCCCGGCTGTGCCTGGACGCTGGGAAGGGCAAGGCGGAGTTCATGGACATGTGGCGCATGGGCGGGGGGTACTTCATGGACCAGCAGGCCCAGCGGCTGCTGGACGGGGCCCGGCGGTTCTCCCCGGCCTGGTGCCGGTACGCCGTGCGCCGGTGCGCCGAGGCGGACGCCGCGGTGAAATCCGCTCCCAGGGGCCAGGACGGCGAGGTGCTCACCGCCCTGCTGGCGGAGCTGGCCTCCGGCCGACGGGTGGCCTAGTTCTTTTTCTTGAAAGAAAAAGAACCAAAAAGAACTTTTGATCCGTTACCAACAGGGAAATGATTTTCGGATTTCCGCTCGGCAACGGAACCGCTCTATTTATGGGAGAGTAAATTATGAGGATTCAAGAGGCCATTGTGGTGGAGGGCCGGTACGACAAGGCCGCCCTGGCCGGAGTGGTGGACACTCTGATCCTGGAGACGGCGGGCTTCGGCGTGTTCAAGGACGGGGAGCGGCTGGCCTTCCTGCGGAAGCTGGCGGAAAAGCGGGGGCTCATCGTCCTCACCGACTCTGACGGTGCGGGGTTCGTCATCCGGAATTATTTAAAGGGGGCCATCCCAAAGGACCAGCTCAAGCACGCCTACATCCCCGATGTGTACGGCAAGGAGCGCCGCAAAAAAGCCCCCGGCAGGGAGGGCAAGCTGGGGGTGGAGGGGATGCCCCCGGAGGTTTTGCGGCAGGCCCTCCTCCGGGCCGGGGCCACGGTGCTGGACGGGGACGCGCCGGACCGTCCGCAAGGGAACCTGACCCCGGCGGACCTGTTTGCCCTGGGGCTGTCCGGGACCCCGGACGCGGCCCAGCGGCGGGGGCTGCTTTTAAAACGGCTGGACCTGCCCGAGCACATGAGCGCCAAGGCCCTGCTGGCGGCGCTGAACGCGCTGTATACGCCTGGAGAGCTGACACAAATATTGAGTTTTTAAAATATTATCATATATTATTTCTTTATTTTGATCTTTGCTTTATAATAGATTTTTGCTATAATATTTAGGGTCAGTAACCAATATATAGAAGGGTTGTATAGCAAATGAAGAAATTGTTGTCTTTACTTGTGTCTTTAACTATCATATGTTCACTTTCTACAGCTTCTTGTGCTTCAGATATTGCTCCTGTAATGTCTGACAGCAGAGGAACTGTGCTTGAACCTTTGAAAGATAAAGGTTTTCCGGAGGATTTTTTAGCTCGCAGAACTGATTTACAACTTGAAGTTCTATACAATAGATGTAAAGATAAAGATATTTTATATGGTGGCTCTAAAATCTGTTATATGGAAAATGAGCATCGAATCAATTTAGATCCGTTAGGGACAATTCCAAGTTATGATATGGTATTAGAAATCTCACCCATTTATGATATTGACAATGATCGTTATGGCAATAACACCTATGAGGCATGTAATGTATATGTATGGTATGAATGGACATCCGGACATCCCGCCGTCAAAAAAACAGATGCCATTGCTGTAAACTGGGATCCGAGTGTTTGGACATATGCTAACGAATTTCAACACGTAGATTATTCAAACGAATGGACAGAGTATTTCAGGCAAGACCGTGCGTCAAATGCAAATCAGGGTGGGCTTGGATACTATGCGTATCTTAATGTCTATGGTTCCAAACTAATTGGAAGCACTGTATTTAAACTGCGTCCAGCATCGTCTCCGATGTATCCTGCAGGGTCTATTGACCCTCATAAAACGTCCCAGATCAGTGTAAACTATGTCCATGATGCAAACCCGCTTCTTGTACAGGGTGTGTCACTTTCTAATTCCACATTTGGCGTTTCTATTGACTTTGGCCTATTTGCTGATGAGGCATCTGATACGTTTACTACTTTTTACAAGTTTAACCCTTAAATACTAATTCAGCAGAAACGAAAAAGGGAGCAAACCAAAACATTTTGCTTTGGTTTGCTCCCTTTCTACTGGATGCTATTCAGTCCCTCATACAGCTCCTTGTCCTCCCCGAACTCCACTTGGCCAGTTCCTCCACCCACTCCAGCTTCACGTCCCAGCCGGGGGTGAGGCGGAGTTTTTTCGTCCAGTAATCAAACCGCTCCCGGAGCTTCTCCCGGTCGATGGGTGTGCTCATTGCTCCGCCTCCATCATCTTGTCAATCCGGCGCTGGTGGCGGCCTCCTTCAAATTCAGTGGACAGGAACACGTCCAGAATCCGCTCGGCCAGATTGCCCCCGGTGACCCCCGCCCCCATGGCCAGCATATTGGCGTCGTTGTGGCGGCGGGTCATCTCGGCGGACAGGGTCTCGTGACACAGGGCGCACCGCACCCCTTTTACCTTGTTGGCCGTCATGGACATGCCGATGCCGGTGGTGCACAGCACCACGCCTCTCTCACAGGTCCCGTCCGCCACCAGCTTGGCGGCGGCAATGCCGAAGTCCGGGTAGTCGCAGCTCTCCGTACTGTGGGCGCCGCAGTCGGCGACCTCATGGCCCAACTCGGCAAGATGGGCTTTCAAACGCTCCTTCAGCTCAAAAGCCCCGTGGTCGCAGGCGATGGAAATTTTCATATCTTCAGAGCCTCCTCTGTCAAAGCTTGTGGAGCACCGGCTTCCGGCGCTCATAGGTGGTCACATGGTCAAACCCCGCCGCTTTCAGCATGTCAAGGGCTTCCGGGATACCCTTGGCCACGTCCTCGGGCCGGTGGGCGTCCGCTCCCACGGTGATCAGCCTGCCCCCGCACTCCCTGAACCAGGCCAGCAGGGGGGGCCAGGAGTCCAGGTCCCGCCCGGTCCAGACATTCACTTCCATGGCGTGGTCCGTGCGGGCAATCTCGGTGAAAATCGCCCGGACCCGCTCCTCGTAATCCGCCATGGACAGATATATTCCGTCATTGCGGATGTACCGCAGGGGATAGCTGATGTGGGCCAGACTGTCGTAGCAGTCCGGCATTTGGGTCACCAGGGTCCAGGTGTGGTCCAGGGTGGACTCCATGGCCCGGCGGGCCAGCGGCCCGTCCCCCCGGTAGCTGGTCATGTCCAGCAGGTCGTTGTTGTGAAAGCCAATCCAGTTGTGGAGGGAGCCCAGCACAAAATCCAGCTCCTCCCCGCCCTGGGCCAGAGCCTCCCGCGCGGCATGGGGATCGTATGGGGCCGAGCCCAGCTCCAGCCCCAGCCGGAGGATAAGCTTGTCCCCCAGCGCCTCCTTGGCCGTTCGGTACTGCTTCAAAGCGGCGGGCCAATCGAAGGGAGCGGCGGGAAAGCCGTCGTAATCCAGCAGATCATGATGGTCGGAGACACAGAATTCACGCAGGCCAGCATTGATGGCGGCGCGGGCGTTGTCCAGCAGTTCCGCCTTGCTGTCCGGGGAGATTTTTGTATGGCTGTGGATGTCGCATAAATACATGTTTAAGTCACCTCGTAAAATCGCCCTTAAAAACTAAATCGGAGCCCAGCGAAGCGGGTTCGATTTGGACTTGTAGACGCAGCGAAATGAGCGAGCTTGCGGCAAAGCCGGAAGCAAGGGATATGGAGCTTGCGTTTTAAAAACGCCCTTGAAAACCAAATCGGAGCCCAGCGAAGCGGGTTCGATTTGGACCTGTAGACGCAGCGAAATGAGCGAGCTTGCGGCAAAGCCGGAAGCGAGGGATATGGAGCTTGCGTCTACAGGGGCCAGCTGGGGAACCAGCGCAGAAAGTACTGGCTGTACCATGTGGGCACATACAGGCCGATGAGCTCCGGGTAGAATACCGCGTACAAAACCACGGCATACCCGGTGAAGCCGTACACCGCCAGCCGGTATCCCCGGCGTTTGCGCTCCATGATGTCGTCCATCAGGTAAGCGATGGCGAAGCACAGAAACAGCACCGTGGGGAAGTAGTGGTAGGCGAACAGGATGCGCCCGATGGGCAGCCAGGGCACAAACTGGGACAGAATGGCGATGAGGATGAACAACCCCTTGCCGCACTTGCGCCGCACGGTCTGGATGGCCACGGCAAAAAAGGACAGCAGCCCCAGCCAGGATACCAAAGGGTTGTTGAAGGAGGCGAACAGGCTCTTGAACCCCTCCACGTCCAGGTCCCGGTAGTACAGGATGGGCCGCCCGTCGAAAATCCACTGATACCAGTAGGACTCGTAGGGGTGGGGCGTGTGGACCCCCTGGTGGTAGGTGAACATGAAGTGCTGGTTTTGCAGCATGATGTCCACCGGGTCGGCAGTGTTTTTCAGCACGTCAAAGAAGCTTTGCGGATTGCCCTCCGTCCCCGGCTGGGCCGCGGCGGCCAGATGCTGGGGCAGCTGGGTAAAGGGCCAGGACAGGCACTGCTGGACCATGCCCCAGAATCCCGCCGTGTTTCCACGGGCCGCGGCGTAGGGGAAATAGGATATGGTGTAAATACAGATGGGAATCAATACAAAGAATAATACGGACAGCAGTGTGGTTCCCACCACGTGGACGGTGAAGGAGGGCACCTCCGGCCGCTCCCAGGGGGGCGCGGTCTCCAGGAACATGGCCTGGGCGACGTCCTCCCGAACCTCCGGGGGCGCGGCCTGGAGCCGGGCCTGGTTTTCCGCCTCCCGCCAGTCCCCCGCTTTGAAGATCATGCCCAGCAGCCACAGTAGGGCCAGCCCCGCCCCGGCGTATACCACCGTCCACTTGGAGGCGCAGCCGATTCCCCAGAACAGGCCGCTCAAAAACAGGGGCAGGATGTAGTGCCGCAGCTTTTTCCCCGCCGGCACCGCCAGCCAGCGGTACATGAAGTAATACGAAACCAGGATGAAGAACACGCCATAGGTATCGATGGTGGCGATGCGGGTCTGCACCAGGTGCATGAAGTCGAAGGTGAACAGGGCCGTGCCGCACAGGGCCACCGGGGTCTTGCCGAACAGGTTTTTCAGGAAAATATACAGGATGGGCACCATCAGCACCCCGAACAAAGTGCCCATGAACCGCCAGCCGAAAGGCACCATGCCGAAAATCATGACGCCGACGGACAAGATCAGCTTGCCCAGGGGCGGGTGGGACACCTCGTAGGGATAGACGTTGTTCAAATGCTCCAGCGCCGTGCGGGGGTGGTAGATCTCGTCGAAATAGGAGGAATTCATATAGGTTGATTTGGCGGTCCACTCCTCCCGCTCGTCAAACAGGGCCCGGGCCCCCTCGTCGGCAAAATCGGGAAACTGCGGGGTATCCATATTCCACAGGGCCAGCTCCGCCATCCAAAGGCCCTCCTCCCGGGGGGCGCTGGCGGCGGTGACGCGGAAGCGGGAGGCGGTGATGGGGCCCAGGGGTTCGCTGTTCAGGTTTTTGTTGTCAGCGGTCATCTCCAGGCCGTTTTGGTCCACATTGCCCGTCAGGTCCAGCACCTTCCATTTAAACAGGGAATTGTAGGGCTGTTCGGGACGGATGCTCCGCCAGGTGCCGTCCTCCTCCTCCCACTCCAGGGTGTAGTACCCGGTGCCCAGGGAGGTGAAGTAGGACACCTTGTCCACTGTCACCGGCTGATCGTAGGAAAATTCATAGGCATCCCCCTGCTGGAACTTGACCACGCTCTGGGGCCCGGACAGATTGCCCAGCCGGAAGAAAGCGGTGAAGGCGTACGCCGCCGTCAGCAGCAGAATGGGCAGAATATCGCCGCGCTCCATGGGGTGGCAGGGCAGAGCGAGGGTCAGCCGGGTGCGCTTGGCCCGCTCCTCCGCCATGGCGATCCACTCCAGGCTGTGGGGCCGGGGGCGGAGACAGAGCCAGTAGTAGACGAAAAAGGCGGCGCACACCGCCAACGCCGGGATGCACCAGGCAAAGGCGGGGGACAGGTTGGTAAAAAACCAGGAGATCCCTTTTGCCGCCGCCTTCAAGGCCCCCTGAAAAGTGAGCGGGGCGCTCTCCTCCGGGGCGGCCGAGGCGGTCAGTGCCAATAAATTTATCATTGCGGCCTCCATGCGCTTGACGCGCTCAAATCCGTGATTGGGCAAAAATGCCGATACATTGATATGATACTACGAACGGGCGGGAAAAGAAAGCCCTTTTTTCATCTTGCACCGAAACAGGCAACTCCTTTCAGCAGTCCTGGAGGCTGTGTGCGAAAACCGGGGCGGTTTTTGGCGCGGGCCCACATTCACATTTAATTTACAACTGAACTATTGACATTTTGAGGGGGTGGTGGTAGATTATCTTTAGCACTCAGGGACAATGAGTGCTAAACCCCGGAGAGGAGGCGGTCCCTTGGAGCTGTCCGAGCGAAAGAAGAAAATTCTGCGCGCCGTGGTGGAAAGCTATATCCAGACGGCGGAGCCGGTGGGCTCCAAGGCGCTGGCGCAGATGGCGGGACTGAAGGTGTCCTCCGCCACCATCCGCAACGAGCTGGCCGACCTGACGGAGCTGGGCTATTTGGAACAGCCCCACACCTCCGCCGGGCGGGTTCCCTCCCCCCAGGGCTACCGGCTGTATGTCAACGAGCTGATGGAGGAGCAGCGGCTGAGCCTGGAGGAGACTCGCCAGATCAACGACGCGCTGCACCTGAAAATGCGGGAGCTGGACAAGGTCATTGACCAGGCGGGACGCATGGTGTCCCAGCTGACCAACTACCCCGCTTTCGCCCTCACCGAGGGGGCGCGGCGGCTGACCATCCGGCGGTTTGACCTGATCCTGGTGGACTCCGCCTCCTTCATCGCCGTGGTGATGACGGACAGCAGCGTGGTGAAAAACAAGCTGTTCCGCCTCCCCGCCGAGCTGTCCGAACCCCAATTGCAGCTGCTCACCACTCTGTTGAACACCGCGTTCGTGGGCAAGACCCTGGACCAGCTCACCCCGGAGCTGATGCGGGTGGCCGAGCACGCGGCGGGCAGCTCCTACGGGCTCATCTCACTGGTGGTGTCCTTCGCCATGGAGGTGCTGGACGGCCTGGAAAACGGCGCGGTGTACACCGCCGGGGCCAGCCACATCCTGGACCACCCCGAGTACCAGGACGTGGGCAAGGCCCAGAAGCTGATGAGCTACCTGTCTGAGGACCGCTCCCTGGCCCAGGCGCTGGCCCTGCCCGCCCTGGATGGGGACGACACCAAAATTCTCATCGGCCCGGAAAACGTGGCCGAGGAGCTGAAGGACACCAGCGTGGTGCTGGCAAGCTACGACATCGGGGACGGCATGAAAGGGGTCATCGGCGTGGTGGGTCCCACCCGGATGGATTACGCCAAGGTGGCCGCCAAGCTGTCCTATGTGGCGGACGGGCTGTCCAAGCTGTTCGGACAGCCGGAGCTGCCCCCCAGCGCCCCGGAAAAGGAGGAATAAACGCCAATGGCTGAGGAAATGAAAAAAGAAAATCCCGTCCCGGAGGAAGAGCTGGACGAGACCGCCGGGGCCCCCGAACAGGAAACCGCCGGGGAAGCGGTAGAGACTCCCGAGACGGAGGAGGCCCCTGAGGCCGCTGAGGAAGAAGCTTCCGAGCCCAGGGCAAAGGGCTTTTTCGGGAAGGGCAAAAAGGAGCCCAAGAAGGACCAGGGCCAGCTGCTGGCCGAAGCGGCGGACAAATACCTGCGCCTGGCGGCGGAGTACGACAACTACCGCAAGCGCACCGCCAAGGAGAAGGAAAACGCCTGGTCCGAGGCCAAGGCCCAGACTGTGGCGGCGTTCCTCCCCGTGTACGACAACCTGGAGCGGGCCCTCAGGCAGGAGACTGCCGACGAGGCGTACAAAAAGGGCGTGGAGATGACCATGAAGGGTCTCCAGGACGCACTGACCAATCTGGGGGTGGAGGTCATTCCCGCCCTGGGCGAGACCTTCGACCCCAACCGCCACAACGCCGTGATGCACTGCGACGACCCGGAGGCCGGAGAGAACACCATTGTGGAGGTGTTCCAGCAGGGCTTCCTGTGCGGAGAAAAGGTCATTCGGTTCTCTATGGTAAAAGTTGCAAACTGAGAAGCGCGACGATAGGCGCATAGGGGCGGATGGACTGGAGCGAGGGCAAAAGCCCAAGAAGGGCCCATGGCCCGGATGGGTTTTGCCCGAGTCGGAAGGAAGCCGGCCCGTAATGCGCCCAATCGGAGCGTGACAACAAGCGCATCCCCAATTTCACATTGTTAAAAGTATACTTTCATATAACAGGAGGAAATCATCATGAGCAAGATTATCGGTATCGACTTAGGTACGACCAACAGCTGTGTGTCCGTCATGGAGGGCGGCGAGGCCGTCGTCATCCCCAACGCCGAGGGCAACCGCACCACCCCGTCCGTGGTCGCCTTCTCCAAGGACGGCGAGCGCATGGTGGGCCAGGTGGCCAAGCGCCAGGCCATCACCAACCCCGACCGGACCATCGCCTCCATCAAGCGCGAGATGGGCTCCGACTACCGTGTGCCCATCGACGGCAAGAAATACACCCCCCAGGAGATCAGCGCCATGATCCTCCAGAAGCTGAAGGCCGACGCTGAGGCCTACCTGGGCCAGACCGTCACCGAGGCCGTCATCACCGTCCCCGCCTACTTCACCGACGCCCAGCGCCAGGCCACCAAGGACGCGGGCAAGATCGCCGGCATGGAGGTCAAGCGCATCATCAACGAGCCCACCGCCGCCGCTCTGGCCTACGGCGTGGACAAGGAGTCCGACCAGAAGATCATGGTCTACGACCTGGGCGGCGGTACCTTCGACGTGTCCGTCCTGGAGGTGGGCGACGGCGTCATTGAGGTGCTGGCCACTGCGGGCAACAACCGCCTGGGCGGCGACGACTTCGACAAGTGCGTCATGGACTGGATGGCCGCCGAGTTCAAGAAGGCGGAGGGCATCGACCTCACCGGGGACAAAGTCGCCATGCAGCGCCTGAAGGAGGCCGCCGAGAAGGCCAAGATCGAGCTGTCCGGCGTCACCTCCACCACCATCAACCTGCCCTATATCACCGCCGACGCCACCGGCCCCAAGCACCTGGACCTGACCCTGTCCCGGGCCAAGTTCGACCAGCTCACCTCCCACCTGGTGGACGCCACCGCCGGCCCCGTGCGCCAGGCCATGAGCGACGCGGGCCTGTCCGGCAATGACATCCAGAAGGTCCTCATGGTGGGCGGCTCCAGCCGTATCCCCGCCGTCCAGGACATGGTGAAGAAGCTCACCGGCAAAGAGGGCTTCAAGGGCATCAACCCCGACGAGTGCGTGGCCATGGGCGCGGCCCTCCAGGGCGGCGTGTTCACCGGCGATACCAAGGGCCTGCTGCTGCTGGACGTCACCCCCCTGTCCCTGGGCATCGAGACCATGGGCGGCGTCATGACCCGGCTCATCGACCGCAACACCACCATCCCCGCCAAGAAGTCCCAGACCTTCACCACCGCCGCTGACAACCAGACCTCCGTGGAGGTCCACGTGCTCCAGGGCGAGCGGGAGATGGCTCAGTATAACAAGACCCTGGGCCGGTTCCACCTGGACGGCATCGCCCCCGCCCGCCGGGGCGTGCCTCAGATCGAGGTCACCTTCGACATCGACGCCAACGGCATCGTCAACGTGTCCGCCAAGGACCTGGGCACTGGCACCGAGCAGCACATCACCATCACCTCCTCCACCAACATGTCCAAGGAGGACGTGGACAAAGCCGTCCGGGAGGCGGAGCAGTTCGCCGCCGAGGACGCCAAGCGCAAGGACGAGGTGGACACCCGCAACCAGGCCGACCAGATGGTGTACCAGACGGAGAAGACCCTGGAGGAGATGGGCGACAAGCTGGACTCCAGCGACAAGGCCGGCGTCCAGAGCGCTCTGGAGAAGCTGAAGGAGACCATGAAGGGTTCCGACACCCAGGCCATCAAGAACGCCACCGAGGAGCTGACCAAGGCCTTCTACGCCGTCAGCGAGAAGCTGTACAGCCAGGCGGGCGGCCAGGCCGGCCCCGGCCCCGACATGGGCGGCGCGGGCTTCTCCGGCGGCCAGCCCCAGGGCGGCGCCAACGGCGACAACGTGGTGGACGCTGATTTCGAGGTCATGGATGACGATAAATAAGAAGCGCGGAGAAGCGGACAGTGAGGAAGCTTGGACCGAAGCGAGGCCGAGCGCAGGACGGCGCAGCCGTCCCAGACCAGGCCGAGTCGGAGGGAAAGCGGCCGAACGTCCTGGCCGCTTCGCAGCGTGACAACATTGCGCAAAACCTAAACGGGCGACAGCGGGGCACACTGCCCCGCCGTTCCCCTGTCAAGAGGTGATTCCATATATGGCAGACCAAAAACGAGATTACTATGAAGTGCTGGGCGTATCCAAATCCGCCTCTGACGATGAATTGAAAAAGGCGTACCGCAAGCTGGCCAAGCAGTACCACCCGGACATGAACCCCGGCAACAAGGAGGCCGAGGCCAAGTTCAAGGAGGTCAACGAGGCCTATGAGGTGCTGTCCGACAAGGAAAAGCGGGCCAAGTACGACCAGTTCGGCCACGCCGGGGTGGACCCCAATTTCGGCGCGGGGGGCTTCGGCGGCGGCTTCGATATGGGGGACATAGACCTGGGCGACATCTTTGGGTCCTTCTTCGGCGGCGGCTTCGGCGGCTTCGGCGGACAGCGTCAGGCCGACCCCACCGCCCCCAAGCGGGGGGCCTCCGTCCGGGCCAGCCTCACCATCAAATTCGCCGAGGCCATGAGCGGCTGTGAAAAGGAGCTCAACGTGCCCCGGATGGAGACCTGCGAGGACTGCCGGGGCACCGGCTGCGCCCCCGGCACCACCGCCGAGGTGTGCCCCGACTGCCGGGGTACCGGCCAGGTCCGTATCCAGCGGGGGGGCGGCAGCTTCGCCTTCTCCACCACCGCGCCCTGCGCCAAGTGCCGGGGCACGGGCAAGATCATCCACCAGCCCTGCGCCAGCTGCCGGGGCAGCGGGCAGGTCCGCCGCCAGCGGAAGATCAAAGTCCGCATACCCGCGGGCATCTACGACGGCCAGACCATCTCCATGCGGGGCCAGGGCAACGGCGGCGACAACGGCGGACCCGCCGGGGACCTGCTGGTCAATGTGGCGGTGATCCCCGACCCCCGGTTCGAGCGGGACGGCAACGACCTGTACTCCCAGCGGAACGTGAGCTTCACCCAGGCCGCCCTGGGGGCGGAGCTGGAGATCGACACCATTGACGGCAAGGTGAAGTACGACCTGCCCGCCGGGACCCAGCCGGGCACCGTGTTCCGCCTGCGGGGCAAGGGCGCGCCCAGCATCAACGGCCGGGGCCGGGGAGACCAATACGTCACCGTCCAGGTGCAGGTGCCCACCAACCTGACCAGCCAGCAGAAGGACGCGCTGACGGCCTACGCCCAGACCATGGGGGAGGGCACCCCGCCCCCCGCTACGCCGGTGAAGGACTTTTTCTCCGGAAAAAAGAAAAAGAAGTAAACAGTGAGGACGAAAGCGAGCCGCTTTCGTCCTCTGTTTTGTCCTCTTTCAGCGATGGGGCGGGCAGGACCTATACCCCGTCAAAAGCGAAAATAAATAAACGGATTGTATTTAGAACTGATGATGGCCACCACACACACCCCGGCCAGGGCCAGGTGGAGCAGGTTGTTGACCGCCAGCGCCGCCGGGGAATCGTACTCGCTCAGGCGGAGCTTTTGGGGCAGGGGCAGCATCCACACCAGCCCCAGGGGGATAAAGAACAGCCCGTACAGCACCGACATGTCGGCCGCCGCCATCCCCACCCAGTCGGTGGGATGGTAGGTGAACATCTGCCCCAGCGCCGCCAGGAGGCGGCTGAAATCGGTGAGGTTGAACAGCACCCAGCCCACCACCACGAAAAACATGGCGTAAAGCCAGCCTACGAGCTTGGGCAGCTTGTCCAGCAGCTTTTGCAGCCACAGCTTTTCCACCAGCAGCAGCACGGCGTAGTACAGCCCCCACAGCAGGAAATTCCACTGGGCCCCGTGCCAGAAGCCGGTGAGCCCCCACACGATGAAGATGTTCAGCATCCAGCGTGGCTTGCTCACCCGGTTGCCCCCCAGGGGGATGTAGATGTAATCCCGGAACCAGGTGGACAGGGAGATGTGCCACCGCCGCCAGAATTCGGTGATGGACGCGGCAATGTAGGGGTGGTCGAAGTTCTCCAGAAAGTGAAAGCCGAAAATCCGCCCCAGGCCGATGGCCATATCGCTGTAGCCGGAGAAGTCGAAGTAGATTTGCAGGGTGTAGGCCACCGCCGCCGCCCAGTACATGGCGGTGCCGTACAGGGCCGGGTCCCCGGCGTAGATGGTCTCGGCCAGCGCCCCGGCGGCGTTGGCCATAATGGCCTTTTTCGCCAACCCCTGGATGAACCGCCGCATCCCCGCCGCCGCGTCGTCCAGGGTCTCATGACGGGTGCGGATCTCGTGCTCCACCGTCTGATAGCGGACGATGGGCCCGGCGATGAGCTGAGGGAAAAAGCTGACGTACAGCAGAAGGTAGAAATAATGGCGCTGGACCGCCACCTTGCCCCGGTACAGGTCGATGACGTAGGACAGGATTTGAAACGTGTAGAAACTGATGCCAATGGGCAGGGTGATCTCGGGCAGGTCCAGCCGTCCCCCCAGGAGAATATTCAGGTTGTCCGCCGCAAAGTTCAGGTATTTGAACACAAACAGGTTCGCCGCCAGCAGCACCACGGTGACGGTAAAGACGGTCTTTTTGCGCTTGGGATTGTCCTTCCAGCGTTCCATCAGCAGGCCGCCCACGTATGCCTCCAGGGTGGCCAGCAGCATCAGATCCAGCAGCCGGGGCTCGCCCCAGGCATAGAAAATCAGGGAAGCCGCCAGCAAAACCGCGTTGCGCCAGGCCCGGTTGTTCCAGATGAAGTACAGTATAAATACCACGGGGAAAAAGGCGTAGACAAAGGGAAGGGTACTGAATACCATGGCTCAGCCCTCCAAACGGAACTCGTCCATGAGATAGTAGTCGATGTTGCCGATGAGCAGCACCTGGGTGATACCGCGCTCCTCCACATAATTCGAGAAGGAGAATTTTTCGCCCATGTACGCCTCGTAATACCGCAAATCCACGGCGTAGGTGTGGTTGAAGTGGGTGGCAAGCATTTTGATCACCGCGTTGTCGTAGGACTCGCCCAGAATGAGAATATTTTCCCGGTCCGTCCTGCCGGTGGAGAAGGTCACCTCTCCGGCGTCCCAGCCGTAAAACCCGCCGTAGGAGGGCGTTCCCCCCTCTCCGGCAAAAAACGCCTCGCGGTTGCCGTAGTCGCCGGATTCGCCGTTCACCGTGATGTCCATCTCCGGGAACTCCATGGGGAACGCATAGAAGGTCTCGGAGAACGCCGCCGCGGCCCCGGTGGCCTTGGAACCGGAGAAGGTCCCCAGATCCACCGAGTCCCCGGTGGAGTTCAAGGGGGCGTCCTTCACGCCCAGCAGGTCTAAGAGCTCCGCATAGCCCCGGTAGGAGCCCCACTCGTTCCAGTGATGGTCGGTGCGGTAGAAGCGTAGGCTGAACTCTCCGAAGTCGTTCACCTCATAGCGCCCCAGCCGGTCCTGGGGCAGGTCCAGGCGGTCAAAGAGGTACTCGCAGGCGGGGACCTTTTCCCCCGTCTCAAAGTTGACGTCGGTGTCCTTTTCGATGTAATAGACGTAAAAATCCAGCTCGGGATGGGCGGCAAAATACTCATTGTAGTTGTCCGCCTTGGCCTCCAGCCGCCCGGTCATGTCCGACAGCACCCGGGGCGGATAGGTAATATACCCGTTGAACAGCAGCGTGTCCACATAGTTCACATACCGCCCATAGCACAGGGGCAGGAGGGGGTCCGCCGCCGCTTTCAGGCAGCGGGAGGAGGTAAAGTTATACGCCCGTTTGTACACCTGGGCCAGCTGCACCTGGTCGGCCAGGGCCTTGTCCACGCTGTCCTGGAAGGAGCCGTCCAGCCAGCCCTTCACGGTGAGGGGGGCGATTTTTTCCGCGTAGCGGTTTTCGTAGGCGTTGACCTCCTTGGGGAAGAGGACTGTCCGTGCCAGCCCCGCCCCCAGCAGAAGCAGGACGATCCCCATAAACAGTCCATTGATTGCTTTTTTTGTCAAGGCGTTCCACCTTCCCTTTGTGTGAAAAGAGCCTGTATCCAAGCCCACCCGGCTGTGGATACAGGCTCCGGTTTTGCCATTCAGCAGTCCACGGTGATGTTGTCCGTGCCGTGGGCCTCGAATTCGTCGATATAGGCGTCGATGCGCTGGGTCAGCTCGTCGTAGTTGGTCTCGTCGATGGGTACGTCGTCCATGTCCCGCCGGGCCAGGTCCTCGGCCAGAATCTCGAAAAACACGTTGTTCTCATACTCCATGATGGCCTCGTGGATGCCCCCCTCAGCAAAGGCCCGGGAGGGGATCACCTCTCCCTGGTAGGTCTCGGCCAGGCTGGGCATGCCCTCCTGGGCCGCCTTGGCGAAGAGCAGGCTCTCCACCTCGTCGTAGTCCTTGAAGCGGTCCTCTCCCCGGGTGGAGTTCAAAATCCAGTTGCCGATGTACACCATGTCCAACAGACGCCGCAGCTGCTTTCGCGTCAGTTCCACTTCCATGCTAAAGCCCTCCTTCGGCTGGTAGTCCGTCAGGCGGCGCGCCGCCGCGCATACTCGTCTTATATTATACGACACCCGGCCCAATTGTCAATGGGCATACTTGGCGCTGTTCCCTCATTCTGACCCGGTCCCGTCCGCTCTCCCGGCGAAAGGCTGGAAAAACTGGGCATACCCGGCGCTCTGCCGTCATATAGTCAGGCAGGGTGAACATTTGACAACGGAGTGTGATACCGATGGAAGAATATCGAGGGGAAAATAAAATCATCCTGCGGGGCCAGACGGCGGACGCCCCCGTCCGTTCCCACCAGAACCACGGCGTGGACTACTACCTGGTCCCCCTGCGGGTGCCCCGGCTGTCCGGCACAGACGACACGCTCAACCTGGTGACGGCCAACCCGGACCCGGAGCTGTGGACGCCGGGGCGGTGGGTGTCCGTCCAGGGGGAGGTGCGTTCCTACAACAACCGCACGGGGACGGGGAGCAAGCTGGTCATCACCGTGCTGGTGCGCTCCGCCCAGCCCTCCCAGCTGGAGGAGGGGGAAAACCGCCTGGTGCTGGCCGGGACGCTGTGCCGCCGTCCCACCGCCCGGCGCACCCCCCTGGGCCGGGAGATCTGCGACCTCCTGCTGGCCGTCAACCGCTCCTATGGCCGGGCGGACTACTTACCCTGCATCGCCTGGGGCTCCCTGGCCGCCCACTGCGGCGGGCTGGACGTGGGGGACACCCTGCGGCTGGAGGGACGGCTCCAGAGCCGCCGGTATCATAAGCTCATCGACGGGGAGCAGGTGGAGCGCACAGCCTTTGAGATATCCGTCATGAACCTGCTGGCCGACGACGAGGACGTTACTTTTTCTTGAAAGAAAAAGTAACCAAAAAGAACTTTTGATCCGCCACGCAAACGGGTGGTAACCGGACAATTTACACACGGCGACCAGCCAACCCGGTTATTCAAACATAAAATGTCTTTTTTGGTTATGATATTGCCCTGTTGCGTGGCCGACGCGGCGTTTTGATTTAACACTCACGCTGGTAACGGACAAAAAGTTTCTTTTTTCGCTTCCTTTTTTCTTTTCAAAGAAAAAAGGAAGTTACTGGTAGGCTTCAGGACAGATCTCTCGGATCTTAGCCCGGATGGCCCGCAGGTCGGCGAAGGTGTCCGGTTTTTTCGTCGGGTCCCGCAGGAGGGCGGCGGGGTGGTAGATGGCGGTGTAGAACACGCCGCTCTTCTCCTCCCACTGGCCGTGCTCCTTGGTAATGCGGTAGTTGGGGCTGATGAGCCGCATGGCGGCGATGCGCCCCAGACACACCACGATCCGGGGGTGGAGCAGCTCCATCTGGTCCCACAGGTAGCCGATGCAGGCGTCCTGCTCGGTGTTCAGCGGGTCCCGGTTCTTGGGCGGGCGGCATTTGACGATGTTGGTGATGTAAAAATTCTTCTCTCGGCTCAGGCCGATGAGGGACAGCATCTCGTCCAGCAGCTGGCCGCCCCGGCCCACAAAGGGTTCTCCTTGCAGGTCCTCGTTTTCGCCGGGGCCCTCGCCGATGAACATGACCCGGGCGTCCTTGGGGCCTTTCCCAAAGACCACGTTGGTGCGGGTGTCCGCCAGGGCGCACTTCTGACAGCCCATACAGCGGCGGTGTAATTCTTCCCAGTTTGGCATGGATTCATCCCTCCTGTTTCTCTGATTTTAGGACATTGTACCATAGTTTTCTCCTCCCGGCTAGGCCGGCTTGGGAAAATTTTTAGTTGACAACAGGGCAAAATAAGTGTATGATTCCCTCAACAAGCGAAGATTGCAAAGGCATCGACGAAGACCGCCCCTCACGGCGTCCGACAGAGAACGCGGGCCACCGACTGAAAGCCCGCCCCGGAAAGACGAGATGGCGCAACGCTTCTGAGCTGATGGTTCGAACCTCCAAGGGCGGGGGTGTAGGGCTGTCCGTCCTCCCCACGTTACCGGGGCTCGAGAGAGGTCCCTTGCTGGAGGGGCAACGCGGGTGGTACCGCGGAATTTATAGTTGATTCCGTCCCGGACTGTACTTTTTGTACGGTCCGGGATTTTTATTTTCTCGCGGAAGTCCAGCGAAGCAAAAAAGGGGCCCCCGCAAAGCCGTCCTCTGGCTTTGTGGGGAGAGGAGGAGCAAGGGAGCGAGCGGAGCTTTCGCCAGAGGCGGAAGCGTAGTTGAGCGGACTTTGCGACGACGAGGAAAGGAATGAGAAGTTATGAAGTTCGTCACAGGCGAAAGCAAAAAACTGACTACCTATCAACAGATCGCGGAGGGCGGGCGGCATAACCCCGTCACCGTCCACGGCGCGGTCCACCTGCTGCGGGATATGGGCGGATTGGTCTTCCTCACCCTGCGCATGGCCCGCGGAAGCGTCCAGTGCGTGTGTCCCCCGGACATTTTGCCCGAGGGCCTGTGCGAGGAGTGCGCCGTGGAGCTGTCCGGCACCGTCCGGGAGGAGCCGCGGGCCCCCGGCGGATTTGAGATCGCCGCGGAGGCTGTCACCGTGCTGTCCCGGCCCGCCGCGCCCATGCCCGTGTCCCTGGGCAAGGGGCAGTTGAAGCTCCATCTGGATACGGAGCTCCCCCTGCGGCCCGCCGTTTTGCGCCACCTGCGGGAGCGGGCGGTATTCAAAGTGCAGGAGGGCCTGGTCCGGGCCTTCCGGGACTACCTCACCGGGCAGGGATTTACCGAGGTGCACACGCCCAAAATCGTCCACGCGGGGGCGGAGGGCGGCTCCAACATCTTCAAGCTGGACTACTTCGGCAAAAAGGCCTATCTGGCCCAGTCCCCCCAGTTCTACAAGCAGACCATGGTGGGGGTGTTCGAGCGGGTCTTTGAGGTGGGCCCCGTGTTCCGGGCGGAGAAGCACGCCACCCCCCGGCACCTGAACGAGTACACCGGCCTGGACTTCGAGATGGGGTATATCGACTCCTTCTACGATGTGATCGAGATGGAGACGGGGTATCTCCGGCACGCCATGGAGCTGTTGTCCAGGGAGTACGGCGGGGAGCTGGAGCTGTTGGGGGTGGAGCTGCCCAGCGCGGACAAGATCCCCTGCCTGCGGTTTGACGACGCCAAACGGCTGGCGGCGGAGAAGTATGGCTACAAGATCCGGGACCCCTACGACTTAGAGCCCGAAGAAGAACTTCACATCGGCCAGTACGCCAGGGAGGAGTTTGGAAGCGACTTTGTGTTTGTCACCCATTACCCCTCCAAAAAGCGGCCCTTCTACGCCATGGACGACCCCGGGGACCCCAAATACACCCTGTCCTTCGATCTGCTGTTCCGGGGACTGGAGGTCACCACCGGCGGCCAGCGGGTCCACGACTACGCTCAGCAGGTGGCCAAAATGGAGGACCGGGGCATGGACCCGGCGGAGTTTGAGAGCTATCTCATGATTCACAAGCACGGCATGCCGCCCCACGGCGGCCTGGGCATCGGCCTGGAGCGGCTGACCATGCAGCTGTGCGGGCTGGACAACATCCGGTATGCCAGCCTGTTCCCCAGAGACCGGACACGTATGGAACCCTAACTTACTTTTTCTTGAAAGAAAAATGAGAAGCGCTGAGCCGTCGTGAGCAGCGCGGATGGACTGGAGCGAGGACAAAAACCCAAGGAGTGCCAGCGGCCCGGATGGCTTTTGTCCGAGACGGAGGGAAGCCGCGCGTCGCGAGCAGGCGAAGCGTGACAATTTAAGTAGGCAAAAAGAACTTTTAGACCGTTACCACCATGCAGGTCGTCCAACATATTGCGTCGGCAGCAAACCTTCAATAGATAAGGAGAGATTCTTATGAACATCGACACTGAGATGGTAGACTATATCGCCGAGCTGTCCCGGCTGGAGCTCCAGACCGGCGAAAAGCAGGCCATGACCGCTCAATTGGAGCAGATCATCGCCTATATGAATGTGCTGAATAAGCTGGACACCACCGGCGTAGAGCCCATGAGCCACGTATTCCCGGTGAAGAACGTCCTGCGGGAGGACGAGGTGGTCCCCTCCCAGGACCGGGCCGAGCTGCTGGCCGGGGCCCCTGTGCCCGACGAGGAGGCGTTCCTGGTCCCCAAGGCCGTAGACTGACTTACTTTTTCTTGAAAGAAAAAGTAAGCAAAAAGAACTTTTGGTTCGCTGACACACCGGGCGGGTGACGATGCCGTCCCACCCGGCCACCAGACGCGTTCTTAATTGAAAGGACAAAATGGGAGAATGTATGATGAAACTGACTGAATTGACCGCCCTGGAGCTGGGCGCGGCCATCAAAAAAGGCGAGGTATCTATTAAGGAGGCCGTCCAGGCGGCGCTTGACGCTGTGGCGGTTCGGGATAAGGAGCTGAACGCCTTTATCACCGTCACCGGGGAACAGGCGCTGGACCAGGCGGAACAATTACAGGCCGGTGTGAAGGACGCCGCAAGCCCCCTCTACGGCGTGCCCATGGCCATCAAGGACAACATTTGCACCAGGGGGGTCAAAACCTCCTGCGCGTCCAAAATCCTGGGGGATTTCGCGCCCCCCTATGACGCCACTGTCACCACGAAGCTGGCGGACGCGGGGGCCGTCTCCCTGGGCAAGCTGAACATGGACGAGTTCGCCATGGGGTCCACGTCGGAAACCTCCTTTTACGGCCCGGTGAAAAATCCCTGGGATCTGGAGCGGGTCCCAGGCGGGTCCTCCGGCGGCGCGGCGGCGGCTGTGGCGGCGGGGATGGGCTGGTACGCCGTCGGGTCCGACACCGGCGGGTCCATCCGCCAGCCCGCGTCTTATTGCGGCGTCACGGGCATGAAGCCCACCTACGGTACCGTGTCCCGGTACGGGCTCATCGCCTACGCCTCGTCGCTGGACCAGATCGGCCCGCTGTGCCGGGACGCGGCGGACTGCGCCGCCATACTGGACGTGCTCCAGGGCAGGGACCCCAGGGACGGCACCAGCCTGGACGGGCAGTATGGCAACCTGCTCGGCGGCCTGACTGGGGATGTGCGGGGGCTGAGAATCGGCCTGCCCGTGGACTGCTACGGGGACGGCCAGGACGGCGAGGTCAAAACCGCCGTCCTGGCTGTGGCCGATGTGCTGAAAGCCCGCGGGGCGGAGGTGGTGGAGCTGTCCTTCCCCGTGATGGAGTACGTGGTCCCCACTTACTATATCATCGCCGCCGCGGAGGCGTCCTCCAACCTGTCCCGGTTCGACGGCGTGAAATACGGCTGGCGGGCAGAGGAATACGAGGGGCTGAAAGACCTGTACTGCAAGACCCGCACCCAGGGCTTTGGCGACGAGGTAAAGCGGCGTATCCTGCTGGGTACCTTCGTGCTGTCCTCCGGGTATTATGACGCCTACTACCGCAAGGCCCTGCAAGTGAAGGCCGTTATCAAAGACGCTTTCGACAAGGCGTTTCAGCAGTGTGATATGCTCCTGACCCCCGTGGCCCCTACCACCGCGCCGCGCCTGGGGGAGAGCCTGTCCGACCCCCTGCAAATGTATCTGAGCGACGTATACACCGTGTCGGTGAATCTGGCGGGGCTGCCGGGGCTGTCCATGCCCTGTGGGTTCGATTCCAGGGGTCTGCCCATCGGGGCACAGCTCATCGGGACTCACTTCGGGGAGGGCGTGCTTTTGAACGCTGCCCACGGGTTCCAGCATGATACCGATTTTCACAAACGCGCACCGAAGGGAGGGGATCTGGCATGACCTGGGAAACCGTCATCGGCCTGGAGACCCATGTGGAGCTGGCCACCAGAACAAAGATTTTCTGCTCCTGCACCACCCGGTTCGGGGGCGATCCCAACACCCACTGCTGTCCGGTGTGCACCGGGATGCCGGGGACCCTGCCTGTGCTGAACAAAAAGGTGCTGGAGTTCGCCGTCAAAGCCGGGCTGGCGCTGAACTGCGACATCACCCGGTACAGCAAATTCGACCGGAAAAACTATTTCTACCCCGACCTGCCCAAGGCGTACCAGATTTCTCAGCTCTATCTCCCCATTGCCCGGGACGGGGCGGTGCCCATCCATACGGACGCGGGGGATAAGACCATCCGCATCCACGAGCTCCACATGGAGGAGGACGCGGGCAAGCTGGTCCACGACCCATGGATTGACCAGACCAGGGCGGATTACAACCGCTGCGGGGTGCCGCTGATCGAGATTGTCACCGAGCCGGACTTCCGCACTGCCGGCGAGGTGATCGCCTACCTGGAAAAGCTGAAGGAGACTTTGCAATACCTGGGCGTGTCCGACTGCAAAATGCAGGAGGGCTCCCTCCGGTGCGACGTGAACCTGTCCGTGCGGCCCATGGGTACAGACGGGCTGGGCACCCGCACCGAGATGAAAAACCTGAACTCCTTCAAGGCCATCGCCCGGGCCATCGACTACGAGGCCAAGCGGCAGATCGAGCTCATCCAGGAGGGAAAGCGGGTGGTCCAGGAGACCCGCCGCTGGGACGAGAACAAGGACGCCACCTATGCCATGCGCTCCAAGGAGAACGCCCAGGATTACCGCTATTTCCCCGAGCCGGACCTGCCGCCCATCGAACTGTCCGAGGAATATTTGGACGGCCTGCGCGCCGCCCAGCCCGAGCTGGGCGAGGCCAAGCGGGCCCGGTATCAGGCGGAGTACGGCCTGCCCGAGTACGACAGCCAGATGATCACGTCGGACAGCGTGTTGGCCCGGTTCTTCGAGGATCTGGTGGCGCTGGGCGCTCCTCCCAAGCAGGGGGCCAACTGGATCATGGGCGAGGTACTGGGGGCGCTGTCCACCCGCGCCATGGAGCCCAAGGACATGAAGCTCACCGCCCCCACGCTGGCCCGGCTCATCGCCCTGGTGGGGGAGGGAAAGCTAAACCGCAACACCGCCGTCAAGGTGTTCGAGGCCGTCTTTGACACGGACGGCGGTGTGGACGCCTATGTGAAAGAGCACGGTCTGGAGCAGGTCAACGACGACGGATTGGTGCGGGACATTGCCGCTAAAGTGCTGGAAGCTAATCCCCAGTCCGTGGCGGACTACAAAGGCGGCAAGGAAAAGGCCTTCGGTTTCCTGGTGGGCCAGGTCATGCGGGAGCTGAAGGGCAAGGCCAACCCCCAGAGCGTGAACGCCATTTTGAAAGAGCTTTTGGGACAGTAAAATCCGCCGCCCAGGGAGGGGCCCAGTGCCGTTCCCTGGGCGGCGAATGAAATTTGCAGGAGATCCGCTTGCGTTTTCCAACAATTTTACGCCGCCATTCTCCTGATATTTGGCGTTTTTCTGGAAATTTTGCTTTTCAAAATGAAAACCGCCCATTTTTTCTTGCGCTTTCAGCACTTTTATAGTATACTGCGATAGAGTATTTTTGAGAAAAGAGGGGACCGTTATGCTAGAAGTCGTTTCCAACGTCAACAGCTTCCTCAACAACATCTTCTGGGGCTGGCCCGCGCTGATTTTGCTGGCTTTTGTGGGCATTTTTATGACCTGCTGGACCAAGTTCTTCCAGATCACCCACATCGGCCACTGGATGAAGGAAACCATTGGCGCTATTTTCCACAAGGACGTGGTGGGCCACACCCAAGACCAGTCCATCTCCCAGTTCCAGTCCCTGTGTACGGCCCTGGCCGCCACCGTGGGCACCGGCAACATCGTGGGCGTGGCGGGGGCCATCATGGTGGGCGGCCCCGGCGCGGTGTTCTGGATGTGGCTCATCGCCTTTTTCGGCATGATGACCAACTACTCCGAGAATGTGCTGGGCATCTACTACCGCCGGAAGAACTCCGCCGGGGAGTGGTCCGGCGGAGCCATGTACTACCTGCGGGACGGCCTGGGCTCCAAAAAGGGCTGCAAGACCATCGGCATGGTGCTGGCGGTGGCCTTTTCCGTGTTCTGCTTCCTGGCCTCCTTCGGCATCGGCAACATGACCCAGATCAACTCCATCTCCGGCAATATGAACACCGCCTTCGGCATCCCCACCTGGGTCACCGGCATTGCCATCGTCATCCTCACCGGGCTGGTGGTGTTGGGCGGCTTACAGCGCATCGCCTCCGTCACCGAGAAGATCGTGCCCTTTATGGTCATCCTGTACATGATTGGTTCCATCGTCATTTTCTGCTCCAATATCTCCATGGTGGGCGAGGTGTTCTCCGCCATCTTCAGGGGCGCGTTCGCCCTCAAGGCCGCGGGCGGCGGCGTGGTGGGCTACGGCGTCAAACTGGCCATCGAGCAGGGCATGAAGCGGGGCGTGTTCTCCAACGAGGCGGGCCTTGGCTCCTCCGTCATGGTCCACTCCAGCTCCAACGTCAAGGAGCCCGTGCGGCAGGGCATGTGGGGCATCTTTGAGGTGTTCGCCGACACCATCATCGTGTGCACCCTCACCGCTTTCTCCGTGCTGTCCTCCGGGCTGGTGGACCTGGAGACCGGCGTCACCGCCGCTGAATACGCCGGGACCGCCCTCACCAAAGCCAATCTGGTGAGCACCGTGTTCTCCATGCACTTCGGCTTTGCCGGGGCGGCGTTTGTGGCCATCTCCGTCATGCTGTTCGCCTTCTCCACCTGCCTGGGCTGGAGCCACTACGGCAGCAAGGCCTGCGAGTTTTTGTTCGGGGAAAAAATTACAAAGGTGTATCAGGTGATTTTCGTGCTGGCCACCTTTGGCGGTGCGGTGATGGGCGAGAACCTGGCCTGGGAGATCGCCGACACCCTCAACGGCATGATGATGCTGCCCAACCTCATCGGCGTGCTGGTGCTGTCCCCCATCGTGGTCAAGATCACCAGGAACTATGTGGACCGCAAACTGAAGGGGAAGGATGTGGAGCCCATTCTGTCCAACTTTGAGGACATCCAGAAGGAGGCCGCCGCGGCGGTGAAGGCCGGGGGACGATGACCGCCTGT
>CATLFX010000010.1 GCA_949935795.1 uncultured Oscillospiraceae bacterium
GATTCGCTGGTGGAGAGCTATTGGGAGCATTTCCAGTGATGACGGGACGGATTGTCAAAGCGCTCAGCGGGTTCTATTATGTGGATGCCGGGGCGGGGGAGCCTGTCCCCTGCCGGGGGCGGGGGACGCTCCGCCACCAGCGGCTCAGCCCCCTGGTGGGCGACCAGGTGGATATCACCCTCACTGAGGACGGGAAGGGGATGGTGGACGCCGTCCTCCCCCGGAAGAACCAGTTCAGCCGTCCTGCCGTGGCCAACATCCAGCAGATGGTCATCGTGTGCTCCGGGGCGGTGCCGGTGACCGATCCCTTTCTCATTGACCGCATGGCGGCCATGGCGGAGTGGAAGGGGTGCGATCCCCTCATCGTGTTCAACAAGTGCGATCTGGAGCGGGCGGACGGGCTGGTCCGGCTCTACCGGGAGGCGGGCTTTCCCACCCTTCAGGTCAGCGCGGAGACGGGGGAGGGGATGGACGCCCTGGCCGCCGCCGTGGCCGGGAAGGTGTCCGCCTTCACCGGCAACTCCGGGGTGGGCAAATCCAGCATCCTCAACGCCCTCCAGCCCGGCTTCGGCCTGGAGGTGGGGGAGGTCAGCGAAAAGCTGGGCCGGGGCCGCCACACCACCCGCCATGTGGAGCTGTTCCCAGTGGCGGGCGGGCTGGTGGCGGACACGCCGGGGTTCTCCTCCTTCGATGTGGAGCAGATGGAGGCCATCCCCAAGGAGGAAGTGGCCTCGGCGTTCCGGGAGTTTGCCCCCTATGCGGGCCTGTGCCGGTTCCAGGGTTGCGCCCATGTGAAGGAGCGGGGCTGTGCCGTCCGGGAGGCGGTGGAAGAGGGAAGAATCGCCCCCAGCCGCCATAAAAGCTATGTCCGCCTGTACGAGCAGGCCAAGGAAATCCCCCAGTGGGAGCTGGAAAAGAACAAGGGCAAATGAAATGAGGACGCCCCATCGAGCTTACTCGATGGGGCGTCCTGTGTTTTCTCATATGCTGGAATCACTTCAATTTGATGGACATATGGCGTATCAGCGCCGCGACGCTGGTCGCGGCCATGCCAATGAGCAGAAGAATGCACTTTCCCATAACGGGACTGAAAACCATGGTGCGTTGACTCCTTTCGTTCATATATGGTTCAGAGTTTATATTTTCTGAAATATTCAGTTGTGTACCCCTTGAATCAGGCGCTGATATAAGGGTAATAGGCGAAGTAGCAGAAGATGTCCATCTCGCGGGCATCAGCGCCGGTCTGCTTTTGCATCTCGATGAGGCCGTTGGTCTCGAACATTTCATATCACCTCCTTTACAAACACTAGTATACTACCATGCGATAAAAAATGGAAGTGGGGACTTGTACGATATCCACAAAAAATGGAATTCATTTTTGTGCAGAAAACCGGAAAAACGAAAATTCGACATACTGTTCCTTCAAATATGCCGTCTGAAGGCCACACTTTGTCCCGAAAATTGCAGGAACAGGACAGCCCCCTTTCACATATGCTGGATTATCATCCGGCAGCGAGAAAGGGGGCGTTTTCATGCGAGTCGTGGTGGTGAAGTTCCCCAAGGCCCTGTGCGGCCTGATGCGCAGGATCTTCCACATGGAGTGAAGGCTGGCATATCCGGGGGCTGAGTCTCATATAGTGGGGACAGAACAGAAGCAAGGAGAGGAAGCCTATGGATATGGAGCTGAAGCGGGTCGCGCTGGAGGGGTACCGGTGCGTGGCCCATACCATGTTCTCCCAGGAGGAAACCCTGGAGAGCATTGTGCCCGACGCCTGCCCGGACATTGCCCGGATCGTGTCCGCCTCCGGCAAGGCGTTTCTCAAGGACAAGGAGCTGGGGGAGGGGACCCTGCGCCTCAACGGCACGGCCAAGGTGACGGTGCTGTACATACCCGAGGGAGAGGAGCTGCCCCGTCCGCTGGAGGTGACCATCCCCTTCCAGTGCGTCCGGGACGATCCCCAGTTCCACGCCGGGTGCCCGGTACTGGCGGACCTTCAGGCCCCCGCTGCGGACGCCCGGACAATCAACCCCAGGAAGATGCTGGTGCGGGTGGGGCTGTCCGTGTGGGCGGCGGCCTATGAGCGGGAGCGGCGGGAGCTGTCCGCCGACCTGACTGGCGGCGAGGGGGAGGGCCTGCAAAAGCAAGTGGCGCCCCGGAAGTGCTGCGTCATCCCGGAGGTGTCGGAAAAGACCTTTACCTTCTCCGATGTGCTGCGCCCCCCGGCCTCCCGGCCCGAGATCGAGGAGCTGCTGCTCTACCGTGCGGAGCTGGGGACGGCGGACGCCAAGTTTATCGGCAAAAAGCTGGTGCTCAAAGGGGACGTACAGCTGTCGGCGGTGTACCGCGCCGGGGAGGGGCTGAACCAGGCCCGGTTTGAGCTGCCCTACTCGCAGATTCTGGACATCGGCGAGGTGCCCGACGAGGCGGAGCCCGACGTGGCGGTGGCGCTGAAAAGCGCGGACTGCCGGGCCCGGGAGGGGGAGCTGGAGGTGTCCCTGGAGCTGCTGGCCCAGGCGGCGGTGTGGGAGCGCCGGAGCGTGGAACTCATCAGCGACGCCTACTGCGTGGGGAAGCCCATCGACGTGGAGCGATCGCCGGTGCGGCTGTGCACCCTGGCCGAGCGGTCCGCCCGCCGGGAGATGGGGCGGAAGCTGTGCGAGTCGGGGATTCCGGCCAAGCAGGTGCTGGACTGCGCCGCCACGGTGTCCTCCCTGGCGGGGGCCCCCGCGGAGGGCGGCATGGAGTTTACCGCCCAGGTGAACGCCGCCGTCCTGTATCTCAGCGAGGACGACGCCCTGTGCGGAGTGGAGACGGATATCCCCGTGACCTGCCGTGTGGATGTGCCGGAGGGCTGTACCTGCGCCTGCCGGTGCCGGGCGGTGGGGGAGGCCACCGCCGTCCCCGTCACCGGGGGGCTGGAGGTGCGCTTTGAGGCGGAGTTTGCCTGGACCCTCATCCGGGAAGAGCAGGTGAACTGTGTCTCTGAGGTGAAGCCGGGGACGGCGGAGGAGGGCGGACCCCGCCCGTCGGTGGTCATCCGGCGGGTGGAGCGGGGGGGGGCCCTGTGGGACATCGCCAAGTCCTGCGCCTCCACCGTGGCGGACATCCGTTCCGCCAACAGCCTGCCCGGGGAGGAGGCGGAGGTGGGGACACTGCTGCTCATCCCCGCCCGGAGAAGCTGAAATTGCACAAAGAGACGGCGCGGACCCGGTCCGCGCCGCCTCTTTGCGGTTTCAAGAGAAGACGTTGTCAAATCACATGGTGGTTTTTCCACTTGCCCCGGAGGAAGTGGACCAGGAACACGGCGCCCCGGACGATCCAGTCGGAGAACATGGCCAGCCACACCCCCAGCAGGCCCAGCCCCATGCCCAGGCCCAGCAGGTAGCTCATGCCGATGCGGCAGATCCACATGGACAGCATGGACACCGCCATGGTGAACTTGGCGTCCCCCGCCGCCCGGAGGGCATTGGGCAGGGTGAATGACATGGGCCAGAAGATGGTGGCGAACACCGAGTTCCAGCGCAGCACCTGGATGGCGATGGCGGCGGTGGCGGGGGTCAGGTTGAACAGGGGCACCAGCGACGGCGCGGCGAAAAACAGGCAGACGCAGGAGACCCCCATGGCCAGATAGGACACCTTCATCAGCTTCTTGGTGTAGCCCACCGCCTGGTCGGGGTCGCTGGCCCCCATGCACTGGCCGATGACCGTCACCATGCTCAGTCCCACCGCCTGGCCGGGGACGTTGATGAACGCGGCGATGGAGTTGCTGATGGCGTTGGCCGCCACGGCGGAGCCCTGGACGGCCAGATTCACCCCCACGTCAAAGGAGGTGACCAGCCGGAGCACCAGCAGCTTGCCCACCTGGAACATACCGTTCTCAATGCCCGCCGGAACGCCCACCCGAAGGATGGCGCGGACCATTTTCCACTGGAGCTGGGGGTGGAAGGGGTCCTCCACGTATACCGGCAGGTTTTTCCGGGTGATCTTCACCCCGATGATCACCGCCGCCGCCACCCGGGAGGTCAGGGTGCCCAGCCCGGCTCCTGCCGCCCCCATGTTAAACCCGTAGATCAGCAGGGCGTTGACGGCGATGTTGATGAGGTTGACGATGAGGGAGTTGACCATGGACACCTTGCTGTTTCCCATGGCCCGGAACAGGGCGGCTCCCGCGTTGTAGATTGCGATAAAGGGGTAGGCCGCCGCCGTCAGCAGGAAGTAGATCAGGGCGGAGTCCATCACCTCCTGGGTGATGTCGCCGAACAGCAGCCGCAGGATGTGACCTCGTAGAAAGAGGGCCAACGCCATCAGGACCAGGGCGGCCAGCAACACCACGTACAGCAGCTGCCTGGCCGCCGACCGGGCGCTTTCCGGCTCCCGCCGGCCCAGATACTGGGCCACCACCACCGCCCCGCCGGTGGACAGGGCGGAAAAGATATTGATGATGAGAATGTTGATATTGTCCACCAGGGATACCCCGGACACCACCGACTCTCCGGCGGTGGTGACCATCATGGTGTCGGCCATGCCCACCGTCATCAGCAATAGCTGCTCGATGACCAGGGGGATCATGAGCCGGACCAGATCCTGATTGGAGAACATGGGCTTTTGCGCCCTGACCGTGGTTTCCATGACACACCTCGCGCTTTGACAGGCGGACCGCCTGACGTTTCAGAGGTCATTGTAGCACGGTATTTCCCCGGTGGATACCGTGTTTTTTCACGAAAATACGGCGGAATTGAGGACTTTAGCTGGCACAAAAGCGCCATGGGCTGCGGTGGTGCTCACCGCAGGAGCAGGCCCACGTCCTCCATCCCCCGCTGGGCCAGGAATTTGGCCCTGGGGGACTGGCGCAGCACCTCCCGGATGTCCATGACCAGGGAGCTGGCTTCGCTGGTGTCCCGCACCACGCTGAACTGCCGGTGGACGTTGTACATGCCGCCGAAGCTCTGGGCCAGCTGGCCGTACATGGCGCCGTAGGCCCCCTGGAGGCGGGTGACCCACCGGCGGTCGGTGGTGAGGACCTCCAGGGCGGCCCGGGCGGCCTGGCGGGTGGTGACGTCCAGCCCGTCCAGCCGGAGGGCCCGGGCGGTGACCCGGAACCGGGGCAGGGTGACGTTGGATTCCCCCACCTGGAGGGAGAGCCCCCGCTGAGTCCACAGCTTGGCCGAGCCCAGGTTCAGCCCCGGGTCCACCTGAACCCTGCCGCAGTTGCCGAAGAGGCAGCCGCCGATGTCGCCGTCGGGGCCGCCGCCCTGGGCCCTGGCCACCTTGGCGGAGCCGGTGATGGCGATATCGCCGCAGGCCCCCTGAATGCCCGCGCCGATGGCGGCGGCGCAGCAGGAAGCCTGGGCGGTGACGGTGCCGCCCTGGATGCGGATGTCGCCCACCGCCGCGCCCAGCGCCCCGCCGATGCCCGCGCCGCCCCCGGAGCCAGTGGCGACGACGGTGCCTCCCCGGATGAAGATGGAGTCGGTCTGGCCGGTGGCCGCGCCGCTGTCCCGGCCCACGCCCGCCCCGCCCGCGCCGCCGGTGGCGGTGAGGAGACCGTCAGGGAGGCTTCGGTCCCCCTTGGGCTGGTCGATGGTCAGGGAGGTGCCCTCCCCCAGGGAGACCCCGGCGCAGCCCGGACCGCTCTCAAACACGTTGTCCGTCCCCCGCTGAAGCAGCAGGGTGACGGCGTTCCCCCGGCCCAGGTCGAAGGCCCGGCCCTCGGCAACCCGGCACTCCACCCCGTCCAAGGTGAGCTCCAGCCTGCCGATGTTGTCGTCCAGGACGATCCGCCCGCTGAAGGGGAGCTGGTTGGCGTCCGTCCCCGTCCCGCCGGACAGGGCGGTGACCTGGCTGGTGAGTATGCGGAGGGTGTGGGTCTCCTCCTCGTACTGCCAGTCCACCCCCGGCTCGCCGCCGGTGACGGTGAAGGGGTTGGGGTACATGGAGACCGGCTGGAAGCCGCCCGCCTTGTCGTCCCAGCGCACGTAGAGGTACCGGGTGCGGGGAAGGCCCGCCTTGTCCCGGCCCCGGAGGACCACGGTGTGGGCGGGGCGGTCCTGGTCGTTCCCCTTCAGCAGCCACAGCCGGACCGGGTCCGGCTGGTCCTGGAGATGCAGGGCCAGCCGCCCCTGCTTTCCGTCCACCCCCAGGGAGGTGAGGGAGCTCCATCCGGGGAGGAGGGTCTTCCATACGATATCGAAAGGGGTCAGGGGCTTTCCCTGGGCGTTTTGGACGGTGACGCCCTCCGCCGCCAGCAGGGAGACGGGGCCGTCCACCACCACCTGGGCCAGGGAGCCCGGCGCGGCGCCCTCCAGCTCCACCGCGCCCTCTATGAGCCGCAGAACGCTGGACGCATCCCCCCGGAGCAGGCCCGCCCGCAGCAGCCCGCCGCCCTCCACGGTGAGGGTGGTCCCCTGGGCCAGCTGGAGCTGGGCCAGGGTGTTCACCCCGGCAATGTTCAGCCGGGCCTGGGCAGTCTGGGCGGTGAGCAGGGGGGAGGCAATCTGATGGAGGGTCACCGTCCCTCCGCCCGCCAGCCGCAGGGCGGGGGCCTCCTGCCCCAGACCACGGAAGAGCAGGTTTTCCGTTCCACTTGCCGTCAGCGTGCCGGACTGGGGGTCCAGGAGCGCGCCGGACAGGTCCCGGCCGGAGGCCTGGACCGTCCCCAGCTCCGCCGCCGTCATCATCTGAGAGGCGGCGCCCTCCGGCGAAGGGCCCAACCCGTCCAACAGGGCCATCAGCCCGTCCCCGGAGCCCCCCAGGGCGTCCAGCAGGCCCATGAGCAGCTCCAACTCCCCGCCGCCGGTGAGCAGGCCGGCCATGGAGGGCATGGCCGTCAGGCCGTCCCCGCCGGACAGCAGAAGGTTGGTCAAAAAGGCCTCCAGCCCAGGGGCGGTGCCGGCGGAGAACTGGGCCTGGAACTCCTCCAGGCTGGTGAAGACGCCGTCAGTGAGCAGGTCCACCGCCTCGTCGGGGGAGAGGCCATGGGCCACCGTCTCCAGAAACTGCCGCAGGCCCTCCGCCGCCTGTTCCGGGTCCACCGGCCCGGAGGCGGCGCCCCCGGCGATGACCGAGCCCAGGTACAGCGCGGCCAGATAGCCCCCGGCGGGGCTGCTGTCCAGGGGGAGTTTGCCCAGAGCCGCCAGCAGTTCCGGGCCGCTGGCGGAGGCGTCCGCCCCCAGGGCGGCCAGCAGGGACGCCCGGTCCGGGGCAGTCCCCCCCAGCCCCCGCAGGAGCCAGTTGGGCAGGGCCTGGGCCCCGTCACCCTTGGCGGACAGGCCCTCCATCACCGCGTCCACCAGGGCGTCCAGCCCGTCTATGCCGTCCCCGTCCTGGAACAGGCCCGCTTTTACGCCCTGCTGGGCCACCCGGTCGATCTCCCCCCGGAGACGGTCCAGCTCCTTCTGGAGGGCGTCCCGGTCCAGCTGTCCCCCGTCCGCGGACCGCTGGGCCAGCTCCTCCATTTTGCCCAGGCCGTCCTGGACCTCCGCCAGGGCGGCCTCCCCGGACTGGAGGGTGCGCCGGCCCTCCCGGATGTGCCGCTCCGCCTGGTTCACCCTGGTCATCAGCTGGCGCAGGGTGTCCGATACGGTGGCCGCCGTCCAGCTGGGCCCCTGCTGGACCTTGGCCGAGGCGGACTGCTTCTCCGCCTTGCCGGTCCCTTGATACCGGGGCACGGATACGTTCCTGTTTCTGCGAATGCTCAGCTCTCCCATCTCATGGGCCTCCTTCCGCCGGGCCGCTGAAGCCGCCTCTTTTATTATATTATCGTCTCAACGGCGGGAAAATTAAGAACCTGTATTCACAGCCAAAACCGGCGGATGGACAGGGGATTTTCCTGTCAGGCGAGGCGGGATTTCGCAGGAATAATTGTGTTTATTGCAAGAAATCACAACGAAGCCTGGCGGGAAAAGACCCGCCCAGACGGTGGATTGAGGTTGTGAATACAGGTCCTAAGGGAAAAGCTCCCCCGGCTGGGCCGGAGGAGCTCTCATGTTCGTCAATATACCGGGTTGTCCACGTTGACCTTGTCCACCTCCTGATAGGGGGCCAGGGTGGACACCATCTTCACCGGCTCGTCGTAGGCGTTTTTCACGTAGTGGACCTCCTTGGGCTCGATGTGGATCAGGTCGCCCGCGCTGAGCACGTGCTTGACGCCGTCCACCACGATGTCCACCTTGCCCTCCAGGATGAAGAAATCCTCCTCCATCACATTGTGGTAGTGGGCCTGGAAGTCCTCGCCGGGGCGGAAGCGCACCAGGGCGAAATTCATCCGGGGGCCCTTCATCAGATATTTGGGGCCGCTCTCCCCAAAGCGGTACTCGCGCTCGTTCTCATTGACAATAAACATACGATTCTCCTCCATTCCAAAAGTCGGCCCAAGGGCTCACAGGCCGGGGGCGATCCACATATTCCGGGTGACGCCCGCGTCGCACAGCGCCAGCTGGGCGGGGTAGAGCTTTTTCCAGTTGGCGTACAGCTCGTCGTACACCGCCTTCACCGAGGGATCGGGCTGGAACTGCCGGTCCCACTTCACCGTGCGCTCCACGGCCTCCTCCACATCGGCGTACAGGCCCGCGCCCACGCCCGCCAGGATGGCGGCCCCCAGGGCGGTGGCCTCCTTCACCACGGGCACCTTCACCGGTTTGCCGGTGACGTCGGCCACGATCTGGCTCCACAGGGGGCTCTTGGCCGCGCCCCCGGCGAAGATCAGCTCGTCGGGCTCGTGGCCGGTGGCCTCCTTCACCAGCTCGATGTGGCTGCGGACCAGCAGGGCGGTGTTTTCCAGAATGGCCCGGTAGAAGGTGTATTTGTTGAACTTCTCCGGTTCCAGCAGGAAGTTGGTGAAGGTGGGGCTGGCGTGCTTCCAGTCGATGAAGTTCATGGTGTCGCTGAAACAGCACTGCATCCCGTAGGACCCGGCGGGGATGTCCTTGGCCTTCTCGTTCATCAGGTCGTAGGTGTCCCGGCCCGTACGCTTGGCCTCCTCCGCCTCGGCCTGGCAGAAGCCGTCCCGGAACCAGCGCATCACCAGGCCGGGTTTGAAGGCCAGGGCCTCGTACTGCCACAGGCCGGGCAGGGCGGCGCAGTTCACCCGGACGCGGCAGCCGGGGTCGGTCTTGCCGGAGTCGGTGTTAAACTCGTACTGCCAGAAGCTCCCGCCGAACACGGCGGCCTGGTTAGCCTTGTAGGCCCCCACGCCCAGGGTGCCCAGCTGGCAGTCGCCGCCGCCCACCACAACAGGGGTGCCCTCCAGCAGGCCGGTGTCGGCGGCGCCCTTGGCGCTCACCTGGGCGAAGTTAGTGCCGCACTCCACCACGGGCGGGAAGATGTCCGCCCGCAGGCCGCACTTCTCCGCGATCTCCGGCAGCCAGTCCCGGGACTGAAGGTCCATGATGCCGGTGGTGCTGCCGTTGCTGGGCTCCACCGCCAGCCTGCCGGTGAGCTTGTAGATGAGCCAGTCGTTGAACATGCCCACCGCGGCGGTTTTCTCGTACACCTCGGGCAGGTTGTCCCGCACCCACAAAATCCGGGGCAGGGCCCCCAGGGCGTAGGTCTGGCCGGACTTTAAGTACACTTCCTTCTCCAGCGCCGGGTCCAGCTCCTTGAGCTGACCCACCTGGGCGTCGCTGCGGGCGTCCACGTTGGCGCAGGCCCAGATCTCGTTGCCATCCTTGTCGTAGAGCAGAATGCCCTCCCGCATGCAGGTGGTGGACAGGGCGGCGATGTCGGCAGGGGCGATGCCCGTCTCCTCCAGCACCCCCCGGATGCAGCCCCGGGCCAGCTCCCAGTTGTGGACCCAGTCGAAGTCCATGCTGCCTGGCCAGCGGGGGTCCTCCCGGTGGGACCACTCCTGCTGGACGCAGCCCACCTGCTCGCCGTCCAGGGAAAAGACCACGGCCCGGACGCTGCCGGTGCCCGCGTCCACCGCCATCAGATATTTCGCCATGGGGATACCTCCTAAACTATATTGAAAATTGATTGGTTCCGATGCTTTGTCACGGCTCCGCCTCCAGCAGCAGCTGGGCGGTGTCCTCGTCGGTGATGAGCACGTCCAGATAGCCCCCCCGAAGGACGGCCAAGATCGCCTCCGCCTTGTCGGGCCCTCCCGCCGCGCCGATGACGTTGTCCAGCGTCTTGAGCTGGTCCATGGAGGTGCTCATGAGCCGCCCCTCCATGTCGTGGGAGACCACGTTCCCGCTCTTGTCCAGGAAGTGGCTGAGCACGTCGCCCACCGCCCCCTGCATTTTCAGGAAGGTGAAGTCGTTCTGGTTGAGGATGCCGTTTTTCACGATGGTGGCCCGGTCGTTCATGGAGCCGATGCCTACCACGCTCATGCTGGACAGGGGGATCATGCGGAAAATCTCCTCCACGTCCGGCTCCCGCCGCAGGGAGTCCCGCAGCCCGGCGCTGGACAGCAGCAGGGGGGAGGGGATCAGGTACAGCCGGGCGTTGAACACGTTGGAATTCATGTTGGGCAGGTAATAGTTGACGCCCCCCGCCAGGCTGACCACGTTCAGCGGAGCCTGGGCGGCGGTGGCCAGGTGGTTGAGGATGCGGCTGGTGGTGTCGCCGTAGCCCATGTTGATGAACGCGTCGTCCGCGGCCCGGCGCAGTATGTACATGGCGGCGGCCTGGGCGATGCTCTCGTTGGGGCTGGCCAGGGTGGACGCGCCGGGGACAATGAAGACGTCCCGAAGACCGTAGCGGGTGAGCAGCTCCCGCTCCATCTCCATCCGGCGGCCGCTGTCCTGCTGGACGTTGAACTGGATGATCCCGGTCTGCCGGGCCCGCTCCAGCAGGGCGATGACCTTGGAGCGGCTCACCCCCAGCAGATGGGAGATATTTTGCTGGGTATAGTTCTCAATGTAGTAGTACCACACCGCCTTGATCATCAGCCGGTGCTCGTAGTCGGCCCTGTTGAGCCTGTCGATTTTTTCCTCCATTGAATCCGCTCCAGAAATTCGACAAAAGTTTTGTGCTCAAGCAAATGTTTTGTGCCAATAGTATAGCACCGGCCCGCGTCCACTGTCAAATGATTGCGGGAGAATTCCTCTATTTTTTGCAAAATCGTGGAAAACACCAAAAAACGGCATATTTTCTTGTACATCTCCGATAAAAAGCGCCCTTCTACAATAGCCGTCTGGTGATTTTTCGCCGAAAAATGCCAAAAAATTCCCAGAGGAATCGGGCTTGCGCTGTTGACAAACGCGGGAAAAAACCTTATGATAGGGCAAAGCGCAAAAGCTGGTTTCTCAGGACATTTGTGCGTCGCCGCACAGGAATGGGGGAGTTCAAATGGAAGCCGTCGGAAACCCGGGGAAAAACGTCCCCCTGCTGACCGTGCGGGGCATTTACAAGTCCTTTGGATTGAACGCGGTGCTCAAGGGCATCGACCTGGACGTCATGCCCGGCGAGGTGCTGGCCCTCATCGGCGGCAACGGCGCGGGCAAGTCCACCCTAATGAAGATCATCATGGGCATATACAGCCACGACAGCGGCCAGCTGGCCGTGAACGGGGAGGCGGCGGCCCTGAACCGGCCCGCCGAGGCCCTGGCCCGGGGCATTTACATGGTGCCCCAGGAGCCCCTGCTCTTCCCCAACATGAACGTGGAGGAGAACATCACCATTGGCTTTGACCGTGGCAAGGCCGAGCTACACAAGGAGCTGGCGGACACCATGGCGGGCATCGGCTGGAACCTGGACCTGAGCCGGAAGGCCAGCAGCCTGTCCATCGCCGAGCAGCAGCTGGTGGAGATCCTCCGGGGCATCCTGCGCCACGCCAAGCTGCTCATTTTGGATGAGCCCACCTCCGCCCTCACCTTTGACGAGGTGAAGAGCCTGTTCAAGGTGGTCCGGGACCTGCGGGAAAAGGGCATTGGCATCATTTACATCACCCACCGCCTGGCGGAGGTATTCGACATCGCCACCCACGTGGCCATCATGCGGGACGGTATGATCACCATCCAGGGCCCGGTGGAAAACTTCACCCGGGAGGATCTGGTGAAGGGCCTGCTCCCGCCGGACGCGGCGGACCACACCCAGGCCAAGGGCGGCGCCTCCTCCAGGGTGGACTACTCCGCCCAGCCCGTGCTGGAGCTGGAGCGCTTCAGCGGCTACGGCTTTTCGGACGTGAGCCTGAAGGTGTGGCCGGGGGAGATTCTGGGTGTGGCCGGCGTGGTGGGCGCGGGGCGCACCGAGATGGCAACCACCATCTTTGGCATGGACAAGGCGCTGGGGGGCAGGGTGCTCCTCAACGGCAGGGACATCACCGGCAAAAAGACCCGGCAGGTCATCGCGGCGGGGCTGAACTACGTGCCGGAGGACCGGCACCTCAACGGTCTGTTCAAAATCTGCGACGTGTCCGCCAACACCACCAGCGCCAGCCTGTTCGGCGGGGCCTTGGGCAAGGTGTTCCTCAACCGGAAATCAGAGTTCGACCTCACCGAGAAATATGTGAAAAACTTCCGCACCAAGGTCACCGGACACGACCAGCTGGCGGGCAGCCTGTCCGGCGGCAATCAGCAGAAGATCGTCATCGGCCGTTCCCTGGCCACCGACCCAGGGGTGGTCATTCTGGATGAGCCCACCCGTGGCATCGACGCCGCCGCCCGCGGCGACGTGTACCACATCATCCACCAGCTCCGGGAGCAGGGGCTGTCCATCCTGCTGATCTCCAGCGACATGGAGGAGCTGGAGGAGCTGGCCGACCGGGTGGTGACCATGTACCAGGGCCGCGTCAACGCCGAGTTCCAGAAGGCGGACATCAATCAGGATAATCTCACGGCCGCCGCCTTTGGCATCGTGAAACGGGAGGCGAAAGAGGCATGAGCGCGGTAAAGAAATTTTTCAAAGCCAGGGAGTTCACCAGCTTCCTGTTCCTGGTGGGCCTGTTCCTCATCGTGGGCGTTATCAATCCGGGGTTCCTGACGCTGGACAATATCAGCGCCTGTTTCAACTCCTCGGTGGTCTACACCCTCATCGCTGTGGGCATGGCCTTCGCCATCTTCATCGGCGAGATCGACGTGTCCGTGGGCTCCACCATGGGCCTGTCCGCCGCCGTGGCGGGCACCATGATCCAGAACGGCTCCAACTGGCTTCTGGCCTTTTTGGTTGCTATCCTCATCGGCGTCGTGGTGGGCCTGGTCAACGGCTGGGGTGTGGCCGTCATGAAGATTCCCTCCCTCATTTTCACCCTGGGCACCAACGGCATCCTCCGGGGGCTGATGTACTTACAGGTGGGGGTGGAGCAGGTCAACAGCCTGCCCAAGGAGTTCAAGGATGTCTCCTCCATGACCCTCATCGGCAGCTTCACCATCTACTACTGCTGCGCGGTGGCCCTCACCGTGGGCATCCACTTCCTGCTCACCCGCACCAAGCGGGGGCGCTGGTTCATCGCCGTGGGCGACAACGCCGGGGGCGCGGAGCTGGTGGGCATACCCGCCACCCGCACCAAGGTCATGGCCTACCTGATCTGCGGCGTACTCAGCGCGGCGGCGGGCATCATCTTCGCCAGCCGCATCGGCATCGTCACCTCTTTGAGCGGCAACGGCTATGAGATGAAGGCGGTTGCGGCCTGTGTGCTGGGCGGCATCAGCCTGTCCGGCGGCGTGGGCTCGGTGATCGGCGCGGGCATCGGCGCGGTCATCATGGCCTCCATCAGCTATCTGCTGGTGTTCATGGGCTTCTCCTCCAACTACGACAACGCCATCACCGGCGTCATCCTCATCACCATCGTGGTGGTTGACGCCCTGATGCAGCGCCGGGCCGCGGTGAACAACCGCCACGCCCGCCTGGCCGCCCGCACCTCGGCGGCTCCCGGTGGAAAGGAGGGGCTGGAGCAATGAGCGAGAAATCCCCGAAGCTGGGCGGTCAGAGCGGCCTGCGCCGCCTGTGGAACGGCCCCAATTTCCGCTGGAACTTCTTCCTGCTGATCTTGCTGGCCGGCGAGTGCGCCGTGTTCGGCGCGGCGAATGAGAAATTCCTCTCCCTCACCCGTGTTTTCACCGCCGCCAACGACTTCCTGCCCATCTGCATGATCTCCATTTTTGTCACCTTCGTCATGATCACCGGCGGCATCGACATCCAGGTGTCCTCCATCGTAGGCCTGACCTCCATCGTCATCGGCGTGGCCTGGCAGGACTTCGGGCTGAACATCTGGGCTGCCGTGGCCCTGGCGGTGGTGGTGGCCGCCCTGTGCGGGGCGCTGTCCGGGTTCTTCATCGCCTACTGCGGCGTGCAGGCCATGGTGGTCACCCTGGGCGGCAGCTTCCTGTATACGGGTCTGGCCCTGCTGGTGTCCACATTGTCCAGCACCGAGGCTTACAAGGGCATCAGCGGCTTCCCCGACAGCTTTAAGGCCCTGACCAAGATCAAGCTGTTCGACTTTATCCCCCTGCAAATCGTCATTTTCCTGGCCATGGTGGTGGTGGCCCACCTGCTGCTCCACTGTACGAAATATGGCCGGAAGATCTATCTGGTGGGCGTCAACCCCTCCGCGGCGGAGTATTCCGGCGTCAACAGCCGTCTGGTCATCATGTCCACCTACATCCTGTCCGCCGTGTCCGCCGCCATCGCGGGGATCATCATGACATCCTATCTGGGCACCGCCAAGTCCGACCTGGGCGGAAGCCTGACCATGAACATCATCACCGCCTGCGTGCTGGGCGGCACCCTGTCCACCGGCGGCAAGGGTTCCGTGCTGGGCACCGCCATGGCCGCGCTGGCCATCGGCCTGCTGCGGTTCGGTATGCCGCTGTGCTTCAAGATCCAGGCCCAGTATCTGGACATCCCCGTGGGCGTCCTGCTGGTGGTGGTCGTGGTGGGCCGGGCCGTTGCCAGCAATCCCAATGTCATCGCCTGGTTCGGCAGGCTGCGCGGCAGGGGAAAAGAGAGCAGGATCGGCGCATAACCAAAGTATATTCCGGGGTATTGCGGCCCCTGAATATAAAACAACTATGGAGGTATGAAAAATGAAACTGAAAAGACTCGCAGCGCTGCTTCTGGCTATGAGCATGATGTTCGCTCTGGCCGCCTGCGGCAACCAGGCCAACGAAGAGTCCAAGGCCCCCGAGAACTCCACCGCCGTGGAGAGCAAGGCTCCCGACGCCAACACTCCCGCTCCCGAGGGCGGCGACGGCGATGTGAAGCCTGTGGACGGCAAGACCGTGGCCTTTATCCCCAAGCTGACCGGCAACGCCTTCTTCGAGGTGGCCAACACCGGCGCTCAGGAGTTCGCCAAGGACTGGGGCATCAACGTTGAGTACATGGGCGACGCCACCGCTTCCGCCGCTGCTCAGGTGGCCGTCATCAACAACGCCGTGGCCCAGGGCGTGGACGCCATCTGCATCTCCACCGTGGACGCCGCCGGCGTGGCCGACGCGCTGAAGGCCGCCATGGACGCCGGCATCGTGGTCTGCACCTGGGACTCCGACGCCGCCGCCGACAACCGCGCTCTGATGGTCTCCCAGGGCACTCCCGAGGTGCTGGGCGCCATGCTGGTGGAGCTGGCCGTCAAGGGCCTGGAGGACCGCGGTGTGGACCCCGAGAAGGACGCTGTGAAGTACGCCTGGCACTACTCTCAGGCCACCGTTACCGACCAGAACTCCTGGCAGGTCGAGGGCGAAAAGCTCATCAAGGAGAAGTACCCCAACTGGGAGAACGTCCATCCCGACAACTACTACTCCGAGCAGGACGCGGAGAAGTCCGTCACCATCGGCGAGGCCGTGCTGGCTGACAACCCCGACATCGACCTGATCATCTGCAACGACTCCACCGCTCTGCCCGGCCAGCTCCAGGCCGCCGAGAACAAGGGCCTGACTAAGGACGACGTGACCATCACCGGTTTCGCCACCCCCAACGCCATCAAGGATTACTGCAAGAACGGCACCCTGTTCAACTGGGGTCTGTGGGACTGCAAGATCCAGGGCGGCCTGGGCTGCTACGTGGCCGCTTACATCGCCGCCGGTAACGACGTGAAGGTTGGCGACGTGATCAGCGTCCCTGGCATCGGCGACTGTGAGGTCATGCCCAACAACTGCCTGAATCCCGACGATTCCACCGCCGACACCAACAACGGCGTGGTGCTGCTGCCCGAGCGCGCCATCTTCAACGCCGAGAACATGGATCAGTACGATTTCTAATTCAAGTCAATCTGTCCTTGACAGGTTCGCGAGAGCCTGTGACAGGCGGAGCGGGGTGGAGAAAAGCCCCGCTCCGCTCCCAAAAGAGCGCCGCTGGACGGCGCTCTTTTGGGAGCGGAGGATATCCCTCCGCCGCTGACAATTTCACCAATACAAGGAGGATATATTTATGGCTGATTTGGAAGGTCTGAAGGTGTCCAAGGACTACCACGTGGACGTACCCTTTGCCAATCAGAAGGGCTTTTTCCTCAAGGGCATCAACAGCCTGGACTGGGGCATGAAGAAGCACATGGCCAACATTTTCAACCCGGAGAGCGGAAATACTGTCATGTTCGCCTTTGACCACGGCTATTTCATGGGCTCCACCGCCGGTTTGGAGCGGCTGGATCTGCTCCTGCCCCAACTGGCCCCCTATGTGGACTGTTTCATGGGCACTCGGGGCGCTCTGCGCACCTGCGTCCCCCCCGAGATCGTGAAGAGCGTGGCCCTGCGGGTCACCTCTGGCTCCTCCATGCTCCAGGACGACCTGAGCCACGAGGTGGTGGCGGTGGACATCGAGGACGCCATCCGTATGAACGCCGACTGTATGGCGGTACAGACCTTCATCGGGGCCGACGGCCAGTTGTCCAGCCTGGACAACCTGAACAAGGTCATCAACGCCGGTATGCGTTACTCCATCCCCACCATGGGTGTGTGCGCCGTGGGCAAGGACATGGCCCGCACCGACCGCTTTTTCAAGCTGGCCACCCGCATCATCGCTGAGATGGGCGTGCAGGTGGTGAAGACCTACGACTGTGAGAACTTCGAGGAGGTCGTGGCGGCCTGCCCGGTGCCCATCGTGGTGGCGGGCGGCAAGAAGCTTTCTGAGCCAGACGCCCTCAAGCTGGCCTATGGCGTGATCCAGAAGGGGGCCCACGGCGTGGACATGGGCCGGAACATCTTCCAGAGCACCCACCCCGTGGCCATGGCCCGGGCGGTGTCCATGATTGTCCACAAGGGGGCCACCGACAAGGAGGCCCTGGAGTTCTTCCAGGACGAGATCCACAAGTAAGAAAACTGGGCGGAAGGAGGGGTAAGCGGTTGCTTTCCCCTCCTTTTTCCTGTATAATATGGGCGGTTTTTATGAAACCGCTGATTTTTTGGGAAATTTAGGAGGAAAGTATGGCTTTACAAGTGGTTCAAATGGTGCTGCCCATCGTCATCATGCTGGGGCTGGGTATGCTGTGCCGCCGGAAAAACATCTTTGATATGAGCGGCCTTGCGGGGCTGAAATCGGTGGTGGGCGACATCTGCCTGCCGGTGGTGCTGTTCAACGCCTTTTTCACCGCCCATTATTCCGGAACGGTGGCCCTCACCTTTGTGCTGGTGTATCTGAGCTTTGGGGCGGCGCTGGGGCTGGGCTTCGCCCTGCGGAAGCTGGCGGCCCCCCACGGAAAATTCTTTCCCTTCCTGCTGGCCAGCGCCGAGGGCGGTATGCTGGGCTACGCCCTCTACGGCGTGCTGATGGGAGAGCAGTCCGGCTTTGCCACCGTGGACCTGGGACAGACGGTGTTCGCCTACACGGCGTTCCTGGGCTTCCTGTCCCTCACCGACGGGCGCAAGCCCACAGTGGGCGGGCTGGTGAAGAACATGGTTACCAACAAATGCTGCATCGGCATGGCCCTGGGCATCCTGTTGGGGGTGCTGGGCGTGGGACAGTGGGTGCTGTCCAGCTCCGCCGCTGGAGTGGTGACGGGCGTTATCTCCATGATTACCGCACCCACCAGCGCTCTGGTGCTGCTGGTGGTGGGCTATGAGCTGGACCTGGACAAATCCCTGCTCCGCCCGGTGGCGGTGACGGTGGTGTGCCGTCTGGCCATTATGGCCGTCCTGCTGGCGGTGGTGAGCTTTGTGATCTTCCAGTTTGTGCCCTACGACAAGGGGCTGCAAATCGCGTTGATGATCCTGTACGCCCTTCCCGCCCCCTTTATCATCCCTCTGATGGCCGACGTGGGGGAAGAGGGAAAGTACATCTCCACCAGCCTGTCCGTCCACACCCTGTGTACCATCCTTCTGTTCGTGGCCATTGCGGCGTTCAGCCTGGGATGAGCCAAAAAGCCGCCGTACCAATTTGGTACGGCGGCTTTTTACTGCTTGAAACGAAAGGGACTTTAAAACGCGTGTCCTATGTCTTTTCGGAAGTGCATGTCCTGGAAGAAGATGGGCTTGGCGGCGGCGTAGGCGTTGTCAATGGCCTGTTCCAGGGTGTTCCCCAGAGCGGTGACGCCCAGCACCCGCCCGCCGTTGGTGACGGTCTGCCCATCTTTTTCGGCGGTGCCCGCATGGAATACCACGGCGTTTTTCCCCGCCTCCTCCAAACCGAAGATGGGATAGCCCTTTTTGTAGTCCAGCGGATAGCCCCCGGAGGCCAGCACCAGGCAGCAGGCCGCCTGGTCCCTCCAGCGGATGTCCAGCTTGTCCAGGTTCCCCTCCCGGCAGGCGAGGAAAATGTCCATCAGGTCGCCGTCCAACAGGGACAGCACCGCCTGACACTCCGGGTCGCCAAACCGGGCATTGTACTCCACTACCTTGGGGCCGTCGGGGGTGAGCATCAGCCCGAAGTAGATGACCCCATGGAAGGGCCGCCCCTCCTCCTTCAGCGCCCGGATGGTGGGCAGGAAAATCTCCTCCATACACCGCTGGGCGATTTCGGGCGTGTACTGGGGCGGGGGGGAGATGGCCCCCATACCGCCGGTGTTGGGGCCCTGATTGCCGTCGTAGGCCCGCTTGTGGTCCTGGCTGGCGGGCATGGTGCGCACGTGCTCCCCGTCGGCAAAGGCCAACACAGTAACCTCCGGCCCAGTCATGCACTCCTCAATGACCACGGTGGAACCGGATGTGCCAAATTTCTTGTCCGCCATCATCTCACGGGCGGCGGTCTTGGCCTCGTCCACGGCTGCGGCCACCACCACGCCTTTGCCCAGGGCCAGGCCGTCCGCCTTCACCACGATGGGCGCGCCCTGCTCCTCAATATAGGCCAGGGCCTTGTCCAGGTCGGTGAAGGTCTCGTACTTGGCGGTGGGGATGTGGTACTTTTTCATCAATTCCTTGGAGAACGCCTTGCTGGCCTCGATGACGGCGGCGTTTTTGTGGGGGCCGAAGGCGGGGATGCCCGCTGCCTCCAGAGCGTCCACCATGCCCAGGGCCAGGGGATCGTCGGGGGCTACCACCACGAAGTCCATAGCGTTTTCCTTGGCCCACTTCACCATGCCGTCTACGTCGGTGGCCTTCACGTCCACACATTGGGCGATCTGGGCGATGCCCGCATTTCCGGGGGCGCAGAACAGCTCGTCAACCTTGGGGGACTGCTTTAATTTCCAGCAGATGGCATGTTCTCTGCCACCTGATCCAACCACTAAAACCTTCATAAAACCCTCCATAAGAGAAGAAGTTTAAAAGTTCTTTTTCTTGCTTCTTTATTGTCACGCTGCGAAGCGGCCAGGACGTTCGGTCGCTTTCGCTGCGACTCAAGCAAAATCCAGCCCCGCTATGCGGGCCTTGGGCTTTTGCTTTCGCTCTGCTCCAAGCTCCCTCACTGTCCGCTTCTCCGCGCTTCTTCTTTTTCTTTCAAGAAAAAGAAGAAGGCCCTTGACCTTAGTGATGGAACAGCCGGATGCCGGTGAAAGCCATCACCATGCCGTGTTTGTCGGCGGTGGCGATAACGTGGTCGTCCCGGATGGAGCCGCCGGGCTGGGCGATATACTTCACGCCGGACTTGAAGGCCCGCTCCACGTTGTCCCCGAAGGGGAAGAAGGCGTCGGAGCCCACGGTGACCCCGGACTGTTTGGCGATCCACTCCTTTTTCTCGGCCTCGGTGAGCACCTCTGGCTTTACCTTGAAGGTGTTCTGCCACACGCCCTCGGCAAGCACGTCGTCATGCTCGTCGGAGATGTAGATGTCGATGGCGTTGTCCCGGTCCGGGCGGCGGATGCCGTCCACGAACTGGAGGCCCAGCACTTTGGAATGCTGGCGCAGCCACCAGGTGTCCGCCTTGTTCCCGGCCAGCCGGGTGCAGTGGATGCGGCTCTGCTGGCCCGCGCCCACGCCGATGGTCATGCCGTCCTTGACGTAGCACACCGAGTTGGACTGGGTGTATTTCAGGGTGATGAGGGAGAGCAGCATGTCGTGCTTGGCCGCCTGGGGCAGTTTCTTGTTGACGGTGACGATGTTCTCCAGCATCTTCTCATCGATGGTCAGGTCGTTGTAGCCCTGCTCAAAGATGATGCCGAAGATGCTCCGGCGCTCCACGGGGGCGGGGACGTAGTCCGGGTCGACCTTCACCACATTATAGCCGCCCTTGCGCTTGGTCTTGAGGATTTCCAGGGCCTCGTCGGTGTAGTCCGGGGCGATGACGCCGTCGGACACCTCCAGGGCCAGATAGCGGGCGGTGTCGGCGTCGCAGGGGTCGGACAGCGCCGCCCAGTCGCCGTAGGAGCACAGCCGGTCGGCCCCCCGGGCCCGGATGTAGGCGCAGGCGATGGGGGACAGGTCCCCCTGGGGGGCAAAGTAGATCTGGCGCTCCACGTCGGTGAGGGGCCGGCCCAGGGCGGCCCCGGCGGGGGAGACGTGCTTGAAGGAGGCGGCGGCGGGCAGGCCGGTGGCCTGCTTCAGCGCCTTCACCAGCTGCCAGGAGTTCAGCGCGTCCATAAAATTGATGTACCCCGGTTTGCCGTTGAGGACCTCCAGGGGGAGGTCCTGATCCCCCTTCATGAAGATGCGGGCGGGTTTTTGGTTTGGGTTGCAGCCGTATTTCAGTTCCAGCTCGGTCATGTTCAAACCTCCCAAAAAATTGTCAAGGGCATTGATTCCGTCTTCTTTTTTCTTGAAAGAAAAAAGAACTTTTAGTCTATGCTTTGCAGGTTTTTAAACTTGCCAGTGCTTGTTGATGATGGAGGTCTCGTCGTCCCCGGTCTCCAGGTCGATGTACCGCACGAACAGCGACACCTTATTGTCGTCGTTCAGCGCCAGCCACAGGTCATTAGCCAGGGTCTCCGCGTCGGGGGCGGTGATGGACACCATCCGCGGCTCGCCATCAAAGGAGGGCAGGGGATTCCCGTCGCTCTCGTAGGTGTGGATGAAGTGACCCACCCCTGCCTTGGGGTCAGAGTACTCGAAGAAGTACCGGCAGGCGCAGGAGGGGTCCCCGTCCAGACTCTTGAGGATGGACAGGTCGTAGGAGCCGTTGGGCTTCACCACGCCGGAGATGCGGGGGGTGTAGTTGGGGCCGTCGGGCTCGAAGGTGCGGGTGTTCAGGGCGTGGCGGTAGCAGTGGCCCTGCAAAATATTGTCCCGGATGGTGTCGGTCTGGTCGCCGTTGGTGACGATGGTGATGCCGTTGTCCATCCGCCGCACGGGGTGATAGATGATGAGGGAGGGGTCGGTCATCTTGGACTCGTCAAAGGCCCTGGTGCGGATGCCGTCGTCGGTCTCCTCAAACACCCGGTTGCGGCTGTTCTCGCTGCGGCCCATGATGAAGTAAGCGATAACTGCGCTCTTGTTGTCGGCGGAGCGGCCCAGCATAATGCCCCGGCCGGGGTAGGGGCTATTCTGTAAATACTCGGTGATGTCGATCATTGCAGACACTCCTTTGAAAGTTGTAACGGCTTCAAAATGCGGACCGTCCGGCCCTCCACCTTCAAGCGGCCCTGACAGAACAGGGACACCGCCCGGGGGAGGATCACCCATTCCGCCTGCTCCATGATCCGGCGCTGGAGGGACTCCGGGGTGTCGTTCTCCTCCACCGCCACCGCTTTTTGCAGCACAATGGGCCCGCCGTCGCATTCCTCGCTGACAAAGTGTACGGTGGCGCCGGACACCTTCACCCCGTACTCCAGCGCCTTTTCATGGACATGGAGCCCATAATAGCCCTCCCCGCAGAAGGAGGGAATGAGGGCGGGGTGGACGTTCAGAATGGCGTTGGGGTATGAGCGCACCATCTCTTCCGTCAGGATGACCATGAACCCTGCCAGCACCACCAGGTCGATGTCCAGGCTCTTCAGCTTGTCCACCAAAGCGATGGTCATAGCCTGATTGGAGGAGTAGTCTTTCCGGGCCACCACATAGCCGGGGATATTGGCCCGCTTGGCCCGCTCCAGGGCGTAGGCCCCGGGCTTGGAGGCGATGACGGCGGTAATGCGCCCGTTGATAATGTCCCCTCGCTCCTGGGCGTCGATGAGGGCCTGGAGGTTGGTGCCCCCGCCGGACACCAGCACGGCGATGCGCTTGACGCTCATACCAGTTCCACGCCCCCGTCGCCGGAGACCACCTCGCCGATGGGGTATGCTTCCTCTCCGGCCTCCTTGAGCAGGTCCAGGGCCTGGTCCGCCTGTCCCGCAGGGATGGCCAGCACCATGCCGACGCCCATGTTGAAGGTGTTGTACATGTCCCGCTCCGGGATATTGCCCAGCCGCTGGATCAGCTTGAAAATGGGCGGACAGGGGAAAGCGCTCAGCCGGATTTGTGCGGTGAGGCCGCCGGTCATCATCCGGGGCACGTTCTCGTAGAAGCCGCCGCCGGTGATGTGGCTGACGGCGTGGATGTCCACCCCCGCCGCCAGCAGGGACTTGACCGCTCTCACGTAGATCTTGGTGGGGGTGAGCAGGGTCTCGCCCAGCCCGTGACCCCCCAGCTCGTCAAGCGGGGTGTGCAGGTCGGCGTGCTCGATGTGGAGCACCTTGCGCACCAGGGAGAAGCCGTTGGAGTGGACCCCGGAGGAGGCCAGTCCGATGAGGACGTCCCCCTGGGCCAGCTGTTTGCCGTCGATGATTTTCTCCTCATCCACCAGGCCCACGGAGAACCCGGCCAGGTCGTATTCGTCCGCCGGGTAGAAACCGGGCATTTCCGCCGTCTCGCCGCCCACCAGGGCGCACTGGGCCTGACGGCAGCCCTCGGTGATGCCCGTCACGATCTGGGCGATGCGCCCGGGCTCGTTTTTGCCGCAGGCGATGTAGTCCAGGAAAAACAGAGGGGCGGCTCCGCCGCAGATGATGTCGTTGACGCACATGGCCACGCAGTCGATGCCCACGGTGTCGTGCTTGTCCATCAAAAAGGCAATTTTCAGCTTGGTGCCCACGCCGTCGGTGCCGGACACCAGCACCGGTTTTTTCATTCCAGTGAGATCGGGGGCAAACATGCCGCCAAAGCCCCCCAAAGTGCCCATCACGCCGGGGATGTAGGTGGACTCCACCATGGGCTTGATGCGCCGCACCGCCTCATACCCGGCGGTGACGTCCACCCCGGCGGCGGCGTAGGATGCGGAATGGGAGTCTTTCATAAAGTACCCTCCAAATAAACAGATTACAGGTCAGATTTTATTCTTTCCCGGTCCAGCAGTAGGTGCAGATTTTATCCCGGTCGATGCCGATGGCCTCCAGCAGCCCGTCCAGGGACTGGTAGCCCAGGGAGTCAAAGCCCAGCTTTTCGCAGATGGACTTGAGCATGCACTGGCCCCGCTGGGTGGACGAGTCGGCGTACTCCTCCAGATGCTTCTGGCCCTCGTCCCCCTCCAGTTCCTGAACGGTCTTCCGGGCCAGCAGTTCCATGGAGGAGTTGCTGCGGGAGAAGTTCAGGTACTTGCAGCCGTACATAATGGGGGGGCAGGCGGAGCGCATATGGACCTCCTTGGCCCCCGCGCCGTAGAGGAAATCGACGGTTTCCCGCAGCTGGGTGCCCCGGACGATGGAGTCGTCCACGAACAGAAGCTTTTTGCCCTGGATCAGCTCGGGGACGGGGATCTGCTTCATTTTGGCCACCTGGTTGCGCACCTCCTGGGAGGCGGGCATGAAGGACCGGGGCCAGGTGGGGGTATACTTCACGAAGGGCCGGGCGAAGGGCTTGCCGCTGGCGTTGGCGTAGCCGATGGCGTGGGGCACGCCGGAGTCCGGCACACCCGCCACCCAGTCCACGTCGGGCAGGGCGCCCTTTGCCTTTTCCGCCCGGGCCATGATCTCCCCGTTGCGGCAGCGCATGACCTCCACGTTCTGGCCCTCGTAGTTGGAGTTGGGGTAGCCGTAGTAGGTCCACAAAAAGGCGCAGATACGCATTTTGTCCCCCGCCGGGGCTAAGGTTTCCCAGCCATCGGCGGTGACCCGGACGATTTCCCCGGGGCCCAGCTCGTAGGCGTTGTCATAGCCCAGCTTGGTGCAGGCGAAGGACTCGAAGGACACACAGCAGCCCTCGCTGTTCTGGCCGATGAGCACCGGCAGGCGGCCCAGCTTGTCCCGGGCGGCCACAATGCCCTCGGGGGTGAGAATAAGGATGGTGGATGAGCCGTCAATCACCTCCTGGGCGTACCGGATGCCCTCCACCAGGGTGTCCTTCTGGTTGATGAGGGCGGCGGTGAGCTCGGAGGCGTTCACCTTGCCCGAGCTCATGGCCATGAACTGGCGGGCGTGGCCGTCAAAATAGTCCTCCACCAGGGCCTCGGCGTTGTTGATGATACCCACGGTGGAGATGGCGTACACCCCCAGGTGGGAGCGCACCAGCAGGGGCTGGGGGTCGGTGTCGCTGATGCAGCCGATGCCGGAGCAGCCGTGGAAGTCCGTCAGGTCCTTCTCGAACTTGGTGCGGAAGGGGGTGTTCTCGATGGAGTGGATCTGCCGCTGAAAGCCGTCCCGCTCATCGTAGATAATCATGCCCCCTCGGCGGGTGCCCAGATGGGAGTGGTAGTCCACGCCGAAGAAAATGTCAAGGGTTACGTCGCGCTTGGAGATCGCGCCGAAAAATCCGCCCATGAAAGAGCCTCCTTATTTTTTACGCTTGCGGAGGAAAAACCAGGTGATTCCTCCGATGACCGCCGCAGACAGAAGCAGCGTGAGGACAAGGCCGACAGGGTCGCCTGTGAAAAAGAATACAGTGGGGCCGTCCTGCCCGCCGATGACGCCCAGGTCCACGGCTTACTTCCCCATCAGACGGCGGCTCATCTCCTGGTAGGCCCCCTCCACGTTGCCCAGGTCCCGGCGGAAGCGGTCCTTGTCCAGCTTCTCGCCCGTCTTGGAATCCCAGAAGCGGCAGGTGTCGGGGGAGATCTCGTCGGCCAGCACAATGGTCCCGTCGGCGGTCTTGCCGAACTCCAGCTTGAAATCCACCAGGGTGACGCCGCAGGCGGCCAGCTCGGCTTTCAGAAAGTCATTGACCTGGAAGGCGTACTTTTTGATGAGCTCGATCTCCTCCCAGGTGGCCAGCTTCAGGGCCACGGCGTGGTGGTCGTTGATGAGGGGGTCGTGGAGGTCGTCGTTCTTGTAGGAGAATTCCACCGTGGGGGCGTCGAACACGATGCCCTCCTCCACGCCGCAGCGCTTGGCGAAGGACCCGGCGGAGATGTTGCGGATGATGACCTCCAGGGGGACGATGGTCACCTTTTTCACGGCGGTCTCCCGCTCGTTCAGTTCCTCCACAAAATGGGTGGGCACGCCCGCCTTTTCCAATTGCTGCATGAGGAAATTGGTCATCTGGTTGTTGATGGCTCCCTTGCCGGTGATGGTGCCCTTTTTCAAGCCGTCAAAGGCGGTGGCGTCGTCCTTGTAGGACACAATGACCACGTTGGGGTCTTCTGTTGAAAATACCTTTTTGGCCTTGCCCTCGTAAAGCTGCTCGATTTTGTTCATATCTATCGCCCTTTCCAATTATAATGTAATTTTGTCAGATGCCGCCTGTCCCGTTGTCGAGCGGAAATGTTATGGGCCTGACTGCGGTGGTAACGGACCAAAAGTTCTTTTTGGTTCCTTTTTCTTTCAAGAAAAAGGAACTTCCGTCTGCAATTTGGCCTCTTTTTCCGCGATCTGCTCCGCCATTTTCTCCCGGGCCTGGTCCAGTTTGGCGGCCAAAGCGTCGTCGGAGACAGCCAGAATCTGCGCGGCCAGCACGGCGGCGTTTTTGGCCCCGTTGATGGTCACGGTGGCCACGGGGATGCCGCTGGGCATTTGGACGGTGGCCAGCAGGGCGTCCAGCCCGTCCATGGCCCCACCCTTCATGGGGATGCCGATGACGGGCAGAGTGGAGTTTCCCGCGAAGGCCCCGGCCAGGTGGGCGGCCATGCCCGCCGCGCAGATGAGCACGCCGAAGCCGTTTTTCCGGGCGTTTTTGGCGAAGTCAGCGGCGGCGGCGGGGGTGCGGTGGGCGCTGAGAATATGGGCCTCATAGGGGACGTCGAATTCCTTCAGCTGGGCGCAGGCCCCCTTGACCACCGGCCAGTCGGAGTCCGAGCCCATGATGACGGCGACTTTTTTCATGAAAAATCCTCCTTTGGCGTAAAATCAAAAAGAAACAGGCCGCCGCATGGCGCGGCGGACCTGTTTTGGGCGTTAGCGGGGGGATTTGGACGCAATGAGGCTGTGGAGACGGAAGCACAGACGGGCAGGGCGGAAACGCACCACGACAGCCACCTCATTTCCCAAAAGTCATCTCCATTTTAGCGAAGAAAAATCCAAAAATCAAGGGCCGTTTTCCATTTTTGTAGGCTTGTACGATTCTTTGGAACAGAAAAGGGCCGTCCATGGCGAAAAGCTCAAAACAGGCCGGTGGCCTCCAGAATAGTGGAAACCTGAGCCGCCCGGCCGGTCCAGGAGGACTGCCTGGCCAGCTCCCGCCGCCGCCGGGGGAGGGAGGGGTCCTCGCCAAAGGCGCTTTTGCACCGGCGCAGGAAGCCGGGACCGTCGTAGGCGGTAAAAATCAGCTCCGGGATGGTCTCCTGGACGCTGGGGTCCACCACCGTGACCACGGGCCGTCCGGTGGCCAGGTACTCGTACACCCGGATGGGCACCACGTCGCCGGGGCGGTCGAAGCGCATCAGGTCGAACAGCAGGTCGCAGCGGTACAGATGGTCGGGCACATCCAGGGGGTTCACCGGCCCGGTGAGCACGATGTTGTCCTGGCCCCGGAGCTGTTCCGCCGCCGGTTTGGTCACCCGGCCCATGAGGACGAAGGTCCATTCCGGACGGTGGCGGGCCAGGTAGAGCAGGGGGTCCAGGTCCACCTGCCCGGTGACGCTGCCCAGCCGTCCCAGCACCTTTTCCCCGGAAATCCCCGCCAGGGCGGGGGGGATGGACCGCTGTTTCTGCTGGAACAGCACCGGATTTACCCCGTTGGGCAGCAGGGCGATGTTGTCGCTGCAGGGGGACAGCCGCCGGTTGAGGCCGAAGGAGGCGGCGAACACCACCTCGGCGTGGCGGGTCAAGTCGCTCTCCCAGTCCAAAAACTCGTCGCTCCAGAAGCGGTGGCAGTCGTACACCAGCCCCCGGTAGGCCAGACGGTCCAGAAAGCCGTCCTGAAGGGGGGAGGTGCACCACAGCACCGGCTCCCGGAAGTGGTGCTTGTCCATCATCTGCTGGACAAAATCGGCTGCCTTGTCCAGCCTGCGCCGCTGGAGCACCGAGCCCTCCTGGGGGCCGGGCAGAGGGGCGGGGAGGGTGTACACGGTGATGTGGGCCCGGACCCGCCTGCCCTGCTCGGGCATGGGGGAGCCCTTCCGGGGGGCCGGCTCGAAAAACAAGATCTGTGCGTCTCCCAGCCGGGCCAGCAGCTGCTGGGTACGGTCGGGGCGGGCCCGCCAGGGGGCGTGGGCCAGACAGACAATCTGCTTCAGCGCCATGAGCTCACCTCCCAGCCAGCAGCTCCGCCGCGGCCTGGCTGTTGCGGCGCTCCAGCTGAACGAGGCGGGCGGTTTTTTCCTCCAGTGCGCCCCGGTCCTGGCGGCGCTGGGCGGCGGCGTCGATGAGGGCGCACAGCAGCTCCGGCGTCACCTGGTCCAACTGGGTGTACAGGTCCTGGCCCGCGTCGTCCAGAAAGGCGCTGACCTTGGGGTCGTACACCACGCCAACCAGGGGGACTCCCCGGACGGCGGCGAAGATGAGGGCGTGAAGGCGCATGGACAGCGCCACGTCCATCCGTGCGGACAGGGCGATGGCCAGCTCTGAGCTGGGGCAGGCGGGGAGCAGGTGGACGGGAGCGCTGTGGAGCAGGCCCGCCACCTTTTGGGCGGCGGAGGCGTCCAGCTTGCCCTCGATGGGGATGAACACCGGGATCAGGTCATAGCGCTGGTAGGCGTAGTCCACGGCGGCGGCAAAGGCGGGGGCCTTTTCGTCGAACCCCGGCCAGGGCCGGACGGTGACCCCCAGATACCGCTCCCCCTTCCGGGGGTGGAGGCCGATCTCCTCCAGCAGGGCGTCCGCCGCCTGGGGGGGCGCGGCGGGGAGGGTGACGGCGGGGTCCGCCGCCAGCACCACCCGGGGACGGCTCACCCCCAGGGCCTTGAGCTCGTCGATGGAGGCGCTGTCCCGGGTGGTGATGACGTCCACCGAGCGGTCGATGACCCGCCCTGTCTTCCGGCGGTTCCGGGGGATGCGGATGGGCCCGATGCCGCAGCCGTACATCATCACCCTGCACCCCAGCCGCTTGGCGGCGGACAGGGTGAACAGATAGAACCACAGGGAGCGGTAGCTGGTCACATCCTGGACCAGGGAGCCGCCGCCGTTGATGTAGAGGGCGCTTTTCGCCATTTTATGACAGAATGCGGGGGCGTTGAAGGTGTAGACGGCCCCCACCCGGTGGCGCAGCCGGGTGGCTTTGGGTTTCCGGGTCATGATCCAGACGGGCAGGTCGGAGTCGATGGCCCGCATCTCGGTGACCAGGGCCTGCAAAATGGCCTCGTCCCCGGCGTTGCCCCGGCCGTAGGCCCCGCAGATCACCACGCCGTCCCGCTTACGCTCCTTTTTCCGCGCCTCCCGGCGCAGGATGGCCTCGTAGATGTCCAGCTGGCGGCGGATGGTGCTCTCAATGGAAAAGTCCCGCCGCCCCTTGTCCAGCAGCTGCTCCCCCAGGCGGCGGCGCAGGTCCGGGTCCCCGGCCAGGGCGGCCAGGCGCCGCCCCAGGGCCTCGTGGTCACGGGGCTGGAACAGCAGGCCGGTGACATGGTTTTCAATGAGGGCGGGTACGCCGCCCACGGCGCTGGCCGCGGTGGGCAGGGCGAACCGGGCCCCCTCGGTGAGGGCGTAGGGGAAGGTCTCGGACAGGGAGGTGAGGGTGTTGATGTCCAGGGCGTTGTAGAAGCTGTCGGTGTCGGACAGCCACCCGGCAAAACAGACCTGGTCCGCCACCCCCAGCTCCTGGGCCAGCGCTTTCAGCATGGCCTCATCCTGGCCCTCTCCGGCGATGATGAGGCGCAGGCAGGGCTGTTCCTTGTGGGCGGCGGCGAAGCCCCGCAGCAGGGTGCCCATGTCCTTCACCGGGTTGAGCCGGGCGGCAATGCCCGCGATAACCACATCGTCCGGCCAGTCCAGCCCCAGGCTGTCCAGAAATTCCCGGCGGGTGAGGGCGGGAGTGCGGGGGGTGAAGTCGATGCCGTTGTAGATGGCGAACATCTGCTGGGGGTCGAAGCCCCGGCGGATGAGCAGGTCCCCCATGGCGTGGGACACGCCGATCTTATAGGGGATGCGCCGCAGGGACCAGGCGTTGAGATTTCCGTAGGTGAGGGCGGACAGAGGGCGTCCCATGTAGTCCAGCTTTGGGTCGGAGTGGACGGTGGTGACCACGGGCAGGCCGGTGGATTTTTTCAGCAGAGCCCCCATCAGGTTGCCCCTGGCCCCGTGGCAGTGGATGATGTCATAGCCCTCCCGGGCGATCTTTTCCCGCAGGGGTTTTAGTGCGGCCAGCGGATTGCGTCCGGCCATCACGTCCACATGGATGCCCAGCGCCCGGGCCTCCTGGGTGAAGGGGCCGTCGGTGAAGCACACCATGTCCGCCTGGATGTGCTGGTTTAAGCCTTGGAGCAGGGAGTGGACATGGGTCTTGGCCCCGCCGGTGTCCCCGCCGCTGATGAGATGGATGACTTTCATATGGACCTCCCACAAAGGTCTTGCCAGATGGCAAGGAATGGGTTAAAATCACAGAGCATACCTATTATACATACCTTTGGCCGACCGGTCAAGGACAGGAGGGACCAGAATGCCGGATATCATCCAGCAGTTCGACGAGCAAGCCCTGGTATGGATTGCTCAAAACATACGCTGCGCGGTGCTTGACCCGCTCATGGAGCTCTACACCCAGCTGGGCAACACGGGGATGCTGTTCATTGCGCTGGGAATTTTGATGCTGTTCTGGAAGCCCACCCGGAAGGCGGGGTTCTCGGCGCTGTGCGCCATGCTCATCGGGCTCATCGTGGTGAATTTCACCATCAAGCCCCTGGTGTCCCGGCCGCGGCCCTGGCTGGTGATTGAGAATTTTGTGAATCTGGTGCCGGAGCATGACCCCAATTCCTTCCCCTCGGGCCACACCAACGCCGCCTTTGCCTTTGCCCTGGCGGTGTGCGTGTCCGCGCCCAAGCGGTGGATGAAGGCCACGGCGGTGTGCATGGCTGTGGTCATGGGCCTGTCCCGGCTGTACGTGGGGGTCCACTTCCCCAGCGACGTGCTGGCGGGGGCGGTGATCGGCTCCCTGTGCGGCTTGGCCGGGGCCTGGGTGGTGCGGAAGCTGGATAAGGGCCTTCCTTTTTTCTTTGAAAAGAAAAAAGGAAGCGAAAAAAGAAACTTTTAATTCGTTACCGCCATGAGCAGTTACCGGGCGGAAACTTTACATTTAACATACCTGGTCGCAGCGAACTAAAAGTTTCTTTTTGCCTACTTTTTCTTTACAAAGAAAAAGTAGGTCAAGAAAAAGGGACAATAAGATCCAGAATGACCGCCTGGGCCAGCAGCAGGCCCGCTGCGGCGGGCACCCACATGGCGCTGGCGGGGATGGACCGCCGCCCCGGCGGGGGGGCCTCGTCCCCGTTCTCGGCGTTATAGGCCAGCTCAGGGGAAAACACCACCTTGTGGCGGGGGATGCCTCGTTTCCGCAGCTCCTTGCGCACCACTCGGGCCAGGGGACAGCCCTGGGTCTCCGAGATGTCGGCGATGCGGAGCTGCTGGGCGTCCCGTTTGTTGCCGGTGCCCAGGGCGGAGATGATGGGGATGGTGCGCCGGTGGGCGGTCTCGATCAGGTCCAGCTTGCAGCTCACCAGGTCGATGGCGTCCACGATGTAGTCGTAGTTTGCGGAGAAAAACGCCTCCCGGCTGTCCGGCTCGTACCGCAGGACCAGAGGATGAAGGATACAATCCGGGTTGATATCGGCAAGGCGCAGGGCGGTGGCCCGCGCCTTTTCCATGCCCACGGTGGAGCGCAGGGCGGCGCATTGGCGGTTGAGATTGCTCACCGACACCGTGTCTTGGTCCGCCAGGGTCAGCTCTCCCACCCCGGAGCGGCACAGGGCCTCGGCGCACCAGCCCCCCACGCCCCCCAGGCCCAGCACCGCCACGTGGCTGTTTTTCAGCCGCTCCATGGCGGGAGCGCCCAGCAGCATCTGGGTGCGGATAAATTGTTCGTCCATCAAATCTGCTCAACTCCTAAAAACAGAGGCCGGACAGTGCGTCCGGCCTCTGTTTGTTTGATTTGCCAATTACTTGCCCAGATACTCGGCCCCGTCGGCCAGAGCGGTGGCATAGCCGGCGGTGAGGTCGTCCATCCAGGTCTGCTGTGCCTCGGTGGCCAGGTTGTTCCGGACGGTGCCCATCCACACCGGCTCATTCTCACCCACATAGTAGATCAGGTGATAGCCGTAATAGCCGTTGGTGGCGCCCTCCTCGGCGGAGTGCTGGACCATGCCTACGTCGCCGGGCTTCCGGGCGCTGTCAAACACCCAATCGTTAAACTCGGGGACGAAATAGCCCTCGGTATTGCGCTCGTACAGGCCGCCGGTGGTGCCGTTCCCGTCGTCGGATTTCTCGTTGGCCAGCTTGGCGAAGTCGTCCTCAGTCTTGCCGCTGGCGTCCCAGGCGGCCTGGATCTCATCCATCTTGGCCTTGGCGGCGGCCCAGGCCTCGTCGGTGGGAGCCACCAGCTTGTTGTCTTCGCCGGTGGTGTTCTCCGCACGGGCCAGGATGTGGCGCACATCCCGGGTGGGCTCGTCGGACAGATAGCGGTCATGGAAGGAGATAACGTAGTAGCCGCTGTCCGTCTCCACCATCTCCACATCGCCCTTATCCTGCTTGAGCAACTGGTCGCGGTAGGTGGAGTTGATGGTGCTGGAGCCCACCACGGTGACATGGTCGCCGCCGGTGGTCAGCTCGTACTTGTCGATCTGGGATTGGAAGCTGGCGCCGTCCTCTATGGCCTTCAGGGCCTCCTCGGCCTTCTCCTTGGCGTCGGCCAGGGCTTCCTCCTTCAGCTTGGCCACCTCATCCTCGGGTAGGTCGTTGCCCTCGGCATCCTTGGTGTCCACGGAGGCGGCGGGGAAGGAGAGGTGGGAATACTCAAAGGTATCCAGGGTGTCGGCGTTGTCCTTGTAGTAGGCGTCCAGGTCGGCCTGAGTGTAGCCGTTGTACAGCTCCTCGCCCTTGTCGTTCGCGGCCAGCGCGTACATCAGATACCGGGTGTACAGCTTCTCATAGATGCCGGTGGACATATAAGGGCCGTACATGGCCTTGAGGTAGGCGCCGTAGGTGTAGCCGTTTGAGGCGGCCTGCTGCTTGGTGCTGGCGATGGCGTCATCCAGCTGGTCCTTCACCTCGGCCTCGGTGTGGCCGTTTTTCACCGCCTCATCGGCCAGGGCCTTGTGCTGCTGGGCGGTGGCCAGGGCCTCCTCCAGGAAGTAGTCCCGGTAGGTCTTGTTCTCAGACTCGTTGTAGAACTGGTCGCCGTCGGCCTTGGTGGTGTCGAAGCCCACATAGGAGCCGTACATGGCGGTGGACTGGCGGGCGTTGTAGTAGTAGAAGCTCAGTTCGGCGGCGGTCAGGGTTTCGTCCCCCACGGTGGCGGCGGATGCCCTGGACTGGAAAAAGCCGGAACGCCACACCAGCAGCGCGGCCACCAGCACAGCGATGACGGCGGCAATCACGGAGTAGACGATGGTCGTGCGCCTGCGGGCGGCCTGCTCCTGCTGGACCTTTACGGTCTTTTGGTCGGGGCCGGCGTTCTGGCGCTGCTTTTTCTCTCTGGATGCGCTCATGGTATATCAATCCTCTCAAGTATTCGTGTGATGGCGGCGGCCGGAGAAACCGCCGGCCTGGCGGGGCCCGGATAAGGTCCCCCAGGACAACGCCTAACATTATAGCATGGAGAAACCGCTGTTGCAAGGCCAAATTCGCCGCTCAGATGAAAATTCACAAATAAAAGGGCGGGAGGACCGGGGCCCTCCCGCCTGCGTTTGTTATAAGAACCCCCGCTGTGGCCGTGCCGCCCCATTAAAAACCTGCACAAGAATGCAGGTGGGTCGCCTCCGCTTGGTTTTACCGCTCCCAACGTCCAGGTGCCTCCGAAGAGGGCCGGGAGGTCTGCGAACCACCGCGCGAGTGGGGCGTCCCGTTTTAGAAATGTGGGTTTTAACAGGGCAAGGTCACGTAGTTAGAACCCAGCAGGGGTAATTGATTGCGTTTGAGCCGTTGTGAGCGCGTCGCAAACAGGCGAGGCGTAGATACATGGTCGTGGTCTACTCCTCCTCGTCCTCGAACAGCTCCTCCATGAATTTCTCATAGACGGCGTTGAGCTCCGCCTCGTCGTCGATGTCGGCCAGCAGGGATTCCCCGTCCTGCTCAATGACCTTCAGCAGAATCAGGCCGAAGTCCTCGTCGTCCTCGTCCATGTCCGCCGGGACAAAGGCCATGTACTCCTGGCCGTTATACTCCAGGGTGCCCAGATGCTCCAATTCAAATTCATTGCCATCGTCGTCGGTGACCGACACGAAATCAGGGCCGTACTCCTCGCTCATGGCTTTGATCCTCCTTTTGGGGGTCTCAGCCCCGCTGTCTGTCCCTATTGTAGCGGGTGTTTGGAAAAATTGCAAGAGGGGACGCGAAATTTTTACGAAAAAACCCTGGCGGGGACCGTCGCATTCCGTCGTTTGTCACAGGGTGGACAAACGCGCCGGGATGTGGTATAATACGCCAATACCCAGCGGTTTCCTGTGGGCCGCCGGGCGGAGAGAGGGACCCGGACGTCCCGCCAAGGCGGGGCGGCTTGAATACATCGGAGGGATCTCAATATGCCAGACACCTACCAGAACCGTCCGCCCCAGCGCCGGGAGCCGCAGCCCCAGCCCGGCGGGGAAGGACAGCGCCAGGCGCCCAGGGCAAAGGCGCGCCGCCGCCGGAAACGGCCCATTTGGCTGACCATCATTGTCCGCTTCTTCCAGATCATCGGCACCCTGCTGCTGGTGGGCGTGATCACCGGCTGTTTTATGGCCTGCTTCGCCGTGGTCTATGTGAAAACGGCCGTCATGCCCAACACCGGGCTGGACCTGTCCGCCTACACCATGATGGAGAACTCGGTGATCTACTACAAGGACAAGAACACCGGCCAGCTGGTGGAACTCCAGACCCTGAAGGGCAAGGAGGACCGGGAACTGGTGACCTATGACCAGATCCCGGAGAACCTGATTAACGCCTTTGTGGCCATCGAGGACAAGCGCTTCTGGAAGCACCAGGGGGTGGACTGGCGGCGCACCGGGTCGGGCCTGCTGCGCATGTTCACCGGCGGCAATATCCAGGGCGGCTCCACCATCGACCAGCAGCTGATCAAGAACCTGACCAATCGGAACGACGTCACCGTAAATCGGAAGATCCTGGAGATCTTTACCGCCCTGGAACTGGAGAACAACTACAAAAAAGAGGATATCCTCACCACCTATTTGAACTGGATCTATCTGGGCAACGGCTGTCACGGCGTCCAGGCGGCGGCCAAGTACTATTTCGGCAAGAACGTATGGGAACTGGACCTGGCCGAGTGCGCCAGCCTGGCGGGTATCACCAACAATCCCTCCCTGTACGCTCCCAAGGGCGTGGTGGATGTGGTGCGATACCAGTGCCAGAACCCGGACTGCAAACTCTACTCCCTGACAAAAGATAAAGTGTGCGATTACTGCGGGGCGGAGAACTCCTATGACAGCGGCTCGGTGTGGACCAATCTGGAGTTCAACAAGGCCCGGCAGGAGAACATCCTGAAGGAGATGGCCAAGCCGGACGAGGCCAGAGACGGGAAAGCCTATATCACCGAGGCCCAGCGGGACGCGGCCATCAAGGAGCCCCTCACTTTTAAGTGGCAGTCCCAGGCCGACCCGGAGGACCCGGATGCCGTGGAGAGCGAGCCCTCCAATATCTATTCCTGGTATGTGGAGGCGGTAATCCGGGAGGCTACCCAGGCGCTGATGGAGGAGACCGGCCACGATGAGAAGGCCTGCCGGACCCGGGTGTTCAGCGGCGGGCTGTCCATCATCTGCGCCTATGACCCGGAGGTCCAGGCGGCCATCGACGCCGTCTACAACGACCCGGAGACCCTGTCCAACTATGTGTCCAAAAAGGGCCAGAAGGCCATGTCCAACATCACCATTGTGGACAACTCCACCGGCTATGTGGTGGCCATGGGCAGCACGGCGGAAAAGACGGTGAACCGGGGGTCCATCTGGCCCATGACCTCCCGCCGCCAGCCCGGGTCCTCCATTAAGCCCCTGTCCGTCTACGCCCCTGCCATTGAGATGGGGCTCATCACCCCCGCCTCGGTGGTGGACGACAACCCCTATCTGCTCAACGGCCAGCTGTGGCCGCTGAATGTCTCCGCCACTTACGGCGGGCTGACCAGCGTGTGGGACGCCGTCACCGTGTCGCTGAACACCGTGGCCCTGCGGGTGGTGGAGATGATGACCCCCCAGGAGTCCTACAATTTCATGGAGAACAAGCTGGGCTTCACCACCCTGGAGCCCTACTATGTGAACAGCCTGGGCGAGGTGAAATCGGACATCGACCGGAGCCCGCTGTCCATGGGCGGCCTGACCTGGGGCGTGACCACCTATGAGATGGCGGCGGCCTACGCCACCTTCCCCCGGAATGGCGAGTTCAAAAAGGCCACCACTGTGCTGGAAATCAGGGACAGCAACGGGAATGTCATCCGGGACAACGAGCCGGAGGCCACCTGGCCCATCACCCAGAAGACCGCCTATTATATCAACTCCATGCTGACCAACGTGGTCAACGCGGGCACCGGCACCCTGGCCCGCATCCCTGGCCAGACCGTGGCGGGCAAGACGGGCACCACCAACAGCAAGTATGACCTATGGTTCTGCGGCTACACCTCTTACTACACCGGCGCGGTTTGGGTGGGGTACAAGGAGAACGAGCAGATCAATGACAACGGCTCCCGGTACGGCCCGGCCATGAAGCTGTGGAAGCAGGTGATGGAGCCCCTCCACGAGGGGAAGGAGAACGCGCCCTTCCCCGTGCCGGAGAATTTGAACTCCTACTATGTCTGCGCCGACTGCGGCAAGAAGGCCACTGACGCCTGTGCCAACGACATCCGGGGCAGCCGGGCCAGGTCCTTCCGGCTGTTTGCCGACGACGCCCCCACGGAGGAATGCACCTGCCATGTGCCGGTTCGCATCTGCATGGACAGCCCGATCCTGGATTCCAACGGGGAGGCCACCGGCCGCTACCATTTGGCCGGAGACCTGTGTCCGGAGGAGAGCGTACGCACCGTTTATATGGTGAATTACGAGCGGGAGCTGGCCACGCCCAACGTCCGCATTGGGGACGCGGACGGTCTGGTGAGCTGGTACGACGCCATCCCGGAGGACAAGCGGTATTGCTATGTCCACGTGGACGGCTGGGAGCCCTCCCCGGAGCCCACCGAGTCCCTGGACCCCTGGGACATCCCGTCGGGTGAGCCCACCTGGCCGCCGGAGGAGACGGATGAGCCCTATATTCCCATCCCCCCCACTCAGGACCCGGAGCCCATCGTGACCATTGAACCGCCCCAGCCCACTGTGGAGATTCCCACCCCGCCGGCCTACTCTGAGGAACCCTATATCCCGGTGGACCAGTGGGGGAACCCCATGTATCCCAGCCAGTGAGCTGAGCTGAAAACCTGTTTGACCGCCCGCCGGAGTCCCGGCGGGCGGTCTTTTCCGGCACAAAATTGGACGCTTACTTCATTATGACAAAGAATCGGGCGGCGGGCGGGGAAGGTTTGGTGAAAAAGCAGGGAGGTTGACGATTGCGAATCCCTTCAAGTCGTGATATAGTCTAAGAAGTTTAAAATAACACAGTATAAGCGGCTTTTTCCCAGGTCAAAGGCCGAAGGAAGGAATGACTGGGCAATGGTAAATGTGGCGGTATTAGGGTTCGGCACCGTGGGGTCCGGCGTGGCCGAGGTGCTCACCGGGCACGAGAGCAGCATTGAGCGCAAGGCGGGCGGGCTGATCCGGCTGAAATATATTCTGGATGTGCGGGACTTTCCCGACAGCCCCTTCGCGGACCGCTTTGTGAAAGACTTTTCCATCATTGAGAACGACCCCGAGGTGGATATCGTGGTGGAGACCATCGGCGGGGCCACCGTGGCCCTGGACTTCACCCGGCGGGCGCTGGAGGCGGGCAAGAGCGTGGTCACCTCCAACAAGGAGCTGGTGGCCACCAAGGGCTATGAGCTCACCCAGCTGGCCAAAGAGAAGGGCGTGTGCTACCTCTTTGAGGCCAGCGTAGGGGGTGGAATCCCCATCATCCGGCCCCTGAGCCAGTGCCTGGCCGCCAACGAGATCCTGGAGATTTACGGCATCCTCAACGGCACCACCAACTATATTCTGACAAGAATGATCCGGGCGGGGCTCACCTTCGACGCGGCGCTGAAGGAGGCCCAGGACAACGGCTACGCGGAGCGGGACCCCTCCGCCGACGTGGAGGGCCACGACGCCTGCCGGAAAATCTGCATTCTGGCCGACATCGCCTTCGGGCGGCACATCAGCCCGGACCAGGTGCCCACCCAGGGCATCACGGGCGTGACCTTGGCCGACGTGGACTACGCCGAGAGCGCGGGCAAGAAGATCAAGCTGCTGGGCCGGGCCATCCGCCGGGAGGATGGCCGGGTGTGCGCCTATGTGGCGCCCCATCTGGTGGACCAGTCCGACCCGCTGGCCGGGGTGGAGGATGTGTTCAACGCCATCTCCGTCCGCGGCGACGCCATCGGCGACGTGATGTTCTATGGCCGCGGCGCGGGGAAACTGCCCACCGCCTCCGCAGTGGTGGCGGACGTCATCGACGTGGCCCGGAACATGGGCCACCGCAAGGCGCTGTCCTGGGAGCCCGGCGGGGCGGACGCCGCCTGCGGCACGGACGAGCTCAGCAGCCGCTGGTACGTCCGGGGGTTGGCCACGGCGGAGGAGCTGCGCGGCCGGTTCCCTGGGTGCAAGCTGCTGGCCCGGCGGGAGAGCGGCGGGGCGGAGTCCGCCTGCATCACCGAGGGTGGGTTCACCCAGGCCCAGCTGGCGGAGAAGCTGGCGGGGCTTGACGTGTCCAATACGCTGCGGGTGTTGGATTGACGAGAAGCGCGGAGAAGCGGACAGCGAGGGAGCTTGGAGCGGAGCGAAGGCAAAAGCCCAGAACCCGCAGTGCGGGGTCGGGTTTTGCCTGAGTCGTAGCGAAAGCGACTGAGCGCCCTGACCGCTTCGCAGCGTGACAACAGGGAAGCGCGGAGAAGCGGACAGCATAAAATAGAGCGTCGGGACAGTGCCCGGCAATCCCCAAACGGCATGGAAATCTCCATGGAAGGATGAAAAATTTATGGCATTGATCGTACAGAAATTTGGCGGGTCCTCCGTTGCGGACGCGGACAAGATCCGCAACGTAGCCCGCATCATCACCGATACTTATCAAAAGGGAAACCAGGTGGTGGCGGTGCTGTCCGCCCAGGGCGACACCACCGACGACCTCATCGAGAAGGCCGCCGAGATCAATCCCGCCGCCTCCAAGCGGGAGCTGGATATGCTGCTGTCCACCGGGGAGCAGATCTCCTGTGCCCTGTGCGCCATGGCCATCGAGGGCATGGGCTTCCCGGTGGTGTCCCTGACGGGCTGGCAGGCGGGCTTCCGCACCAACTCCGGCTACGGCAACGCCCGCATCAAGCGGGTGCAGGGGGAGCGCATCCGGGCGGAGCTGGATAAACGGCGCATCGTCATCGTCACCGGCTTCCAGGGGCTGAACAAGTACGACGACATCACCACCCTGGGCCGGGGCGGGTCGGACACGTCGGCGGTGGCCATCGCCGCCGCCCTCAACGCCGACCTGTGCCAGATCTACACCGACGTGGACGGCGTGTACACCGCCGATCCCCGGATGGTGCCCACCGCCCACAAGCTGGACGAGATCACCTACGACGAGATGCTGGAGCTGGCCACTCTGGGGGCCCAGGTGCTCCACAACCGCTCGGTGGAGATGGCAAAGCGGTACAACGTGAACCTGGAGGTGCTCTCCAGCTTCTCCGGCAAGCCCGGTACAAAAGTGAAGGAGGTCGTCAAGACCATGGAAAAATCCCACATCAGCGGCGTCGCCAAGGACAAGAACATCGCCCGCCTGGCCCTGGTGGGCCTGGAGGATACCCCGGGCATCGCCTATAAAATTTTTTCCCTGCTGGCCAAGAACCGGGTGAACGTGGACATCATCCTCCAGTCCATCGGCCGCAGCGATACCAAGGACATCAGCTTTACCGTGGCCAAGGGCGACATGGAGCTGGCCCAGAAGCTGCTGGAGGACAACCGGGACAGCATCAAGTTCGACCGCATCGACGTGTCGGACAACATCGCCAAGGTATCCATCGTGGGGGCGGGGATGATCAACAACCCCGGCGTGGCCGCCACCATGTTCGAGGCGCTGTTCAACGCGGGCATCAACATCAACATGATCTCCACCAGCGAGATCAAGGTGTCGGTGCTGGTGCACATCAGCGACGCGGACCGGGCGGTGCAGGTCATTCACAACCGTTTTTACGACGAGTTTAACGGCGCACAGTAACCATACTGCGGACCGGGCCGGCTGGCCCGGTCCGCTTTTTGCCGCCGGCGCGGCCGGACTGAATAATCGACTTGATTATTCAATGAATATATGAATAAATATCCGAATATGTGGAAAATTGCCCAGAAAGGCCGGGAGGAATTCGGATAACTATGCAAAAAATCACTTGCCATTTTAGGGGCGGGGTAGTATACTCATACAAACAGCGCGGAAGAGCGCCCTGCTAACACAGAAAACGGAGGAAATTACCATGACTGACGTGAAAAAAGTAGTGCTGGCCTATTCCGGCGGATTGGATACATCCATCATCATCCCCTGGCTGAAGGAGAATTACAACAACCCGGAGATCATCGCCGTGTCCGCCGACGTGGGCCAGGGGGACGAGCTGGACGGCCTGGAGGAGAAGGCCATCAAGACCGGCGCGTCCAAGCTGTACATTGAGGACCTCACCGACGTGATGGTGGACGAGGTCATCATCCCCTCTATGATGATGGGGGCCAAGTACGAGGACTATCTGCTGGGCACCGCCTTTGCCCGGCCCGTCATTGCCCGCCGTCTGGTGGAGATCGCCAAGAAGGAGGGGGCCGACGCCATCTGCCACGGCTGCACGGGCAAGGGCAACGACCAGGTCCGCTTTGAGCTGGCCATCAAGCGGTTCGCCCCCGAGATGCGCATCATCGCCCCCTGGCGGGAGTGGTCCATCAAGGGCCGCGACGAGGAGATCGACTACGCCGAGGCCCATAACGTGCCTTTGAAGATTTCCCGGGAGACCAATTATTCCAAGGACAAGAACCTGTGGCACCTGAGCCACGAGGGCCTGGACCTGGAGGACCCGGCCAGCGAGCCCCAGTACGACAAGCCCGGTTTCCTGGAGATGAGCGTGTCCCCCTTCCAGGCCCCCGACGCCCCTACCTACGTCACCCTGGACTTTGAAAAGGGCTGGCCGGTGGCCGTGGACGGGGAGAAGATGAAGGCGTCCGACATCATCCGGAAGCTGAACAAGCTGGGCGGCGACAACGGCATCGGCCTGCTGGACATTGTGGAGAACCGGCTGGTGGGCATGAAGGACCGGGGCGTGTACGAGACTCCGGGCGGCGCCATCCTCTACCGTGCCCACGAGGTGCTGGAGATGATCACCGTGGACAAGGACACCAAGCACATGAAGTCCAAGCTGGCCGTTGACTTCGCCGACCTGGTGTACAACGGCAAGTGGTTCACCCCCCTGCGGGAGGCCCTTCAGGCCTTTGCCGTGGACACCCAGAAGCACGTCACCGGCACCGTGAAGCTGAAGCTGTACAAGGGCAATATGATCACCGCCTCCGTCACCTCCCCGGAGACGCTGTACTCCGAGAACCTGGTGACCTTCGAGGAGAGCGACTACAACCAGAACGACGCCACCGGGTTTATCAACCTGTGGGGCCTGCCCGACAAGGTCCAGGCGCTGAGGGAACAAGGAAAGCTTTGATTTGGTTAAGGAGGACGGCCATGAAGGTATTGATGATCAACGGAAGCCCCAAGGCCAACGGGAACACCGCCGCGGCCCTGGGGGAGATGGAAAAGATTTTTGCCCAGGAGGGCGTGGAGACCGAGATACTCCACATTGGCAATCAGGCCATCCGAGGCTGTATCGGCTGCGGCCAGTGCGCGGAAAAGGGCCGCTGCGTCTTTGACGATGCGGTAAACCAGGCGGCGGCCAAGTTCGAGGCCTGCGACGGCCTGGTGGTGGGCAGTCCGGTATACTACGCCTCCGCCAACGCCACCCTGGTGGCCTTCCTCACCCGGCTGTTCTACAGCACCCCCTTTGACAAGCGGATGAAGGTGGGAGCGGCGGTGGTGGCCGCCCGCCGGGGCGGACTGTCCGCCACCTTCGACGAGCTGAACAAGTTTTTCACCATCTCCGGCATGCCGGTGGCCTCCAGCCAGTACTGGAACAGCGTCCACGGCCGCCTGCCCGGCGAGGCGGCGGGGGACGCCGAGGGCCTCCAGACCATGCGCACCCTGGCCCGGAACATGACCTTCCTGATGAAGAGCATTCAGCTGGGCAGGGACGCTTACGGCCTCCCTGAGCGGGAGCCGGCGCAGAGAACAAATTTTATCCGTTAAGGAGCGATCAGTATGAAACTGTGGGCGGGCCGTTTCCAGAAGGAGACCGACACCCTGGTCAACGATTTTAACTCGTCCATCGGCTTTGACGCCCGGCTGTACGAGCAGGATATCCGGGGCTCTATGGCCCACGCCGCCATGCTGGGCAAAACCGGCGTCATTGAGGAGCACGAGGCGGAGAAGATCGTGGAGGGCCTCCAGGCTATTTTGGCGGACATCGAGGCGGACCAGGTGGAGTTCTCCCTGGACAACGAGGACATCCACATGAACATCGAGGCCCTGCTGACCCAGCGCATCGGGCAGACGGGCAAGCGGCTGCACACCGCCCGGTCCCGCAACGACCAGGTGGCCACCGACTTCCGGCTGTACGTGAAGGAGGAGATCCCCCACATCATCGGCATGGTGCTGGACCTGGAAAAGGTGCTGGTGAAAAAGGCCAAGGCCAACCTGTCCACCGTCATGCCGGGCTACACTCATTTACAGCGGGCCCAACCCACCACCTTCGGCCACTACATGATGGCCTACGCCAACATGCTCAAGCGGGACGTGACCCGTTTGGAGGACTGCAGGTCGCGGATGGACGAATGTCCCCTGGGCTCCGGGGCGCTGGCCACCTCCACCTACCCGGTGGACCGGTTCCAGACCGCCGCCGCCCTGGGTTTTGCCAAGCCCACCGACAACTCCATGGACTCGGTGTCCGACCGGGACTACGCCATTGAGCTGCTGTCCGCCCTGTCCATTTTGATGATGCATCTGTCCAGGTTCTCCGAGGAGATCATCCTGTGGTGCTCCTGGGAGTTCAAGTTCGTGGAGCTGGACGACGCCTACTCCACCGGCTCCTCCATCATGCCCCAGAAGAAGAACCCCGACGTGGCCGAGCTGGTCCGGGGCAAGACGGGGCGGGTGTACGGTTCCCTCATCACCCTGCTCACTGTGATGAAGGGCCTGCCCCTGGCCTACAATAAGGATATGCAGGAGGACAAGGAGCCGGTGTTTGACGCCATCGACACCGTGGAGCTGTGCGTCCCCGTGTTTGCCGCCATGCTAGATACCTTGACGGTGAAGGACAAAAACATGGCCCGGGCGGCGTCGGTGGGTTTCATCAACGCCACTGACTGCGCCGACTACCTGGTGAAGAAGGGGATGCCCTTCCGGGAGGCCTACATGATCGTGGGCCGTCTGGTCCACATGTGCATCCGGACGGGAGAAAGCCTTGACACCCTGCCGCTGAAGGACTTCCGGGCCATCTCCGGGCTGTTCGACGAGAGCGTGTACGACGCTCTCCAGCTCAAGACCTGCGTCAACGAGCGCAAGGTGTACGGCGGGCCGTCGGAGGAGAGCGTGAAGCGGCAGATCGCTCTCATCGAGGAGTTTGTGGCCACGCGGAAGGCGGAGGGCTGACATGGACCTGGCCCTATTTTTCAAGAGTGTGCTGGATCAGGACCGCGCCCCGGTGGTGCTGTGCGATTTGGAGCACGCCATCATCTACATGAACCCGGCGGCAGGGGAGCGGTACGTCGGGCAGGGCGGCATGGGTCTGGTGGGGACCAGCCTGCTGGAATGCCATCCTCCCAAGGCCAACGAAATGATCCAGCGGGTGGTGGACTGGTTCCAGGCGGATCAGAAGCATAACCTGATTTACACCTTCCGAAACGATAAGGAGAACAAGGACGTGTACATGGCGGCCCTGCGGGACGGGAATGGCGTGCTCATCGGTTATTATGAGAAGCACGAGTACCGGGACCGGGAGACCGGGACGCTGTATGATTTCAAGCCGTGAACGGCATAGGACGTGATGGACATGGCTAAGCCAAAAATTTATATCGACGGCAAGGAGGGCACCACCGGCCTGCAAATTTACCAGCGGCTGGGGGCGCGGGACGATATCGAGCTGCTGCTCATCGACGAGGACAAGCGCAAGGACGTGGAGGAGCGGCGCAGGCTGCTGAACGCCGCCGACCTGGTGTTCCTGTGCCTGCCCGACGGAGCAGCCCGTGAAGCGGTTTCCCTTGTCACCAATGAGCACACCCGGGTCATTGACTGCTCCACTGCCCACCGCACGGCGGAGGGCTGGGTGTACGGCTTCCCGGAGCTCCACGGCCAGCGGGAAAAAATCAGGACCGCGAAGCGGGTGGCGAACCCCGGCTGTTACGCCACCGGTTTTCTGTCCCTGACCCGCCCGCTGGTGGAGATGGGAGCGCTGGCCCCAGACTCATTCGTGACCTGCCACGCTCTGTCCGGCTACACCGGGGCGGGAAAGAAGGCCATCGCCCAATATACCGCCCCGGACCGGGAGCAGGAGCTGGATTCTCCCCGGCACTACGCCGTCACCCTGGGCCATAAACATATCCCGGAGATGATGGCGGTGAGCGGTTTGCGCCAAAAGCCCATCTTCATGCCCATGATCTGTGACTTTCCCCAGGGCATGACGGTGACGGTTCCGCTGTTTGTGGAGCAGCTGAGGGGCGCACGGTCCATCGCCGCCCTCCGGGAGCTGTATGACGGCTACTATGCCGGAAGCCCCGTCGTGCAGCTGCGGCCCGCCGACGCTCCCAGCTGCGGCTTCATCGGCTCCAACAACCTGGCAGGTAAAGATACTTTACAGATATTCGTCAACGGCAATGAGGAGCAGCTGATGCTCACCGCCCGGCTGGACAACCTGGGCAAGGGGGCCTCCGGCGCGGCGGTGCAGAATATGAACCTGATGCTGGGCTTCGAGGAGACTAAAGGCTTGAATCTGTGACACTTTTTCTTGAAAGAAAAAGTGTCCAAAAAGAACTTTTTGTTCGCTGACAGCCAATGAGGCCTGCGTTAAGCCTCCGCCCGGCAACGGGAATGGTGCAGGGAAGCATCAAAAGCGAAACGAAGTTTCGCTTCAAAAGTTTCTTTTCAAAGAAAAGGAACAATACCGAATAGGAGTTGCGATCATGTTGAAAGAGATTTCCGGCGGCATCTGCGCCGCCAAGGGCTTTACCGCCGCCGGGGTGCACTGCGGGGTCAAGGCGGGGAGCAGCCCGGACAAAAACGACCTGGCCATGATCCTGTCGGAGCGGGAGTGCTCCGCCGCCGCCGTCTACACCCTGAACCGGGTGAAGGCCGCCCCCATCTACGTCACCATGGGCAATCTGGAGGACGGGGTGTGCCGGGGGGTTATTGCCAACAGCGGCAATGCCAACGCCTGCGCCCCCCAGAGCCACGAGAACGCCGAGGCCATGTGCGCCCTGGCCGCCCAGGCCACGGGCCTGAAGCCGGGGGACTTTGTGGTGGCCTCCACCGGCGTCATCGGCCAGGAACTGAACATCTCCGCCATTGAGAAGGGAATGCCCGCACTGGTGTCCGCCCTGAACGCCGACGGCTCCGACGCCGCCGCCCGGGCGGTCATGACCACCGACACGGTGAAAAAGGAGACCGCCGTGGCCGTCACCATCGGCGGCAAAACTGTCACCATCGGGGCCATCGCCAAGGGCTCCGGCATGATCCACCCCAACATGGGCACCATGCTGTGCTTCATCACCACCGACTGCGCCATCACCCCGGACGTGCTCCAGGACGCCCTCCACGACATCGTCCCCCGCACCTTCAACCGGGTCACCGTGGACGGGGACACCTCCACCAACGACATGTGCGTGGTGCTGGCCAACGGCATGGCGGGCAACGAGCAGATCGAGTGGAAGGACGACGACTACACCCTGTTCCACAAGGCCCTCCGCCAGGTGTGCGAGACCATGGCCCGCGCCATCGCCGCCGACGGCGAGGGCGCGTCCCGGCTGGTGACCTGCACCGTCAAATCCGCCCGTAGCGAGGAGAGCGCCGAGCGGCTGGCCAAGGCGGTGGTGGGCTCCTCCCTGGTGAAGGCGGCGTTGTTCGGCGCGGACGCCAACTGGGGCCGGGTGCTGTGCGCCATGGGCTATTCCAAGGCCCCCTTCCGCCCGGAGTATGTGGACATCGGCTTCTCCTCCATTCAGGGGAGCATCCTGGTGTGCGAGAAGGGCACCGGCCTGGACTTTGACGAGGAGCTGGCCAAAAAGATCCTTACCCAGGACGAGGTGGTCATTGACGTGGCCCTCAACGAGGGGAGCCACGAGGCCACCTGCTGGGGCTGTGACCTCACATATGATTACGTCAAAATCAACGGCGACTATAGAACTTGATAACGAGGTGGTTTGAACCATGTCTTCCCTGATTGACCGGGCACAGGTGCTGGCCGAGGCCATGCCCTACATCCAAAAGTACAACGGCAAGACCGTGGTGGTGAAGTACGGCGGTAACGCCATGATCTCGGAGGACCTGCGCCAGGCGGTGATCTCCGACCTCATCCTGCTCTCCCTGGTGGGGGTCCGGGTGGTGGTGGTCCACGGCGGCGGGCCGGAGATCAGCGACATGCTCCGCCGTCTGGGCCATGAGTCCAAATTTGTGGACGGCCTGCGCTACACCGACGAGGAGACCATGGAGGTGGTCCAGCAAGTGCTGTGCGGCAAGGTGAACAAGGACCTGGCCGCCCTCATCAACGGCCAGGGGGGCCGGGCGGTGGGCCTGTGCGGCATAGACGCCGACCTGTTCCAGGCTGTCCGGCTGGATGAGAAATACGGCCTGGTGGGCTCCATCCAGAAGGTGGTACCCGATGTGGTGGAGGATGCTTTGCGCAACGGCTACATCCCGGTAATCTCCACCGTGGCCCGGGGCGTGGACGGCCCCACCGCCTACAACGTGAACGCCGACACCGCCGCCGCCAAGCTGGCAATCGCCATGAACGCAGAGAAGCTGCTGCTGCTCACCGACGTGCGGGGTCTGCTCACCGACCCGGCGGACGAGGTCACCCTGATCCCCCACGCCCGGGCCTCGGAAATCCCGGGGCTGGTGAAGGACGGCGTCATTAAGGGCGGCATGATCCCCAAGATCGACTGCGCTGTGGAGGCGGTGCGCTCCGGCGTGCGCTCCGCCGTCATTCTGGACGGGCGCATTCCCCACTCCATCCTCATCGAGCTCTTGAGCGACGCTGGGGTGGGGACTATGATCACGGTGTAAGGGGGCGTTGATATGACCTTTGAGGAACTGAGAGAGCTGGACAGTCAATATGTGGTCCAGAGCTATGGCCGCAACCCCATCGCCATAGACCACGGCCAGGGGGCCGCGCTGTACGGCCTGGACGGCAAGGAGTATATCGACTTCGCCTCCGGCATCGGGGTGCTGTCGGTGGGCACCGCCAATCCCAAGTGGCAGGCGGCTGTGGCCGAACAGGCGGGCAGGATGGGCCACGTCTCCAACCTGTACTACTCTGAGCCCTACGTCAGGCTGGCGGAAAAGCTGTGCACCCGGTCCGGCATGGCGGCGGCCTTTTTCGGCAATTCCGGGGCGGAGGCCAATGAGGGAATCATTAAGCTGGCCCGGAAGTGGTCTTGGGAGAAGTACGGCGAGGGGCGGGGCACCATCATCACTCTGAACCGCTCCTTCCATGGCCGCACCATCACCACTTTGGCCGCCACGGGGCAGGACGTGTTTCACAAATACTTTTTCCCCTTCACCGAGGGCTTCCGCCGGGCGGACCCCGATCTGGACAGCGTGAAGCAGGCGGCAGGCCACGACGTGTGCGCCGTGCTGGTGGAGCTGGTCCAGGGGGAGGGGGGTGTACTGCCCCTGAACCCGGATTTTGTCCACGAGCTGATCCAGCTGTGCCAGGACAGGGATTGGCTGTTCCTGGTGGACGAGGTGCAGACCGGCATTGGCCGCACCGGCTCCCTGTTCTGCTTCCAGCAGTACGGCGTTCAGCCCGACGCGGTGTCCTTTGCCAAGGGCGTGGCCGGGGGCCTGCCCATGGGCGGCTTCCTGGTGAACGAGCGCTGCCGGAAGGTGTTCGGCCCCGGCGATCACGCCTCCACCTTTGGCGGAAACCCGGTGTCCGCAGCCGCGGCCTGCGCGGTGCTGGACATTCTGGACGACGGGGCCATCGCCCAGGTGAAGGAGAAGGGCGCGTATCTGCGGGAGTCCATTGAGGCCATGGACCTGCCCTGCCTGGGCAAGACCCGGGGCATGGGGCTGATGATCGGCGTGGAGGTCAAAGACGGCTTCTCCAACAAGGAGTTGTGCGCCAAGCTGAACCGGGCGGGCTTGCTGTCCCTCACCGCCGGGTCGGGCCTGCGGTTCCTGCCGCCGCTGACCATCACCCAGGAGGAGATGGACAAAGGGCTGGCCATTCTGAAAGAAACGCTTTCCTGAGCGGAGGAGATATCCATGAAAAAAGATTTGCTCAAGCTGCTGGACCTGACTCGGGAGGACATCCACGAGATTTTGGACACAGCGGACCAGATGAAATTCAGCCAGAAGCATCACATCGCCCACGACCACCTGAAGGGCAAGACCCTGGCCATGATCTTTGAGAAGAATTCCACCCGGACCCGGGTATCCTTTGAGGTGGGCATGTATCAGCTGGGGGGGCACGCCCTGTTCCTGTCCGGCAAAGAGAGCCAGATCGGCAGGGGAGAGCCGGTGGAGGACACCGCCCGGGTGCTGGCCCGGTACTGCGACGGCATCATGATTCGCACCTTTGCCCAGGCGGAGGTGGAGGGGCTGGCTCAAAAAGCGTCCATTCCCGTCATCAACGGACTCACTGACTTTGCCCATCCCTGCCAGGTGCTGGCCGACCTGATGACCGTCCGGGAGAAAATGACCCGGCTGGAGGGGCTGAAGCTGGCCTTTGTGGGGGACGGCAACAACATGGCCAACTCCCTCATCGTGGGCGGCCTGAAGTGCGGCATGGACGTGTCCGTGGCCTGTCCGGAGGGGTACGATCCGGACCCGGCGGTGCTGGACTTCGCCAAAACCGTGACGGACCGCAAATTTGAGCTGGTCCGGGCCCCCGCGGACGCCGTGGTGAATGCCGACGTGGTCATCACCGACGTCTGGGCCTCCATGGGCCAGGAGGAGGAGCGGGCCATCCGGGCGAAAGCCTTCGCGGGCTACTGCATTGACGAGGGATTGATGAAGCTCACCCACCCCGGCTGTATGGTTCAGCACTGTCTCCCCGCCCACAAGGGAGAGGAGATCAGCGCCGAAGTTTTTGAGGCTCACGCCGATGAGATTTTCGAGGAGGCGGAGAACCGGCTCCACGCCCAAAAGGCGGTTTTGTACCTGCTGATGAAGGACTAGTTACTTTTTCTCGAGAGAAAAAGTAACCAAAAAGAGCTTTAGACCGCTGATGGACAGTGTGGTCTGTGGCGCATTTCTGCCCGGCGACGGAACGCGATGGAGAAATCATGTGACTTTTTTAAAAGAAAAAGTAGCCAAAAAGAGCTTTAGACCGCTACAGCCAGGGTAGTAATCGAAAAATTGCCGCCCTGTGACGCACATTTTGCCATATGATAAAGCGAAATGAAGTTTCGCTGTTAAAGGTTTCTTCTTTATTCCTTTTCTTTTTAAAGAAAAGGAATAAAGAGCCCTCTCTCTAGTGGTGCCTGATAAAGAACAAGACAAAAAGCGCAAAATTATTAGGTAGTCACCGAATGTCAGCGCCAAGCAGAAAATGTCGATTGTCGCCGAAATGGAATGTCATTTTTCGACATTTCCTGTCCGGCGAAAAACTACAAAATTGCTCCGGCGTTGACAACCTTATCGCTTACGTTCTGAAATAGCCGGCGGGTCTTTTTTCACAAAAGGAAGGCGCTGGAGACAGTTTAGAAAACTGTTCTCCAGCGCCTCTGCCAATTTCGAGGGAACCACTCCCGGTTACCAGGTCAGTTCCAAATACAGGTCCTTATACTGCTTTGCGGAATTCTCCCAGGACAGGTCTTTCTCCATATCCCGCCGCACCATTTCATCCCAGTACACCCGGTCGACGAAATAGAGCGTCTTGGCCCTGTTGATGGCGTCCAGCAGCAGGCCGGCATCGTAGCGGTCAAAGGTAAACCCGTTCCCCGTGTTGGAATACATGTTGTACGGTTCCACCGTATCCTTCAGCCCGCCGGTTTCCCGGACGATGGGTATCGTGCCGTAGTGCATTGCGATCAATTGGGTCAACCCGCAGGGCTCGAACTGAGAGGGAACCAGCAGGGCGTCCGCGCCCGCGTAGATCCGGTGGGCGCGCGTCTCATCGTACATGATGTTGGAACACACATTCCCCTTGTACGCGCCTTCGTAATACCGGAAGGAGTCCTCATACACCCGGTCTCCGGTGCCCAGCACCACGATCTGGGTGTGCTCGTCCATGATCTGCGGGATGATGGCGTTGAGCAGGTCCAGCCCCTTCTGGTCGGTCAGCCGGGAGATCAGGCCAATCACAAATTTGTGGTCATCCTGGACCAGGCCCAGTTCTTCCTGAAGCTGGCGCTTGTTTTCCTTTTTCTTCTCAAGCGCATCGGCAATGCCATAATTCGCGTACAGCATGGCGTCGGCTTCGGGATCCCAAATATCGTAGTCGATACCGTTCACAATGCCCCGCAGTTTGCCGGAATGATACCGCAGATGGCCGTCCAGGGTCTCGCCGTAGTACGGGCTCTGGATCTCGCCCGCGTAGGTCTGGCTCACCGTCGTGATGACATTCGAGTAGGTCAAGCCGCCCTTCAGCATATTGGCGTCCCGGTCGCCCACCTTCAGCGCGCCCATGTTAAAGACATGATCCGGCAGGCCGGACCAATAGCGGACCGTGGGGATATCGTAAATCCCCTGGAACCGAAGATTGTGGATGGTGAGGATGGTCTTTGCGGTGGTCAGCTTTGTGTTGGCAAACTGAGTCCTCAAATAGACGGGGACCAGGGCGGCCTGCCAGTCATGGCAGTGGATGATATTGGGAATCCAATCCATATAGTTCAGCGCCGCCAGGGCCGCCTTGGCGAAATAGCAGTACTTCGGAATATCGTCAATGAGATTGGTATACGGATTTCCATTGCTGAAGAATTCCTCATTGTCAATGAAATCATACACCACGCCGTCCCAGACATATTCCATGATGCCCACGTAAAAGGACCGTCCGTCCGCGCAGAGGTCCATTTCAAAGGAGCCCCGGTACACCATTTTCTCCTGGTACTCCCAGGGGATGCACTTGTACCGGGGAAGAATGACCTTCACATCGCAGTTCTGCTTCACCAGCGCCTTGGGAAGCGCGTACATGACGTCGCCCAGACCGCCGGTCTTGACAAAGGGATAGCACTCCGACCCGATAAAGGCGACGCTTCTCCTGGAACCCGCATCAATCTCTTCCACCGCTTCCTCGGCGGTCTCCACCTCGGGCGCGGCCTCTCCGGCGGCCTCCTCGGCCTCCGCCTCGGGCGCGGTCTCCCCGGCGGTCTCCTCGGCCTCCCCCTTGGGAGCAGTCTCCCCGGCAGTCTCCGCCGCCTCCGCCTCGGGGGCGGCTTCCTTGGCGGCCTGCACAGTCTCCGTCTTGGGAGCCTCTTCCTTTACCGCTTCCGCAGGGATTGCTTCGGGTGCATTTGCCTCGATTTTCTCAATCACCTCGTTTACCTCGCTTTTTCCAGAAACCTTAGCCTTCGCCGCAGCTGCTCTCGCTGGAACTTTCTTCTTGCTGCCGGCTTTTCCGTCCATCTTTTTTGCCATCTGGTACCTCCCCAATAAATCATTGATATTGTGGCCGCTATATTGGTATTATCGGATGATTCCCAGTTTTGGTTTATACTATTTTCCAATTATTTTTCAATTTTTCGCATATCGGGAGAGAAACTGCCTGGTGCGGTCCTCCCGGGGGTGCTCAATGACCGCGCGGGCGGGGCCCTGTTCCACGATCAGCCCGCCGTCCATGAAAATGACCTGGTCCGCCACGTCCCGGGCAAAGGCCATCTCGTGGGTCACGATGACCATGGTGGTCCTCTGGTCGGCCAGGGCGCGGATGACTCGCAGAACCTCGCCGGTGAGCTCCGGGTCCAGGGCAGAGGTGGGCTCGTCAAAGCACAAAATATCCGGGCGGAGGGCCAGAGCCCGGGCGATGGCCACCCGCTGCTGCTGACCGCCGGAGAGCTGGTGGGGATAGTGCTTTTCCCGGTCGCTCAGCCCCATTTGGGCCAGCAGCTCCCGGCCCTGAGCCTCAATCTCAGCGAGAATCTGCTTTTTTCCGGCCTTGTAGTCCGCCCGCTCCTTGGCCAGCAGCTTTCCCGCCAGGGTCACGTTTTCCAGCGCCGTGTACTGGGGAAACAGGTTAAAGGACTGGAACACCAGGCCAAAGTGGAGCCGCTTTTTGCGGATGGCCGCCTCAGAGCGGGCGGCGGGGATTTCTGCGTCAAACAGGGTTTCCCCGGCCACCTTGATGGTCCCCTGGTCCGGGGTCTCCAAAAAATTCAGGCAGCGCAGCAGGGTGGTCTTGCCCGACCCGGAAGAGCCGATGATGGCCAGGGCCTGGCCCTGCTCCAGCTCAAAGCTGACGTCCTTCAGCACCTGGGTCGCGCCGAAATGCTTTTCAATTTGATGTACTTCTAAAAGCGCCATGGTCCGCGCACCCCCTCAGCGGAAGAATTCCAGCTTCTTTTCCAGCCGGTTCAGCAGTATGGTGGTCAGGCCGCTGAACGCCAGGTAATAGACCGCCGTAAAGAACAGCGGCCACACCAGCCCCGCATAGCCCTGGTTGCCCTTCAAGAAGGACTCTCCCATCCAGATGATCTCCTGGAGCGCGATGACGCGGGCCAGAGAGGTGTCCTTCACCAGCGTGATGATCTCGTTGGACATGGGCGGGACGATGCGTTTGATCATCTGGAGCAGCGTGACCTGAAAGAAGATCTGCCGCCGGGTCATGCCCAGCACCAGTCCCGCTTCCTGCTGCCCGGCGGGCACCCCCTGGATGCCGCCGCGGTAGATCTCGGAAAAATAGCAGGCATAGTTCAGGACAAAGGCCACTGCCACCGCCGTAAACCGGCCGCTCTCACCGCTGCCCCAGGAAAACAGCTTCATCAGAGGGGGCACGTAATAGAGCGCGATGATTTGCAGTACCAGCGGCGTGCCCCGGACGGCCCAGATCACCAGGCGGGTCAGCCAGCGCAGGGGCGGGAACCGGCTCATGGAGCCGAAGGAGATCACCAGCCCCAGCGGAATCGCCCCCGCCAGCGTGATAAAGAAGAGCTTGAGGGTGCGCACAAATCCGGTATTCAAGGCGGCAAAGACAGTTTGAAATTCGGCGGAAGCAAAAAACATAGGCTTGTCCTCTCACTTCTCTCTACGGGAAATCGCCGTTAATCCAGAATCACGGACTCCTGTACGCCATAGGTCTCGGCGGTGGTTTTGGCCGTGCCGTCAGCCACACTGGCCGCCCAGAAGTCGTTGAACGCCTCCACCAGGTCGGAGCCGGGGCGGAAGCCCACGCCGTAATTCTCCGACTCCAGGCCCTGGACGGTGTTCAGGTTCAGCACATAAGTAAGGTTGTCGTAGCTGGTGCCCTCGCCGATCATAGCGCCGGCCATGAGCAGGTCGATGACGGCGGCGTCGGAGGTGCCGGCGGAAACCTCCAGCAGGGTGTCCGCCTGCTTTTGCACAGGGATGGTGGCGGCGCCCAGAGCCTCGGCGGCATCCTCCCCGGCGGAGCCGGACTCAACGGCCACATTCAGGCCCTCCAGAGAGGTGAGGTTCTCAAAGTCACCGGCTTTGTCGGCGGGCACCACCAGCACCTGAGCGTTTTGGCAGTAGGGGACGGAGGTGCCCATGGCCGCCATGACCTCGTCGTTGAGGGTCATGCCGTTCCACACGCAGTCGATGTTTTTGGCCTCCAGCTCGAACACCTTGTAGTCCCAGGTGATCTCGGAGAACTCCACCTCCACGCCCAGGCTGGCGGCGAAAGCTTTGGCCATGTCGGCGTCAAAGCCGATCCACTGGCCGTTTGCGTCCTGATAGTCCATGGGCTCAAAGTTGGTGATGCCCACCACCAGGGTGCCCTTGTCCTTGACGTAGGCCAGGTCGCTCTCGTCCCCGGCGGGGGCGCTTTCGGCGGGAGCGGCGCTTTCCCCGCCGGCGCTGGGACTGGCAGTTGGAGCGGAACTGCTGGAATCCGGTTTTTTGTCTTCGCCGCCGGAGCAGGCGGCAAGGGTCAGGCCCATGGCAAGGGCCAAAAGCATCACAAGCAGTCTCTTTTTCATTTAAATTGTTCCTCTTTTCAAAATGGTTTCGGGGGGAAATTGACGCGTTCCCCGCAATCGCTTTATCATGCTACCACAATAGCGTGATAATGTAAAGGGCAAAATAAATTTTCTTTTCAACGATTTTGTCCTGTTTGTGATCTTGCTGTATGTAACGGCAAACCCGTCGTTCCTTCTTGTGGATTAAGCACAGCCCGCCATGTTTTCTGATTTCAATTGGATGCTGACGCGCCGTGTGGTCAGCTTCTGTGAGCTGTGGGCAAAGCAAAGCACCGCTTCAGGATGGTGGATAAAAAGTCTTGCGCTGCTACGGCTTATGGTATAAAATAGCCCTGCCCAATCCAGCAAGTCTTGTAGGCTCATTCTGGTTGGGCCGGGCTGTCCGCTCAAGGATATCCACAGCCGCGCGGCGGCCTGGTGGAGCGGCAGGGCTCCGATGCGGCTGTGCATGGTCAATTTACGGTTTGAGGGGGAGTCGCACGATGCAGTACACCTGCACTTACCAAACCCCGGTGGGAGAAATTCTTTTGGCCTGTGACGATATCGGTTTAACCGGTCTGTGGTTCAAAGGTGGAAAATACTATGCGCTCAATTTGGACAAGGAACACGAACCGGGGGAAACGCCGTTCTTTTCAGAGACGGCGCGGTGGCTGGACATTTATTTCTCCAGGCAGGAGCCAGATTTTATGCCGCCCGTTCATATGATCGGCTCTTCCTTCCAGCTTTCCGTATGGGAGCTCTTGCGGAAGATTCCCTATGGTGAAACGACAACCTACGGGGAGATCGCCAGAAACTTGGCAGCGGAGCGCGGCCTGCCTCATATGTCCGCTCAGGCGGTGGGCGGAGCGGTGGGCCATAATCCAATTTCCATTATCATTCCCTGCCACCGGGTCATCGGCGCCAGCGGGAGCTTGATCGGGTATGCGGGAGGCCTGCAAAAGAAGAGGACGCTGCTTTCTTATGAGGGCATACATACAGACTCTGCGTTCACAAAATCCCAGAACTATAGCAATCCTTAAAAATATCGCATTCATTTGACAGAGGGCTTAAAATAGAGTCAAGATGCGATTGTAATGCTGCACAATGAGGCACGAAAACTGCTCATAAAGGCATGGAATAAAACACATAACGCAAAGGAAGCAACTGAGTGTTTTGGGGTGAAGACCGGCACGGTCTACCGCTTGGAAAAAAGGATGCGAGAGACCGGCACGGTAGAAACGAGGGTATCCCAGCGCGGGCGCAGGTCTGCCCTGAGCCAGACAAACCTGCAGAATATCGACCAGATGATACGGGCACAACCAGATATCACGGTCCATGAGATACGTGAGGGATTCCAACTGCCGGTAAGTGATGAAACCGTCCGCAGAGCGGAGGTAAAGGTGGGATATGTTAAAAAAAGAAGTCTCTCCATGCTTCGGAACAGGAGCGTCCCCGATGTCAGGAGCAAGCGGGACGACTGCGGAACGTTTTGCGGAGTATCTGAAGGAGACTTTGCTCCCAAGCTTGTCCAGCGATGATATCATCATTATGGACAACATGCGTTCCCATCATGCGAAGGCGGTAAAACTGGTCTTGGACGCATCCGGGATTCGATACCTTTATTTGCCGCCTTACAGCCTGGATTTCAACCCGACAGAAAAAATGTGGTCAAAGATTAAGGCATATCTGCGTAAAGCAAAAGTCCGTAGTATTTGCGCATGTTTGATCCGATATCCCTGTGCCTTCCCTTTTTGGACCAGCGCTTCCAGTTCTTCTCGTTCTTCGTCCGTTAATGTCACGATATATTTATGGTTCACTTTTCATCATCCGACAGTGGTTTGTCACATCTCTCCGCTTTTCGCTACTTCTATTTTCTAACTTTATAAAATGCTAGGGTTTGCTTGAAAAATAAATATTGCACAAGTCATGCGTAAGTGCGAAAATAGGCACATGAAACGGTATGAATTGACAAAAGAACAATGGGAACGCGTGAAAGGGATACTTCCGCCAGAAAGGACAGGGCAGCGGGGCCGTCCTCGGAAAGAAGATAGAAAAATGCTCAATGGGATGCTTTGGATTGCCCGCAGCGGAGCACAGTGGCGAGAACTGCCGGAGGCGTATGGCCCCTGGCAGTCTGTGTACGCCCGATTTGTCAAATGGCGGGACGATGGCACATTGGAAGCCGCATAACCGAGGGCTAATACCAACGGCGCGCATAGGATTGCCGTGTAAACAACTCCGGCCAGTGGGTAAGATACCGTAAACAGTTTGCCAGCCAGATCTGTCCGACGGCTTCGGCATTGTCCGCAGGATGGCTGATACAGCAGTGATGCGAGAGAATATACACAATTTTACAATCAGGAACAGCCCTGACACCTGCACACGCTCCTTTATTCCTCGTTGTCCCTCTACCATGCAGGAAATCTGGAAACCGGGCTCATTTGATACCCTGTTGGCACTGTGGGTACTGGAGGCTCCAGGCGTTCACTGGAGGCCCTACAGGATTACTATGGTAAAGGCGATAATTCCATTCGTGGAATTGTTTTTGCGGGCACAGGAGATTGCAAACGCCCGGAAAGTCCAGCAAAGGGATGTGCCGCTGACCACCAGGTGACAGTCCCTTTTGGTGGGAAATGTCTATTGCGGTTGCTGTGGGGCCTGTCTGATGTTGACGACTTCCGGGTACAGATATCGCAGGAAGTACGGAACAGAAGTCACCAGTATCATATCCAGTTATAAATGCTATAACAGGACAAATGTTCCCGGTAAATGTGACGGCCAAGCCTCTTTCAGTGTTGAAAAACTGGATAACCTTTGCCTCTGGCAGACAGCACAGAACCCATTTCCCAGTGAAGCGGCTCTTCCCGCTGCTCCACCATCTCCGGTCTTTCTTCGATACTTTCCTCCCCCGGTGCTTTTGCCGCCGGCACTTTCTTATACTCCAGCGTTCTTTTTTGTCGAGCATCTGACACTTGACGGCGGGTCCAAAATGTGCCAAACTATTAAAAGAAAATGGTTGATTATCTCAAAAAAGCCTTGATTTACGGGCATATAAGCAGGATTTCAAGCTGAATTTACTACTTTTGAGGGAAAGAGCTTTGATATGCCGCCCGGAACCCTGCAAGCCCAAATACCAGCACACAGCATTGAGAAAGAATAAATGAAAACTGAATACGACGCATACGCGGCGTTTCTCTATCCCAGCACGGGAGAACAGGAACGCCGCTTTTTTTATGCCCTCATGTTACGCAGTAGGGGCGAAAAAAGCCTTGCTATATGCGGCTTTGCGGGCGCACTTCTGCCGGGGACAGGGATTTATATTAAACTGTACCCATAAGATCGGACAGGCGGGGTTTTAGAAAACGCCGAAAAAAGTACACAAGGGTTTTAGAGACCCCTATGTACGGACAACTGAGGTTTTGCCTTCGATGAAGAAATGAGGTAAACTATGATCAGACGGATCGGAGGCAAAACAAATGGCAACGAAAAAATTCACGGCAACGGCGATGATGGTGCTCTCTATGGGATGCGGCGGAGTGTTTTTGTATCCTGGACATCCTGATAAAAAATTTTCTCAACACCCGCACATTTTGCCGTCCCAGCCGTTATACACAGTGAGTGCCGCGAAAGGGGGGATCTCCGTGGCCATCGACCTTGAGGAACAGTACGATAAAATCTACCGCTATTGCTATTTCCGCCTCAAAAACCGGGAGCGGGCGGAGGACGTGACCCAGGAGACCTTCCTGCGCTGGTTCGCCAGCGACACCTACCGGGACCGGAACCAACTCCTGCACTACCTCTACACTGTGGCGCGGCATCTGTGCGCCGACGAGTCCTGCCGCCCCGCGCCCCTGCCCCTCCCGGAGGATGTGCCGGACAGGGAGGGGGACTTGCTCCTGTCCATCGCCCTGCGGGCCGAGCTGGACAAGCTGCCGCCAGAGGACCGGGAGCTGGTCCTCCTGCGGTGCGTCAACGGGGTGCCCATGGCGGTGCTGTCCAGGCTGTACGGGCAGTCCCGGTTTGCCCTGCGGCGGCGGCTGAACGGGATTCTGAAAACGTTGAGGGAAGCGTTGTCATGACGGTAACCCCGCCATCCGGCAGGGTTACCAAGAAAAAACTCTGGAATGAACGGAGGGACACAGATGGATAGAAAACTAAAGCAGGCATTGGCTGAGGCATACCGCGCCCCGGAACCGCTTGAAAAAGCCGCCTTTCTAAAGCAGCACCGCCGCCGGGAGCTGGGCCGCTGGGAGCTGGCGGCGGTCCAGGCGGGGTACATCCGCTGGTGGACATGGGCGCTGTCTTTGGGACTGTTCGGGGCCATCCTGTGGGCAGCCGCCCAGCCCCATCTGTCTATGGGCCTGTCCTGCGCCGCCGCCTTGACGCCATTCCTGGCCCTGCTGGCGGTGTCGGAAAGCGGCCGGGCCCGGTTTTATCAGATGGAGGAGCTGGAGCTGGCCTGCCGGGTGCCCCAGGCCAGCGTACTGCTGGCCCGTATGCTGGCGCTGGGGCTGTTCCACCTGGCCCTGCTGGGGGCGCTGACCCCGGCGCTGGCCGTCTGGGACGGTCTGGGGATGGTCCGGGCGGCGGGAGCCTATCTGCTCACCCCCTACCTGTGCACCGCCGCCCTTGGGATGGAGCTGACCCGGCGCTTCCGGGGCCGGGAGGGCCTGCTGGCCTGCGGCGGCGGGGCGGCGCTGGTGAGCGCGATGGGCACGCTGTCCGTGTACCGCCTGCCCGCCCTGTACCAGCCGGAGGGCCTGCCCCTGTGGGGGCTGGCGCTGGCGGTGTCGGCCTTTGCCGCCGGAGCGGAGATCATCATGAACATGAAAGGAAGGGGACCGCAATGGAGCTGACGGTGCGGGAGCTGACGAAGCGGTACAAGGACAAGATGGCGGTGGACGGGGTGTCCCTGCGGCTCACCGAGGGTATCAACGGCCTTTTGGGTGCCAACGGGGCGGGTAAGACCACCCTGATGCGGATGCTGTGCGGCATTTTGAAGCCCACGGCGGGCTCCGTGGCCCTGGACGGGGTGGACGTGTCCAGCGAGGACTACCGGGCGGTGCTGGGCTACCTGCCCCAGGACTTCGGCTACTACCCCGACTTCACGGGGCTGGACTTCCTGCTCTATCTGGCGGCGCTGAAGGGGCTGTCCCGGCCCCACGCCAAGCGAAAGGCGGCGGAGCTGCTGGAGCTGGTGTCCTTGGCTGACGTGGGCAAAAAGAAGATCAAGACCTACTCCGGCGGCATGAAGCAGCGGCTGGGCATCGCCCAGGCCCTGCTCAACGACCCCCGGCTGCTGGTGGTGGACGAACCTACGGCGGGGTTAGACCCCAAGGAGCGGGTGAAGTTCCGCAATCTCATCGCGGGGCTGGGTCAGGACACCATTGTGTTGCTGTCCACCCATATCGTGTCCGACGTGGAGAAGATCGCCGACCATATGCTGATGATGTCCGACGGGAAGATCATCCTGGACGAGCCCTGGGACAAGTCCCGCACCGATCTGGAGCAGCTCTACATGGAGGAGTTCGGAGGGGAAACGGAATGAAAAACCTGGGGACCCTGTTCGGGTACGAGATGAAAAAGCTCTGGAAGCGGCCCATGACCTGGGTCGCGGTGCTGATATTTTCCGCAGGTATGGTGTACTATGCGCCCATTCCATTTTACCACTATGATAATACCTTCACCGTTGTGATGGCCGATGGGCAGACCATCAGCCGCCAGGTCACGGTGGAGGAACAGGATCGGGTTTCGATAGAAGCCCCCCGGCTGCTCAGCGGCCAGGTGATAGACGAGGAATTTTTCCAGCGGGCGCAGGATATCCGCACCAAGCTGGCCTCCACTGAGCTGGACACCAATTTGACAGGGGCCTACGCCTATTTTCAGCTGGTCGATCCCACTTACCTGGGCGCTTATCAGCTGTTGGGCATTAAGGACCACTATCTCCACCGTTTGGATATGTTCCGAGAGAACATGGAGCGCTCCTGGGGGAATTATCTCACGGAGGAGGAGATCAGCTATTGGGAGCGACTGGAGGAGCAGATTCAGCAGCCCTTTATCTACGAACCCACCGACGCTCCCAACCGCCTGTTCGACGTACTGGGCACCATGGGCATCTTCATCCCTGTGCTGGTGGCGCTGTGCGTGTGCGACCTGTTCTCCCAGGAGCGCCGCGCCCGCACCTATCCCCAGATCTTCACCAGCAGGCAGGGGCGGAAGTGCCTGTTCCTGGCGAAAATTCTGGCCGGGGGCGTGACCTCCACGCTGGCGGCGGCCATGGCCGTGGCGGCGGTGATCGGTTCCAGCCTGATTCGATATGGGACGTGGGGCTGGGGCGCGGCCATCCAGCTGTGCCGCTATATGCTCAACTGCTCCTTCCCCATCACCGCGTGGCAGGGCATCCTCATCCAGACGGGGATGCTCCTGGTGTACGCCTTGCTGTGCGGGGCGCTGATCTCGGTGGTGTCTATGTGGAGCGGGAGCGGCGTGGCTGCGCTGGCGGTGGGGGCGGCGCTGGTGGGGGGGCAGATGCTGCTGGTTCAGATGCTGTCGGCCCTGGACGCATTTTTGAGGCTGCCGGTTGTGACCGAGGCGCTGAACTATCTGCCCATGGGGCTGGTGAGCGCCGCCGCGCTGACCGCCAAACCGCTGAAATACTTTTTCGGCCTCCCGCTCAACCTGATCCAGGCCGGGATGCTGGTGTATCTGGCGGTGTCGGCGGCGCTGTCGGCGCTGTGCTGGCTGGGTTGGCGGAGAAAGGCCGTCAGCGGTGCCTGATGGGAGGATGAACATGAAAAATTTTGGGACGCTGTTCGGTTACGAGCTGAAAAAGATCTGGACGCGGCCCATGACCTGGGCGGCGGTGCTGGTGTTCTGCGCGGCCTTTGTGTGGATCACGGCGCAGCCTTTTTTCCGCTCCGGCGGCGCCACCTTCACCGTCACGGACGCTGATGGGCAGGAGATTACCCGATTCCTCACCGCCGGGGAGCAGTACCGCCTCCGGGTGGAGGGGGCACGGGCCCTCGGCGGCCAGCCCATGGACGAGGCGTTTTTCCGAACCGCCCGGGAGACCATCCCTTTGGATCGAGAGCGCTTTGAGAAGGATGGCTATTTTTACCTGATCGACCCCAGCTATTGCGATTTCTATATCGAGTTCAGCGAATGGCTGGACGGCACGGCGGAGCATTATTATACCGCCCGCCAAAATGGCCGGGAGCAATCCTGGCAGCGGCTGACGGCGGAGGACGCCGCCTACTGGCGGGCCATGGAAGCGCGGGTGGAAAAGCCCTACGTCTACCAGCCCGTGCTGGGCCCCAGGATGCTGATGAATATGCTGGGTAGCGCCGGGCTGGAGCCGTTCCTGCCCCTGCTGGTGGGGCTGTGCCTGTGTGACCTGTACGCCCAGGAGCGCCGCACCCGGGCCGGGGCGCTGATTTTCAGCAGCCCGCGGGGGAGGCGGTGCCTGTATCTGGCGAAGGCCCTGGCTGGGGCGGTGTCGGCGGTGGGAGCGGCCCTGCTGGTTGTGGCGTCGGGCGGACTGGCAAACCTGCTTTTTTACGGCCCCTATGGGTACGATGGGGCCATCCAGCTCTCGCCGTGGCTGTGGGGCAGCGGCCTGCCCCTCACCATGGGGCAGGGGATCTTGATCCTGCTGGGGCTTCTGCTGGCCTACGCCCTGGTGTGCGGGGCGGTGACGGCGCTGGTGTCCGTCTGGAGCGGGAGCGGTGTGACCGCCATGGCGGCGTCGGTGGGTGTGATGATCGGGGCCATGATACTGGATCGAACCCAGGAGGGGTGGTGGGAGTTCATGCCCGCCAACCTGGTGGACGAGCGGGGGCTGAACAGCCTCCTGCTGACGAACCTGTTGGGCGCGCGCCTCAACATACTGCAATCCGGCCTCCTGCTGTACCTGCTCCTGGCGCTGGTACTGACTGTCCTGTGCTGGCTGGGGTGGCGGCGCGGCGCGGAGCATTGAAAAAATGATTTTGGTGAGTGTTATGTCAAAACTGCTAGGCAACGAAATGAATGACGCGGTTGGGCTGCAAAGGTATTCAACACAAGTTTTTATGAGTTTTTCAGGGACATACCACCATCCCGTAATCCTAAATAATCGAAGTAAAGCGAAAAGGGTCCTCATGCCGGTGGTGTGAGGACCCTATATAAATCAATGGCCCAGAGCATAAGAGTTCTTGGCCTTGCTGTTTTTTAGAGGGCTGTGTGGAAGGGAACAGGGTCATATATTTTTTTGACAGGGCTGGTGGAAATACGGCGGCAGATATGGTAAGCTGAGCACAAACAGCATCGGAGGAGTCTTGCCATGAGATCAGCAGCTTTGAGGATAGTGCTCCTGACAATTTTCTTCCTGGTACTTTGCGCCTGCCAGGTAGATAGCAGAAGAAATGATAGACCGGAGCAGGATCGCCCGGTGGAAGTCCAACAGTTCATCCAGGCATATTCCTCCATAATCATTGACAGCGATATGGAAGGCGCTGTGTTCTCGCTGATATATTTGGATAACGACACTATTCCAGAGCTGGTGGTTCTCGATAGGAGCTATGATAGATACTCTATCTACGCGATAAAGGACGATTCCATTGCCTGTTTAGTTGACTCTATGACCACTGTGGAAATGTCCTACTGTGAATGCTGTGGCGTTATATTGGCATTTTGCAGGTGGAATGGCGGCGGGGACGAGGGGAGCTATGCCAGCGCATATTATCAGATGGACCAGCATCCGGAAACACTAACAGATGATTCGATACCAGACCTGGAGTTTACTTATAACGCAGTCTATGATGAAGGCGGCCAGTGGACTGGCACCGGAACGATTGAATATTCCGCTAAAGGAGGAGAGATCGACGAAGCGGCCTATCATCAAATATTGGCGGGCTTCAATATCTCACAGGCTGATGAGATAAGCTGCTTTTCAGAAAGCAGCGAGTGCTTTACAAAAGATGAGATCCTGTGGTACTTGGATGCGGAAACGACTGTGGAGGCAACCTCGTAATGAGCAAAGAAAAGGCTTTGAAACTATCGTGGCGCGTTCTCTTAACTGGACTGTCCATATTTACAGTTCTGTTTTGCTTCGATATCAAATTTGTGGTAGCTGGAATAAACGTTTTTGTACTGGACGTGCTGATTGCTGGCATCTGGGCCTTTGTCCGTTTATGCAGGTGGGCAGGCCGTGAAAACACTGGAAAAAGAACTCTCGCCGTATCCGCCATAATGTTTGTGGGACTGCTTGCGGCGCCGGTACTGCTGTTTGGCCTGGGGATGTACGGCGGCTGGTACGAATATGCTGAGGGGACAGAGCCGCAGACCCGCCGCACCTTTGTGGTGGAGTACCGCCGAAATATGCTTCAAAAGGGGGCGGCAAAGGTGTATGAGCGGTTCGGCCCGCTCTTATTTCCCTGCGGCGTGCCGGAATACAGCGGGAATCTGAATCTTGATGAATTGGACTCCGAATATGCGTATGTCTGTATCAACGAGGAACAGCAAGCAATTACTGTCGCCCTATTCATCTATGGACCAAGATTTCATATTCCCATGAAATTGCCGGAAGGGACGGCGAAAACACCGGAACGAGTGCTGATAGAACAGCTCGTCGATGATGACCACGACGCTTTTCTGGTAGACACTGGAGGCCGGCTTGGGAAGCTGCTGGTGACCACTGAGCTGGAGCGGACGCCGGCGGAGGATCACAGGTTCACGGTGCGTTTTTTTGTATGGGACCCCGCCTCTATGGACGAACCTCTGCAGACCTTGACAACAGGGGCAGATCTCCGCCCGAACTGCTATACGGTAGACGCCAACTTCGACGGCTACAGGGATCTTACCTGCACCTATATCCAGGGGAATCAGGTATATTACGATCACCTTTGGCTCTGGAACGAGAAACACAGCCGGTTTAAGGGCGTTCCAGAATACGATGAGATCGCTGTTCCCGATTTGGATGAAGAGACAAAAACGATCTACGGATTTGCCTCCAGCAGTGCCGGGGGCACAGGACTTCATACCTTTCACCAGTGGGATGACTGGAACCACCTGGTCTGTATGCGGCAGATCGAAATTTATCAGGCAGGCCAGAGTGAGACTGTACGGATGTCTGTCCGGGATCGTGTTGCCGGTGAACTGGCGGAGATCTATCATGAGGATTTCTCTTCGGTATCCAGCGGATGGCTGGACGCGCAAATGGTGTGGCACGATTTGGACTATCACGGAGAGCCGGGCGGACTCTATGACCTTTTCCAACAGCAGCCTATAGATGACACCCACGACGCCTTCCTGGTGAGCACCAGCGGCAGGCTGGGGACATTGCTGGTGACGGCGGAGCTGGCGGAGGAACGCAAAGACGAGTTCGGCGCCCGGGACATCACATTTTCTGTTTGGGACCCGGCGAAAATGGAGCGACCCATCCAGACATATTCGGAGGAATTTATGATGGGCGTCGCGCCGGAGTTTCACCATGCGGCGGATGCGAACTTCGATGGCGTTCAGGACTTTGGGTATCTCTACTGCGCAGGGAACCAGCCCAATTACTGGCGCTGGTGGCTTTGGGACGAGGAGCAGGGGCAATTTGAATACTACGCGCCTTTAATCGAGGTTTCGCAGCCTGTATTTGATGCTGAACGGCAGGTCGTGACCGGCTGGGCCCGCAATAGCGCGGTATCCGGCGTTCACACGATCTACCGCTGGCTCGATGGGGAACTGACCCTGCTGCGCAGAATTGAAACCCACTACCCGGAGGATGATAATACGCAGCTGGCCACAGTAGAAGACTTGATCGACGGACAAATGGTGGTAGTTTATCGAAAAGAATGGGACTTGACCACAATAAAAGAAGGCACCCCACTGGTGGACTGGAGCTGGTATGATTTGGACTATCATGGTGAAGCGTATTGATTTGGGCAGCACGATTGAACCTGGACTGTTATTCTGTTATAAAAATATGAAAAAAGTCTGTAACGTTTTCCCCTCTTGTACGTTAATATGGCAGAAGGAGGTGAACGGCCATGGAATTTGAGGATGCCTACCAGCGGTATTTCCAGGACGTGTACCGTTTCACCCTGGGGCTGACCCAGGACGGACCGCTGGCGGAGGAGATTACCCAGGAAACGTTTTTCAAGGCGCTCTAGGCGTTTAAGAAATTCGACGGCTCCAAGGACATCCGCGCCTGGTTGTTCACCATTGCCCGAAACAGGTTCTACGACCATTGCCGCGCTCAGAATCGTAGCATTTCTCAGGAAGAACTGTCCCAGGAGTTACCGGAGGGCGTGCGCATATATCCCTTTTTTACCCCAAAATACATCGGTGTCTGTGGAGGGGCTTGAGGGCTCAATTGTTCTGGATCTGATAAAAGACAACGCAATCGTCGTAAATGTCATACTCTACAATGTGGGCAAGGATTGCGAGGTTTATGTCGATGTGTGGGATCGGCCATACGGCACATTCAGCTATCATACCGACCGGGAGATATTTGACCAGATTGCTGCCATAATCTGCGAATATGGGGAGGAACAATGATATAAAATCCTATCTGGCTTAATAGCGGAATAGTTCCACGCTGGATGTCTGCCCGCCCTCCTTGGAGCGCGGGCAGGCATCTCCCTTTTTGCGGGATTTAACGGCTACTGTGCAGACCGCCCCACGGTCCGTATGGCGCACAAAATGGCCGCAAAAATTTTTTCTGAAAATTTGTGACCGTTTCCCCCCGGCATGTGTTTTATAGGTGAAGCGCTTCAAAGGAGGTCAAGCAATGGAACAAACCATTTCCGCCCGGCAGCTGGAGGCTGCCTATGGGCGCATGAGATTGACCTATCTAAAGCAGCACCGGCGCAAGTTGTACCAGGAGTTGGTGTCCACTGGTAAGCTCCAGGCACATTTGCTGGACATCAACAACACCGCCAACGACTGGCTGGACAGGATGATGCCGCAGATGGCAAAGGTGGCGGGGGCTACCGAGGAATTGAAGGTCCGCGATCAGATGGCGTGGGTGGGACTGATGAATAACTGCAAGGTCAGAATGGAGGAAATCATCCGTGCAGATTTGATCTATTCTTAGGGCAAAAGTGCGAAAACACAGTCCATATGTCCTCCTACTCTTTAAAATATAAAAAATATTGCAGAAAAAAGCATTGACACGATGTAGTTTTAGCTCTATAGTAAAACTACATCGTGTCAATCCAAGGAGGGGCTATGCAAACATATATATCAATTTCGGAATCAGAATGGGTGGTTATGAAAATCATTTGGAATGAGCCGCCAAAAACATTGCAGGATATATTGAGTGAGCTAAAGCATATGGCCTGGAGTTCGACAACAATCCAAACTTACCTTGCCCGTCTTGTAAAAAAGGGTGCCTTAGCTACAAAGCGTCAAGGAAAAGGCTACTTGTACTATCCTGCAATATCAGAAAGCGATTGCCAGCTTGCAGAAAGTAAATCTTTTCTGGGGATACTTGGGCAGCGAAATCATTTTTCCATTGTATACAGCGATTGTGATTGGCGAATGGTGCAAAACGCGAACGGACCCGATGTTTGAAGTGATCTCTGCACAGGGCAATTCCCTCTGTGGGGAACTGCATGGAGATCATGACCGCCATTTTCAGTGTGTGCGGCGGGGTAGTCGCCACCGTCATGGCGGGCATGGGCGGCTCGGTGTCCACGGCAGCCACCCTGCCCAGCGAGATCGTGACGGCCATTGAGGGGCTGGGCCTGCTGGAAAGCATCCCCCTCTGGCTGGTGTCCCTGCTGGGCAGCCTGTTTATCACCGTCATGTCTTTCATTCTGCTACTGACGGTGTACGGGCGGTTTTTCCGGCTCTATCTATTCACCGCCCTGGCCCCGCTCCCCCTTGCGTCCTTCGCCGGGGAGACTACCGCCGCCAGCGGCAAAGCCTTCCTCAAAAACTACATCGGCGTGTGCATGGAGGGGGCGGTGATCGTGCTGGCCTGCCTGATCTACTCCGCGTTCCTGTCCAGCA
>CATLFX010000011.1 GCA_949935795.1 uncultured Oscillospiraceae bacterium
CCCTCTGCTCGCTGCCGTTCTGGTATCTCTTCCTTTACCGCCTCCCAGAACGCATCTGATATTGTCCATGACTTGTAGCTCTTTTTCTCCATTTTTCCCACCGCCTTTGGTGGACATTATACCTCATCTGTCTATTTACGGATAGGCTCTTATTCAGAGGTTCCTTAACTGTCAAAACAGCTTTCTGCCCTGCACAAATTTGTGCCGGATATCCCGCTCGTCAGAGAGATAAACCGTCCGCTCCAGGCGCGTCTCCAATTCTATCCGCTCCTGGGGCGTATAGCGGGTATCGTCAATCACCAGGGCGTCAAACTCGTAGCCGGGAGCAAAGGAACCCACTTTCCCAAAAAAGGCCCCGCCGCCCAATGTACCCAGATAAAACGCCTCGCTGACCGTCAGCGGCGCAAGGGCCTCGTCCACCAGCCGCCACCGAAGCTTTGACACCTGAATGGCGTCCGCCATCGCCTTGAAAATAGACGTGTGAGTCCCTCCCGCCACATCGCTGCCCAGGCCAACCGAGAGGCCGTCCCGCAAAAAGCGGCGGACAGGCGCGATCCCGGAGGACAGGTTCATGTTGGACGCGGGGCAGTGGGCGACCAATACGTTTTGCGCTTTCAAAAGGGCGGCTTCCTCTCCCTCGGAATAGACACAGTGCGCCATGACCGTGGGGCAGTCCGGACCGCCCAAGAGGCCGAATGCGTGGTAGGCGTGACCATAACTTTTGGCGTTAGGGCACAGCTCCCGCACCCACGCGATCTCGCTCCGGCTCTCCGACAGGTGGGACTGGACGGGTAAACCGTACTGTTGCTGAATTTTGCTCAGTTCCCCCATCAGCTCATCTGTGCAGGAGGGGATGAAGCGCGGCGTCAAAATGGGGTGTGTGCGGCTGTACCGGCCTTCGATCCGTTCCAGCCAGTCCCTTGTGCCTTGGGCGGACGCGGCGGCGGAGGCCTCCCGGAGCGTCTCCGGGCAGCTGCGGTCCATATTGACCTTCCCCACCATGGTACACAGGCCGGATTCCTCCAGCAGATCCATCAGGCGGATGGTGGCCGGCCGGTGAATGGTGGCAAACACGCAGGCCCGGGTGTTCGGTCCCCGCCGGACGTCCTCCACAAAGCGCCGGTAAGCCCGGTCGGCGTACTCCAGGCTGGCGTATTTGCTCTCCTCCGGAAATGTGTACCGGTCCAGCCAGTCCAGCAGCTCCAGATCCATCCCCTGGCCGCGGAAGGCATACTGGGGGGCGTGGACGTGCAGATCCGTCAGCCCAGGCACGACCAGGGAGCCGGAGTAATCCAGAACAGGCAGGCCCGCATACTGCTCCGGCAGCGTGCGGAACACCCCGGCGGACTGCCCCTCGAGGCAGACCAGCCAGCCGCCGGGATAAAGCTCCAATGACTGGGGCGCCGCGCTGTAGCAGATATCCGCTCTGATCACAAAAGAGTCCTGCTGCATAAAAAAGCCTCCTTTCTTCCAGGCTGTCTGATGAACGGCCCTCTCCCCGCCTCCGGCGGGGAGAGGGCCAAGCAGGTTTATTGAGGTCCCTCTTTCCCCAAGCGGCGGTACATGGCCTTTTTCACCGCCCGGAGGATGTTTTCATAGCCGGTGCACCGGCACAAGTGGCCGGAGAGGAGCTTTCGGAGCTGCTCATCGGTGTACTCCTTCCCCGTTTCCAGAATCTCCTCCGCCGTCAGGATGAAGCCGGGGGTGCAGAAGCCGCACTGAATCGCCGCCTCCTCCACAAAGGCCCGCTGAACGTCGCTGAGCTCGCCGTCGGGACCCAGAATGCCTTCCAGGGTGCGGATACGCTTGCCCTCCGCCCACACGGCCAGGTAGATACAGGAGTTGAACGTCTCGCCGTCGATCAGCACGGTACAGGCGCCGCACTCCCCCACCTCGCAGCCCTTTTTGACCGAGGTCATACGGAAATCATTGCGCAGCATATCCGTCAGACTTGCCCGGACGTCCACCGTCCGCTCCACATCCCTGCCGTTAAGGTTGAACCGGACCGTCTGATATTGAATTTGATGCTTCTCCATCACAGCGCACCTCCCGCCAGTCTGACCGACGCAATAAACGCCCGCTTTGCGCTCTCCACGGCGATGTGAATACGGAAGTCCTTCGCCGCCCGCCAGGAATCCCGGGGGTTGATGTCCTCCTTCACCGCCTGGGCAAACCGCTCCGCCAGCTCCAGGCTGACGGGCTGTCCGGCGGCCAGCTCCTCCGCGTGGACCGCCCGCAGGGGCACCGGGCCCGCTACGCCAAAGGCCACTCTGGCCCGCTCCACGGTCTTTTGATCGGCGGACAGGCGGACGTTGACGGAGGTCCCCAGGGTGGCAATATCCATGGCGCTGCGCATAGCGTACTTGATATAATTGCCGAAACAGTTCTCATAGCTCTCCCTGGGAATGAGGATGGCGGTCTGGAGCTCCCCCTCCCGGATATCCACCACGCCCGCCCGAAGATAGAACTCCTGAATGGGCTGGCGGCGGATGCCGCCGGGGCCGGTCAGCTCGACGACGGCGTCCCAGGCGTGGAGGGTGGACGCCGAGTCCGCCGAGGTCACGCCGTTGCAGGTGTTGCCGCCGATGGTGCCGATGTTCCGGATCTGGGGGCCGCCCACCTGGTCCACGGCCTCGCCGAGGACGTTGATGTACTTCTGGATCAGGGGGGCCCGGGTGATATGGGAAAAGCTGGTCAAAGAGCCGATCCGGAGGGTCCCGTCCGGGTCCATGGAGACGCCCCGGATCTCATCCAGGGTCTGGATGGAGATCAGCTCTTTTCCGGCCCGCCGGCCTTCCCGCATCTGGACCAGCACATCGGAGCCCCCGGCGATGATCTGGGCCTCGGGATGGGCCAGCCGCAGGGCCACGGCGTCCTCCACGCTTTTGGCCTGGTACAGGGCTTTTATGTCATACATACGCTCGGTCCTCCTTTACTCCTGGATAAGCCCCGCCTCACGGAACCTCCGGTAGAGGACGTGGGGGGTGATGGGACAGCTGTCAATGGCGACGCCGGTGGCGTTCAGGATGGCGTTTCGGATGGCCGGGGCGGGGGAACAGGCCGGAGGCTCGCCCAGGGCCTTGGTGCCATAGGGGGAGGTGGGTTCCGGGTTCTCCACAAAGGCGGCCTCCAGAACGGGGTGGTCCATGAAGGTGGACAGCTTGTAGTCCAGCAGATTGTTGTTCAAGGGCTTCCCCGTCTTTTCATCAAATTTCAGCTCCTCGCTCAGGCCGTAGCCGATGGCCATGGACATACCGCCGTGGACCTGAGCCTCCGCCAGGGCGGGATTGATGAGCGTGCCGCAGTCGTGGACGTTCACCAGCCGCAGCAGCTTCACCTTGCACATGGGGATGTCCACCTCCACCTCGGCAAAGGAGCAGCCGAAGGAGTAGGCGTTGCTTTTGATCTGGGCGGTGGTCTCGGCGGTGATGTGCCGGCTGTTCTCCAGAGAATAGAGGCTCTCCGTGGCCAAATCCCCCAGAGACTTCAACACCCGCCCGTCGCTCTTGCGGACGATCTGTCCGTCCACCAAGTCCAGGTTGGACACCGGCATCCTGGTCTGCTCGTGGGCGATGTTCAATATCCGCTCCCGGAGCACTGCGGCGGTCTGCACAATGGAAAACCCGCCGATGTAGGTCTGCCGGGAGGCGTAGGCTCCCGTGCCGAAGGGGGTGAGGTCGGTGTCCTGGGTGGACACCACATGGACGTCCTCCAGGGGTATGCCCACCGCGTCCGCCACCATCTGGGAATAGGCGGTGTCACAGCCCTGCCCGATCTCCGTCTCTCCGGTCTGGAACTGGAGAGAGCCGTCCTGATTCAGCACCATCCGGCAGGAGGAGGACTCCAGGGAAATGGGCCACACGGCGGTGTTGTACCAGAATACCGCCAAACCCACCCCCCGGCGGACGGGGCCGGTCTGGTGTTGATACTCCTGATATTTCCGCTGGTAATCCAGCAGCTCCATACCCTTGTTCATGCACTGGTTGAAGGAGTCGTGATACAGCTCATTTTTGGAAAATCCGTCCACATAGCCCACAGGCATCAGATTTTTCCGCCGGAATTCCAGGGGGGACATACCGATCGCCCTACAGATGTCGTCAATGTGGCTCTCGCCGGCAAACATGGCCTGGGGAATGCCATAGCCCCGCATGGCCCCGGCAGAGGGGCGGTTGGTATACACCGTCCAGCTGTCGCACTCCACGTTGGGGCAGGGGTAGAGCTGGGGGAAGGCGTTCATGCCCTTGGCCACGACGCCGTGGCCGTGGGAGGCGTAGGCCCCCTGGTTGGAGAAGGCCTCCAGTTTCCGGGCCGCCAGAGTGCCGTCGGGCCGGACGTAGGAGATGATATGGGTGCGGATGGCGTGGCGGACCCGGTTGGACACAAAGGTCTCCTCCCGGCTGCACTCCAGCTTCACCAGCCGTCCCCCCACCTGGGTGGAGCACCAGGCGCACAGGGGCTCGTACAAGGCGTCCTGCTTGTTGCCGAAGCCGCCGCCAATGTAAGGCTTGATAATACGCACCTTGCCCCAGGGGATGCCCAGCGCTTGACCCACCACACGGCGGACGATGTGGGGGATTTGGGTGGAAGTGACCACCACCACCCGGCCCGCCTCCTTGTAGGCGAAGCAGCCGTGGTTCTCGATGTGGCAGTGCTGGACGGTGGGGGTGTCGTACCAGCCCTCCACCTTGATGAGCCCCGGCTCCCGCCGGGCGGTCTCATAGTCGCCCCGCCGCACGTCGGAATGGGCCAGGATGTTGTTCTTATACCGCTCCTGAATTTGGGGCGCGCCGTCCTTCATGGCTTCCTGGGCGTCCAGGACAAAGGGGAGCTCCTCGTACTCCACCCGGATGGCCCGGAGGGCCTGAGCCGCCGCCACTTCATCCTCGGCGATGACCGCCGCAATGTCGTCGCCGTAGTAGCGGACGTGTTGGTTCAGCAGCTTTCGGTCCGCCACATCCTGGTGGCCGGGGTCGGTGGACCAGGGATGGCCCGCGGTGGGGAATTCGATGTCGGGCACGTCGAAGCAGGTCAAAACCTTCACCACGCCGGGGACGGCCTCCGCCTGCGCCGTGTCGATGGACTTCACAAAACCGTGGGCGATGGCGGAATGGCAGACCTTCACCACCAGCACGCCGCGGTCACAGAGGTCGTCCACATACTTGGCCCGGCCCGTGGCTTTTTCATAGGCATCCACGCGGACGGCGCTTTTTCCGACCTGTTTGCTCATAGGTTTGCCCTCCTTTATCGTTGCATGAACTCTCGGATATTCCAGTTGAAAAGCAAAACCGCCTCAGCAGCAGACTACAGGTTTGGTTTTTGATCCCCAAACCTGTAGTCAACTGTTAAGGCAGTTGGTAGAAACGTTCATCCAAATCATGAACTTATACAGGTACAAGCCAGTATTGGTTTGTTAAGTCAATATATACATGAGATGTCCGAATTTGTCAAGTGATATTAGGCAAATCGTGGAACTGCCACATTTTTTCAGAGAAAAACTGTGCAGACTGCACAATGGAAAATCAGCGTTCTTTGGGCAGGCCCGCATAGAGTTTCTGATCGGTCTTTTACAAAAAAACGGTTCTTGAGCTTTTCTTGAGATTTATGTGGTAAAATAAGAAAAACCTGTGGAGAGGAGAATCCGCTTGAAACCGACGCTGTTGATCGTGGACGACGAACCCGGCATTGTGGATACGGTAAAGGCCTACTTTTCCCCGCAATACGAGGTCTTGACGGCCTACAGCGGGCGGGAGGCCATTCAAAAGGCGGAAAAGCGGCCGGACCTAATCCTTCTGGACGTCAATATGCCGGGCTTGGATGGCCTGACCGTCTGCCAGACCATCCGGGATCATGTAGCCTGCCCCATTTTGTTTTTAACAGCCCGGACTGAGTCCGCCGACCAAATCACCGGCTTCCAGGCGGGGGCGGACGATTACATCGCAAAACCCTTCGACCTGGACGAGCTGGCGGCGCGGATTGCCGCCCATCTGCGCCGGGAACAGCGGAGGACCAGCCCGCCAATCGTGCGCTTTTTCGGGGACTGCGCGGTGGACTACTCCGCCCGGACCGTGACTGTCCACGGCGAAAGCGTACCCCTTTCCCGGCGAGAATTTGACATTCTGGAGCTGCTGTCCCTGAATGCGGGACAGGTTTTCGACCGGGAGCGGATCTATGAGGCCGTGTGGGGGATTGACGGCGGGGGCAGCAGCGATACCGTCATGGAACACATCCGGAAAATCCGGGCCAAGCTGGGAGCCCATACGCTCCACAGCTATATTGAGACAATCTGGGGGTGCGGGTACAAATGGAACGGCTGAGAAATATGAGCCTGCGGCGGGCTTTCTTTCTGCTGGCCCTTTGCGGACTGCTGACGGCGCTGGCGCTGGCGGGCCTGTTGTGGACGGGGTGCAAGGCGGCCGCGTCCCAGTACCCTCTGGGCGGGGTGAGCATTGGGACGGATGGGGTGATGACGTCTCTGCCCGGGCCGACGCCGGAGCAGCTGCGGCTGCTGAGGGTGCTGGACGTCATCGCGCTGCTGGGCTGGGTCGTGTTTCCGGTGACCGGCCTGGGGCTGGCGGGGGCGCTCTTTTACCGCTGGAAGCTGAAGGAACCCATTGCCCTGCTGCTGGAGGGAACCCGGCGCATCCAGGCCCACGACCTGGATTTCACCCTCCCGGCCGTCTCCGCCGACGAGCTGGGACAGATCTGCGGGGCCTTTGAGGGCATGAGGCTGGAGCTGCTGAAAACCAACCGGGAGCTGTGGCGGCAGGCGGAGGAGCGCAAGCGGCTCAACGCCGCCTTTGCCCACGACCTGCGCAACCCCGTCACCGTTTTGAAGGGCAGCGTCAAGCTGCTGCGGCAGGACCCCTCTGATCCGCAGACCCTTGACCGCCTGGAGAACTACACGGTCAGAATCGAGCGGTACGTGGAGGCCATGAGCTCCATTCAGCGGCTGGAGCAGATGCCGGTGAAGACCGCCGGCGTATCCTGGGCCGTCCTGCGCTCGGAGCTGGAGGAGACGGCGCGGCTGCTGGCCCCGTCGCTGGATACAACGGTTTGCGGGCCAGACGGCGGCGCGCTGCAGATCGACCATGGAATTTTTCTGACCGTGGCGGAAAATTTGATTGGAAACGCGGTGCGTTTTGCCAGAAAAAAGCTGGAGATCGCCCTTGCCCTGGAGGAAAATACCCTGATCCTGTCTGTGACGGACGACGGCCCCGGTTTCCCCGGCCAACTGCTCCAAAGCGGGCCGAAGCCCTTTGCAAGGTCGGAAGAAAACGGGCCGCACTTCGGCATGGGCCTGTACAGCAGCGGCCTTTTGTGCCGGAAACACGGCGGCAGCCTGCGGCTGGAAAACCGGGCGGGGGCCGGCGCGGCTGCCACCGCTTCCCTGCAAATCAATTTCAAACCTTGAGGGTTTCTTGAGATTTGCCTGTTACACTCTCCTTATACCGCGTAAGGAGGGTGTTTTTATGAACATCGAAGCAAAAGAGCTATCCAAAATCTATGGCGGGGGCGAAAACCGGGTGACAGCCCTGGACCGGGCCTCGCTGACCATCGCCCCCGGCGATTTTATCTCCATCATGGGGCCGTCCGGAAGCGGAAAAAGCACGCTGCTGCACCTGTTGTCCGGGCTGGACCGGCCCACCGCCGGGCATTTGACCTACGACGGCAAGGACATCTACAGCTTGACCGACAAAGAGCTGTCCGCTTTCCGCCGCCGCCGCATCGGCTTCATCTTCCAGCAGTTTCACCTGCTGCCCGTTTTGACGGCCCGGGAGAACATCATCATGCCCCTGCTCCTGGATAAGAAGCGGCCGGACGAGGCGTACATACGGGAACTGGCCGGTCTGCTGGGCATCCAGGACCGCTTGACCCATCTGCCCCATGAGCTGTCCGGCGGGCAGCAGCAGCGGGTGGCCATCGCCCGCGCCCTCATTGCCAGGCCCGATGTAATCTTTGCCGACGAGCCCACCGGCAACCTGGACAGCCGGAGCGGCGGCGAGGTGATGGAGCTTTTGAAAACCGTAGGGAAAGACATGGGTAAAGCGCTGGTGGTCATTACCCACGACAGCCGGATCGCGGCTATGGGGTCGCGGCGGCTCGCCATTGTGGACGGGGTATTGTCGGAGGTGGAGGCGGAATGAGACGCTATCATACTCTGGCCCTGAAAGAGCTGCTGGCCCAGCGGGTTACCTCTGCTTTGGTCCTTCTGGCCATCATCCTGTCCACCATGATGACGGCGGTGATCGGCCAGTCTATCGGGGTGCTGTCCGCCATGCGCCAGCAGCAGGCCATCGCCATTGGCGGGAACCGCCATGCCGGATTTACCCAGATGAACGAGGCGCAGGCGGAGGCGCTGAAAAGCGACCCCAGACTGTCCTTTGCGGGCACCTATTTGGTGCTGGGGAGCGTGCGGCTGGACAATACGCTGATTCTGGGCCTCAGCGAGTTCCAGGAGGACGTGAGCGCCGTCTATCCGTCCATCTCCGCTGTCAAAGAGGGCCGTCTGCCCCAGGCTCCCATGGAGATCGCCCTGCCGGAGGATGTGCTGGGATATCTGGGTTTCTCCGGAAAGCTGGGAGACACCCTGACTCTCTCCCCCTCCAAGGCGCTGCGCCACGGCGTGATAACCCAGTCCTATGACTTCACCGCCAGCTTTACCCTGGTGGGCGTCACCGAGAGCAATTACCTCAACTACGCCGCGGGGGCCATCAACGGTATTGTGGGGCTGGGGACGGCGGAGGCTCTGCTGCCCGGGGAATACTTTTATTATAATGTGGACATCCGTGTGGCGGACAAGAGGACCTTCCAGGCCACGATGGACGATCTGGTGTCCGCTTTAAACGTCCATGAGCTGGACACCACATACAACATCCCGTATTTGAACGCCCTGGGCATCCGGTACAGCACGCAGGCCGCCGATGTGACGGACGTCTCTGAAAACGGGTTCCCCTTTATCATGGCGGCGGGAATCCTGGTCGGTGCGCTCGTTTTGCTGGCGGCGGGGCTGGTGATCTACAACATCCTGAAAATCGCCGTCTCCCGGCGCATGACCCAGTACGGCGTACTCCGGGCCATCGGCGCGGAAAAGGGCCAGCTCTATGGGCTGGTCGCCGCACAGGTCCTGCTGCTGTGCGCTGCAGGCATTCCCATCGGCCTGCTGCTGGGGACCCTGTCGGCCAAGGGGATTCTCACCGCCGCCACGGGGCTGCTGTCTCCGAAAATTTTCCTGGTGCAGGACGCCGGAGAACTGAACCGGCTGATTGCGGAAAACAGCGGCGGAAAAGGCGTGTTCCTGCTGGCCAGCGCCGCCATTACCCTGACGTTTGCCCTGGCCGCGGCCCTTCCTGCCGCCCGGTACGCGGCAGGGGTGTCCCCCACCGCCGCCATGGCGGGAAATCAGGTGAAAATTAAGCGCCGGGGCCGGAAGGCTAAGAAGATCCGCAATTTCGAAGCGTTTTATGCCCGGCTCAATTTGAGGCGCAGCCGGGGCCGCACCGCCATCACGGTCCTGTCCCTGGTGATGAGCATCACCGTTTTCATCGCGCTCCAGGGGGCGGTGGGCCTGCTGGACACCGCAGGGAGCGGAGTGGCGGAGCACTATGGGGACTACTCCATCACCAACGAGACGGCGGGCTTTTCCCCCGAGGAATACCAGACGATGCGGGACGACACGCGGGTGGAGAAACTGACCGCCATGCAGTTCTCCTACTACGAGCAGGGAACCGACGGCTATCCTGTGGGTATCGGCTTTGGCCTCCCCCTCCAGCCGGCGGAGACCTTCCAGGTGGTGGGGCTGAACGGCGCCTACTGGGACCGGGCTTTTTCCTCCCTGCCGCCGGAGCTTTTGGCAAAGCTGAAGGCCGGGGAGGGCTGCATGGTCCGCAATCCCCTGCCCCTGGTGTTCGAGGGCCAGGAGATTGCCCGCACCAGGATTATGGCAGGAGACACCATCACCGTGGCGGGGCAGGAGCTGGCTGTACTGCACACCCTGGACGGCTATGAGACCTATTTGAGCGTGGGAAACAGCGGATTTATCAACGGGGTGCAGATCATCGTGAATGAGGATTTGTACACCGCCCTCACGGGAAAAGCATCCTATAACGAGCTGCTGCCCGCCCTGGCGAAGGGCGTTGACCGGGGGGAATTTGACACGGTGGTTGAGGCCCTGGCGGGGCGTACCCCCGGCACTCTCTGGCTGTCCTTTGAGGACACCGACCGGCAGCTGGCGGAGAGCTTTGCCCAGATACAGCTGCTGGCCTGGGGATTGATCCTCTTCGTGGCGCTGATCGGCCTGCTGAACATCATCAACACGGTATACACCAACATCCATACCCGCGTCGCCGAGATCGGGATGCAGCGGGCCATCGGCATGAGCGCGGGGAGTTTGTTCAAGGTGTTTCTGTGGGAGGGGGCTTATTACGGCATGATCGCGGCGGTAATCGGAAGCGTCGCCGGGTATATCTGCACGATTTTTGTGGAGGCCGCTACGACAGGCAGAATTCAGCCGGCCGCCGTACCCGTCATTCCCATCGCGGAGGCGGCGGCGCTTGCGATAGCGGCTTGTCTGCTGGCAACCTGCATTCCTCTGAGAAGAATCAGTAAAATGAACATTGTGGAGTCCATCGAAGCGGTAGAATAGAGGCACAATCGGCGTGGTCATTGCCGCCTCCGTCCCTGTCATAATAAAACCACAGCCTGCCTTTTCTCGTCCCATTATAAAGCTCCCTCCATAGGCGCCAGTGTTTTTTCACTGCCTCCTATAGAGGGAGCATATTAGATTTCCGGCCCGCTCTTTTTGCTGTACATCAAATAGCGCCCAGGAATTTCAGGAACTGCTCCCTGCCCTCGTCCGTACGGGCGTACACGCCGCAGTGCTCCAGCACCTTGGCAAAGACCTTGCCCGTCTCCGCCTTCACGACGTCCAGGGCGTTGTCCGGGGTGATCTCATAGTTTTTGGCGAAGGCCTCAGCCCATTCGGCGTGCTTGGCGGTGAGCTCACCGGCCCGCAGGTCCGCACCCTTGGCCAGGCCCTCCGCCACCGCGGCCAGCTCTTCCTTGAGCCGGGCCGGGAGCACCGCCAGCCCCATCACCTCGATAAGGCCGATGTTCTCCTTCTTGATGTGGTGCAGCTCCGCGTGGGGATGGTACACACCCAGGGGATGCTCTTCTGTGGTGATGTTGTTGCGCAGCACCAGGTCCAGCTCAAATTTGTCCCCCCGCTTCCGGGCGATGGGGGTGATGGTGTTGTGGGGCTCTCCATCCGTCTCGGCGTAGATGAACGCCTCTTCGTCGGTATATCCCCGCCAGGCGGTGAGGATGTGGTCCGCCAGGTCCACCAGCCGCTCGGGATTCTCAGAGGCGATGCGCACCACAGACATGGGCCACTTCACAATGCCCGCCTCCACGTCCTCAAAACCTGAGAAGGTGAAAGGAGTCTCCACCGGGGCCTTGGCCATGGCGAACTCGTAGCGCCCGCCCTGGAAGTGGTCGTGGGCCAGGATGGAACCGCCCACGATGGGCAGGTCGGCGTTGGAGCCCACAAAGTAGTGGGGGAACTGGCCCACGAAGTCCAGCAGCTTGCCGAAGCAGGCCCGGTCGATCCTCATGGGCACATGCTGGCTGTTCAGGCAGATGCAGTGCTCGTTGTAGTACACATAGGGGGAGTACTGCAAAAACCAGGGGGAACCGTTGATGGTGATGGGCACGATGCGGTGGTTCTGCCGGGCGGGGTGGTTCACCCGGCCCGCGTATCCCTCGTTTTCCGCGCACAGCTGGCACCGGGGGTAGGCGGAGGCGGGCAGGTTTTTCGCCGCCGCGATGGCCTTGGGGTCCTTCTCCGGCTTGGACAGGTTGATGGTCACGTCCAGCTCGCCATAAGGCGTGGGAGCCTTCCACTTCACGTCCTTGGCGATGCGGTCCCGGCGGATGTAGTTGGTGTCCTGACTGAATTTGTAGTACCAGTTGGTGGCCTTTTGGGGGTCCTCCCGGTACAGCGCCTGGAATTTTTCAATGACCTGGGCCGGGCGGGGGGTGAGGCGGCCCATAATCTCGGTGTCAAACAGATCCCGGTAGACCACGGAGTCTTCCGCCAGCACGCCCCGGGCGTGGGCGTCGTCCAGCAGCTCTTCCAGCACCGGGGCCAGCTCCACCGGGCCCCAGTCCTGTCCAGGATCGGCATAGCTGTCGATCTTCAGGGTATCCAAAATAGTGTTCACCGCCCAGTCCTTTTCGCAGGACTGGATCAGGCCCGTCTGCAAAGCATAAGAGACCAGTTTGGAAATGGCGTTGTCAATCATAGTAACACTTCCGTTCTTTGGGCAAAATATTTGGGCCCCCGCAAAGCCGCCCTTTGGCTTTGTGGGGAGAGGAGCCGCAGCGAAACGAGTGAGCTTTCGACGTCAGCCGGAAGCGAGGGATGTGGAGCTTGCGGCGACGACGCAGCCGCCCTGGGGGCGTATGTGGAGGATGTGGCACTTGCCCTGGCCCAGCAGGGCCTCCATGCCGGACTTGAACAGGGAGAGCTTGTCCTCCGGCACAAAGGCCTGGATGGTGCCCGCGAAGCCGCCGCCGTGGACCCGGATGGCCCCGGTCCCGTCCAGCAGCTCCGCCCCCGCCGCCAGCACCACGGGGATGGCCTGCTGCCTTGGGTTGGAGATGGACCAGGTGTTTTGCAGGTGGAGGGCGGAGGACTGGCCGGACTGGTTCACCAGGGCCAGGAAACGGCCGAAGTCCCCGGCCTTCAGGGCCTGCGCCTCCTGGACCGCCCGGCGGTCGTCGTCGTAGAAGTGCATGGCCCGGAGCACCGCCCGGTCGCCGCACTCCTTCCGCAGGGCGGAGATGGCGGCGCGGAAATGCTGCTCGGGTACGTCCCGCAGCACCTTTTTGCCGAAATAGGCGGCCACCGCCCCCATTTCCCGGGTAATGTCGGCATAGTCGTCCGTCAGGTCGCCGTGGCTGGAGCAGGTGTCCACAATGCACAGGGCGTGGCCGGACTGGGTGAAGTCGTAGTCCACCCGCTCCACCACCGGGTCTGCGGGATTGTTGAAATCAATGGCCACACAGGCCCCCACCGACGAGCCCATCTGGTCCATCAGGCCGCAGGGCTTGCCAAAATAGACGTTCTCGGCGTACTGGCCGATTTTGGCGATGGCCACGGGGTCCAGCTTGTCCCCGCAGCAGAAGTGGTTGAAGATATTGCCCACCAGGGTCTCGTAGGCGGCGGAGGAGGACAGCCCCGAGCCGGACAGCACGGTGGAGTTGGCGCAGGCGTCAAAGCCGGACAGCGCGTACCCCATCTCCTTGATTTTAGCCGCCACCCCCCGCACCAGGGCGGCGGAGGTGTTCTCCTCCTGCTTCCTGGGTGCCAGGTCGCTGAGGTCGATCTCCAGGGCGGGATAGCCCTCGGACTGGATACGCACTACGCTCAGCCCGTTGGGGGCGGCGCAGGCCAGCATGTCCAGGTCCACGCTGCCGCACAGCACATGGCCGTGCTGGTGGTCGGTGTGGTTTCCGCCGATCTCCGTGCGGCCGGGGCCGCTGAACAGGGCCGCGCCCTGGGCGTCCGCCCCATAGCGGGCGGCAAAGGCCTCCACCGTATGGACGCACCGCGCCCGGGCCTGGTCCAGCCCCTGGGCGGTACCGTCCAGGGCGTAGAGGGCGGCCAGAGCCCGGTCGTGGGCGCCGCTTTTTAAAGCGGTCAAAAGCTGTGTACAGTCAGACATCGCTCTCACCTCATGATGTGATTTTTAGAAACCCGTTTTCAGGACCCGCGCACAAAAGCTCCAACGCACAGGGACAGCCGCGGTCCTCCCTTGCTGATACAATATTACTATACTACAGCGGCCACCGTTTGGCAAGGCTGGCTTTCCCTGGATAGGCTTCGATTTTCTGGTGCAAAAACCGCCCATTTGTGGTATACTGTCAGGGAAAGCCGCCTCACGCGGGATACCAACGATTATGGAAGGGGAAAAGCCCGATGTATCTCTCCGATTATCATTTTCACACCCTGTGCTCCTCCGACTCCCCCGCCACATTGACTGAGCAGGCCAAAGCGGCCATGGCGGCGGGCGTCCGGGAAATCTGCGTCACCGACCACTGGAACCTGCTGGACCAGCAGGGGAACCGCCTGCCCACCGTCTATGACTGGAGGCCCTCCCTGGCCCAGTGGCGGAAGCTCCGGAACCGCTGGACCGGTAAGCTGGAGCTCCGCCTGGGGGTGGAGGTGGGCAACGGCGTGCTGGACCCCGCCGCCGTGGACGCCTCGCTGACCATCCCCGAGCTGGACTTCGTCATCGGCTCCCTCCACAGCCAGAGCGCTGCCGCCGGAGGCCGGGGCATTTTCACAGCGGCCCACGAGTGTACGAAAAAGGAGGACGGCGTCGCCATCATCGACGACTATATGGACATGCTGGAGGAACTGGTGGGCACACAGGGCTGGGACGTGCTGGGCCACGTGATCTACCCCCTGCGGTACATCCCGGCGGAATATGAGCTGGACCTGCGCCCCTGGTGGGACCGGCTGGCGGAGATCTTCCGCCGCGTCATTTCCCAGGGAAAGGGCATTGAGATGAACACCAGCGCCGGGGCCACGGTGGACCAGTGGCGGGAGGTGCTGGCGCTGTACCATGACCTGGGGGGCGAGGTGCTCACCCTGGGCTCCGACGCCCACCGCCCCCAGCACATGGCCGCCGCGTTTTCGGAGGCGCTGGCGCTCATCCGGGAGACCGGCTTCCGATGGCTGTGCGTGTACCGCAGCCGCACGCCGCTGTTCTGCAAGATCGACAGCTAAAAAATACCATCACAGGGCAAAGGATTCGCTGTTCAGCTTGGGAAAAAACCGCTATACTGAATGCTGTATGAGTGTATTTTCGCCTTACGCGAGGAAACGGCGGTGATCGGATGATCGTCCTGGACAAGACCAATCTCATCCCCTACCTGCGGGAGCGCTATCCCGCCTTCGATACCTCGGGGGCGGCGGTGTCCGCCATCGGCGACGACGAGGAGGACTCCCAGGGGCTCATCAACTATGTCTTCCGGGTGCGCAATGGGACGGATTCCCTCATTGTCAAGCAGGCCCGGTCCAACATGCGGCTGGACGACGACGTGGAGTCCACCGACGCCAGCTACTGCCCGCCCCAGGACCGAAACTACTCCGAGTACCTGTCCCTGAAGCTGCGCCGGGCCATCACCCCCGACTGTGTGCCCGAGGTGTACTACGCCGACCGGGAAAACCACGTGTTCCTCATGGAGGATGTGAGCTACCTCAAGCCCGCCCGGGCCCAGCTGGCCCGCGGCGCGATGATCGACGGCCTGTCGGAACGGGTGGCCCGGTTCCTCTGCGACAACCACTTCTACACCTCCGAATTCTACCTGGACACCGAGGAGTTCCGGGAGCTGGACCGCCGGTTCGTCAACACCGGGATGCGGGCCATCATGGAGAACTGGCTGTTTCTGCGGGACACCCCCACCCACAAGTGCCCCGCCCTCACCAGGCACTTCCTGCCCTACATTTTCGCCGATGACATCGTGGTCCAGTCCCACCTGCTGCGCCACAAGTACATGAACTCCACCCAGGCCTTTATCCACTCCGACGTGCACACCTCCAACATCTTCGCCGACGACAACCAGATCAAAGTCATCGACATGGAGTACACCTTCGCCGGACCCATGGCTTACGATTTGGGCTATTTCCTGGCCAGCCTAGTGTCACAGTACTGCTCGGCGGTGTTCCGGCCCTTCCCCTCCCAAGGAGAGCGGGAGGATTTCAAGCGGTACATACTGGCGTCCATTTACACTTTGGTGGACGACTACCAGCAGCGGTTCGCTGCCCATTGGAGCGACGAGGCCAAGGCGGTCTACCGCTCCTGCCCCGGCTTCCGGGACGCCTTTGTGGAGGGTCTGGTCCCCGACACGGCGGGCTACGCCGCCATGCCCATGTTCACCCTGTGCGTCAGCTCCTTCGGGTTCACCCAGGAGTTCGAGGTCATCCCCGACGACGCCCTCAAGCTCCACGCCCTTCAGCTCTACTGCTCCCTGGGCCGCCGGTTCCTTATGGGCCGGGAGGCCATCCGCACCCCCCGGGACGTGGCGGCCGCCATTCTGGAGGGGGAGCGGGAGTATCTCCGCTGTGTCCGGCAAAAATAAGCTTTAAAGGGTTCGTATCCCCGACCTGAAACAACGCTTGGCCGTGGGTACGGGCCCTTTACATAACAACGAGGAGGAACATACAATGGCAAAAATCATGATCTACCCCAGCAAGTACGTCCAGGGCCCCGGCGAGATGGGCAAGCTGGGCTCCTACGCCGAGGGCTACGGCTCCAAGGCGCTGGTGCTCATCTCCAGCTCCGGCTATAAGCGCATCCAGGCCACCCTGGACGCCGGTTTTGCCAGCTCCAAATGCGCCCCCGTCTATGATTTCTTCAACGGCGAGTGCAGCAAGAACGAGATCAACCGCCTCCAGGGGGTCATGGACGCCCAGGGCTGCGACCTGGTCATCGGCATCGGCGGCGGCAAGACCCTGGACACCGCCAAGGCCGTGGCGTTCTATAAGAAGACCCCCGTGCTCATCTGCCCCACCATCGCCTCCACCGACGCGCCCTGCTCCGCCCTGTCCGTCATCTACACCGACGCGGGGGTGTTTGAGGAGTACCTGTTCCTCCCCGCCAACCCCAACATGGTGCTGATGGACACCGACATCATCTCCAAGTCCCCGGTGCGCCTCACCGTGTCCGGCATGGGCGACGCCCTGGCCACCTATTTTGAGGCCCGGGCCTGCCAGATCAGCGGCGCGTCCAACTGCGCCGGCGGCCAGGTCACCGGCGCCGCCATGGCCCTGGCCAAGCTGTGCCTGGACACCCTGATGGATGAGGGCCTCAAGGCCAAGCTGGCCCTGGAGGCCGGGGCCTGCACCCCCGCCGTGGAAAAGGTCATCGAGGCCAACACCCTGCTCAGCGGTCTTGGCTTCGAGAGCGGCGGCCTGGCCGGCGCCCACGCCATCCACAACGGCCTGACGGTGCTGGAGGAGTGCCACCACATGTACCACGGCGAGAAGGTGGCCTTCGGCACCCTCACCCAGCTGGTGCTGGAGAATGTGGCCCTGGAGGAACTGGAGGAGACTTATCAGTTCTGCATCGACCTGGGCCTGCCCGTCACCCTGGGCCAGCTGGGCATCCAGGAGGTCACCATGGACAAGGTGATGGCGGTGGCCGAGGCCGCCTGCGCCCCCACCGACACCCTCCACAACATGCCCTTCCCCGTCACCCCCCAGTCCGTGGCCGCCGCCATCCTGGCCGCCGACCGCTACGGCCGGTTCTACCTGGGCGAGTGAGCCCAGACCCGCAGTTTCCCAAAAGCGCGATGCTACGCATCGCGCTTTTTTACGCGCTCACTCCCCGGACAGCGAGGCCCTCAGCTCCTCCCGCCGGACCTCCCCCCGCTCCCACAACAGGGCCAGCGCCTGCTCGGCGCAGTCCGCCGGAAGCTCCGCCCCCTCCGCCCCCAGGGCCAGCCCCCCCAGCGAACCGCCCTGATACAGCTCCACCCTCCGCCCCCAGCTCCCTCCCCCGGGGCCGAAGGCGGCGGTCACGTCCGCCCCAGCCGACGGCGGCGTCACCGGCAGGCCGTATTTCGCCTGGAGATACCGGGCGTAGTCCTCCCCGCCGGGGACGTCGATGAGCAGCCCCCGCACACGGGCGCACAGCCGCTCCGCCGCCCCCTCCAGCTCGGGGCACAGCCGGGGGGCGGCCAGGGCCACCCGCCCCTGTTCCGGCGGGACGCCCTCCAGCCTCAGCGCACCCAGGGCCAGCACGTCGGCGCACCCCCGCCGAAAGGGGACCACATCCACCGGGCGCAGGAGCGTCAGGCGGTTTTTGTAGGGAAAATCCTCCCCCAGAATGACCCGCCCCGCCCCAACCCGGACCAGGGCCCGCTCCGCCCGCCGGAGCCGCCGGCGCAGCCGCCAGGAGGCCAGTCCATCCGGCTCATATACCACAGCCCGGATCACCCGCATAGAACCGATCAGCCTTTCCTCCGTTCGGAAGCGGCCCTTCTCCCGCCGGAACGCCAGCCAGCCCACCATGCCCATCACCTCACCGACACATATGCGGCGGCGCTTTCAGACATGACGCCGCCGTTTCTTGACAGTCCGGCCTATTTTGTCAAAATTCTTCACGCCGTCCCTGTGAACGCCAAAGGAGCTTGTACATTTCCCCGGTTGTATTTCCTCCGCCTGTTTGGTATAATAGAACGACTTCAATCATCGAAATGGAGGTCACCCCATGTCCATCAAAATTACCGCCACCAGCACCTGCGATCTGCCCCCCCAGCTGCTGGAGCGCTATCAGATCACCATGGTGCCCCTGTACGTGTCCTTCGGCGGAAACACCTGTCAGGACGGCGTGGACGCCATGCCCGAGGACATTTTCCGCCACGTGGAGGGCGGCGGCCAGCTTCCCACCACCTCCGCCGTCAACATCGCCGACTATCAGGAGCTGTTCGCCCGGCTGTCCCCCCAGTATGACAGCGTCCTTCACATCACCATCGGCAGCGAGTTCTCCTGCTGTTACCAGAACGCCCTGGTGGCGGCAGAGGAGTTCCCCAACGTCTATGTGGTGGACTCCCGGAACCTCACCGTGGGCCAGGGGCTCCTGGTGCTGGCCGCCGCCCAGGCCGCGGAGCGGGGGAATTCCATGGAGGATATCCTCAAGCTGCTGGAGGAGCTGGCGGGCCGGGTGGACACCACCTTCGTGGTGGACAAGCTGGACTACCTGGCCAAGGGGGGCCGCTGTTCGTCGGTGGTGGCGCTGGGGGCCAACCTGTTGCGGCTGAAGCCCTGCGTCGTACTGGCCGACGGCAAAATGACCGTAGGCAAAAAGTACCGGGGCGCCTTTGACAAGGTGCTGCCCGACTACGCGCAGGACCAGCTGTCCGGCAAAAACGTGGACCTGGACCGGGTCTTTGTGGTCCACACCCGCTGTGACCCCAGTATTCCTGAGAGCATGTGCGATATGGTGCGGCAGTTCGGCTTCCGGGAGGTGCTCACCGCCGTGGCCGGGTGCACCATCTCCTGCCACTGCGGGCCCAACACCCTGGGCGTCGTCTTTCTCAGAAAATAACATCAGCTCCCCCGCCTGTCGGCGGGGGAGCTGATTGATTCCTCCGGACATTATTTCCCCCAAAAAATAGAAAAGCCCCCGGACAGCCGGGGAACGGTCAAAGAACCGGGGCTTTTGGCCCCGGTTCTTTTTTAGAGGATGGAGGATAGAATGAAAAAGAAAGGATATCTCTTGCAAGGATTAGAATAGGGGAAAGACGTTACGAAAGTTCTGCCCAAAGTATTACAAAAGTGTTAAATCTTCGCGGCGGGCTCGGCCTCCAGCTCCACGGCCAGGCCGTTGACCTCCACGCCCTCCCCGGCGGGGATGAGCAGATACTTCCGCCCCTCCAGCACACGGGCCTCCACCTGGCCGCTGAGCTCCGGCTTGACGGTGATGGTGATCTCCCCCGCCTTGATCTGGAAGCGCTTGCTGTCGATGAGGTTGGCCGGGTCCATGGCCGCGCCCTCCCCCAGCCGCTGGCCGCAGTAGTCCTGGAAGGCGGCCACCCGCTCCTCCTCAATGCCGCACTCCCGCAGCATTCCGCCCACGTCCCTGGCCGTCACGGTGAGGGGCTCCGCCGTCTGGCTCTCCTTGTGGAGCTCCATCCGCTCCCGCAGCTGCTCATGGACCGCCTGAACCAGCTCCATGCTGCACTCCACCCCCAGGGCGTCGGACAGCGCGGACTCAAAGGCCTCCTTCTGCTCCGGGGCGGACATGGGGGCCTGGACGCCGAAAATGCTCTCCACAAACTCCCCGTGGACGAATTCCGGCCTGTGGATATAATAGAGGGTGCTGTACAGGTTGGCCGCCCGGTCGTCGAAGGCGGGGAACAGGAAGCCCAGCTCCGGCGGCGCGGCCAGCTGCCCGGCGGTCTTCATGTGGAGCACGTTGTCCGCCGGGAGATAGCCCAGGCCCGGCTTGCCCTCCCGCATGGGGCAGACGGCGCAGACGATGTAGGAGAACACCGTGTCGGAGGAGTCGCCCAGCAGCTCGTCGTTCTTGGACTTGAAGGGCACGTCGTAGGTGTCGTGGGCCAGCAAAATCAGGTAGCTGTCGTCCCCCATGTCCACGCTCTGGATCACCTTCTCGTAGAAAGCCCGGCGCAGGTCCCGGTCCTTCAGCTTGGAGTCCCGCAAGTCCCGGAGCAGCTTGTGCTCCTCCCCCTCCGCCACCTGCTGGGTGGTGAAGCCCACGTCGATGAGGTTCCGGCCCAGGCTGCCGGACAGGGCCTTTTTCAGCAGGCTCAGGCAGCCCTCGGCGTCGTCCTCGCTGAGCAGGGCCAGGGACTGGTCCACCTCGCCGATGATCTCCTTCGTCGCGCCCACATAGCAGCCGTAGACGTGGCTGATGGCGTTTTTATTGGGCCGCAGGCGGCGGCGCAGCTCGCCCAGCTCTTTTGTGTTCATGGGTATCCCTCGCTTGTCATAGATTGCGCTCTCATGGAGCGGATGTGAGAGGCATTATATCACATCCCGTCAGCGCTGTCACCCACTGTTTTTGTTGCAATTTCCCTTGGCCTACGGTATAATGGTCCAAACCGCCGCAGGCGGCGGGACGGGGCTTTCCGGCCCCTGAGAGGAGGAGATTTTACAATGGAATTTGACCGTGCGCGGCTCAAGCGGGAGGTAAAGCTGTCCATGAAGGGCAGCGGCTGCATGATGGTGGCGCTGCTGTTCAGCGTAGTGGTGTCGGCGGGCACCTGGCTGCTCAACACCGTTTTGGGCGGCCTGCTCACCGGAGGCGCGGGCTCCGTCAGTGACACTGTTATGCGCTATGTACAGCGGGGCTACGAACTGGAGGACGCGATCAACATCGCCCTGCTGGAGCTGTTTCAACGGGGGCCCGGAGTCTTGGCCGGCATCGCCGTGGGCGGCGTCGTGCTGTCCATCATCATAGCCCTGTGGCAGGGCGCTATGGACGTGGGCTATGAGGGCTGGTGCCTGTCCATGGTCCGCCATGAGAACCCGCCCGTGAGCAAAATTTTCTGCGCCATGCCCCAAATTTTGCAGGTGCTGTTGACCCGGTTCCTCACGGGTCTGTTCATCGCTCTGTGGTCCCTGCTGGTGGTGCTGGCCTACGCCCTGCTGCTGTTCGCCGCCATTATGCTGGCGTCGCTTGCCGATTCGGTGGCGCTTGCCATACCCTTCCTGCTGGCCGCCATCGCGGTGCTGGTGGTGGGCGTCATCTGGGTGTCCACCCGGTATCTCCTGGTGGATTACGTGCTGCTGGACAAGGGCCTGTATGGCATGGACGCCATCCGGGAGGGCAAGCGGCTGATGAAGGACAATATCGGCAGGGGCTTCGTCCTCCAGCTGTCCTTTTTCGGCTGGTATCTGCTGATGACTGCCATGGTCTATATTGGCATCATTCTGGCCCTTATCCCCATCATAGGGGCCTATGCCTCCGGCAGCTCAGGCGGGCTCATCGCCTCGTCCGGTTTCGCCCTGCTGGTCATCGTCGCGGCGACGGTGGGGACCGCCATTTTGTCCCTGTGGCTCAAGCCTTACGTCACCGGCTCTATAGCCAGGTTCTATGACTGGGCCCGCGCCAGCGCCGACGGCCCTCAGGGCGGCCCCGTCTTCCACGGCGGCAGCGACGGCAGCTGGGGCGGCCCCGCCGACTACACCTGGACCTCCGGCCCCAGCTCCGGGAGCGGCGCGGGGTCCGGCCCCCAGAACGGCGGCTTCCCCCCTCCCCCGCCCCCCAAGGCGCCCCCTAAGCCCAAGGACGACCCCTGGAACTGAGCATATGCCCCAGCGGCGGGGACGGATTTCCGGCCCCGCCGCTTGACTTGGAAAGGAGAACGAAGACAATGGACAAACTGCAAATGAAAACCCCCCTGGTGGAGATGGACGGGGACGAGATGACCCGCATTCTCTGGCAGCAGATCAAGGAGGAGCTGCTGGAACCCTATATCGACCTGAAAACGGAGTATTACGACCTGGGCCTGCCTGAGCGGGAGCGCACCGGGGATCAGGTGACCATCGACGCCGCCCAGGCCAACAAGAAGTACGGCGTGGCGGTGAAGTGCGCCACCATCACCCCCAACGCCCAGCGGGTGGAGGAGTACAAGCTGTCCCAGATGTGGAAGTCCCCCAACGGCACCATCCGGGCCATCCTGGACGGCACCGTGTTCCGGGCCCCCATCATGGTCAAGGGCCTGAACCCAGTAGTGAAGAATTGGAAGGCACCTATCACCATCGCCCGTCACGCCTTTGGGGACGTGTACAAGGCGGCGGAGTTCAAGGTCCCCGGCCCTGGTACGGCGGAGCTGGTATTCACCGGCGCGGACGGCATGGAGCACCGCCAGACCATCCACCAGTTTGACGGTCCCGGCGTGCTTCAGGGGCAGTTCAACGTGGAAGCGTCCATCACCTCCTTTGCCCGCTCCTGCTTCCAGTTCGCCCTGGACACCAAACAGGACCTGTGGTTCTCCACCAAGGACACCATCTCCAAGCAGTACGACCACACCTTCAAGGACATTTTCGCCGAAGTCTACGAGTCGGAGTACAGGGAAGAGTTTGAACAGGCGGGCGTCACCTACTTCTACACCCTCATCGACGACGCGGTGGCCCGGGTCATCCGCTCCAAGGGGGGCTTCATCTGGGCCTGCAAGAACTACGACGGCGACGTGATGAGCGACATGGTGTCCACCGCTTTCGGCTCCCTGGCCATGATGACCTCGGTGCTGGTGTCCCCCGACGGCAACTACGAGTACGAGGCCGCCCACGGCACCGTCACCCAGCACTACTACCGCCACCTGAAAGGGGAGCAGGTGTCCACCAACCCCATGGCCACCCTGTTCGCCTGGACCGGGGCCCTGGCCAAGCGGGGCGAACTGGACGGCCTGCCCGAGCTCACCGCCTTTGCCCGCAACCTGGAAAAGGCCTCCATCGACACCATTGAGAGCGGCGTGATGACCGGCGACCTGGTGGACCTCTGGGAGGGCGAGGCCAAGGCCCAAAAGGTCACCGGACTGGAATTCCTCCGGGCCATCCGCTCCAGGCTGTAACCTACTTTTTCTTGAAAGAAAAAGTAGGCAAAAAGAACTTTAATTCGCTGACGAAAATAAATGAATGCGTTTCTGCTCCGCCCGGCAACGAAAATTCCCAGGAAAGACCGCTGTGAATTCCTTTTTCTTGAAAGAAAAAGGAACCGAAAAAGAACCTTTAGTTCGCTGTGAGCATTCAGCTGACCTTCAAGCTTAGCCTTCGGCGACGGAACGCATCAGGAGAGATAGGATATGACTTATTTTTTGACCAGCAGTCCCTGTGTGGAGGGTTCCCCGGCGCTGAACCCGGTGAACGGCTTTGTGGAGGAGCTGCGAAAGGCGCTGCCCGAACTGTGCTCCGCCCTGTTTGTCTGCTCTGACCCAGACCAGCCCTCGCTCACCTATGGTTTTGCCGAGGATATGCGGGACAGCTTCGCCGAGATCGGCGTAACGCTCACCGATGTAACAGTGCTGGAACGGGAAAACCAGGACCAGTGTGAGGAGTTGACCGCCAGCGCCCAGCTGATTATCCTGTGCGGAGGCCATGTACCCACTCAGAACAAATTTTTCCAGGAAATCGGTCTGCGGGAACAGCTCCAGGGCTGGGACGGCGTCCTCATGGGCGTCAGCGCGGGCAGCATGAACGCCGCCGACCTGGTTTACGCCCAGCCGGAGGAACCGGGGGAAGCCATAGACCCGGAGTACCAGCGGTTCCTGCCGGGGCTGGGGCTGACCCAGTACAACATCATCCCCCACTACAACCAGGACAAAGACTGGCTTCTAGACGGGATGAGGCTGTACGAGGACATCACCTACGCCGACAGCATGGGCCACAAATTCTACGTCCTGGTGGACGGCAGCTATATCCTGGGCCGGGATGGCCAGGAGGAGCTGCGGGGCGAGGCCTACCTCATCGAAAACGGCGTACTCACCCAGCTCAGCCGGGAAAACGAAATCATTGCGCTGTAAAAAGACCCCCGAGCCGCTGGGAAGCGGCTCGGGGGTTGATTTATAGATTTTTGTTGCCGGGCGGTAATGAAAAAATTTCATTTGCTGTTTGTCTGCGAATTTAAAGTTCTTTTTGCCCGCTTTTTCTTTCAAGAAAAAGGCGCTTACTGTTGTCCTTCCTGGAGTTTTTCGTTGCCGGGCGGTAATGAAAAAATTTCATTTGCTGTTTGTCAGCGAATTAAAAGTTCTTTTTGCCTACTTTTTCTTTCAAGAAAAAGTAGGGCGGTATCTTATCCGGCGTCCTCGAAGAACTTCTGGAACTCCTTCTGCGCCATTCCGTTCTTTTTGGAGACGATGAGCGCCACATACCGCCCTTCCCGCGTGACCACCGCGTTCTCCGTCAGAGGGACCTGCTCCGGGTCGTACTCCTCAAAGGTGCCCTGCCGGGCCTCCACGTGCTGGTGGAGGGACTCCATCATGGCGGCGGCATCCGACTTGTCCTTCAGCTTCACCACCGCCATCTCCTCCGCCGTTCCAGCGTCGGCAAAGGTGTAGCAGTATGCCTCCACTTTGCCGTAATCCAGGTCGGACAGGTAAAAGAAGTTGTCCTTGGCCCCGGCATCTCCGCTGGACTTCGTCACCATCTCAGGCAGGGTGGTGTCCGCCTCCATCATGGCCAGGAGCAGCTCCGCCGGGTCCAGGTCCGGCCCTTCATCCTCTCCGCCGCCGGTACAGCCAAACATGCCCGCCAGCGCCAGAGCCGCCAGCGTAAGACAGAGCGCTTTCTTCATATGCTTCATAGTTGTTCCTCCAAATATGCCGCCCGGTCAGCGCAGCTCCACACTGCCGCCGCCGTTCCAGGTGACGACTTCTTCAACACTGGCAGCTGGACCCTCACTGGGAAAATCGCCGTCCTCCAGGTCTCCGCCGCCCAGCATGACCGGGTCCAGCCCAAATGCCTCAGCCACCAGTTTGATGATCTCCTTGGCCTCCGGGGAGTCCATGTCGATGCCGCCCTCCTCTTCCGAGCTGTGGCTCTCCAGCAGCAGGCCCAGAATGTAGTCGTCCTCCCGGTCGCTGGGATACCAGGATGCCCGGAAATAATAGCCGTCGCTGTCCTCCAGCATGCCGCCGCTGAGCACCATGTCCAGGATGTTCACCAGGAAGTCCGCCGTCTTCATCTCATCCTCGGTGAGGGGCTCCTTGAACTTGTAAAACAGGGTGGTGCTCTTGCCGTCCAAAACGTCCTTCATGGCGGCGGGCACGTCCAGCACGCCATCCACCTCCACCGCGTTCTGCACGGCGGGGGAGTATTTCACGCTCTTGGCCTCGGGCAAAGCGGATTCGTCCCAGCTGTGGCCGTTTCGGGCCATCTCGTCCGTCATGTTGAAGTTGCCGTACAGCACCCCGTGGGCGTCGCTGTAAACATCCACGTGATACCAGTCTCCGTCCAGCTTCACCAGGTCCCAGGAGTGGTAGTCGTTGTGAACGATATGGCAGTCCATGCCCATCATATTCATGAACAGCCGGAAGGTAGTGGCGTAGCCCACGCACACCGCCGAGCGGCTGGTGAGCACGCTGTAGGGGGTGAAGGCGGAGCGGTCCATCCCCGGACGGCTGATGACGCCGCCCCGGCCGTGGTTGATATTGGCCACCAGCCACTTGTAGACGGCCTCCTCCTTCTGATAGTCGGTCATACCGTCCTCAATGACCTCGTCCAGCACATCCTTGGCCATGCCCAGGGTTTTTTTGTCCTCCTCGCTGAGCTGGCTGTCGTCGCCGCTTTTATAGGCGTCGGAGATGTGGGTGGTGGAGCGGATCTCATACTCCCCGCCCACCTTGTAGCCGTCCTCTATGTACTCGTTCTCCTTCTCCTCCTCCTCGGCAATGCGGTCCAGGATGTAATCAATGAAATCGGCCGTCTTCTGGTTGGGCACCACGGCCTGATAGATATTCAGACCCAGGCTGGCCACCAGGCAGGCGGACAGCAGGACGGCGGCAATGATTTTTACCACTTTCCCACCTTTTTTGGGCTTTTTGACCTCCATGGCCTCCTGGTTTTCATTGAGTTCAGTGTTCATGGCAAGAGAGTCCTCCATTCCATCAAGAATAACAGAGATAGGATACCACAGGTTGAGGAGCGATTCAACAGCCCGAACCTTAAACTTAGTTTAAGAAGCGGTATCAAAGCTGTGACAAAGCGTGTGAAAAGGTTACAACAGGGCGGCGGGAGAATCCCGCCGCCCTCAGCCGTCCCGGTTGGTGGTACGGTATGCCAAAGGCCGGCACTCCGGGCAGATCACGCAGTCATAGTATTCATCATAAACATACTTCCGCCACTCGTGTCCGCCCTTCATCGTCATGGGGCGTCTTGTAGGCGGAATCCGCCACAATGGTCTCAATTTCCGGGAAAGTCTGTGTCACTTTGTCATAAACATCATCTGTCTGTGAAGAAGATTTAGCGCCTGGTCTGCGGCTTTTTCACCGAGGGACTCCGGCTTGTCCGCCTGACTCGCCTCAGTTCTGAAAACGAATCTGCTCCCCGGTGACCAGCGGATACCGGATCAAATCCGTACCGTCCAAGTCTGTCCGGCGCAAGTCCACCGCGCTGATCTGGTGGTTGTTATAAGTGGTGTAGTAGTAAATCCCACGGTCCGCGTTGCAGCAGGAGGTATAGATGGTGTACTCGTACACGCCGGGCTCCAGCTCACAGCATCCCCGCTGCTGGTCGACGCTGTTCAGGATATGAAAAAACTGGCTGACGCTCTCCTCCTCCGAGTCCCCGGAGACGGAGTTGAGCCGCACAAACGCCGCGCGGACAAACCTGGACTGGGAGGACAAGTCCCCGGGCAGGCCCAGTCCCCCCATCCCGCGGCTGTACAGGGCCAGGTCCAGCTGGCTGGAAAAGTTGTTTTGAGGCTGGCGGGGGGATAGGGCCCTATAGTTGTTCAGGTTGAACATCTGCGCGTCAAAGGGCGGGTTATTGGCCAGCACCCCCGCCGGATTGTCATACACGCGCAGGCCCTCCTTCACCGATTCCACCACGATGGCCCCGTTTTTGTCCGCGATGATCCAGTGGAGCTGGGCCGCGGGAAGCGCGGCGTTAAAGGCCCCGCCTGTCAGGTTGAGCCGCCCAAGTTGTGCCCGGGCCTCCTCCACCGTGGCGCAGTGACCGAGAATCCAGGGAATGAACTCAAACGTGTCCACGTTGTCCCGCTCCGGGTGAGCCTCGTGATAGACCGCGTTGCCCACAAAGTTCAGCCCGGCCATCCCCAATCCCTTCTCGTTCACCGCGTCGTAATACAGGGGATAGCCGTCCGCCACATGGGCCATGCCGATCATGGCGTAGTGCTCCTCCAGTGTCTCTCCTGTCCGGAATCGGAAGGGATAGTTCCGGGGTGCGGCGGTGACCTCCTCGCCATAGGAGAACTCATAGTCCAGCGTTCTGCCAAAGTAGAAGTCGTGGGTCCGGTAAGTGGCCGCAGTGCACATCAAAATTCCTCCGTTTCACATTGAGTATGGGACTGTCTTTGATTATACTACCATTCTCCGCCGTTAAACAAGTATTTTCCTGCGGCACAAGCTCTATTGCCGGCCGAGCTGGGGCCAAACCCCAGACAAGAACATTTCAGACGCCGCCTTGTCCGAATTCGGCTGTGAAATCTTCCCTTGAACAGGGTGCCCCAAAACATCAAAACCATGCCAATCAGCCCCGGCGGCTCGGATGCGCGGAAAAGCGGCGCCGCCCCGGTACGGGAACAGCGCCGCCTCAAACCGTATGGTTCCTCTTCTGACAATTTATATGGAATGGTCCTTCTGTCACATTCCGATCATGGCGCTGAACTGCGCCATCATCTGAGATATTTTGATCTGCTGCGGGCAGACCTGTTCACAGCTTCCGCACCCGATGCAGTTGGCGGGCCGCTTCTCCGGAGGCATGCTGCCCACCGCCATAGGGGCGATGAAGCCGCCGCCGGCGGCTTTATGTTCGTTGTACAGGGCGATCAGCTCCGGGATGGGAAGCCCCTTCGGGCAGTGGCTGGTGCAGTAATGGCAGGCGGTGCAGGGCAGGCCCGCCGCTTTGGTCTCCTGGTCCACATATGTAACCAGCGTATCGAATTCCTCCCGGCTGAGGGGCGCGGCTGTCTCATAGGTGGCGATATTTGCCCTGAGCTGCTCCATGGTGGACATGCCGGACAGTACCATGGTCACGCCGGGCACACTTTGCAGGAAGCGGAAGGCCCAGCCGGGGACGGTCTCCTCCGGGCGCATGGACTCCATAGCGGAGGTCAGCCCCTGGGACGCCTTGGCCAGCTTGCCGCCCCGCAGGGGCTCCATGACCCAGATGGGGATACCGGCCTCGTTGAGCAGCGCCGCCTTTTCCTGGGCGTTCTGGAAGTGCCAGTCCATGTAGTTGAGCTGCAGCTGGCAGAACTCCATGTGCCCGCCGTAGGCGTCCAGGAAGCGCCGGACGACCTCCACGCTGCCGTGGGCGGAGAACCCCAGGTGGCGGATGCGTCCGTTTTCCTTCTGCTTCAGCAGGTAGTCCAAAATGCCGTACTTCGGGTCCAGATAGGCGTCGATATTGCCCTCGTAGACATTGTGGAACAGGTAGAAGTCAAAATAGGGCGTCTGGCATTTCTCCAACTGCCGCTCAAAGATCTCCTCCACCTTGTCCATGTTGGACAGGTCGTAACCTGGGAATTTTGTGGCCAGGAAATAGCTCTCCCGGGGGTATCTGCTGAGATATTTCCCCGCCGTCAGCTCCGAATTTCCGTTGTGATACCCCCACGCCGTATCGAAATAATTGATTCCGCTCCGGTAGGCGTAATCAATCATCTCCGCCGCCGCGGCCTCATCCACCGCGCCGTCGTCCCCGTTCAGTACAGGCAGGCGCATCATGCCCAGCCCCAGGCCGGAAAGCCGCAGGTCCTGAAATTGCTTGTAGATCATTGCTGAACTCCTCCTGTCGTTTTATTTTAAGATGTTTTTTCTTCTGAACCGGTATCTGTCCGGCATTCAAAGCTCCCTGTTTCCAAATTGAATGAAAAGTTCCTGTCCCAGGTCAATTTTCCCGTCTCCACGGCGGATTCGTACCGCTCTATTTTATACTCCAGGCGTTCCAGCTCCCGACGGCACGTCTCAATCTGCGCGAGCAGCCCCACGCGCACCTCCTTGAGCAGATCCCGCCGGGCGGGGAATGTCCCGTCCCCCTGCCGGCACAGCGCGACATACTCGGCGATCCTCTCCACGGGGACGCCGGCGCCGCGCATGCAGATGGCGTTTTCCACCCAGCTAATATCCTGCTCCATGTAATTTCGGATACCCTTTCCCGTCCGTGTGACGGACGGGATGGCCCCCACCCGCTCGTAATATCTGAGCGTGTCCGGGGCGATATGGTATTTGTCGCAGACTTCCTTGATGGTCATAGCAGTCCCCCCCAATAAAACGGTGCGGCTTCATTATACAAGCTGGAGTTCACTCCAAGTCAAGAGGTTTTTTATCATTTTCAGTATAAACCGTCTATTCAATGTAGAAAAGGGGCCGGGGATCATTCCCCAGCCCCGCTGTTTATATTTTGTGGATAGGTAACACATGGAGCCGCTCCGCCTCATTTGCCGGCTTTCTCCAGTATTTTTCGGAAATGGAGGAGCACCTCTTCCTGGTCGTCGGCGGAGAGCGTCTGAAACCAATCGATGGATTTTAGAATGTGCTGTATGAGGTCAACTTTTTCCGGCATATGATCGTCCCCTACCAAGCTATCCAGAGGAAGGCCCAAAGCGTCGGAGATGCGTATGGCCGTATCCAGCGTAGTGTGCCCGTTGAGCCGAATGGATTGCAGCGTAGATTTTGGAATATCGGCTGCTTTGGCAAATTCCGCAAGAGACTGGCCATGTATCCTTCGGATAGCCTCCAGGTTCCGTGCAAATGTTTTTTGCTTGTCCAACAGCATCCCTCCTCGCCCTTATGGCATTAAGGATAGTGGAATCCTGTCGGGCGGAAAAACAGGAATGTTTGCGGATACCCCCGTGATGTAAGGAGACGGTGGGGCTCCCTTTCCAGTTTCAAAAATATACTTTGTTTTGATTATCCTATAAGATTATTGTGATGTCAAGCAGAAAAGTATTTTTAAGCGGCATAAAATTTTTGCGAGAGCGCACGCCCATGGGGGGACATGGAGGCGGCGGGCTGGTCCAGAAGCGGCTGGGCCGCCGTCCCGCCTCCGCCCGGTTCAGCGCGTCATGGAACGGTTCGGCGGGGCCCCGTCCGCCCAGAGCCCGGAGAGAATGGACAGGAACTGACTGTTGGTAGGTCTGCGGGAGAGGCGGAACCCGGCCAGCTCTTCCAGCAGCAGCGGGTCGTGCTTCCATGCCGCTGTGACCACCGTGCGTATATTGCGCTCCACGGCGGTCCAGGTGGTGCCATACCGCCCGGCCACGGCCGGGTAGAGCAGCTTGGTAACCAGGTGGAGGCGGTCCGGGTCCGTGATGGACAGCTGGACGGCAAATGCCGTCTGCGGAAAGCCGTTGTATGCCGCGGAGACGCCCAGACAGCGCAGCAGCCGCTGGATATCCTGTGTGTAATCATTCGGGCTCATTTCTCCACTGCCTCCAGTATCTTTTGAAAATGAAACAGAACTCTTTCCTGCTCTTCGCCAGAGAGCGCCTGAAACCAGCCGACAGTCTGGAGCATGTACCGCGCCAGGTCCGCCTTTTCCGGCATCTGGGCATCTCCCACCAGGCTGTCCAACGGGAGGTTCAGGGCACTGGAAATCCGGATGGCGGTGTCCAGCGTTGTGTGTCCACTGAGCCGGATTGACTGCAATGTGGATTTTGGTATGTCCGCCGCCTTGGCGAATTCCGCGACGGACTGGCCGTTGATCCTTCGGATGGTCTCAAGGTTTTTGGCAAATATCTCATGTTTCTCCAACAGAATCCCTCCTAACCCCTGCCTCATAAGCATAGCGGAATTCTGTCGAATTGCGGCGGTCGGGAATTGGCTTTTTCGTGCAGGCTTTCGCACGGCCTGAGCCCAGTCCCCAGGCCGGCGGTTTGCGCCTCCAGCGCGCCGCGCTCCGTGTTGGAACATTTTTCTTGCTTCCCCCGCAGAATATGGTATACTTGCTTTGAGTCATGATCTCATTTCTGGAGAATACGCGGCGGAGGAAGGCGATTGATATGCCCCAGCACATTTTAGTTGTAGACGATGAGACCGCCATCGCCGACTTGGTGGAGCTCTACCTCTCCAACGAGGGCTTCGCCGTCCACAAATTTTATAACGCCCTGGATGCCCTGGCCTGTGTGGAGGCCGTCCCGCTGGACCTGGCCATCCTGGATGTAATGCTCCCCGGCATGGACGGCTTCGCCCTGTGCCGCCGCGTGAGGGAGATGGGAAAATTGTTCCCCATCCTCATGCTCACCGCCAAGGTGGAGGACATGGACAAGATCACTGGCCTGACCCTGGGGGCGGACGACTATGTCACCAAGCCCTTCAACCCCCTGGAGCTTGTGGCCCGGGTCAAAACCCAGCTGCGGCGGTACACCCGCTATAACCAGGGCGTCCCCGCCCCGGCGGAGCCGGAGGAATACGACATCCGGGGGCTGCAAATCTCAAAAAACACCCACAAATGCACCCTGTTCGGGGAGGAGCTGTGCCTCACCCCGCTGGAGTTCTCCATCCTGTGGCATCTCTGCCAGCGGCGGGGCCGGGTGGTGTCCAGCGAGGAGCTGTTTGAGGCGGTGTGGGGCGAGAAATACATGGACAGCAACAACACCGTCATGAGCCACATCGCCCGGCTGCGGGAGAAGATGCACGAGCCCAGCCGAAAGCCGAAATTCATCAAAACCGTGTGGGGGGTGGGTTACACCATTGAATAGCAGGCGTCTTTCCCGCCAGCTGTGGGCACAGTATATCCTGGCCCTGCTGGGCTGGGCTTTCGCGGTGCTCCTGATGGGCTTTCTCGCCTGGGGGCTTTGCAGTATGCGCTCCTGGAGCGGAGATGAAGCGCTCTACTCCCTGATCCACTGGATGCACCGGAATGTGGTCCTCATCTACCTCTTGGTGACCGCCGTAGGCTGGCTGGCCATCAGCTACTTCTTCATCTCCCGCCCCATGCGGTATCTTGACGCGCTGGCGGACACGGCCTCGGCCCTGGCCCAGCCCACCGAGGAACCCATTGTCCTGCCCTCCGCGCTGGAACAGACGGAAAACCAGCTCAATCTGGTCCGGGAAAAGGCCCTGCGGGACGCCATGGCGGCCCGGGAGGCGGAGCAGCGCAAAAACGACCTCATCGTCTACCTGGCCCACGATTTGAAAACGCCGCTGACCAGCGTCATCGGCTACCTCACCCTCCTGCGGGACGAGCCGGACCTGTCCCCGGCCTTCCGGGCCCGGTACACCGGGGTGGCCCTGGACAAGGCGGAGCGGCTGGAGGAGCTCATCAACGAGTTTTTTGACATCACCCGGTTCAACCTGACCCACCTGGAGCTGGAAAAGCGCCCCGTGGACCTGTCCCGGATGCTCCAGCAGGTGGCCAGCGAGTTTGAGCCCCAGTTTGTGGAAAGCGGCCTCACCTGCGCCCTGGACCTGCCCCCGGCGCTGGAGTACGACTGCGACCCGGACAAGCTGGCCCGGGTGTTCGACAACCTGCTGCGCAACGCCTGCCGCTACAGCGCGCCGGACACCCAGGTGCGGATTTCCGCCGCCGTGGAGGAACACGCCATCATCCTCACCTTCGCCAATCAGGGGGCCACCATTCCTCCAGAGAAGCTGGAGCGCATTTTTGAGCAGTTCTTCCGGCTGGACGCCTCCCGCGCCACCCGGACGGGCGGCGCGGGCCTTGGCTTGGCCATAGCCAAGGAGATCGTTACCCTCCACGGCGGGACCATCTCGGCCCAGAGCGCGGACGGCGTGACCACCTTTACCGTTACGCTCCCCGCGGCGTAAGAAAATCGCAAGAATTTCGTGGAAGCATTGCAAGCACTTCGCAGGAACCCCTTCAAACATCAAGCGCCCCGTTCTGCTACCATTGGAGGTACAGAACGGGGCGCTTTCATTGCCCTTGAAAGGAGTTTTTTGTATGCGAAAGACAATTCTGGTGTTGTTCGGCGGCTGCTCCAGCGAACACGGGGTATCCCTCCAGTCGGCCCAGGCGGTGCTGGAGCACCTGGACCGAGGCAGATATCAGCCCTTGATGGTGGGCATCACCCGGGATGGGCAGTGGCTCTGCTGGCGCGGCCCGGTCTCCGCCATCGGGGACGGCTCCTGGGAAAAGGACCGGGCCAGTCTCACCCCCTGCGCCCTGGCCCCGGACCGTGACCGGCGCCAGCTTCTTTTGCTGGGAGAGCGGGTCAGCCGGATCACCTTTGACGCGGCGTTTCCCGTCCTCCACGGGAAAAACGGAGAGGACGGCACGGTACAGGGGCTGCTGGAGCTGGCGGGGGCGCCTATCATCGGCTGCGGCACGCTGTCCAGCGCCCTGTGCATGGACAAGCGCCGGGCCCACCAGCTGGCCGCCTCAGCGGGAGTGGATGTGCCCAGAGGGGCGGTTTTTGACCGGAGCGCGGCCCCGGAGGCGCTGGAAGCGGCGGCACAAGAGCTGGGCTTCCCCCTGTTTGTCAAGCCGGTGCGGGCGGGGTCGTCCTTTGGAATCACCAAGGTAAGCCGTCCCGGCCAGCTGGCGGACGCCGTGGCCGAGGCCTTTCGCCACGACCGGGAGATTATTCTGGAGGAGGCCGTTTCCGGCTTCGAGGCGGGCTGCGCCGTCATGGGGAACCCAGGCGAGTCGGGGCTGACGGTGGGCCTGGTGGACGAGATTGAGCTGTCCGGCGGCTTCTTCGACTTCGAGGAAAAGTACACGCTGAAGACCTCCGCCATTCACTGCCCCGCCCGGATTTCTCCGGAAAAAGCGGCGGAAATTCAGGATATGGCAAAGCGGGTCTACCGTGCCCTGGACTGCCGGGTGTTCGCCCGGGTGGATTTCTTCCTCACTCCGGAGGGGAACGTTCTGTTCAACGAAGTGAATACCATCCCCGGCTTCACCGCCCACAGCCGCTACCCCAAGATGATGGAGGGCGTTGGCCTGACATTCCCTGCCCTGCTGAACCGCCTGATTGAGCTGGGGGCGGGGGCATGAGGACCATCACGCTGAGCCGGACGCAGACCGCCCAGGGGCCGCTGATTTTAGTAAACGCCGCTCATCCGCTGGCGGACGCCCCCGGCCCGGAGCTGTCCCCTCCGGACGGGAACCGCCCCCAGATCCTGCTGGAGCGTCAGGCCGCCCGTCTGCTGGACGCCTGCGTCCGGGCCGCCGGGGGCTGGAAGGACATCGTCCCCGTCTCCGGCTGGCGGAGCCTGGCCGAACAGCGCAAAATCTGGGCCGACACCTGGGATAAGGAAGGAGCGGACTTCACCCGCAAATATGTGGCCCTGCCCCGGTGCAGCGAGCACCAGACCGGGCTTGCCATCGACCTGGCCCAGGCGGCGGAGCACATCGACTTCATCCGCCCCCATTTCCCCGATGAGGGAGCCTGCGGGCAGTTCCGGCGGCTGGCGGCGGATTACGGCTTCATCCAGCGCTACCGGCGGGAAAAAGAGGCCGTCACCGGCATAGGGTCAGAGCCGTGGCACTTCCGCTACGTGGGCGCGCCCCACGCCCGGCTCATGGAGGACAACGGCCTGTGTCTGGAGGAGTACGCGGATTTTCTGCGGCAGGGTCCTAAGCAGTGCGCCCTGTCCAACGGGCGGCGGGTGACGGTGTCCTATCTTCCCTGTCCCGGCAAAGAAACGGAGCTGACGGCGCGGGAAAACGCCTGTCTCCAGATTTCCGGCCACAACGACGGCGGTTTTATCGTCACTTTGTGGGAGGCGGAATCATGAGCGCCGCCCGCTCCAAGGGGGCGGCCCTGGACCGCTTCCGCCTGCTGGCGGCGGTACTGGTGGTGTGTATTCACACGAGCCCCCTGTCCAGCATCGGCGGCGGGTGGGATTTCTGGCTCACCCGTGTGCTGGCCCGCGCCGCGGTGCCCTTTTTTCTCATGGTCAGCGGGTATTTCCTGGCCCGGAGCGAGTGGAAAAGCACCGGGCGTTTTTTGAAAAAGACCGCGCTCACCTATCTGGCGGGGGTGGCACTGTACCTGCCCCTGAACCTGTACAACGGCGGCTATGGGCCGCTGGAGTGGGTTCGGAAGCTGTTGGCGGAGGGAACGCTGTACCATTTGTGGTATTTTCCCGCTGTTATCCTGGGCGTGTTCATTGCCCGGGGGCTGTCCAGGCTGGGACAGCCCGCCGCCCTCGCCATCGCGGCGCTCCTGTACCTCATCGGCCTGGGAGGAGACAGCTATTATGGGCTGGCCTCCAGCCTTCCCGGCCCGGCGGCGTTTTATCAGGCGGTGTTCGTCCTGTTCGGCTACACTCGGAACGGCCTGTTTTTCGCCCCGCTGTTTCTCCTGCTGGGAGCGGCCGGAAAGCGGTGGAGTCAAGCGGTTTCCCTCACGGGCACGGCCCTCTTGCTGGCCGCCATGACCGCGGAGGGCTTCCTGCTGCGGGCGCTGGACTGGCAGAGACACGACAGCATGTATCTGACCCTGCCCCTGTGCATGATATTCCTTTTCTCCCTCCTGCTGGGCCAGAACAGCGGAGAGGACAAACGCGCCCGCCGCCTGTCCCTGCTGATCTACCTGCTCCATCCCTGGTCCATCGTGCTGGTAAGGGGCGGGGCGAAAGCGGTCGGGCTGGGGGCTCTGCTGGTGGAAAAGAGCGTGGTCCATTTTTTCGCCGTCCTTGGCCTCACTTTGGCCCTGGCCCTGGCGCTGGACGCCCTGCGGCCCATCCGGCCCTCCCCCGCCGCCCGGGCCTGGAAGGAGATCGACCTGGAGGCCCTCAAACATAACGCGGAGGTTTTGCGGTCCCGGCTGGCCCCCGGCTGCAAGCTCATGGCGGTGGTGAAGGCGGACGGCTACGGCCACGGCGCGGCAGCGGTGGCCCGGCGCCTGCAAAAGGACGGGGCAGACGCTTTTGCCGTGGCCTGCCTGCCGGAGGGAATCGCCCTGCGGCGGGCGGGGATCAGGGGGCTCATTCTAATTCTGGGCTATACCCCGGCGGAGGAAGCGCCCCTCCTGCGCCGCTGGCGGCTCACCCAGGCGGTGGCGGATGAGGACCACGGCGCGGCGCTGAACGCGGCGGGCGTCCCCCTTCACGTCCACCTGGCCATCGACACCGGGATGCGCCGCTTAGGCGTCCCGGCGGAGGACACCGCCGCCCTGGCCCGGCTCTGCGGGATGAAAAATTTGCGCGTTGACGGGGTCTTTTCCCATCTGTGCGTGTCTGACGCCCCGGAACCGTCCGCGAAAGACTACACGCAAGGCCAGCTCGCCCGGTTTTACCGCGCGGTGGATTGGCTGCGTGAGAACGGATATGACCCGGGCGGCGTGCACATCCAGGCCAGCGGCGGTATCCTGGGCCTGTCTCCCCAGCCCTGCGCCTATGCCCGCGCGGGTATCGCCCTCTACGGCGTGGGCAGCGAAGGCGCGGCGGACAGCGTGGAGGCAGGGCTTCGGCCCGTGCTGTCCCTTCGGGCCAGAGTGGCGTGCGTGCGGCGGCTCCGGGCGGGGGAAGCGGCGGGCTATGGGCTGGCCTTCCAGGCGCGGCGGGATACCCGGCTGGCGGTGGCCTCCATCGGCTACGCCGACGGCCTGCCCCGGGAGCTGGCGCAAAGGGGCGGACGGGTGCTGATCCGCGGGCAGTCCTGCCCCATGGTGGGCCGGATGTGCATGGATCAGCTGTTTGTGGATGTCACGGATGCGCCTGATGTCCGTACCGGCGACATGGTTACCCTCATTGGGCAGGACGGCGGGCTGACGATCCGGGCGGAGGAGGTTTCGCGGCGGTGCGGGACCATCACCAACGAACTGCTGTCCCGGCTGGGCCGCCGGATCGGGCAGGTGGTCCGGTGACCCGGAATGGGGAATAAAGGCGGCGTTGAGGCGGAAGCCAGCCGCTTACTTTTTCATCAGGCCGGCGCCCGTGTGCCACGCCTGGCCGACCTTATCCCCGATGGCATACCGCCCCCGCAAGTTTCGTCCAGTGCCTGCGCGGGATTTACAGGGCGGGCGCGGACACGGCAAGGGCTCCAGAAAAGGCGCAAATAAAACAACCAGCGGCCCCGTTCTACTGCGGCCTCTGGTTGTTTTATTCTTTTCCGGGTCCACACGGCTTGACGCTTACGATCATTCCGCGCACCCATTGCTGTTTTTCCGCAAAAGCGGCGGCCCCCTCTGGCACCTAAACAGGCTTCCGGCAGGCACCGGGGACAAGCTTGTGAATCATAGAGTCCATGCGCTTTAAAATTGGGTTTGGCGGCAGCGTCTCCAGCAGGCAGCGGGCCTGCCGTTCATACTGCTCCATCACAGAGACGGCGTAGGCGATCCCGCCGGACCGCGCCACCAGCTCCTCCATCCGGGCGCACAGGGCGTCGCTGCCATCACGCTGGACTTGGCGGGCCGCCTCCTTGAGAAGCGGTCCCACGTCGGGGTCCTGAAATCCATGCAGGACCGGCAGGGTGTAGAGGCCCTGCTTGAAGTCGCTGTGGACAGGCTTCCCCTCCGCCTGCTGGCTGGAGGTAAAGTCCAGAAGATCATCCCGCAGCTGGAACAAAACCCCCAGGTTCCGCCCGAATTCCCGCAGGCTTTCCATGTCCTTAGGACCGCACCCAGACTCCAGCGCCCCCAGCTCACAGGAAACGGCAAACAGAGAGGCCGTCTTGCCCAAAAGGCTCTCAAAATAGGCTTCCTCCGTGGCCTCCGTGTTGAATTGGGCCTGATACTGCCTGATCTCACCACAGCACATGTCGGACATGCAGCGGGCCAAAAGCAGGCCGCAGCGGCCCATATCCTGCTCCATCAAGAACAGAAAGAGCCTGCTGAGCAGGAAATCCCCGGCGTAGACAGCCATATCCTTGCCAAACCGGGACTGGACCGTGGGCCTGCCCCGGCGCAGGGGGGAATCGTCCACGATATCGTCATGGATCAAAGACGCCGCGTGGGCCAGCTCCACCATGGCTGCGGCCCGGCACAGCCGGTCCCGGCAGGCGGGATAGTCCGGCCCCAGCCTGCCCGTGAGCAACACCAGGGCGGGGCGCAGCCGTTTTCCCCTCTGTACGGCGGAGGAGGAGAGAACCGCGGAGAGGGAAGCCCACTCCTCCGGGGCCTGGGCCAGCTCCTCCAGGTATCTCTCTACCTGTTTCAGGTCGTCCTCCAGGCCGTCAATTGTCTGCCACAGTTTCATACGCTATCTGCTCCCAATTTTAATGCCTGTCTGGGCGGCGCACGCGCCAAACAAGAAAGCCCTGCTCTGAATCCGCCCCAGCCCGGCGGACTCCATCAGGCCGCGCAGCTCCTCAGCTGAGATAAAGCTCCGCGTGCTCTCCCACAGCCAGACATACTCTTGCCTGTGCCGCCATCCCCCGCCCAGCAGCGGCATCAGGCCGGAGAAATAGAGCCGGTGAAACAGCCGGGCCGGAGGGAAAACCGGGGAAAAGGAATCTATGCAGCATACCGCGCCCCCCGGCCGGACGACGCGGGACAGCTCCCCCAGCACCTGGGCATAATTTTCCGTATTGCGCAGGGCAAAGGAGAGGACCGCGGCGTCAAACGCGCCGTCGGGGAATGGCAGGGCCATGGCGTCGCCATTCATCAGGGTCACCTGGGGGAAGTCCTTCAGCTTTTCCCGGGCCGCCTCCAGCATGCGGGGCGAAAAATCCACCCCCACCACCTCCAGCGACCGGTTCTGCTCCAGCAGCAGCCGGATCATGTCCCCGGTGCCGCAGCACAGGTCCAGCACCCTGGCCCCGTCGCACAGGACCGGGGACAGCGAGCGGACCGCCGCCCGCTTCCAGCGCAGGTGCTGGCCCAGGCTGATGCGGTCATTGGCCCGGTCATAGGAGCTGGAAATCTCCTCAAAGATGCGATACACGCGCTGTGCCTTTTCCATGAGCGGTCCTCTCTTTATGCTTCCATTTTTGAACTGTGTTCCGGGCCGTCCGCCCACTATCCCGCGGACCCATGGAGCAGAATCAAGGCCAGGTAGCCCAGGATCAGGCGGCGGTTCAGGGCCAGTATCCCGGGCATGGCCCGCTCCCGCACCTCGGGCGTCATGGGCAGGCGGATCTGCCGGATCAGGGCCGGCGCACCCGCCATCCAAAACAGCGGCAGCAGGGCGCGGCTCCGGGGGCAGTGCAGGAGGGCCAAAAGGGAGACCAGCACAGGCATTAAAACCAGCAGCCCCCGGTAGAGGGCCAGCGCCCTGGGCCGGCCCAGCAGGCAGGGCAGCGTCCGCCGCCCCGCCGGGAGGTCCCGCTCGATGTCGCACAGATTGTTGCTGAACATAATCAGCGCGATGCCCAGGATCAGCGGCGAAGCGGACCAGAGGACCTGGGGACAGAGGCAGCCGGTGAGGGCGTCATACACCGCGAGGGGAATCAGTCCTCCCATCACCATGCCGGAAACCAGCTCCCCCAGCGGCAGGTAGGAGATGGGCAGCTTCCCAAAGGAATAGGCCACAATGACCGCCCCGCCGAGCAGGCCGATGACCAGCGGCGCCACCCCCCTCTGGTACACCACCCACAGCCCCGGCAGGGCGGCGGCAGCCAGAAAGGCGAAACCCAGTCCGCAGACCTGCCGGGGGTTCAGCCGGTGGTAGATCAAAACCGCGTCTTCCGGGTCGGCGGAGTTGTCCAGCCGGTCGGTCTCCTTGACGAAATCGCAGTAGTCGTTCAGCGTGTTCACCGCCGACTGCATGAGAACCGCCGCCGCCAGCGAGCAGTAGAAAAGGACAAAATTCCATTCGCCGTCCCTCACCCAGGCCAGGACCCCGCCCAGCAGCACCGGCAGCACGGAGGCCGGCCAGGTGTGGGGGGCGGCCAGCCCCAGCGCCAACCGGGGAGTCAGCGGCTCGTAAGGGGCCGCGCCCTGTCGGTTCATCAAGCGGTTACAGCAGTTCTGTCAGGGCGGGGACCACCTTGTTCAGGTCTCCGACAATCCCGTAATCGCAGGCATTGAAAATGGGGGCGTTCTTATCCTTGTTGATGGCAATGACGGTCTTAGCGCCGTTGATGCCCACCAGGTGCTGAATCTGCCCGGAGATGCCGCAGGCAATGTAGACGTCCGGTTTAATCATAGCGCCGGAGACGCCCACGTAACGGTTTTTGGCCATCCAATGCTCGCCCTCGGCGATGGGACGGGAACAGGCCATTTCCGCGCCGATTTTCTTGGCCAGAGCCTCCAGAATAGCGAGATTCTCCTTGGAACCCACGCCCCGCCCGGCGCTGACCACGCGCTTGGCCGCGCCCAGGTCCACGCTCTCGTCCTCCTTGCGGTTGACCGCTTTGCAGACCACGCCATTGGCGGCGGGCGCTTTGGGCATGTCCTGGACGGACCCGGGGGCGGGGAGGGGCTGGGCGTCAAAGACGCCGCTGCCCACCAGGGCGATGCCGGCGGCGGTCTTGATCTGATCGGCGGCGGTGGCCGCGCCGCCGTATACCATGTGGCGGACCACGGCGGTATGGGCGTCCACCGCCTCAATGGAGGCCGCGTCGCTGCACACGCCCGCGTTCAGGCGGACGGCCAGACGGCCCGCCACGCACTTGCCCCGGCGGGTGGAGCGGATCAAAATCAAATCGGGGGCCTGCTCAGCGGCCAGCTCGGCCAGGGCGGGGACGTAGTCCTCCACCATGGAGCCCTCCGCCTGCTCGCCCAGCCAGAGCACAGCGGACGCGTACTGGGCCGTCTGCTCCGCCGCGCTGCGGGGGCCCAGCACCACCGCGACAGTCTCTTCCGCCAGGGTGTTGGCCCCGGAGCACAGCTCGGGCAGAGCGGACGCCAGCTCGGAAAACACCAAAATTTTGCTCAATTTCATTGTCAAGTTCCTCCTTTACTCACTGAAGCTCCGTGCGAATGGCGCGGCAGAATTCGGCGATCTTGTCGTCGCTGTCGCCCTCCACCAGGACGCACTTGCGCTGGGCCTGGGCGGGGGCCAGCAGGCTGGTGGTCTCCACCGCCCGCCCGGCGGGCAGCTCCACATCGCCGGAGCCCAGGATAGTGGACGGCTTCTTGCCTGCGCCCAGGATCTCCTTCATGCTGGGCACCCGGGTGACATTGATATCGGCGGTGACGCTGAGTACGGCGGGGAGGCGGACCTCCAGGGTCTCCACCTCGTCCTCCAGAGTGCGCTCCACGGTCACGCAGCCGTCGCCGGGGGTGATGGCGCTGACGCCGTTCAGCGTGGGCACGCCCAGCAGTTCGCCCAGCTGCACGCCCACCTGCTGGGAGTAGAGGTCGCTGGAGCCCTCGCCACAGAGGATCAGGTCCCACTCCCCCGCCTTTTTGACCGCGGCGGCCAGCGCCTTGGCGGTGGTAGCGCTGTCCGCCCCCGCCAGGGAGTCGTCCTTTACGGCCAGGTTGCTGCCGGGACCCCGGGAGAGGATGCTCTTCTTCATCTTGGAGTTGTCCACCTCGGCGCCGCCCACGGTCAGAGCGGTGACGGCGCCGCCCGCGGCCTCCACCAGCTGGACCCCCGCCTCCACGGCGTTGAGGTCGTACTGGCCGATCTTCAGCTCCGCCCGGTCGAAGGACAGAGTCTGGTCCGGCTTGACAACGATGTCCTGTTCATCGGGCACGATCTTATAACAGACAAGAATATTCATAACATTGCGTCCTTTCTATGAAACGTTGTGTTTGATACCTGCAAAGGGCCGGCCGCCTCACTGGCCGTCGTCCGCCAGCACCTTGATCTGGATGCCCAGCTTGTAGATTTTTCTGTAGAGGGTATTGCGGGAGACGCCCATATCCTTGGCCACCCGGGTCAGGTTTCCCCGGTGCTTTTCAATCAGGGTGGTAATCAGCTTTTTCTCCCGCTGCTCCCGCTGCTGCTTGGGCGTCAGCCCGGATTCCTCCAAAACAGCCTCCGCCACAGGAAGGGGCTGCGCCCCGGCGCAGGACTGGATGTGAGCCGGGAAGGCCTCCACCGTAAGGGGTTTTCCGCCGGCCATAATCAAGGCCTTTTCCATGACGTTTTTCAGCTCCCGGACGTTGCCGGGCCAGCTGTAACGGCTGAGGAGCTGCTGAACCTCCGGGGAGAGGGGCGCGGTGGGGATGGACAGGGAGGCCCCCAGCAGCTCGTTGAAATACTGGGCCAGCAAAATGACGTCCTCCCCGCGCTCCCGGAGCAGGGGAAGCTGGATCTCAATGACGCTGAGGCGGTAGCGCAGGTCGGAGCGGAATTTTTTCTCTTGGATCAGCTGTTCAATGTCCTGGTTGGTGGCGGCCACGATGCGGGCGTCAAACCGGATCGGCTTGTTGGAGCCGATTCGGGTGATGGTCTGCTCCTGGAGGACCCTCAGCAGCGTCACCTGCATATCCACCGGCATTTCGCCGATCTCGTCCAGGAACAGGGTGCCGCCGTTGGCGTACTCGAATTTGCCCACCGCGCCGGATATGCGGGCCCCGGTGAAGGCGCCGCCCTCGTAGCCAAACAGCTCGCTGGACAGCAGGTCCCGGGGGATCGCGCCACAGTTGATGGGCACAAACTCTCCCTTGCGGCCGCTCAGCCGGTGGATCGCCCGGGCCACCACTTCCTTTCCGGTGCCGGTGGCCCCCAGTATGAGGACGTTGGACTTGTGCCCGGCGATCTTCCGGACAATGCTGTCCACATTGCGCCAGGCCGGGCTCGCGCCCACATAGTCCGCGCTGGTGTCCTGATGGCGGCCCAGCACGGGGGGCTCGGCCGTCTGGGGCGCGTCGTCCGGCAGGTCGAAGATCAAAAGATGGTGGCTTATGCCGTTTTGCAGCTGAATTGTCCTGGAGCGCAGCAGGTGAAGATCCAGGCGCTTGCGCCGCCGGTTGCCCTTGAAGGACACTTCAATGGGCCCCTCCGCCGACTGGGAGGTGTTGAGCAGGGTGCACAGCACGGAGCGGTCCTTCAGGTATTCCGCCAGGGACTGCCCGGCGTAGTGGTACGACTCATAGCCGGAGACCACCAGCTTACCGGCCTCGTTGGCGGTGAGAATCATACCGTCCTGATCCACCACGATCACGGCCAGCTGGGCAATGCGCAGGATGGGGTCGAAAAACGTGGCGGAGGCCAGGTGGGAAAACAGCGTCTGCCGGTCCGCCAGGTACAGCTCCTTCCAAAGCCGCCCGGCGGCCACACAGATGTCCAGGGCCTCCGGCGGCAGGCTGAGAAAGGGGTCGTTGATGTTCAAAAAGTACCGCATATCCGGCATTTCCACCGGGGCGGAAACGCCGGAGTAATTCTGGGAGACGGCGCGGTAGTGCTCAAAGCCGTCCACCCGCATGGGTTTCTGCTCGATGAGGGCCAGTGGAAGATTTCCGTCACCCGTATAGCGCTCGACCACATAGGTGCCCAGGGTGCGGGAATAGACAGACAGGGGCGTGAGCAATTCAAAAACAAAGCCCTCCGAATCGGCCAGGCTGGCGTTGCAGTTGAAAAGTGTAACCAGATATTGAAGCACCGGCTCCGCGGCCTTCATCAGCTTGTGATAGCGCTTGCGGCGGGCGGCCAGCGTGATCTCGTCCGCCTTGTCGAAATTGGAGGACCATGGGTCCAGGCCGTATTCCTTGCATCTGAGCCAGGAGCGGGCAATTTCCGGACGAAGATGGGTAGCGTCCAAGATATTTTCATTCACAAACTTCTTCCATGCGGAGAGTACTTCTTTCCCGTTGTATTCCACAGAAGCCTCCTTCTCTCTACAATCTCTCCTTCCGGCTGGTTCTCCGGCTGGCGAGCCCAAGTGCCTGACGGTATTTCGTGACGGTGCGCCTGGAAATGCGGTAGCCCTCCGCCTGAAGCGCGGCGCAGATCTGGGTGTCGTTCAGCGGCGCATCTGGGTCCTGCGCGTGAACCAGCGCCAGAATCCTGGACTTGACCGCCTGCACGGATACCGCGCCGCCGTCGGTGCCGCAGGAGCCGGTAAAAAATGACTTCAGCGGCCGGATTCCCCAGGGAGTATCGGCGTATTTGTCCTGCGCGGCGCGGCTGACGGTGGAAATGCTGACGCCCATCTCGCCGGCCATCTCCCGCATGGTCAGCGGGCGCAGGTACCCGGGGCCCTTGAGGAAAAATTCGGGCTGGAGCCGGAGCAGGGCGAGGGCAAAGCCCCGCAGGGTCTGATGGCGGATGGAAACGCTTTTCATCAGGGCCTTGGCCTCTTTCAGCTTGCCGCTGAGGTAATTCTGCTCCTCCCGCGTCAGCGCCCCGCACAGGAGCATATCCATATATTCCTGGTTCAGGCACAGGGGATCGTCCGCCTCGCCGCTGATTTGAACGCTGAAACCGCCGGCCTGCCGCCGGATGATGAGGTCCGGGATCAGATAGCAGACACTGTCAGGCGGGCCGCCGCTGTTGCCCGGCCTGGGGTCCAGTCCGCGGATATACTGGAACAGAGCCTGTATGTCATGCTCTTTCATCTCGTATTTGCGGGCGCACCGGGCGGTCTGGTTCTCGGCCAGCCAGGGGAGGTCCTCCCGAATGATGCGCCGCGCGATCTCCGGATAGGGGCAGTCCGCCTCCACTTGGAGGCAGAGGCACTCATAGACGTCCCGGGCGGCGATGCCCCTGGGGACAAAGCTCTGGATCAGGGCCAGCACCCGCTGGCCCACCGCCGGGGGCGCCTGGTAGTAGCAGCAGATGGTTGGCAGGCCGCCCACAAAATAGCCGCGTTCATCCAGGTTTCCGATGATTTCCCGGCCGATGGCCTCTTCCACGGGGGACAGGCGGCACAGCGACAGCTGGAGCTCCAGTGATCCCGTCAGCGTATCCGGCCCAAACATGGTCCCCCGCAGGTTGAACAGCTCCTCCGGGTCCCGGCCCGGATAATTCATCCATTCCCGCCTCCGGGGCACGGAGCGGATATATTCGCTTTCCGCGCCGTATTCGTCCCCATATTCCCAGCCTGTGTCCGGCGGGGCGGCTTCGGCCTGCCCGCCGGGAGAAAACAGCTCAAGCATTGGGTTGCCCAGGGCGGCCTCAGCCAGATAGCTCTGCATGGCGGGCAGGGGCATTGTCAGCAGCTCCACCCCCTGAATGACGGCAGGCATCAGTTTTTGGCGCTGCTTCTGGGTCTGCTGCTGGACCGCGGCCTGCGCCTGCCCGGTCCCCAGCTGGTGTCGATGCTCCAAACCCCTCACCCCCCATGTATGATCTCTCTAAGAAAAGATTATATCGGAGTGTGATAAAATGTCAAATACTTAACAAGTAAACCGTTCCATCGGAATGGAAGCGAAGCAGGGCGCTGCCCTGCTTCGCTTCCAAGTGCGGACGCTCAGCCCATCCGGAAGGAAATGCCGTAGCCGCTCTGGGGATAGTGCCAGCCCTTGACGACCTTTCCGCCGCTGAGCACGCGGCAGGTTCCGCACTCCAGGCAGCCCAGGTGGTCAAAGGACAGTTTGCCCTCGGCGTCCAGTTTGTACAGCCCGGCGGGACAGGCCCGGCAGACCCGCTCCACTTCCTGCTTGTCCAGGTATTCCTTGTCCACGTCGATGTGGCTGTTGAGCTCGTTGGTATTGAACTTGTTGAGCCCCAGCTTATCCTCAATGGTCATTTTAGCCATAACGATACTCCTTACTGTTTCAGATTTGTCCGGACGCTCAGCCCTGCATGACGGCTGTCAGCACGTCAATGAGCTTGGCGGGGTCGTCGTACAGCGCCTTGTTGCCCAGTTGGGCGGCATAGCTGCCGCAGCGCTCCATGTCCCGGGGGATAAAGCTGTTCTGAATGGCCGTCTCGTAGGAGGACAGCGCGTCCCGGGAGAAGTCGCCGGTCTCGTGGCACTTCAAAACGGTCTCGGCGCACAGCAGACCCGACTCCACGGCCAGATCCATGCCGCGCACCACATAGCCCAGGTTGATGGCCAGCCCGGCCGCGTCGCCCGCCAGCAGGACGCCGTCGCCGCACAGCCGGGGCAGGATGGCGCCCTGGCCGCAGGGAAGCAGGTGGGCGGAGTACTCCACCGTCTTACTCCCGGCGATGAGGGGGGCGACGACCGGGTGTTCCTTCAGCAGGTCCACCAGCTCCACCATGGAGTGCTGGGCGCTGGGGATCTTGCCGATCTCGGTGACCACGCCCAGGGAGATGGTGTCCTTGTTGGTGTAGAGGAAGCCGTTGGCTCCGGGGCCGAAGGCGTCCTCGCCCCGGATGATCCAGGCGATCCCCTCTCCCGGCGCCAGATGGAAACGGTCCTCCAGGACGGCCTGGTCCAGGCTCAGCACTTCCTTCGCGCCCACCTCCACCTGATCGGGCTGGAGCTCCTCCCGCAGGCCGGCCTTCTGGGCCAGCTGGGCGTTCACGCCCTCGGCCAGGATGACCACGTCGGCCTCCATCTCCTCCTCGCCTGCGATGATACCGCACACCCTGCCGTCCCGGATGATGAGGTCGTCCACCAGCACGCCGCACACGAACATGACGCCCGCAGCCTCGGCCTCGTCGGCCAGCCAGCGGTCAAAGGGGGCGCGCAGCACAGAGTAGGAATTGGCGTAGAGCCCGCCCAGCTTGGCGCTGTCCACCTCGATGGTGGTGCCGCTGGAAGGGGTGAGCAGAGAAAAGCGCTCCTTGACGATCCTCCGCTCCAGCGGGGCCCGTTGAAGCAGGTCCGGGATCAGCTTTTCCAGGGTGTGGGTGTAGAGGCGGCCTCCGGTCATGTTCTTGCTGCCGCAGGTGTTCCCCCGCTCCACCACCAGGACCTCCAGCCCCTCCTGGGCCAGGCGGTAGGCGGCGGCGATGCCGGCCAGACCGCCCCCCACGATGATGGCGTCAAATCTGTCTTCTGCCATGGGTATTCTCTGCCTCCTTTGTTATCGGATTCGTTTTGCCTCTGGAGCGGGGTCGGCCGCTCCGGCGTAGGTCTGCACTACGCTGGCGTAGCGGCGGGCCTCGTCGCCCACCACCTCCAGGTCGGTGTCCATCCAGTTGCGGCGGCGCACGGCCACCAGGGCCCACTCCTTGGCGCTGCCCTTGATGTAGTTTTCCGCCGCCGGGTCGCCCTTGGTCCACAGCGCGCCGGAGGGCAGGGTGAGCTCCAGATACATGGGGGTGTCTGGCATCTCATACCCGTTGATCCGGTAGGCGAAGGGACGGGCCTGCCAGGACAGGAACAGGGTGCTGGTGATGCGCTCCCGCACCACCACGTCCAGGCCCAGGGCGTCGTAGATGTCCACCGAGTGGACCCACAGCTCCATCAGCCGGGCGGAGCACAGGGATTTGGCGGACATGGGCAGGCCGGGGGCCCAGGGAATGCGGTCCTTGGGGTTCTTGTGGAGGAAGGCGTAATCCAGCTTGGTGCGCTCCTCCCGCCACCACTGGAGCACCTGGGCGCCGGTGAGGTGCCAGAAGGCGGTGGCGCGGTAGTACTCGTCCTGGCCGGATTCGGCGTCGGCCAGCTGCACCAGGTCCTCCGCCTCGCCGGCCATCAGCTTGTTGGCGGCGTAGTCGTAAAAGGCGATGTGGATGATAGCGTCCTTGATGTTCCACGGCTCACACCCCGGGAGGGGCATCAGCCACTGCTCCTCCGTCAGGTCGGCCACCAGGGTGTCCACCTGGCTCTGTTCCGCGATCAGGTCGTTCAAAATCTCTTTCATGGCGTTATCCTTTCCATATTATGCACCCGGTTAGCGGTACTTTTTCAGGATGGCCCGGCCCGCCACATGGATCATGACCTCGTCCGTGCCGCCGCCGATGCGGTGGACCCGGGAGTCCACCCACAGCCGGGAGATGCGGCAGTCCGTGGTGTAGCCGATGCCGCCCATGATCTGCATGGCGTCGTCCACCACCTCGTTGACGGAGCGGGCGCAGTACAGCTTTGTGAGCGCGGAGTCGATCTGAACGGGGATCTTATTGTCGATCTCCCAGGCGGTCTTGTAGATCAGGTTGCGCATATTTTCGATCTTCAGCTGCATCATGGTGATCTTTTCCTGGATCAGCTGGTTGGCGCCGATGGGCTTGCCGAACTGGACCCGCTGGTTGGCGTAGCGGGCGGCGTCCTCAAAGGCGCACTCGGCCCAGCCCAGGCAGTTGGCGGCGATGAGCAGCCGCTCCACCTCGAAGTTGATCATGGCCTGCATGAAGCCGTTGCCCTCCACGCCCACCAGGTCCTTCTCCTCCAGCTCCACGTCCTCCATGTACACCTCGCAGGTGTCCATCATGTGCCAGCCGATCTTCTCCAGCCGCTCCACCTTCACGCCGGGGGCGTTCATGGGCATCCACCACATGGAGAAGGCGTTTTTCTTGGTGGCGTCGGGGGCCTCGTCGGCGTTCCGGGCCAGGCAGAGCATGTACTTGGCCCTGGCGGCGTTGCTCATGAAGGTCTTGTGGCCGTTGATGTAGACCTTGCCGTCTTTGCGCTTGAAGGTGGTGGCCAGGGAGCTGCTGTCGGAGCCCGCCTGGGGCTCGGTGAAGCCCAGGACGAAGCCCACCCGGCCCGCCATGATCTCCTCCATGCACTGCTGCTTCTGTTCCTCGTTGCCGAACTCCAGCATGTCGGCGATGGACAGCGCCTGCCCAAAGACGAAGTGGGGGCCGCCGTTCTTGCAGATTTCCTCCGCCACCAGCATCAGGGTGACGGTGTCCACCGGGGTGCCGCCGTACTCCTCGGGCACGCCCAGCATGCCGAAGCCCGCCTCGGTGAAGGCGTCCACAAAGGCCTGGGGATACTCGCCCTTGGCGTTGCACTCCTTCATGTACTCCTCGGTGCAGCTGCGGGCCATGACCTCGCGCAGGCTCTCCAGTAGCAGTTCCTGTTCCTCTGTCAGTCTGAAATCCATGTTGCAGCACTCCTTTTATATTGATTTTTTGTTGTTGTCTGATTGGCGCTGGGCCTTCACCGCCGCCTTGTACTGGGCCTGGTATTTCCTGCAAAGGTCCTGGCGGCGGAGCTTTCCCGCGTCGTCGCGGTCGAATTTATCCACAAAAGCCAGATACCGGGGCTTTTTGTAGCTGGATAAGGACGCCTTACAGTGCTCCTGGAGCTCCTCCAGCGTGAGGGTGCGGCCCGGCCGCAGCTGGACGATGGCCATAACCGCCTCGCCAAACCGCGCGTCGGCCACGCCGATGACAATGCACTCCGCCACCGAGGGGTGTTCCTGGATCACCATCTCCACCTCCTGGGTGAACACGTTTTCGCCGCCGGATTTAATCATGTTCTTCACCCGGGAGAGCAGGTAATAGTATCCGTCCCTGTCCACGGTCATCATGTCGCCGGTCCGCAGCCAGCCGTCTGCCCGAAGCACCTTTTCCGTCTGCTCCGGCTGGTTGTAATAGCCCGACATCCCCGCCGGGGAGCGGATGACGGCCTCCCCCGCCTGTCCCGGCGGAAGGTCGTTCCACTGTTCGTCCACAATGCGCATCTCCACAAAGGGCATGGGCCGCCCCACGCTGCGGATGCGGGGGTCATTGGTCCGGGCCATCTCCCGGGTGAGGACCAGCGTGGTGCCTAGGCCGCTCTCGGTCTGCCCCCAGCCGTAGTAGATGTCCGCGTTGGGGAACGCCTCCCCAATGCGGAGGATGACCTCCGGCGTCGTGCAGCCCGCGGAGCTCTGGACCATCCGGACGCTGCTGACGTCGTAGTCCTTCAAGCCCGGATACTCGCACAGATGCAGGTATGTGGAGGGGGGGAGCAGAAGCATATAGGTCACGCGCTCCCGCTGAATCTGCCGCAGAATCCGTTCCGGGCTGAACGCGTCACAGATGACCAGGGTGCTGCCGCTGGCCAGCACCGCGGTAAACCAGCTATGGCCCCCGTGGTGCTCCAGCGGGCATTGGATGAGCACCACCTCGTCGGCACTGGCCCCCAGGCCGCTGTACATCAGCTCGCCCATCAGCTCGGTCAGGTCGGCGGCGTGGGTGCGCATGACCCCCTTGGGTACGCCGGTGCTGCCCCCGGTGAACTGGATGCGGGACAGCGCCTGCTCTTGCTGGAAGACAGGAAGCTCTTCACCCGCCTCCTGGGCCAGCGATTCCAGCGTGCAGGGAAAGTCCGGGTGCGTGCCCGCACAGATGAAATGCTTTACCTGGGCGAGGGTTTCGCGGATGCCCAGGACTTTTTCCGCGAATTCTCCGGCAAAAACCAGAGCCACGGCGTCGCTGTTCTGCGTCAAAAAGCCGACTTCCCGGGGAATGAGCCGGAAATTCAGCGGCACCGCCACCGCGCCCAGCTTCTGGATGGCGTAGTACAGCGCCACCAGCTCGCAGCAGTTGGGAAACAGGTAGGCCACCTTGTCCCCAGGCCGTATGCCCAGCCGGAACAGTCCCGCGGCGATGCGGTCCACCCACCGGCCCAGCTGCTCGTAAGTATACCGCTCCTGCCCGAACACCAGGGCGGTCTTGTCCGGATACCGGCGGACGTTGAGCAGGAGGGGCTCACACACATTTTGGTAAAACATAGCCTCAGCCCTTGGCAAATTTGGCGGCAATGGCCTTGAATTCCTCGCTTTGAGAGCAGAAGGGGGAGCCGATGCTCTCCGCCTCCAACACGCTGAACAGAGGCCCGTCGGAGGCGCTGTTCATGATGCCCTTGGTGATTTTCAGGGAGATGGAGGGCAGTGCCGCGATCTCCTGGGCAAAGGCCAGCGTACCGGCCTCCAGCTCCTCCGCCGGGAACACCCGGTTGGCCAGCCCCAGGCGCAGGCAGTCCGCGCCGCTCATGCGGGCGCCCGTAAACAGAATCTCCTTCGCCCGCTGGGGGCCCACAATGGCGGGCAGGGTGGCCATGATGCCCATCTCCGGGGCCAGACCGATCTTGCAGAAGTTGGGGATGATCTTGGCGTCCTCCGCCGCGCACACCAGGTCGCAGGCCAGCATCATGCTCACCGCGCCGCCCACGGCGTAGCCCCGCACCATGGCGATCACAGGCTTGCTGGTGGAGCGGATGGCCCGGATGGTGCGCAGATACCGCCGCAGGCTTTTCCGGCTGAATTCGGCGGTCATGGGCTTGGGCCCGGGCTGGTCCAGGTCGCCGCCGGCACAGAAGTTTTCCCCCGCGCCCCGCAGGACGATGACCCGGATTTCATCATCCAGCTCCAGGTCATTGAGATAGTCGGTAATGAGGTCCATCATCACCGCGCTGATGGCGTTTTTCTTTTTGGGCTGATTGAGATATATGACGCCCACAGCCCCGTTTTTTTCCAGATAAACAACGTCTTTTTCCACGCTCGCGCCTCCCTGCCATAAGTTGTTTTTTGTCCGGACTCCGCCGGAGACGCGCCCCAACGTGTGGGGACGGCCTCCGGCGCGCTCCGCTTTAAATCTGACAGCCCGCCAGATAGCCGGTCTTGGTGGCGTCGGCCATGCGGGCGGGATTCTGGCAGTCGCCCACCACATACAGCTCCGGCGTCAGATCCCGGATGGAGGCCGCCAGGCTCATGTTGGGCTGGAACCCCAGGGTGACGGTGACGGTGTCCGCCCGGATGAACTCCTCCTCACCCGCCTTGTTGCGGATGCGCACACCCTTGGGCGTGATCTCCTCCACGGTGGACAGGGGATTCAGCGTCACATTCTCCGCCGCCTTGAACTTCAGCGAGTACTGGAGCCGGTCGCTGCCGCCCACGTCGAAGCCGATCTTCTTCCGCTTCTCCACGATGTTCAGGTTCCGGTGGAAGTCCATCAGCAGGTGGCTCAGCTCGCAGCCGGGCAGGCCGCCGCCCAGCACAGCCACCCGGAGCCCCATGGGCCAGGGGCTGATGGCGGTGACCAGACGGCCCAGGGCGGGCGTGTAATAGAACTTCAGGAACTGAGTGCCGCAGTTCCACATGACCTTGTTGATGAGGCCGGGCTTCTGGGGGGCCTTGCCGTTGAGCATGGACAGGAAGTCGTGGGACAGCACCACGTTTCCGCCGTCCGCCCCCGGCACGTTCAGGCCGATGGGCTCGCCGCCGATGGCCACCACCACCGCGTCGGGCTGGAACTCCTTGACCAGCTCGGGGGTGACGGTGGTGCGCAGCTTCACCTTGATCTGGGGGTGCTTGCGCAGCTCCCGCTTGTAGTGCTGGAGCAGCCGCTCATAGGTGGGGCTGAAAATGGAGCTCATGGTGAGGCAGCCGCCCACCCGGGGGCCGCGCTCAAAGAGCGTGACGTCGTGGCCGCGGATGGAGGCGGTCAGCGCTGCGGACAGGCCGCCCGGGCCGCTGCCGATGACCATGACCCGTTTTGCGTTCCGGGTGCGGATGTACCGGGGCTTGGCCAGCTCGGGGCCCAGCCGGGGGTTGACGCCGCAGTGGGTCAGGGGCTTGCCGCTGCTGACCACGTCGTCCAGGCACCGGCAGCAGCAGATACACTTGTTGATGTCCTCCAGCCGGTCCTCCATGACCTTCTTGGGGAAGTTGGGGTCGGCGATGCAGTAGCGCAGGCCGGCGATCATGTCCACCTTGCCCTCCCGGAGGTTTTTCTCCATGACGAGGGGGTCGGTGTTGCGGTAGCCCATGGCCACCGGCTTGGTGGCCACCTTCTTGATCTGCTCGGAGATCCAGGTCCAGTGGCCGTCGGGCACGTCCTTGGTGGTCAGGGGCACGCTGGTCTCGTGCCAGCCCACCGCCAGGTTGTGCAGGTCGATGCCCGCCTCCTCCAGGTAGGGCACCACCATCAGGGCCTCCCGGATGCCGTGCCCGGGGGCCACGCCGGTGACGTACTCCACCGGGGACCAGCGGCAGGTGAGCAGGAAGTCCGGACCCACCGCCTCCCGCACCGCCTTGATGGTCTCCACCGTCAGGCGGACCCGGTTTTTCAGGCAGCCGCCGTACTCGTCGGTGCGGTTGTTGGTGGCGGGAGAGAGGAAGCGGTTGAGGATGCCGCCCACGCCGGCCATGATCTCCACGCCGTCCCAGCCAGCCTTTTTGCAGATCAGGGCGCAGTTGACCATCTGCTGCTTGAACATCTCAATGTGCCGCTTCTCCATGGGGGTGAAGGGGTGCATGCCCTTGAGGATGACCACCTCCGAGGGGCCCCAGGGCTTTTCCACGTGCTCGTCGTCCGGCTTCCAGTCGTGGACGAACCAGGGCTGGGCCACCAGGAGGCTGTCGTGCTTGTGCATGACCTCCGCCATGGCCCGCAGGCCGGGCAGGCAGTCGTCGTCATAGGCGCCGGGCAGGGGATGGACGTCGGGCAGGCCCGCCGGACGGTCCTTCCGGGTGAACGGGAGCACGGTCTGGCACATCAGGGCCAGGCCGCCGGCCGCCCGCTCCTCCATGAAATTCAGCATCAGCTTGGTGGGGGCCTCATCCTCAACGTATCCGTGTCCGGGGGACATGGAGGTCGTCATCATTTTGTTTTTCAGCGTCAGCTTGCCAACCTTGATGGGAGAACCCAACAGTTCACATCTGGCCATATTGTCTCCTCCTTTTTGATCCGGGCTGCCCATTAGAGGGCACTCATCGCCAGCATTCCGTCCTTGCCCAGGGCGGCCAGGTCCGCCTCGGACAGGATGGGAAGCAGCTTTTTCACCAGGCCGGGGGAGGGCGTGCCGTCCACCAGGAACATAGCCTTCAAAATCTCCTCCAGCAGCAGGGGGTATTTGGTAAACATGCGGCGGTTCTCCATAAACTTGGGGGCGTTCTTATACTGCCGCAGGTCCTTCATGACAAAGGTGCCCTCCAGCGCGGTCTTGTACACCGACAGGGTGGACTTGGAGTAGTCGCCCTTCCGCTTGGCGTACAGCACGGCGTTGGCAGCCTGGAGGCCCGACTCGATGGCCAGATCCATGCCCCGCACCATGTAGCCCAGGTTGATGACAAACCCGGCGGCGTCGCCGGCCACCAGCACGCCGTCTCCGTAGAGCTGGGGGATCATGTGGAAGCCGCCCTCTGGCACCAGGTGGGCGGAGTACTCCGTGGTCTGCCCCCCGGCGATCAGGGGACGGATAACGGGATGCTCCTTAAAGCGGTCCACCATGTCCACCACGCTGACGCCGGAATAATCAATGTCGCCCACGGTGGTGACGATGCCCAGGGACACGCTGTCCTTGTTGGTGTAGAGGAAGCCGCCGCCGATGTTGCCCGCGGTGGGGTCACCCACGAACATCCAGGCCGCGCCATCGCTGCCCTCCAGGCCGAAACGGTCCCGGATGCGCTCCTCGCCCAGGGTGATGACCTCTTTCGCGCCCACGGCCACCTCCATGGGGTCCAGTTCCTTTTTCAGCCCCAGCTTTTGGGACAGCAGAGAGTTGACGCCGTCGGCCAGAATGACCACGTCGGCCTCCATCTCCTCCTCCCCGGCCACGATGCCGCAGACCTTGCCGTCCCGGACAATCATGTCGTCCACCAGGATGCCGCAGACGTACATCGCGCCCTGCTCCTCCGCCTCGGAGGCCAGCCAGCGGTCGAATTTGCTGCGCAGGACGGAATAGGAGGCCGCCCCGGGCGCGCCCAGCGCCGGGCTGCCATACTCGAAGGTGGTATTGCCCGCGCTGGACAGGAAGGAGATCCGCTCCTTGGTGATCTTGCGCTCCACCGGGGCCCGGGAGGCAAAATCGGGGATGATTTTTTCCAGGCTGTGTCCGTAAAGGCGGCCGCCGGTCATATTCTTGCAACCGCAGGTATCCCCGCGCTCAATGACCAGGACCTCCAGCCCGGCCTTGGCCAGCACATAGGCCGCCGTTGAGCCGGCAAGTCCGCCTCCGACGATAATAGCGTCAAACCTGTCTTCACTCATGTCTCATACCTCGCTTTTTCGTTAAGATGGGTCCGCGTCTTTCCATGATGCAAAAACCGCGCCGCAGCGGGCGGCCCTGTTAAACAGCGCCGAACAGCACCCGGCCAATGGTCAGGAACACCGCGCAGGCGATAAGCCAGATGGCAACAGCCAGGGGAATGCTGAATTTGTAGATGTCCTTGGGCGTCACCCAGTCGGTCATGCCGTGCATCACCGCCGCGATGGGGTTGGCCGGGGGCAGGACGATGGACACGTTGGAGGCCACGTGGATGCAGCAGGCCAGCAGGCCGGGGTGTATGCCCAGGCTGGCGCTGAAGGGGGCGGCGATCACGTAGATAATCATGGCCACGGTGCCGTTGAGCATCAGGTTGGTCATCACCACGCACAGCAGGCAGGTGAGGAACACAAACAGGATCAGGCCGCCCTTGCCGCTGAACAGCGGGGTCATGAAGTCGGTGAGCATCTGGCTGATGCCCAGGCTCTCGTCGGCCAGCGCATAAGTCAGCGGCATTCCCACGGTCAGCAGGTAGAACACCGGCCAGGCCACGCCCTCTTTGGTGGCCTCCAGAATGTCGGCGAAGGGGCTGCCGTCCTTGCGGCGCAGGAAGACCATCACGGTCAGCAGCACCAGCACGATGCCGGAGGAGCCCAGCTGGGTGAGGATCTGTCCGATCCAGGTGGAGGAAAAGGCGCTCTGCACGATGAACATGACGATCATAAGCACCGTCAGCCCCAGCACCTGCTTTTGATAAGGAGTCATGGCCTCGTGGGTCCCGAAGTCATAGTCGGCTTTCACCCGCTCCACATCAGGCCGGAACAGGAAGCGGACCAGCACCAGGTAAACCAGAATGGCGCCGAAGCCCATGCAGAAGGAGGTCAGCACATAGCTGACAAAGGAGACGGTGACGCCGGTGGCCTCCACCATGCCCACCAGCACCGAGCCGGGGACGCGGAAGGGGAACAGGGAAAAGCCCATCAGGCCCGCCATGGCGATGCCCACGATCATCATGACCGGGTATGCCTCGCTCTTTTTGTAGCCGATGTCCTTGGCGTACTTGGTGAAGAGGGCCCAGACGATCAGGCAGGCCGGCGTCATGCTCACCACCGCGCCCACAATGTACGCCGCGGAGAGGAACAGGAAGGAAATAATGTAAGGCTTCCCCTTGGCGAATTTAAGCCCGATGATGGCCTGAACCATGATGTCGGACACCCCGGACTTGGTGACGAAGTAGGCGAAGATGCAGATCAGCATGATATACACGTTGGTGCCGTCGCCCCAGCCCGCCGAGATCAAGCCGCTGACTGTATAGTAGTCAGTGAAGCCCAGCAGGAGGATGCCCAGGAAGCTGGGCCAGATCACGTCCACCGTGGACCAGAGGAACAGCAGCCCCAGATAGATGCCCAAGATCTGCATCCCCACCGGCGTGACCGTGCTGATCGGGGGGAGCAGCGGGAACAGCACCATGATGGCCACTCCGATAATGGATAAAATGTAGTACCTGATGTTTTTTTGTTTTGCGGCAGTAGTATCCATTGTCTCACATCCAATCTCTTCTCGTTTTTTGCGGGTGCCTTGGGACAATGCGGCAGGCGCGTGACACCCTTTGATTCTTACGCTTTTTACTTATGCAAAAATCGTGCCATAAACGCATGGGACCGGGAATCCGCACACTGAAGCGGCGGAACGGGCGGTATCTCCGTTCAATATGATTCCACAAAACTTTTTAGATAAGGATTTCAATAAACATGCAATAGTTCCAACTTCAGGAACAGTTCCAGGTATAAAGCTTGTGCGTTTTGCCAGTAAAAATCTGGAACACCAGGGCGAAAATGACACAGCAAATTGCACAAAAATGATACAGTTTGCTCTGTATTTTTTCGGTAACCGACTCGGCGCGGCGAACTGTCCCATAAAAATATGACACATTGTCACTGTATAATTTGCACAAATGAGCGGCGGGCAGGGTGACGCTGCCTGCCGTAAACGCCAGACCGGCCTCGGACATGGCTTGTGAGCCCAGACCCGGCGCGTCAGCCGGATGATCCGCGCGGATTTTCCTCCAGCAAAGAAAAATTTCTGAAAGCCGCTGCCGGAGGCTTCTGTGGCACGGTTTTTGCATAATTGAAGTTGGGTGCCGCAGAACATCTTTTGAAGAAAGGAGTGAGATTCCATGAAAGTGATTGCAGGCGGAAAAATGCGTACCCTTCCAGACGCCCCCGCCGCCACCTTGGAGGAGCGGGTCCAGCGGCTGGAGGACGCGGCCTCTATCCGCGAGATTCTGTACCACTACACCAGGTCGGTGGACCGGGGAGATTTTGAGGGGATCGGTTCCTGCTACATGGAGGACGGATGCTTCCTGGCGAGCGACCATGCCAAGCCCATCTCCGGCAGGGAAAACATTTTAGGCGTTTTTGGGAAGCTGATGGACCCGGAAATCAAGACAAGCGCCCATTTCATCACCAATCAGCAGATTCATTTCGTGACGAAGGACGAGGCGCTGGTATTCGCCTATTTTTACGCCAACAAGAGCTTTCGCTCTCAGCGGGAGGATGAACTCACCTGGGGCGGCTATGAGCTGCGGGTGTGCCGCGATACCGATGGGGAGTGGCGCATCAAGACACATAAGGTTTTCATGACGCGGCAGGACGGCTCCCTCACCGGCCGTTGTGAGGAACAATGGAAACGGCCATGGCCGCCGGAGCCGGAGCACCTGAACTGACCGGAGGCCAAGCATCCTATTTTTGAGAAGGGACGATTGTTTATGAAGCACAATGAAATTCCTGTTTTTGGCAATCTTCAGGGTGTTCGGGTCCTGAGCTCGGGGACCAACATCGCGGGTCCGGTGGCCTGCAGCCTGCTCGGGGAGCAGGGCGCGGACGTGATCCAGATCGAGAGCACCGCCGCCCATGACATCCTGCGCAACATCGGCGAGGCGTGGACGGTGGAGCACCGCAACAACCGCACCATCGCCCTCAACATCCGCTCGGAGCAGGGCGAGGCCGTGCTGAAAAAGCTCGTCGCCAAGGCGGACATCCTGGTGGAGTCCTCCAAGGGCGGCACCTGGGCCAAGTGGGGCCTCACCGACGAGGTGCTGTGGGAGATCAACCCCAAGCTGGTCATCGCTCACGTGTCCGGGTACGGCCAGAGCGGCGACCCGGAGTACGTGTCCAGAGGCTCCTTCGACCCCATCGGGCAGGCCTTCAGCGGCTTCTTGGCCGTCAACGGAATGCCCGACCCGGAGCCTCCCCTCCACGCCAAGCCCTATACCTGCGACTATATCACCGCCCTGTTCACCGCCTGGGCCGTCACCGCCGCCCTCTACCGGGCCCGGGAGACCGGAAAGGGCGAGAGCGTGGACGTGGCCCAGTATGAGGTGATGGCCCGCATCCAGGCCGACTATATGATGGATGGCCTCAACAAGGGCAGGCAGGCCCCCCGCATGGGCATCTACGGCAACGCCGTGTGCGCCCTGCCCAACGTCCAGCGCTGCAAGGACGGCAATTACATCATGACCGGGATCGGCGGCGTGCCCGTGTTCCGCAGCCTGGAGAAACTGCTGGGCCTGGAGAGCGATCCGGACTTCGCCGAGCCCCACGGCACCATTGACCGGGACGAGCATCCCCGCAGCGACAAGATCGTCAAGGCCATGGCGGATTTCTGCGCCTCCCACACGGCGGAGGAGGCCAACGACCTGCTTAACCAGTACAAGGTCCCGTGCAGCGTGGTCATGACCTATGAGATGATGGCCAAGCACCCCCACTACCAGGCCCGGGAGACCTTTACCACCTGGCACGACCCCATCACCGAACGGGACGTGAAGGGTATCAACACCATTCCCGTTTTCAAGCAGAACCCCAGCCGGATCTTCCGCGGCGGCCCCACCTACGGCATGGACAACGAGGATATTCTGGCCGAGTTCGGTTACTCCGAGGCTGAAATTGCGGACATGTACGACAAAGGGGTCATCAAAAAGGCGTAACGCAAAACCGGCGCGCCCTGGTAAAATCCAGTAAAATAAATATAAAGGAGAACTAATCATGGCAACTGCGAAGAAAAGTAATTACCCGTGGGTAATCGTTGCTACCGTTCTGTTCTGGTCTGGACTGATTTTCGGCCTGATGGGCAACACCGTCGGTCTGTTCTACTCCCCCGTGTCCCAGGAGATGGGTTGGACCATGACCCAGACCTCCTTCTTCATGACCATCTATCCCATCGTGGCCGGCGTATGCTCTCCCCTGGCCGGCAAGGTGTTCAATTCCTACGGCAAGATTCAGTATGTGCTGACCGCCGTGGCCGCCATCTGGTGCGGCACCTACATCTGGTCCTCCACCTTTAACGCCCTGTGGCAGTGGACGGTCTACGGCGTCATCACCGGCGTTCTGGGCGGCTTCCTGATGTACATCCCCGTTCCGCTGATTATCAACAACTGGTTTACCAAGCAGAAGGGCATCGCCCTGGGCATCGCCGCCGCCTTTGTCAACGTGGTCCCGGCCATTTTCAACCCTATCATCACTCAGCAGATCGCCACCTACGGCTGGCGGTCGGTCCGTCTGGTCATCGGCATCGTCCTGTTGATCATCGTGGTGCCCATCACCCTGATCTTTGTCCGCAAGTTCCCCTCCGATAAGGGTCTGGAGCCCTGGGGCGCCGAGGAAACTGACGGCGCTGCCGCCGGCGGCACCAATAAGCTCACCGGCGTGAAGGCCAGCGTGGCCATGAAGTCCCCCGCGTTCTGGCTGGCTCTGCTGGCTGCGGCCTGCCTGGTGTCCTGCGCCACCATCAACCAGCGCATCGCCAGCCTGGCCACCGCCCGCAACTTCGACCCCGTGGCCATCGGCATGGCTTCCTCGATCATCATGGTGGGCGGCATCCTGGGCAAGTTCATCCTGGGCTTCGTCCGCGACAAGACCAACAATTCCGTCATCACCGGCCTGACCTGCGCGGCCTTCGGCCTCATCGGCTGTGTGCTGTTCCTGACCGTGGGCACCACCGGCTTGGCTATCTTCTACATCAGCATCCTGATCTACGGCTTTGGCTACGCCGGCCTCACCGTGGCCCCTCCCATGATCGTGGAGGACGCCTTCGGCCCCAAGAACTTCGGCCAGATCTACGCCAACGTCTCCGTCGTCACCTGTGTGGCCAGCTCGGTGACTTCCCTGCTCTACGCCCAGATCATTGACCGCACCGGCGGCTATGAGGGCTGCTTCATTCTGGCCATCGTGTTCTACGCCATCTTTGCCGTGTGCGTGCCGCTGATTGTGGGCATCGGCAAAAAGCTTCCCCGTGAGGCGGACTAATCGTTCAGATTGGAGGTTTATTTATGGAAACTTTGCTGGAAGTAACCGAAAAGCTCAAGAATTTGACTGAGACCGGCCTGGACCGCGCCAAGGATTATGGCGAGATCGCCAAGCTCAGCGTGCTCAACCGCGCCAAGGAAGAGACGGTGAACAAGCTCTATGCCGAGCTGGGCAGGCGCTATTACCAGGCCCATGGGCTGGCCCCCGAGGCGGGCTATGAGGCTGTGTGCGACAAAATCACGGACCTCAAGGCCAAGATTGAATCCAACAAGAACCGTATCACTGAGTTGAAGATCAACGCTGTGGTGGACGACGAGGTGTGTGAGCCTGACGAAGCGGAGGGCTGATTCCCAGCAGTACCCGGCCCCGCCAAGTGCCATGAATAAAACCTTTGAAAGGATGCGGAAATCATGAACATACTCGTCTGTGTCAAGCAGGTGCCTGACACCACTGAGATCAAGATCGACCCGGTGAAGAACACCCTCATCCGCGACGGCGTGCCCAGCATTGTCAACCCCTTCGACGGCTACGCCCTGGAGGCCGCCGCCCGCATCAAGGACAAGAACCCCGATACCAAAATCGTGGTGCTGTCCATGGGTCCCCCGCAGGCCACCGCCGCGCTGAAGGAGTGCCTGGCCATTGCCGCCGACAAGGCGTATCTGGTGTCCGGCCGCACCTTCGGCGGCTCCGACACCCTGGCCACCAGCTACATCCTGTACAACGCGGTGAAGAAGGTGGAAGAGCTTGAGGGCGCGAAGTTTGACGCCATCTTCTGCGGCAAGCAGGCCATCGACGGCGACACCGCCCAGGTTGGCCCCGAGCTGGCCGAGCACCTGGGCTATCCCCAGGTCACCTACGGCCTGGAGGCCGAGGTGGAGGTTGATATGCTCAAGGTGAAGAAGGAGGTCGAGGAGGGCGTCGAGGTCATCGGCGTCAAGTTCCCCTGCCTGGTCACCTACACCAAGCCCGCCTGGGACCCCCGGTACCCCACCATCAAGCGGAAGATGGCCGCCAACAAGGCGGAGATCCCCGTGCTGGGCGACGACGCTTTCCCGGACATCGACACCACCCGCATTGGCCTGAAGGGCTCTCCCACCAACGTGAAAAAGACCTTCGTGCCCCAGAAGAAGACCGGCGGCGTGAAGATCAAGGAGGAGGACAACGCCGCCTCCGCCAAGAAGCTGTTTGAGCTGC
>CATLFX010000012.1 GCA_949935795.1 uncultured Oscillospiraceae bacterium
TGAGGCTATCGCCCGCTGTATCATGCCTGATATTCTCGCTTTCTATGAAAGCGAGGAGGGCCAGCGGGAATTTGCCGAATGGAAGGAACGGCGGGAAGGGTCGAAGCGGGAGGCAGAAACAGAATAAAAACGAAAAGGGCGGGCGCACCGTGGTAACGGCTGCGCCCGCCCTTTTTGCGTTTATGGGGTCTGCTTCTTCTTCCGTGGGCCTCTCGGTTTCGAGGTGGGCTTCCGCTCCACCCCGTTTCGGAAGTGGGTGCTTTCGTATCGGTCAAAGAAAACCAATAATCCGAACCCATCTCCTATTGGAAAAAGGTTCGGATTATATGGGTTTGGTGCCGGTGGTGGGACTCGAACCCACACGGGGGATTAGCCCGGCGGATTTTGAATCCGCTACGTCTACCAATTCCATCACACCGGCAGGTGCAAAGGAATGATACCACGTTTTTGGACAAAACGCAAGAGTCAACCGCTCTCTTTTTCCGAATTTTCTTCCTCATCTTCCTCTAAGTCCAGATCTGCCACTGTGAGCGCCATCAAATCCTCCATTTTAGGCGCGTCCATGGCCGCCACCCGGTTGGCCTGACGGGCCACCGCCGCCTCGAATACGTTGCGGACATCCCGGGCGTTGCCAAAATTCTCATCCCGGCGGTCGTACATCACCTGGAAGGCCTCTGCGGCAGCTTTGTCTGTCTCCTCGTCCAGCGTATACCCGTTCTTTTTGCACACAGAGCGGAAGATTTCTGCCAGCTGTTTCCCATCGTAGTCCTCAAAGTAGAAATATTTGTTAAACCGGCTTTCCAAACCGGGGTTGGCGTGGATAAAATCCCCCATCAAGTCGGTGTACCCCGCCACAATGACGATCAGGTCGTCCCGGTGGTCCTCCATTCCCTTCAGCAGCACCTCGATGGCCTCCCGGCCAAAATCGTTGGGGTTGTCCTGGTTTGCCAGGGCGTAGGCCTCGTCGATGAACAGCACCCCGCCCAGGGCCTTATCCACCGCCTCCTGGGTCTTGAGGGCGGTCTGGCCCACAAAGCCCGCCACCAGCCCGGATCGGTCCACTTCCACCAGCTGGCCTTTGGAGAGTACGCCCACGGCGTGGTAGATCTTGGCCAGCAGCCGGGCCACCGTGGTCTTGCCGGTGCCTGGGTTGCCCATAAACACCAGGTGCAGGGACATGGGAGGCACCGGCAGCCCCGCCTCCTGGCGCAGCTTGCGCACTTTCACCAGATTGATGAGCCCCTTCACGTCCTCCTTCACCTTGTCCAGGCCGCACAGTCCGTCCAGCTCGGCCAGCAGCTCCTCCAGAGAGGGCGCTTTCTCCACGGGGGGCGCCTCCTTTTTGGCCTCCTGTGCCGGGACCGGGGCGGGGGACACCGCCTCGTCCTCCGGCCTGCCCGTCTTAACGGGCTCGCCGTCGGTGCGCCGGGCCACAAACTCGCTGACATCCAGACCGGACTTCCCGCCGCCCACTCCGGCACGGTCGCAGAAGGCGGACAGGGAATCGGCGCAGGCGTTGACAAACCCCGCTTCCGCTTCGCTCACCTTGCCGTCCACGGCGGCGAACAGCAGCAGCATCAGGGTAAAGGTGTCTACAAAACGGCGGCTCTGGCTCCTGCCTCCCTCCAGGTCGGCCTGAACCAGCCGCCGGAAAAAGCCGGGCAGCACAAAGCCCTTGTACTCCTCTACGGAGGAGGCCAGTTCCCAGTAGAGGGCGGTGGGCACCGGGTTGCCCTTGGAGTAGATGGCGTTGTAGTATTCCACATGCCGGGGGGTCATTCCCTGGTCGGTGTGCCACACGCCGCAGGCGCACTGGCGCATGAAAGCGTCGGCCTCCCGGCCGAAGGCCACCCGGGCGGCGGGGTCGGCCAGTTGACGGCGGAAAGCGGTCATGGCCTCGTCGTACTGCTTGTGTGCGGCGGCGGGGGTAATAGGCTGAGACATATTCATACGCTCCTTATCTGTCCAGACGGGCGGTGAGCCCGCTGATATAATCGCTGTCCACCACCCGGAAGCGGTCCTCCGGGGGGTACAGGCATCCGCCGAAGTGAATGCCCCGGCCATTGGCGGCGGAGGAGTCCGGGGCGTCCCGGTGACCGGACATGTGGACCTGCTGGCAGCCGGTGCGCTCCAGCACCCAGTCCAAATTGCGGCTGTTGACGCCGCCGCCGGGGAGGATTTCGATGCGTCCGGCGGCATATTGGACCATCTCCTGGATGGTGTCCGCCCCCAGGGGCACGCTGGCCTGCTGGCCGCTGGTGAGCACGCGGGTCACCTCCAGCTCGGCCAGGGCGTCCAGCGTCTCCCGCCAGTCGGGGACCACGTCGATGGCCCGGTGGAACACGGACTCCTTTCCAGCCTCCCGGCACAGCCGCGCCAAAATCCGGGTTCGCTCCACATCCAGCGCCCCGTTTTCATGGAGGAAGCCGAACACCAGCCCGTCCGCCCCGTGGGACAACAGGAGCTTTGCGTCCTCCACCGCCGCGGCGAACTCCGCCGGGGTGTAGCAGAAGCCGCCCTCCCGGGGCCGGACCATGGCCATAATCTTCATCCCGGTCTCCCGTTTGGCCACCAGCAGGGAGCCCAGGGTGGGGGTGAGCCCCCCGTGGAACAGGTCGCAGTTCAGCTCCGCCCGGTCCGCGCCGGCCCGGTGGGCCTGAATCACATCGTCGGCGCTGCCGCAGCACACCTCCAGCAGAACACGGCCCATAGACAGCCCTCCCACAGATTTGACATTATTGTTTGATTATAGTATGTTTGTGTGGTACTGTCAAGAAAGAGGAGGAATGTGTCATATGGAACACAGCGCCGCACCGGCCGCCTGGGGGCCCATCCTGGCGGAGCTGGCCGGGGAACGCCGGGAGGCTATGGCCTTTCTTCTGGATCACCTGCCCCAGCCAGACCTGGACTGCTACCCGCCGGACCTGTTCCTGCGCTTTGCGGACCACGCTCTGGCCCTGCGGGCGTCGGTCCCCTGGTGCAAGGCCCTGGGTTGGGAGATTTTTGCCCACTACGTGCTCTTCCCCAGGGTAAATGACGAGGATTTGTCCTTCCACCGGGAGATTTTCCGGGCCTCCCTCTGGCCTCGGGTGCGGGACCTGCCCACGGAGGAGGAGCGGGTGCTGGAGGTCAACCGCTGGTGCCGGGAGCACGCCGTTTACCAGGCCCAGGACGAGCGCACCGCCGCCCCCCTCACGGTGTACCGCTGCGGCAGCGGGCGGTGCGGGGAGGAGTCCGCCTTTCTGGTGTCCGCCCTGCGCAGTGTGGGTATCGCAGCCCGGCAGGTGTACGCTCCCCGCTGGTCCCACTGTGATGACAACCACGCCTGGGTGGAGGCGCTGTGCGGCGGGGTCTGGCGCTTTCTGGGGGCCTGTGAGCCGGAGCCGGTGCTGGACCGGGGGTGGTTCACCACCGCCGCCTCCCGGGCGGTGCTGGTCCACAGCCGGGTATTCGGAGCGGGAACCCATCCCCTCCATGGGACGCCCCTGGGGGTTCAGGGCGGGGTGAGCTGGTTCAACCAGACCGCCCGGTACGCCGATACCGCGCCCTATACCTTCCATGTGCGGGCGGAGGGGGAGCCCGCCCCCGGCGCTGAGGTGGAATTGCAGATTCTCAACGAGGCGTCTTTCCACACCATCGCCGTCCTCACCGCCGATGAGACCGGGACCGCCCGGGCGGACTTGGGCCGGGGGAGCGTCCATGTGCTGGCCCGGCGGAACGGCCTCACCGCCGAGGGGGACTGCGAAGGGGGGAACTTGACCCTCTGTCTGACCCCGCCGGAAACGGGAGACACTCCCTGGATGGAGTTCGACTTCCGCGCCCCGGCGGACCGCCGCCCCGCCCCTAACCTGCTCAGCGAGGAGCTGAAAAGCCAGCGGGCGGAGGCCCGCCGTAGGGGAGACGAGCTTCGGCTGGCCCGGATGGCGGGGTATTCCAGACCGGGCCGGGAGGACTGGGAGGACCTGCGGCAAACGGCCCTGGGCAATTGGGGCGAGATTCGCCGCTTTTTAGAGGGCGGGGGAGAGGACCGGGAACGGCTGGTCCGCACCCTTTCCCACAAAGATCTGCGGGATGCGACTCGGGATGTCCTGGAAGACCACTTTGCCCGCCTGCCGCCCAGATCTGAGGGTGTTCCCTGGGAAATTTACTGGAAATACGCCGCCTGTCCCCGAATTGCCTTGGAGCCGCTGAGTGCGTGGCGGGGCCCGCTGGCCCGCTGGCTGGAGGGCTGGAACGGCACGCCCGCCCAGCTCTGGGACCGGGTCCAGGTGGCGCTGGAGACCCGTCCCCCCGCTTACGGCAATCTGTACTGGACCCCGCAGGGAGCCCTGGCCAGCGGCGGATGCGACGAAAAAAGCAAAGGGCTATTTTTGATCGCCGCCCTGCGGACCCTGGGCATTCCCGCCCGGCTCAGGCCGCTGGACGGGGAGCCGGAGTATTGGGAAAACGGCGGCTTCCGCCCCGTTCCGCCGGAGGAAACGGGGGTACTCCGCCTCGGCCGCCCCCAGGGGCGGAGCCCCCGCTGCCGGCAGGACTGGACCCTCTCCCGCTGGACGGGGGAGGGCTGGCAGGCGCTCGCCCCGGCGGAGCAGTGGGCGTCCGGCGGCCTGACCTTGGAGCTGCCCGCCGGACGGTACCGGATTCTCACCACCGTGCGCCTGCCCAGCGGGGACCAGCTGGCCGCCCGCCGGGAATGGGAGCTTCCCCCAGGCGGGGAGCAAACCCTCTCCCTGCGCCTGCGGCCCTGGTCGCTGGGCGACCTGCTCACCAGCCAGGAGCTGCCCGCCCTGTCTGCCCAGACGCTGGAGGGAGAGCCGGTCCACGACCTGTTTCGGGGCGGGAACGGCCCCGTACTGGCCCTCTGGCTGGAGGAGGGGGCGGAGCCCACGGAGCACCTGCTCAACGAACTGCTGGACCACGAGCGGGAGGCGGAGGAGCTGCCCGCCGGGATTCTGTTCCTCCTCCGGGGCCGGGGCAGCCTGTCCCAGCCCACTCTGGCCAAGGTTTTGTCCAGATTTCCACGTATTCGGGTACTGCTGGACGATTGGGCCTACGACCTGGAGGCGGTGGCCCGGCACCTGGGCCGGGACCCGGACGCGCCGCCCCTGGCGGTGGTGTGCGATGGGGCGGGCCGGGCGGTATACAGCGGCTGCGGCTACCGGGTGGGGGCGGTGGAGCTGCTGCTGAAGGTGGCCGCCTGGGTGTGCGCCGGGGAAAAAGAGGGACGGATACCTTGACAGGCGAGGTATCTCGTGATATAGTCAATAGCAAAGCTGTTTTAAGGAGGTTTGCACATGTTTCCATCCATCGACCGGGTCAAGCCCGGCCTGCAAAAACTGATTGCCGCCCTGGGGGAGACCTACCCCTACGCCTCGGTGCTGGCGGTGGAGGACGACGCCCGCTCCTGGCGGGTCAGCCGCGCCGGGGTGAACATCTCCGCCTCGGGGAACGAGGGGGGCGCTGGCTTCGTGGTCCGGGTGTTCGACGGCACGGGCTGCGCCGAGTACTCCTTCAATGAGTTCTCGGAGGAGAAAATCCCGGACATCTGCGCCGCCCTGGCCCGCCGCATGGGGGAGCAGAACGCGGCGCTGGAGGACTTCGCTCCTCTGCCCACCCCCATTCCGGCGGACGAGCCCGCTGTGCTGAAAAAGGAGACCGCCTGGAAAGTCCACCCCCGGGAGCTGGGGGACGAGGCCATCGTCAACAAGATCACCGCCCTGCGGGAGAAGGCCCTGGCGGTGGATGAACGGGTGCTGGACGCCACCGCCGCCGTGACCTACCGGGCGTACCGCAAGCTGTTTTTGTCCCCAAACCGGGACCTGGACCAGACCATCATGTGGACCAACGCCATGGTGGCGGTGATGGCCTCTCGGGGGCAGGAGATCAAGCTGTCCTACCACCCCTTCTCCCTGCTGGGCGGCGCGGAGCTGCTGGACCAGATGGACGCCGGGGTGGAGGAGACCGCCCGGAAGGCCCTGGAGCTGCTGGACAGCCAGCCCATCCCGCCGGGGGAGTACGAGTGCGTCTGCGACCCGGAGACCACCGGAATGATCGTCCATGAGGCCTTTGGCCACGGGGTGGAGATGGACATGTTCGTGAAGGACCGGGCGTTGGCAAGAAGTTTTATTGGCGAGTACGTGGCCAGCCCCCTGGTGACCATGCACGATGGCTCCGCCGTGGACGAGTCGGCCACCATGTTCTTTGACGACGAGGGTACCCTCACCGGGGACACCGTGGTCATCGACAAGGGGATCTTGAAGACGGGCATGTGCGACGCGCTGTCCGCCGCCCGGCTGGGTGTGGCTCCCACCGGCAACGGCCGCCGGGAGAGCTACGAGCGCAAGGCCTACACCCGCATGACCAACACCTACTTCCAGGGCGGGGCGTCCACCCCCGAGGAGATGATTGCCTCCGTCAAGGACGGCTTCCTGCTGGAGACTCCCTCCAGCGGCATGGAGGACCCGAAAAACTGGGGAATCCAGTGCATGGTCACCACCGCTAGGGAGATCAAGGACGGCAGGCTGACGGGAAAGCTCTATTCCCCCATCGTGCTCACCGGCTACGTGCCGGACCTGCTGAAATCTGTGTCCATGATGGGCGGAACGGTGGAGCTGTCCGGCAGCGGCTACTGCGGCAAGGGCTATAAAGAGTGGGTCAAGGTGTCCGACGGCGGACCCTATATGAAGGCCCGCATCCGCTTGGGGTAGTTCCTTTTTCTTGAAAGAAAAAGGAACCGAAAAAGAACTTTAGATCGCTGACCGCCAGAGCGGTCAATTTTGAATTCTCTCCCGGCCACGGAGAGTCCATTTGACGACCGCTCTACTTTGTTGAAAGAAAAAGGAATCGAAAAAATTTTAGTTCGCTGACGGACAGGGTGGGCGCTGTTCCGCTCCCGTCCGGCAGCGGGACATTGCGATAAAGGGATGTGTGAATTTTGATACAACGAATCAAAAACGCTTTGAGCCGCTGCGGCGTCAGCCTGTGGCGCATCAACCAGCGGGAAGAGGAGACCGCCGAGCTGTTCTTTGTGAAAAAGCAGCTGGACACCCGGCGGATCAAGGACGTGCGCAAGTACGAGGTCACCGTGTTCCGGGACGTGGAGGCCAAGGATGGCGGCAGGCCCAGCCGGGGCTTTACTTCGGTAATGCTGATAGCCTCCATGGACGATGAGCGGCTGGACGAGGCGCTGAAGGGGGCGTACTACGCCGCCCAGTTTGCCGCCAACCCCTATTTCGATCTGCCCGACCCGGTGCAGGCCCCCATGGTGGAGAAAACCGGGGAGCTGGCTCAGGCACCCCTGGCCCAGAGCGCCGGGAAGATGGCCAAGGCCCTCTTCGCCCCCGACGTGCACCAGGACGCCTTTGTCAACTCCGCCGAAATTTTTGTGGTTCGCTCCGCCTGCCGGATCGTCTCCTCCGAGGGGACGGACGTGTCCTACACCGACGCCCGGGTGAACGGCGAGTTCGTGGTGCAGTGCCGGGAGCCGGAGGATGTGGAGATGCACAATACCTTCGAGTACGACGAGCTGAACGGTGAGGCCCTGTCCGCCAAGGTGGCGGAGGCCCTCACCTTTGTCCGGGACCGGGCCAGGGCCCAAAAAATTTTGAAGAGCGGCAAATACGACCTGGTGCTCAGCGGGAACGCCGTAGCCGAGGTGCTGTCCTACTATGCGGACCGCTCCTCCGCCGGGATGGTGTACGCCAAATACTCTACCTGGCGGCAGGGGGAGGACGTTCAGGGGGAGACCCAGGGCGAGCGGTTGGACCTCACCCTTCGCGCGTTCCACCCCTACAGCCCGGAGGGCATCCCCACCGGTGTGGATCTGCCCCTGCTGGAGGGCGGGAAGCTGCTGACCTGGCACGGTCCCAACCGTTTCTGCCGCTATTTGGGCATCAAGCCCACAGGCGACTATAGGAGGCTGGTCTGTGCCAACGGCACAGCGTCCTTTGAGTCGCTGAAAAAAGGCCCCTGCCTGTGGGCGGTGACCTTCTCCGACTTCCAGATGGACGAGATGAGCGGTCATTTCGGCGGGGAAATCCGGCTGGCCTACCTCATTGAGGAGGATGGCAAAGTCACTCCGGTCACCGGAGGCTCGGTAAACGGCAGCATTCTGGAGGCGCAGAAGGACCTGGCCTTCTCCACAGACCGCTACCTCACCGCCCGGTACGACGGGCCCTACGCCATGCGGCTGAAGGGCGTGTCCATCGCCGGAGCGGGGGAGTAATGCGCACGGTATGGGTCTGCCTTTTTCTGAAAATTTGTTATTTGCAAAAACCTGCGTCAAAAAGCGAAGGGACGAGGCTTATTTGAGCCTCGTCCCTTCGCTTTTTTCCGGCAATTCTTGCGGACGGCGCTATGGGGCTAAAGAAATGCCACGCGGTTCCGTTTCCATTCAAACTGTCTGATGCTTCTGGATATACGCCGCTTTCACCTTGTCGATGGTTTTGCCCCCAATGCCGAAATTCACATCGGGCAGCTCCTTGATGGTGACAGTGAAAAATTCCTGAGGCACACGCATGACCTCAGAGGCTGTTTCTGTCAGCCGGCGGATCAGTTCGACCTTCTGCTCATCCGACAGAGCGCCGCTTTCCACTGATATGTAGGGCATTTGATTGCCTCCTTATGTTTCGTACCGCTCTACTCCCCACCAGTTGGGGATGAGCTGTTCCAGGGTGACGGTTTCCCGCTTGCCGTAGTCCACCATGATCTCCATATCCTTGTTTTGGAGATTCAGCTGCATGAAAAACTCCCGGCAGGCCCCGCAGGGCATACCGCTGCCTCCCCCATAGGGCGGCTGGTCGCGGAAGGCTATGAGCCGCCTGACCACGGTCTGTCCGCTGTTCACGTACATGTTGAGGGCCGCCACGCGCTCCGCGCACAGGTCCAGCACTCCGGAACAGCTCTCGACGCAGAAGCCGGTGAAAATTTTGCCGTTTTCGCTCTCCAGGGCGCACACCACGTGGTGGGCGTACAGGAAGGGCGAAACCTCTTCCGGGTGATACTGTTCTCTTGCTTTTAAATAGAGCTGTTCCCAGATATCCATTACTGGTTTCCTTTCTCTCCGCTGATGAGGTGGGACATGTCATACAGCCCGGGCGCACCCGCCCCGGCCAGGAACTTGGCCGCTTTGACCGCTCCCACGGCGAACACCTCCCGGCTGGCGGCGTGGTGGGACAGCTCAATGACCTCGTCCCGTCCCGCGAAGACCACCGTGTGGTCTCCCACAATGGTGCCCCCCCGGAGGGAGGAGATGCCGATTTCCCGCTGGTCCCGGGGCTTGCGGACGCTGTGGCGGTCATAGACGTATTCCGCCTCGTAGGGCAGAGCGGAGGCGGCGGCGTCCGCCAGCATCAGGGCGGTGCCGCTGGGGGCGTCCAGCTTCCGGCGGTGGTGGCGCTCCTCGATCTCCACGTCGAAGTCCTCCCCCAGCAGGGCGGCGGCCCGGCGCACCAGGTCCATCAGCACGTTGACCCCCAGTGACATGTTGGCGGAGCGGAAGATGGGAATGGACTTGGCCGCCTCGCTGATCTGGGCCAGCTGCTCCTCCGAATAGCCCGTGGTGGCCAGCACGATGGGCAGCTTACGCCCGGTGCAGAAGCCCAGCAGCCCGCTCAGGGCGGCGGGGTGGGAGAAGTCGATGACCGCGTCCGCCTCCACATGGCAGGCGGCGGGGGCGGCAAACACGGGGAAGCCCTCCATGGGCTGGGGAAGCAGGTCGATGCCGGCGGCGATTTCCACCGCGGGGTCGTTTTTGCAGATGTCCGCCACCACCCGGCCCATGTGGCCGCAGCAGCCGGAGATGATTATCTTTTGCATAGTACCACCTTACAGGAGATTTGCCCGAACCATGGCTTGGCGCAGAACCTCCAGGTTCTTTTCCGAGATGTCGCACAGGGGCAGGCGCAGGGGGCCCGCCTCCTGGCCCAGCAGGTTCATAGCCGCCTTGATGGGGATGGGATTGACCTCGGTGAACAGCGCGTCAATCAGGTCCATGTACTGGATCTGGAGCTTTGAGGCGGCGGCGAAGTCATTTTCCAGGCAGAGGTGGCTCATCTTCACCATCACCTGGGGGACGATGTTGGAGGCCACCGAGATGACCCCCTTGGCCCCAAGGGCCATCATGGGCACCACCTGGTCGTCGTTGCCCGACCAGATGTAGAAATCTTCCCCACACAGGAACCGGGTGTGGGCCAGCAGGGAGAAGTTGCCGCTGGCCTCCTTCACGCCGTTGATTTTGGGGTTCTCGGACAGAATTTTGTAGGTCTCGGCGGTGAAGGACACGCCGGTGCGGCTGGGCACATTGTACAGGATGATGGGCAGCTCCACCCGGTCGGCGATGTACTCGTAGTGCTTGATGAGTCCGGTCTGGCTGGCCTTGTTGTAATAGGGGGTGACGTGGAGCAGGGCGTCCGCACCGGAGTCCTGGGCGTGCTGGGACAGGTAGACGGCGGCGGAGGTGTCGTTGGACCCGGCCCCCGCGATGACCTTCACCCGGTGGTTCACCCGCTTCACGCAGAACTCCACGGCGGCGATGTGCTCCCGGATGGACATGGTGGCGGACTCGCCGGTGGTGCCGCATACGCACACCGCGTCCACCCCGGCCTCGATCTGGGCGTCGATGAGCTTGCCGAAGGCGTCGTAGTTGATGATGTTGTTCTGGTCGAAGGGGGTGACCAGAGCGGGGCAGGAGCCGGTAAAGACGGGAGTTCTCATAAACAGCTTCCTTTCAAGTTTCTTTTGTTCCTTTTTCTTGAAAGAAAAAGGAACCGAAAAAGAACTTTTAGACCGTTACGTAAGTGTACGCCGTCGGAAAGTATGCGCTCGGTAACGTAAATAGAATATAAAATAATAAATATTATTCTTTGCTTTTTTTGTTGCCGACGCAGCATTATGATCTCTAGCTACGATGGAAACGAGCTAAAAGTTTCTTTTTTCGCTTCCTTTTTTCTTTACAAAGAAAAAAGGAAGGCCCTTTGTTACCTGCGTTCGATATACCCCTCGGCGCACAGCAGCTCGGCCAGCTCCACGCCGCCGCCCGCCGCGCCCCGCAGGGTGTTGTGGGACAGGGAGACGAACTTGTAATCGTACTGGGTGTCCGGGCGCAGGCGTCCAATGGACACCGCCATGCCTTTCTCCAGATCCCGGTCCAGCCTGGCCTGGGGCCGGTCGGGCTCCTCAAAGTAGTGCAGGAACTGCTTGGGGGCGGTGGGCAAGTCCAGCTCCTGGGCGCGGCCCTTGAAGCTTTTCCACGCCTCCTTCATCTGCTCCATGGTGGGCTTGTTTTTAAAGGTGACAAAGGCGGCGGCGGTGTGGCCGTTGGACACGGGCACCCGCAGGCACTGGGCGGTGATGGAGGTGCCCTCCGCGTTGACGATGACGCCGTTTTCCACACGGCCCCAGACTTTGAGCGGCTCCTGTTCGCTCTTCTCCTCCTCGCCGCCGATGTAGGGGATCAGGTTATCCACCATCTCGGGCCAGGTCTTGAAGGTCTTGCCTGCCCCGGAGATGGCCTGGTAGGTGCACACCAGCACCTTTTCAATGCCAAACTCCCGCAGGGGAGACAGGGCGGGGACATAACTCTGGATGGAGCAGTTGGACTTGACGGCGATGAAGCCCCGCTTGGTGCCCAGGCGCGCCCGCTGGGCGGGGATGACCTGAATATGCTCCGGGTTCACCTCGGGGATGACCATGGGCACGTCGGGGGTCCAGCGGTGGGCGGAGTTGTTGGATACCACCGGGCACTCGTGGCGGGCGTACTCCTCCTCCAGGGCTTTGATCTCGTCCTTTTTCATGTCCACGGCGGAGAACACAAAGTCCACCTGGGAGGCGATCTTGTCCACGTCGTCCTGGGCGGAGAGCAGCACCAAATCCTTGGCCTCGTTGGGGATGGGGGTGTCCATGGCCCAGCGGCCGCCCACCGCGTCCTCATACCGCTTGCCCGCGGACCGGGGGCTGGCGGCCACCACCGTGAGCTGGAACCAGGGGTGGTTTTCCAGCAGGGTGACGAAGCGCTGGCCCACCATGCCGGTGGCGCCGATGACGCCCACTTTATATTTTTCCATGTCAATCTGCCTCCTGTGCGGCCCGCCGGGCGGAATTTGGGACTTGCGGCCCGGGCCGGGATACGCTATAATATAAAAATAATGTCGAAACGCATACGCAGGCGAGAGCGTATAACCAATACCACTATAACATCAACGCGCTAAAGTGTCAATTTCGCGCCAATCCCCAAAGTGGAGAAATGGAGCACCTTATGAAGAGAAAATTCGTGCAAATTGCAGCGTTGTGCCTTGTGACGGCCCTTTTGCTGACGGTATGCGGGGGGACCGCCTCCGCCGCGCCCGCCAGTTCCAATGACCGGATTATCCGGGTGGGGCTCCACTACGGCACCGGGGCCATCGAGGGGCTGAACCTGCTCAACGAGGAGGGAAGCGGCTACCGCTTCGGGTATTACGACGCTTCCAACCGCTTTGTGGAGCTGGGAAACACGGCCCAGCGGGCCATTTCCGTGGTAGAGACCATGAATGTCTATTATGGCTCCTATGACAAATACACCTGCTACCACACGTCGATCACCTCCTCCATCGCGGTGGGAGAATACCACCTCCAGCTGCCGGGGGTATATGGCTCCTTCGCTGAGGCCCAGGCTGCTGCGTCCCAGTATCCCGGCGGGTTTGCGGCCTATATCGGCGGGGCATACTACGCCCGGGTGGGCAATTATACCACCAGAAACGGCGCGGTGGCGGCGCAGTCCGCCTTGGGGGCAGGCGCTGAGCTGTGCGGCACCTCCGAGTACGGCGTCAGCGTGGTGGTCACGGGTACCAACACCATCCTGTTCCAATATGACGATTTGGGGCAGGGTACCGGTTTGGGGGTGGAGCCCATCCAGACCGGCGGGGAGAAGTGCACCACCTGGAGCAAGGACAATCTATACAACGGTGGCTTCCGTTTTGAGCGCATCGGCGGCGGGAAGCTGACCGTGGTGAACCTCTTGGGCTTCGAGGACTACATCAAGGGGGTGGTGGCCGCCGAGATGAGCACCAGCTGGCCCATTGAGGCGCTGAAGGCCCAGGCGGTGGCCGCCCGGAGCTACGCACTGACCCTGGGTACCAAGCATGGAACGCACCATTTCGACATCTGCGACGACGTGGACTGTCAGGCCTATTCCGGCCAGACCAGCGCGGGGCCCAACTCCAACGCCGCTGTGGACCAGACCGCCGGACAGGTGGCGCTGTACAACGGCAAGGTGATCTCCGCCTTCTACTACTCCAGCAACGGCGGGGCCAGCGAGAGTATTTCCGTGGTTTGGGACAGCAACCAGTCTTTGTATCCCTATCTGGTGGGGGTGGTGGACCCCTATGAGGCGACGCTGAATCTAAAGAATAACTGGACCCGCTCCTTTACCAGTTCTGAGCTGATCTCGAAGCTGTTCTCGGGGTACTCGGTCAGCGCCCCCCTGGTGTCGGCCTCCATCAGCTCCTACAGCCCCACCGGAAACCCCAAGACGGTGACCTTTACCGACAGCGCCGGGAAAAGCTACTCGGTGAGCGCGTATAGAATGGTGAGGAACTTGGGCCTGCGCTCCTACCGCTACGGTTTCCCTGGGAGCGGGACCGCCTCCAGCTCGTCTGCGGCCTCCTCGGGGAACATCTCCATCAACGGGACTACCCCGGTGAGCGGCACGGCGGGCCTGTACGCCATTGACGGCAATGGAAACCTGACTGCCCTGGGGAGCGACGTGTACGTGGCCACCGGCAGCGGCGCCTCCCTGCTGGGCCAGGGGGGAGGCCAGAACCAGGGCTCCAACCAGTGGGCATCCTCCACCACGGCGGTGAACGGCTCCATCACCTTCGAGGGGCGGGGCTGGGGCCACAACCTGGGCATGAGCCAGTTCGGGGCTAAGGCCATGGCCGAGCAGGGCATGACCTATCAGCAGATCCTGCAATTCTACTATACTGGCATTACGGTGGGATATATGTGAAAACCTCAGATTTTTATTTCAACCTGCCCCCGGAGCTCATCGCCCAGACGCCTCTGGAGCGGCGGGACGGCTCCCGGCTGCTGACCCTGGACAAGGCCACGGGAGAGACCCGGCATATGCACTTTTACGACCTGCCTGCCCTGCTGCGCCCCGGGGACTGCCTGGTACTCAACGACAGCCGGGTGCTGCCCGCCCGGCTCATCGGGAAGCGGGCGGGGGGCGGCGCCTGCGAGGTGCTGCTGCTCATCGACCGGGGGGACAAGGTGTGGGAATGCCTGGTGCGCCCCGGCAGGAAGCTGCGCCCCGGGGCCAAGGTTACCTTTGGGGACGGGGAGCTGTCCGCCGAGGTGGTGGGCGAGGCAGAGGGCGGCAACCGGCTGGTCCGCTTCGACTACGAGGGCATTTTCCTGGAGACCCTGGAGCGGTTGGGCAAGATGCCCCTGCCGCCCTACATCAAGGAGGAGCTGGCGGACTCGGAGCGCTACCAGACTGTGTATTCCAGGGTGACGGGGTCCGCCGCCGCCCCCACGGCGGGGCTCCATTTCACCCCCGAGCTGCTGGAGCGGATTCAGGCCATGGGGGTGAAGGTGTGCTATGTGACCCTTCACGTGGGGCTGGGCACCTTCCGCCCCGTCAAGGTGGAAAACCTGGACGAGCACGAGATGCACTCGGAATACTGCGTCATCCCCCAGGAGACCGCCGATACTGTCAACGAGACCAAGCGGGCGGGGGGCCGGGTCATCTGCGTTGGTACCACCTCCTGCCGAACCATTGAGAGCTGGGCCGGGGAGGACGGCACGCTGAAGGCCTCGGCGGGGTGGACCAACATCTTCATCTACCCCGGTTACCGCTTTAAGGTGCTGGACGCCCTCATCACCAATTTCCACCTGCCGGAGTCCACCCTCATCATGCTGGTGTCCGCCCTGGCGGGGCGGGAGCATGTACTGGCGGCCTACGAGGAGGCGGTGCGGGAAAAATACCGCTTTTTCTCCTTTGGGGATGCGATGTTCGTGGGATAGCATCATTCCTCCGGGACAATCAAACACGGCAAAAGCCCAGGAGCCAAGCGGTTCCTGGGCTTTTTGTCGCTTACTCGCCGGAGTAGACAAATTCGTGGATAATGCCGTTTCGGAAGGTGATGGACCGGATTTTGCCGTTTTCAACACAAAAGTTTGAAGTTACCGATGTTATAAAATCCTTGATGACACGGGGGTCGGATTCCATCAGGAGACGGCGATAATCGACGAAGCGTTTGTCCGCCAGCTTTTGATTGATGAGGAAATAGCTGGCCCTCTCCAGCAACTCGTCATCGCTGATATTGAACTCCGAGGTCAGCGCCTTGCTGATTTCGTTGAGGCGGGCGTCCACCTTCTCCAACTGGTCGGTCAGGACCTTCCTCTCCAGGATATAGTCCTTCTCAGACATCTCCTCCTCGGAGTAGAGGTAAAGAGACTTCAGCCGGGACAGAGCCCTCTCGACCCTGCGCTTTTCGGAGAGCAGCACATCCCTCTCGGAAGTGGTGGAGCCTTCGATATCCTCGGCGGACCGAACGGTGTACTGGATGCCGGTAACCTCGGACTTATAGAGCGAGTACAGCTCCATGAGGCCGGCCTCCTTGATGCAGACCACATCCTTGAACATCTCGCCGCGCAGGAGCTTTTTCTGGAGCGTCTCAGGCGAGGTACTCTTTCCAAAGCTCTCCCTGGCCTTGATGAGATTGGCGAGGTAGTTCAGCACGAAGGGACCGAGGGTAGTGTCGGACACATACTTGTTGGAGCACCCCCGGTTCTTCCGGTGGCTCATGCAGGCGTAGATGGAGGGCCTGTACCCACCCTTCAGCTCCCGGCTGTTGCTGGTGGCGCTCATGGTCCCGCCGCAGCACCCGCAGGTCAGCAGGCCAGCGAAGACGTGGACGTTTTTGCGGTTATAGGTATTTCCGGCATAAAGCCACCCCCTTTTGTTCCGGTCCAGCAGGGCGCAGACCCCTTTCCACCTCTCGGCATCGACAATGGCGGGATGGTGGTCCACCACGAGGACCCATTCGTCCTCCGGTTTGATGTCCTGCTTGCTGTTCCGCTTGGACATATCATAGTAGTTATAGCGGTATGTGCCAGTGTAGAACGGGCTTTTCAGGATGATGCTGACGCTGGTGGGGTTCCATTCCTTACCACTGCGGTGGCGGAGTCCCTGGGCATTGAGGGCCTTTGCAACGGTGAGCAGAGAGTGCTCCTTCTCATAGAGGTCATAAATCTGAAGGACCACCTGAGACTCGGCCTCGTCAATGGTGAAGACCTCGTTCTCCTTGTCCCAGCGGTAGCCATAGGGAACCCTGCCGCCATTCCACTGGCCCTTCCCAGCCCTGGCAATCATAACCGAGGTTACGCGCTCCGCCGTCATCTTCCGTTCTAGCTCCGCAAAGACCAGGATGATTTTCAGCATAGCCTCGCCCATAGCTGAGGACGTGTCAAATTGCTCGTTCTTGGAGACGAAGGTGACGCCCAGCTTCTTCAGTTCCTCATACATGGCGGCGAAGTCGAGGAGGTTCCGGCTGATGCGGTCCAGCTTCCAGACCAGCAGGTGAGTAAATTCCCCGGTCCTGATGCGGGACATCATCTTTTGATAGTCTGGCCGGTCTGTGTTCTTGGCTGAGTAACCGGCATCCTCGAAAATCTCGAACGACTCGGCGTTCAACAGATACCTTGCGTAATTGGTCAGTTCGTCTTTCTGGACGGGGAGGCTGTCCCTGTCCACTTGGTAGTGGGTGGAGACCCGGACATAGATTGCGACCCGCCTGGAGTTGAGCTTATCATTGAGTTTACTCATCGTCGGCCACCTCCAAATGGGCGCAAAAACTCCGCCCCGCTTGGGGCGGAGTTTCACCCGAGTCAATTTGAGTGTTAATGCACAGGAGGTTGCCCCTCCGTGCTACACGGCTACGGAGTCGCTGCTCCCTTGCAAGCCTTGCAATACGGATGTTTTTTCCTCTGGTGTGAGATAGGAGTCCAGGACGCTCCATATGATGTTTTTATGGTCTGCGTCGGCCCTCCTGTAAGCGTTGGCGAGGATGACAATATCCGGGTCCGGCTCGCGGTAGGGGACAGGACTGAGCGACAGGTCCATAATGTAGTCGATGGACACATTAAGGGCCTTTGCGATGCGGGCAACAATGTCCAGGTTCGGCTTGTGGATTCCAGTGAGATAGCGGGAGATTGTGGCCTCCGTCGTCTCCGCCTTTTCTGCAAGCCAAGCCTGAGAAATGCCCTTTGATTCGATGATGTCTCTGAGCCTTGTGGAAAAATCTGCCATAATCATTACCTCCTGTATGTAAGATTATAGACCAAGTTATCAGGGTAGGCAATAAAAGTTGAGGAAATTATAACAAATGACTTGAAATTACGATTAAGAGGCGTTATAATAACGGTAAGAACAGAAAGGAGGACCGAAAATGAACCCTTTGGAGTTGAAGGTCGCCCGGATTCGCCGGAAAATCAGCGGCAAAGATGCTGGGGCTGCTCTCGGTCTTACAGTGGATGGTTACTTCAAGAAGGAGCACGGGGACGCAAGACTGACCCTGAGCGACGCCTTCACCCTCACCAAGCTCTTTCAGCTTTCGCTGGAGGAGTTCACGACCATTTTTTTTGACGGGGAGTTACCATTTTTACAAAATAGCGATAGAGATTATAAATTCAGAGAGTTTGCGTTCCCTCTGAAGGAAGCCCGCACCCAGGCTGGACTCAGTGCTGAGGAGGTCGCAAACACCCTCGGCCTCCCGGTCCCTGGCTATAAGAAGCGGGAGGACGGGAGAGTGAGAATCACCCTCGAACAGTGCAGGACCCTCTCGAAGATGTTCGGCCTGTCCATGACCGAGTTCAACGACGTGTTCTTCCGGTCTGGCTTGCCGTTCGGTAAGGAGGACCTCGCTTCCTTCACCAGTATCATACCTCAGAAAGCGAGGGAAATAAATGTCGAAGCAAGTAACGGTTGCAGGGTCTAATAGGTATTGTCAGGCACGGTTAAGGGCCGCAAAGTACAATCAGGACTTTGCAATTCGCTCCACGGCGGTAACCCACCTCCCCGGCGTGACCGAGGACAGCTTGAAGAAGTATGAGCTGGACATCACGAAGCCGCCGAACGATGTCATCGCTCTTATGGCGGATGCCTACAACGCCCCTGAGCTCCGGGCGTGGTACTGCGCGACCGAGTGTCCCCTGGGCCGGGATTGCAGGTGCATTGAGGCGGCGCCGGCCGAGAGGACGGTACTCCGGCTCCAAAACGTCAAGGGGACCATCGAGGCAGTCACCCAGGCGCTTGCCAAGATTATGGACGACGGCATCATCGACGACGGCGAGGCGGAGATGCTCCCAGACCTACGGAACGACCTCCTGGAAGCCAAGCGGCGGACCGAGGAGGCCCTGGCCCTCCTGGACCGTGCCGGGAAAAGCGGGCGCTTCGATGAGTGACCAGAGAGGAGGGCGGCGCGATGGAAAATCCGAGGCGAGAGGCCATTCTCCGCACACTTCGGGAAGATTACGGCATTACGACCGTGGAGCAGCTCATGGATGCCATTCGGAACATGAAGAAGCTGGACATCACGCAGTTCGTGTATTCGGAGAAAAAAGAAGGAGAAGGCCAATGCCAGAGCACAGCCGTATAAGAGGCGGGCGGAGGAGTAGGCGCCGTCGTCGCCTGGAGCCGTATATGATGGAGAGCATCGTCGGTCTGGTCATATTCCTGACCCTCCTGGCGCTTCTGGCCTTTATGACATGGGTGGTTGATGTCACAGGAGCGGCAGAGCCCCCCCTGGCGGCGAAGGAAGTGGCACAGCATACCCAGGAAGTACAGCCTGCGACATTCGTGGTCTACGCTCCGCCCCAGGAACCGGAGCCAACCGAGACGCCGGAGCCTACGGTCGAGGAACTGATGGAGGGCGGCTACCTGCGGGATGACATCGACCTGAGCTATGACCTTCAGGCGGTGGCGTGGAATGCAGCCGAGTCGTTCGGGATTCCACACGGCATCCTGCTGGCGGTCATGTACGAGGAGAGCCGGTTCGATGTGGATGCGGTAAATTACAACGAGACCTGCTTCGGTCTGATGCAGATAAACCGTTGCAATTATGAATGGCTGCATGAGACCCTGGCCGAGTATGGCGCGACCGACATCCAGAACGACCCAGAGGACAACATCCTGGCTGGAGCCTATATGCTTGCCGACCTCTACGGCAAATATGGGGACTGGCATCTGGCGCTGATGGCCTATAACTGCGGCGAGAGTGGGGCCAAAAGGCAGTGGGACGCCGGGTACTACTCCAGCGAATACAGCAGGACCGTTATATCGCTCTCTTTTGGCGGTTGATTTTGTACGGGTTACTCAAAACGCAATTATAGGATAAAAATTATAAAAACAGTCTTGCCATCCTGCTTGTTTATTACTATAATGATAATCAGGAACGGAAAATTATAAAAATAACAACAGGAGGGCGTAGATATGGCGACCATGGAGTTTATCCAAAAGCGGATTTCCGGCAAGGAGAAGGAAATCGACAAGCTGACGAAGAAGCTGGCCCGGATTAAGAAGGCCGAGGCAGGCGGATGGGAGAAGGATAACCCCTATCTGTATTCCGAGTCTGACCTGCGGTGGTGCCTGAAAGACCTGGAGGCGGCGCGTGAGGCCCTTGCGAAGTACCAGAGCGAACTCCAGACGGCCGGCGAGAAGGCGGCGAGCAGGAACGTCACGGTTATCCTGGAGTTCCTGGAAGGCTGGAAGGAGAGAAGCCGCCGGTTTTACACTGACAGCTTCGCCAGATACATGGAGGCCAAGAAGGAGTACCGGGAGAAAGAAGCGGCCTACACTGAATGGTTTAACAGGGCTCGTATGAACGACCCGGACCGCAAGAGCAAGGAGGACGAGTACCACGCCTTCAGGAAACAGTTCAATGAAGCGTGGGCGTTCCTCACCCCGTACCTCACCCGGCAGGCCAACGCCGAGACCCATCGCTACGAGGTAGTCCTCGCGGTGGAGAAGCTCAACAAGGACCTCGATACCGAAGCAAACCGGAAATATGACTTCATCATTGAGCGGACCAACGCCATCGTCGGAGAAATCACGGACGCCTCCGGCCTGAGCGTAGGAGCGAAGGGAGACCTCAACGGCTACATCATCGGCTTGAATGGCCGTGCGAAGGTCCAGACAATCGGTGCAGGCGGATATAACATCCAGTGCTTCCACTTCCGTACCCTGATTAACGCAGCATAAGCCGAAACACCCTCCGGGGTGTCGCCGGGGGCGCCCTCCCCGGCCTGACGATGGCAGGGCGATTTTGAGAGGAAGGAGCTGAGGCCATGCTGGAGCAAGTGGACCCTGTGCGGGCGATGCAGATTGTCTCCGAGGTATCAGCCAAGACCGGCTACGCCTTTAAGTCGGAGGAGACGGTCAAAATCATCCAGCACACGGCCAGAAAGTGCGAGCTGAACGGCAAGGACCTGGAATATTTCTATATTCTGTTGGAGAACGAGTTGCGGGACTTCCTCATGCGGGCCAGCATCAACGCGCTGGGCGAACTGAATCGAAGGAGGAGAGAGCTGTGTGCGATATATGCCACATGACGCCCTGTGACCCTCGGTGCCCGAACGCACCGGAGCCGCAGGAGGTCTATACCTGTAAGCTGTGCGGTGAGGCCATCCGGGTGGGCGACGACTACTACGAGATGGACGGCGAGTTCTATCACGAGGATTGCTTCGAGGACAATGCCGTGAAAATCCTGCTGGACGAGTGCGGCGCCATGAAGGGCGTCGCCAAGGAGGACGGATGATGATTACATTACCTTCTTTCCCTGAGCTGGAGTTCGAGGAGCGTAGGCACGTCTACAAGCTGAACGGCGTGGTGATTCCCAGCGTGACCACGGTTATGAAGCCTCTGTCCGACGATGTGTACGGGAAGATTGACCAGGGCGTCTTGAACCGGGCAGCGGCCAGAGGGACGGCGGTACATAACGCCATCGAGAACTTCGTGAAGTTCGGTATTGAGGACATCCCACCTGAGCATGAAGGCTATTTCAATGCCTTCCTCAAATGGCATGAGGAGCATGGTGTGGCCCCGTATGGGACGGAGGTCAAACTCTATCACAAAGGGCTCCTGTACGCCGGGACCGCTGATATGCTGGCGGAGGTCGATGCCATGGACACGCTGGTTGACTTCAAGACATCCGCCCAAGTGTCCAAGATGATGTGCGGCGTCCAGTTGGAGGCATATGACCGGGCCATCGCCTCCCACGATGCAGGCATCCGGTTTAAGCAGAAGGTCATCGTGCATCTGACGAAGAACGGGGAGTACCAGATGCTCCAATTCCAGGACACGGCGACCGAGTGCTGGCGAGTTTTTACGGCCCTGTTGACCGTTAGAAACTATAAGCAGAAATTCAAAAAATGAATAGGAGGTCAGGAAAATGAACGCAGTACGAGAGACCACGGTGGCCGTCATCGACCAGGATGCGGCAGACCAGTCCGAGCAGGAGCTTACGCTGAGGGAAGCGGTCAGCGAAATCGAGCTCCGGGCTGGGTCCATGACCATTAAGAGCGACGATGACTACCAGAGCGCGGCGGAGTTCGGCCGGCTGCTGAAGCAGCGGTCCTCCGAGGTCAAGGACTTCTGGAAGCCGATGAAAGACGCCGCGCACAAGGCCCACGCCGAAATCTGCAACAAGGAGAAGGCGATGCTCCAGCCCCTGGTCAATGCGGAGAAGATTCTGAAGAAGACCATGGGCGACTACGCTGCGGAGCAGGAACGGAAGCGGCAGGAGGCCGAAGCCGCAGCCAGGAAAGCCGCTCAGGATGAAGCAGAGCGGAAGATGCAGGAGGCTCTGGCGCTTGAGGCCAGCGGCAAGTCAGTGGCTGCTGAGGCTGCTATGGAGGAGGCTGAAATCATGGACACGGCTGCGGCCGCTGTCTCCGTGGCGCCGGCGGCGAAGCCGAAGGCGGTGGGCGTTACCTCCAAGAAAGATTGGGAAGTCGTCTCCGTGGACGGCACCAAGGTCCCGGTGGCGGTTGCCGGCATGGAGCTTCGGCCTGTTGACATGGGTGCGGTCATGCGCCTCATCCGTGCGTCCAAAGGTACGGTCAGCATCCCCGGCATTGAGTATCGTGAGCGGGTCCAGATTGGCTTCCGCAGGTGAGTAAAGGAGGAGTAAACAGTGAGTAACAATTCTTTGAGTAAGGCCGAGAAGAACGCCCTGGTCGTCAGCTATGACGTTCTCGGCTCCCACGTCGAGTTGGACCTCCCGTTCGTGAAACGCTACCTCGTGCGCGGCAGGGCGGACCTGACCAGCGACCAGGAATTGGTCTTCTTCATGAACACCTGCAAGATGCAGGGCCTGAACCCGCTGGTGAACGGCGAGGTGTACCTCATCAAGTACAGCAAGGATGACCCGGCGCAGATGGTGGTCGGCAAGGATGCCTACCTCCGCAGGGCCTTCAGCAACCCGGACTATCTGTTCAAGAACGACGGCATCACGGTGAAGCGGGGCAATGACATCATCCAAAAGGAGGGGTGCTGCATCTACCCCGGCGAGACCCTCATCGGCGGCTGGTGCCGGGTGACGTTCGTGCGACAGGGCAAGGAGCGGACGGCTTTCAAGGAGGTTGCCCTGGCTGAGTACAACAAGGGCATGGCTAACTGGAAGTCCAAGCCGGCCACCATGATTAACAAGGTCGCGGTGAGCCAGTGCGTCCGGGACGCCTTTCCGAAGGACTACGAAGGTCTGTACTCCGAGGAGGAAATGGTGGCCTCCGGCGCCATCCCGGTCAATGCTGTGGACGCCGACTATACCGAGGCCGGCGATGACGATACCAACCCAGTCATCACCAACGACCAGAGGCAGGAGATGTTCAGCACCGCCAAGAACCTCCTGGGCCCCACCGCCAATGAGGTTATCAAGAAAATCATCGGCGAGATGGGCTTCACCAGCACCACCACCCTCCGCCAGTCCGACTTCGAGAAGGTGATGGAGCAGCTCCAGACGATTGCCAGGGACTCCGCCCATCCCGACGGGCCAGAGCCGGCGGAGCACCCTGAGCCGGCCGAGGAGCCGAAGCAGTAGAAATCCGCAGGGAGGCAGAAGCAAAATACGAGCAAAACTCCAGCAAACGCCCAGCAAAATCTTAGCAAAACGCGAGCAAGTATTTTTCTTCTGCCTCCCGATAGAAGGCAGGTGAAACATTTTGGCATTAAGAGACCAGCCGTATCTCCCTCTCTATGTGATGGATTTTGTTACAGATGAGAAGCTGGAGCAGTGCAGCGCGGAGAGCACCGGGGTCTATATTCGGCTCATGTGTTATATGCACAAGAGCGTCCCATACGGGACCGTGACTCTGAATCAGAAATGCAGGAATGACGGGGATGCCGTTGCCGGCTTTGCCAAGATGCTCAGTCGGCCAATGCCTTACGACACAGCGGTTATAGAGCGTTCCCTAAAGGAGCTTATTGAGATGGGGGTCCTGACCCTTGAAGGCGATATTCTCCTCCAAAAGCGCATGGTTCGTGATGGGGAGCTGAGCGAGACAAGAGCAGCCGCTGCCAAGCAAAGAGGAAGCAAAACCTCAGCAAAGTCTGAGCAAAGTCTCAGCAAATGCCCAGCAAAAACTCAGCAAAACACTGAAAATGAAAGTGAATATGAAAATGAAATTGAAAGTGAAGATGATAGTGAAAATGATAGAGCCTCATCTTCACATCAGCGGTCGGCGGTAGAGGAGCGGTTCGACCTGTTCTGGGCTGCTTATCCGAAAAAGACCGGCAAGGGTTACGCCAGAAAGATATTCCTGAAAATCGCTCCGAGCAAGGAGCTTTTCGAGAGAATGATGGCCGCGCTGGAGAAGGCCAAGCGGTGCGAACAATGGGTGAAGGACCGGGGGCAGTACATCCCATACCCGTCCACATGGCTGAATCAGGAGCGGTGGGACGATGACTATGGCCCGACTCCAACACCTGGGCCGGGCCAACCGCCGGATGGATTCGACCCGGAAAATCCATATCAGAGATGGGGTGAGGAAGATGGATGAGCCGATGCAGAGCACAGGCCAAATCCTGAGCGGTGGCTCATTCTTCGGAGAATTGGTCAGGCGGGCCGAGAAGAACCAGCCGCACGACCCGTCCGACTACATCAACCCGAACGACGGACTTCTGTACTGCGGGAAGTGCCATACGCCAAAACAGTGCCGGGTATCTCTGGACCTGGAGGGTACGGGGGAGCAGGAGTTCACACCGCCGGTCATGTGCTGGTGTGAGAGGGAACGGGACGAGGCGAGGGAACGGGAGGCACGGGCCAGAGAGGACCTACTTGCCATTGACCGGCTCCGGTCAAAGAGTTTGATGGATGAGCGGTTCAGGACCCAGACCTTCGCATCCTACCGGACCACGAAGAACAATGCCAGACCCCTCCGACTGTGCAAGCGGTATGTCGAAGGCTGGCCTGAGATGCTGGAGAAGAACCAAGGGCTGCTATTCTACGGCGGGGTCGGGACCGGGAAGACCTTCTCTGCGGCGTGTATTGCAAATGCCCTCCTGGAGAAGCGGGTGCCGGTGGTCATGACTTCGTTCGTGAAGCTGCTGGAGAGTATGCAGGGCTTCAAGGAGGACGGCGAAAAGCTGATAGCACAGCTCAACAAGGCGAAGCTGCTCATCATCGACGACCTGGGGGCGGAGCGTGGAACGGACTTTGCCCTGGAAAAAGTCTATGACATCATCGACAGCCGGTACAGAGCCAAGCTCCCGATGCTGCTCACGACCAACCTGGAGCTGGGAATGATGCAGGAGGCAACCGACATCCGATACAGCAGGATTTACGACCGGATTTTTGAGGTCTGCTACCCGGTGCAGTTTGTCGGCCAGTCTTTCCGCAAGACCGAGGCAAAGCGCCGGTTCGACGACATGAAATCATTCCTCGAAGGATGAGAACGGAGGGCCGTATGGGTAAACTCGAAATCTTCAAGGAGGAGGACCGGCTGACGGCTGCGGCCATCCTCGTGAAGAACGGCTACAGGGTCCGGCAAACGAGGGAGAGGGCGGAGGGTAAGCGTAGCTATCTGTACTTCCTCGAATACGATAAGCCGAAAAAATCGACGGGAGAGGAGGAGCGAGAGTGAGCAGAATGGTTACACAGCGGCAGCAGGTGCTGAACCACCTGGAGAAGCACGGGAGCATTACCTCGTGGGAGGCCATCCAGAAATTCCACGCCACGAGGCTGTCCGGTATCATCTTCGCCCTGCGTAAACAGGGCCATCCCATCAAGTCCACGATGGAGACCAACGGGGACAAGCACTACGCCCGCTACACGCTGGAGAGGGCGAAGGTATGAGGACGACGAAATTGCGGTGGTCCACCGACATGGAGGGGACATGGCTCTGCGCCCTGGTCCCCCGTGAGGAGGCCCTGTTCGCCCTGGAGAACTTCGAGGAGGGCAAGGAGTATAACCTCGAAGTGAAGAAGGCCAGGGGGCGCAAGAGGAGCCTGGACGCCAACGCCTACTGCTGGGTGCTGATGGATAAGCTGGCCGAGCATTACAGCGTCCCTGTCACGGAGGTCTACCGCAACTTCGTCAAGGAAATCGGCGGCAATTCGGACATCATCTGCATGATGGAGAGGGCGGTCGATAACTTCCGGCAGAGCTGGGAGCAAAACGGGATTGGCTGGCAGACCGATGTGATGCCGTCCAAGATTGAGGGATGCGTGAACGTCAAGGTCTACTATGGCAGCTCGACCTACGACACGGCGCAGATGTCGAGGCTCATCGACTTGGTGGTGCAGGAGTGCAAGGACGCCGGCATCGAGACCCTGCCGCCTGATAAGCTGGCGGCGCTGCTGGATGGGTGGAGCGCATGAGAGATTACGACTACTGCTTCCTCTGCGGTAGGAACGGGCAGGGGGACCCGCTGGAGCGGCATCATATCTTCGGAGCGGCGAACCGGGACCTGTCCGAGAGATACGGCCTCGTAGTCCACCTCTGCGGCGAGCGATGCCACCGGAACGGGCCGAAGGCGGCGCACCGCTGCGCTGAGACAATGGCGGTCCTCCATGCCTACGGCCAGAGAAAGGCCATGCAGGAGAATGGCTGGACCGCAGAACAGTTCCGGCAGGTGTTCGGAAAAAACTATCTGGAGGACGATGGCGATGACAGTTAGATTCACGGTCCCTGGAGAGCCGACCGGGAAGGGCCGGCCCCGGTTCAGCACTCGCGGGGGCAATATCACGACGAGTACCCCTGAGAAGACGGCCATCTACGAGAACCTCGTCAAGCTGGAGTTCCAGCGCCAGTGCGTCGGCGGACGCTTCCCGGATGGCTCGCAGCTCTATGTGGACATCACGGCCTACTACACCATTCCGAAGTCCACGAGCAAAAAGAAGCGGGCGGCGATGGTGGCCGGAGTCATCCGCCCGACGAAAAAACCGGACTGCGACAACGTGGTCAAGGCCATCCTGGACTCCCTGAATAAAGTCGCCTACCATGACGACTCTCAGGTGGTCGATGCGGCAGTCCACAAGTATTACGGGGAGCGCCCGATGGTGGCAGTCGTTATAAGCGACCAGATTCCCGCATAGCTCGCCGGTGTGCGCGGTTTGCCTCGCAGGGCAGGTAAGTATATGCCCCGCGAGCCGTCGCGCAAATAGGCGAGTTAAAACGCGAAATAGAGGAGTAGGTGAAAACCAGTGAACAGTATCAGCATTTCCGGCCGGCTCACAAAGGACCCAGAGCTGAGGCGGACCCAGAACGGGACGGCGGTGTGCTCCTTCTGCGTGGCGGTGGACCGTCCGGGGGTGAAGGACAGGACGGACTTCATCGACTGCGTGGCCTGGGAGAAGCGCGGCGAGTTCGTCAGTAAGTATTTCTTGAAGGGCGACCCGATTGAGGTCAACGGCGTTCTCACCACGAGGACCTACGATGACCGGGACGGGAAGAAACGGAAGGTGGTGGAGGTCAACAGCGACCGTATCTCCTTCCCGAAGCAGAAGAAGCAGAGGAGCGACAGCGAGCCGGAGGCCGGCGAGAGCCAGGGCTTCGAGGAGCTTGAAGGCGACGACAGCACGTTGCCGTTCTAATCAAAACGAAGGGAGTGTATGAGCATGAGCCAGCAGTTAGACAAAAAGAGCATCCTGGAGATGTCGATGGGGGCCATCTTGGAGCGGGTGGACTACGAGATGGAGAAGGTCCTGGACAATATCCTCGACCCGAACACCAAGGCCACGGCGAAGCGGAAAATCAACGTCAGCTTGGAGATTGTTCCCAGCGCCGACCGCAAGACCATCGTGGTGAATACCGTCGCTAAGAGCACCCTCTGCCCGACGGACGCCATCGTCACCAGCCTGTTCGTCACCAGCCAGCCGGGGACCGGCGAGATGGTGGTGGCAGAGATGACCCCGCAGGTCCCCGGACAGTACAGCATGGACGGAGATGTGCAGGAGCAGCCGAAGGTCCTGAACCTTCCCGTCAAGAGCAGAGCATCCGCCCTCGGCTAATTTTGAAAGGAGCTAAAGACCATGATTAAGGAAGCTATCCAGTACCTCGTCTCTCTGAAGGAGAACAAGACCTACACCATCCACGGCGAGACCTACTCCGACAACCGGCTGGAGCGTATTCCGATGCACGTCAACCGTCCCAGCACGGTTCAGGTGAACGGCCTGGACAGCATCGTCAAGCTGGTGCATACGGAGCTGAAGAAGAACAACCTGCCGCTGTTTATCCGGGTGGCCGGTCCCCGGAGCGTGAAGGTGTTCAGCACCCTGGACGATGTGAAGGGCCGCGACGAGACCTACGAGGCTGTCTGCGACGCCCCCGACTTCCGGGGCGGCTGGCGGGACCAGGACACCGCCATCATTGAGCTCCGCAGTGCCTTCGTCCCGAACGAGGGCACGGAGTACCTCCTGGACCTGCTGTCCCGCATCTGCAAGGAGGAGGGCGTGACCAGCGAGGACAACGGTGTGTCCCAGACGGTCAGCGCCCGCCAGGGTATCAGCCTCAAAAACTTTGAGCGGCTGAAGCCCCGCATCCCCCTCATCCCGTTCAGGACGTTCACCGAGGTGGAGCAGCCTGAGAGCGAGTTCATCCTGCGCATGGATGGGGACGGCCGTGTCGGTCTCATCGAGGCCGACGGCGGCAGGTGGAAGATGGACGCCAAAGAGCGCATCAAGGCGTACTTCGAGGACCAGCTCTCCACTGAGGTCAGCGCCGGCACTGTCGTGGTAATGATGTAAACACATGGCCCGCCGGGGGCCGGGGGTTTCCAGGCGGGCATGGATTGAGGAGGTCAATATGACAGCGAAAGAACTTGCTGAGATGCTCTCCGGCCGTGAGTATGGCATGGAGATTTCCGGGCAGGAGTCTCGACTGGCGGCGGAGTCCGGCCTGATTGCGCTCTACGGCTACTCCGACGACAACGTGGAGATTGTCGGCGCGTTCCGGGATGAGGTTGGGGCCTATAACGGTGCCACTATCTTCCTCACGAAGACGGGCGTTCTCCAGGACCCCACCTGTGACTGTGCCGAGAGCTACAACTGCCCCTACTTCGTCCAGGCTAAGGACACAGCCAAGACCGTCGAGGCGGTATGGGGCGAGGGCGGTGTAAGCTGGACGTTCAGGACCGACATCCCGCACGAGACGTTCAATATCTACGAGGACGGCGAGCTGTTCTGCGTTGGCATTGTGCTGAGTGTGGATGCCCTGGCGTAAGGGCTGGCCGCTCCGGGCGCTCGGACGGCTACTACCCGTCCTACCCGCCGGACCTGCCGGGAGTCAGGATTGGCGGGAAGGCACCGGCGGTTCGGGCGGCTACAACCTCTCCTGACCTGCCGGACACGCCAGCCTGAAATCCGAAGCGGACCACGCCGACGGTTCGGACCACTACGACCTGCCGTAACTGCCCTACCTGCCGGTGGGCAATCCAGGGGTGGTCAGCTACGACAGCTCGGGCGGCTCGAACCACTCTTAACCGCCTGACCTGCCGGCGGCGGTGGCCCGCCTGGAGCGTTCGGACGGTTCGGACGACTACTATCAATCTTTACTGGCCTACCTGCCGGGGGTCTCCCATGGTCCCCGGCGGCGGGCCGGACTGGAGGTAAGTATGAGAAGATGCAGAGGGGCCTACTACGACAAGGGAACGAAGGTCGAGGTCGAGGGCCTGTTTCACCAGTGGGCCAGCAATTATGAGGACTGCGGCGATGCTGGCATCGGCAATTACACTGTTGCGCTGGTCGAGTTGGACGACGGGCGTGTGGTGGAGTGTCTCCCTGATACGGTGGCATTCCTCGATAGGGAGGGGGCGGCTTCGGCATGAAGCCATACGAAGCGAGAAAATTCGTGCAGGAGAACCTCTCCGAGAGGGCCATCATCCTCCAACTTGCGGAGGAGGCGTCCGAGCTGGCCGCTGCCGCTAACAAGCTGGTGAGGGTACTGGACGGTGAGAACCCGTCCCCGGTAACGCCGGAGCAGGCTAGACTTGACATCCTGGAGGAGTTTGGCGACATCCTGAATTGTATGGACCTTATCGTTACGCCAACAGAAAATATCTTTGTCGGCGAGAAAAGGGCTGAAAAGTGTGTTCGGTGGGCGGTCCGCATAATGGAGAAAAGAGGCGAAGTGACTCCTGAGACGGATAGCGGCGGAAAGCCGTGGGCAGACCACTTCGAGAGGCGCTTCGATAAGGCGGAGTAACGAAAGCTGGTGTGCAAGGAAATGAAGAAGGCAAAGAAGGGGCTTGCGACGGATAGCCACCGGCCCCGGATGGGACTACAGCCGAGACGGGGCGACATATTCTTCGCAGACCTCAGCGAAGCCGGAAACAGTTCCAAGCGAGGGCACCGTCCCGTCATTGTCATTCAGAACAACGTCGGGAACGCCAATAGCGGCAGCGTCATCGTGGCGGCTATCACCAGCTCGCCGAAGCGCCCGATGCCCACGCACGTCGCCCTGGATGAGCGCCACGGGCTTCGGAGGCCGAGCACCGCCGTCCTGGAGGACATCATCACCATCGACAAGAGATACCTTTCCAATTTCCTCGGCACGGTCATCAATACCGAGGCGGAGAGGCAGCTCGACAAAGCAATTCGGGTCAGTTTAGGACTGAGGTGACAACCGCCGCCAATCACGGCGGCTGTCACCATCAGTGGATAAGTCATAGGAGGTACATGGCATCAATGGCAAAAAAGGATAAGCTCAGGGGGGAAGGACCTGCACTGACACCTGCCCTCCTAAAAAAGACGGTCGAGGCGGCTGTGGAGACTGCCTTCGAGAAGTACCTGCGGGAGAAGGAGCAGTCCGAGGAGGAGAGCCGGGACAAGCGGCTGCACAACACGGAGCTCCTGCTGAAGAAGTACCGGGGCTTGAAGGAGTATTCGGACGATGCCGTATTCGATGCAACACAGGTCAAAGGGGACCAGCACCTTCAAGAAATTTTGGACCTTATGAGCCACGGTGAGAGCTCGCACAGCATTTCCGTTCGGTCCATGCGCGAGAGGGTCGCTCAGGTCAGAATCATCCTCCATCATGTCGATAAGATGCTGAACTTCTATGAGTTCCAGTGCAAGAAGGGCAGCAAAGATGAGGAGCACAAATGGGAGACGGTTTACCTACTATACCTGAGCGATGAGGAGAAAACCATCCAGGAAATTGCCGAAGTCTTCGAGGTGGACATGAGCACGGCATATCGCTATAGGCGGACCGCCATCAACGACCTGAGCACCCTATTTTTCGGGGTCATAGAGTGACTCGTCGGTGTTATCGACACCCTCCTGGAACTGCGTGATATACCGCTTGAACACCTTCTTCATCTTGATGGCGGTCTCAATGGCCCAATCGAAGGTCTCCCGCCACTCGTCCGGCTCGGAGTATTGAGTGACGTGCTCCACTCTCATGGTGCTCATCTTCTTGTCCTGAGCCCCGTTCCATGCAAGGTCGAAGCCAAGCTCCTCCTCAATGTCGGTCCTCCTCTGAAGCAGGAAGCCGAACATATCCTTGTCCTCAGTAATGACCAGGGAGACGCCGAGGGCGCTTCGCGTGTGGGCCTGCGTCAGATTGATGTGGACGTTCCCGACCCCGATATAAAAGGCCAGCCAGTTGTAGGTGCTGGGCTTCCGCTTCCCGAACTCCTGAGCAAAGGGTGTATTATCAAAAGCGTAGTCGATGAAGGCACTCCAGAACGCGAAACGGGTCTGCTTGCCGGCACCCTGGATGGAGGGGGTGCTCGTCTCCTTCAGCCAAGAGTTGGGGGACTCGATGAGCTCGAACTTGACCGCAGGGTCGGAGCCCCCGATGCGGTACAGCTTAATCTCGCAGAGGAAGAAGGAAACGGAGTCGTCCGTGTGTGAGTTTAGCCACTCAATAGCGGCCCTGTGTTCGTCACGGGCCCTTTTTACCAGCCAGATGACAATGCCGGCTGACTTGCCGGCCGCATAGGTTATGAGCTTTCCGAGGTGGTCGTGGTTCGTGTCTTCGAGCTGATTCTCAATGATGACCTTGCGGTCCGTGTCGGACTCATACCCGTAGATGTCCACGGAGAATGAGCCAACATCAGATTCCCTCTCGTCCAGAACGATGTCCACGCCAATGGTATCGCTCAACAACTGGAGGTTCTCCGCCAGCCATGGGGTGAAGTCGAGAGCCTCATGCGGCCACACCGTTCTGAGGTCCGTGACTTCCTCTAAAATTGCCAGTTTCTGCGTCATTTTGTAAATCCTCCTTTTTTTGTTTGTTGTGGTTCCTGGCTGGAACAGGGCCATTATAGCACATGGACTGTACGATAAACCGGACTTTACTTAAACGATAAGGGCCGTGCAAAAATTGCGCCAAAATGCCGCCTTGACGCCTGTGGTATACTGTATGATAGAATTATCTTCAGCAGGTGCCGCAGTCTGAGAGTCAGGCTGCGGCTATTTCTATGCCCTGCACTTACCGATACGAAAGTTCATATCTGAAATATAAAAACAGGAAAGGTGACGGACAATGGAAATCCTGCAAATTCCTATTTCTGACATCGTTGAGTATGAGAACAACCCAAGGCTCAACGACCGGGCGGTCGGGCCAGTCGCAAAGAGCATTGAGGAGTTTGGATTCAAGGTCCCCATCCTGCTTGACAAGGATAACGTCATCATAGCCGGACACACGAGGCTGAAGGCGGCTCGCGAGCTGGGCCTGGAGACCGTTCCCTGCATCATGTGCGACGACCTGACCCCGGCCCAGGTGAAAGCGTTCCGGCTGGTCGACAACAAGGTGGCCGAGTTCTCCGGGTGGGACTACAAGAAGCTGGAGCTGGAGACGGCGGAGCTGACCGCCCTGCTGGGGGATAAGCTGGACCTTGGAGAGTTTGGCTTCGATGTGGATGACAACACCGACTTCGGCGGGCTGCTGAAGGAGCCGGAGGAGGAAGACGGCGGAGACGGGGATGAGGAGGACGATGCAGACGGGATGGTCCAGTGCCCGTACTGCGGGGAGTGGTTCAAACCATGAGGATTTACCTTGCAGGGCCAATCCCCTACATGGCGACCAATTACAAGAAAGTGGGCATCTCCAGCTATGAGCTGTACCATGACGCCAATGTGCTGATGTCCTTCGTCTACTGCAATGACTACATCACCTCCGAGATATTCCCGAACTGTAAGCGGCTCCTCCTGGACTCAGGAGCTTTTACCTTCTTCAGCGCTGGCAAGACCGTGGACTGGCCGGCCTATGTGGATAGGTACGCCGACTTTATAAAGCAATACGGTATCAAGAGCTTCTTTGAGTTAGATATCGACCCGCTTGTCGGCTATGAAAAGGTCCTTGACCTGCGGAAGCGCCTGGAGGACCGCACTGGCATGGCCTGCATCCCTGTCTGGCACAAAAGCCGTGGTCCTGACAGGTTCTATGAGATGTGCGAGCAGTACAGCTACGTCGCTATCGGCGGCATCGTGAGCAAGGAAATAAAGCGGAGCGAGTACAAGGCGTTCCGGGGGATGATTCAGTACGCCCACCAACAGAACGCCAAAATCCACGGCCTGGGTTTCACCAACCTGACGGAGCTGCACAAGTACCACTTTGACTCCGTGGACTCGACGAGTTGGGTGAGCGGCAACCGGTTCGGGACCATATACCAATTCACCGGCCACACCATTCGAGCCTTCAAGAAGCAGGAGGGGAAGCGGGTGGCGAAGGAGAAGTACCTGGAGCTCGGCACCCACAACTTCATCGAGTGGAAGAAGTATTGCAAATACGCTGAGTCAAATCTTTAGGAGGCAAACATGAGCGACAAGATTGCTATTGAATGGATTCCAGTCACAGACCTGCATGGGTATGAGGGCAATCCGAGGAACAACGAGCCGGCCATCGAGCCGGTGAAGAAAAGCATCGAGGCGTTCGGTTTCAAGGTGCCACTGCAAATCGACGACGACAACGTTATCATCAACGGCCACACCCGGCTCGCCGCTGCCATCGCCCTGGGCATGGAGAAGGTCCCATGCGTGAGGTGCTCCGACCTGACTCCTGAGCAGGCGAGGGCGTTCCGCCTGATTGATAACAAGACCTCCGAGCTGGCTCTCTGGGACGCGGAGAAGCTGGATGAGGAGCTTCGAGCCCTGAGAGAGCTCAACATCAGCATGGATGACTTCGGCTTCGACAAAATCGAGGACATTGACCCTTCCTACTACCAGACGGATAGCGTCAAGGGCGACGATGAGGAGCCTGAGCCAAAAACGGCTGTCTGCCCCCACTGCGGGCGGACCGTCGAATTATAAGAAAGGTGGAAAACCGAATGGAAAGCGGAAAGAAGGCTGTGGTCCTCCTGAGCGGTGGGATTGACAGCACGACCTGCCTCGCGCTGGCGGTTGATGAGCTGGGGACGAAGAACGTCCTGGCCCTCAATATGCTGTACGGGCAGAAGCACGACCGGGAGCTGGAGAGTGCAAAGGCAGTGGCCGAGCACTACGGCGTTCCCTACTATGAGATGGACATGAGCGTCGTCATGCAGTACAGCGACTGCCCCCTTCTCAAACACAGCGGCCGGAGCATCAAGCACGAGAGCTACGGCGACCAGTTGAAGGAGAGGGGCGGGAGCGGCATCGTGGACACCTACGTCCCGTTCCGCAACGGGCTGTTCCTGTCTGCGGCGGCTTCCTTTGCTATGAGCACGGGGGCCAGCTACGTCTTGTACGGGGCCCACGCCGACGATGCCGCCGGGAACGCATACCCGGACTGCTCCGTGGAGTTCGCCGACGCGATGCGCAGGGCCGTTATCGCAGGGACCGGCGGTCATGTGACGCTGGAGGCACCCCTGGTGATGAAGAACAAGGCCGAGGTGGTCCGGCTGGGCCTTGGCCTCGGCGCCCCGTATGAGCTCACATGGTCCTGCTATGAGGGCGGGGCGGAGCCCTGCGGTGAGTGTGGGACCTGCATCGACCGGGCGAGGGCCTTTGCCGCCAGCGGCGTGGAGGACCCGGCGCTGAAGGGGGTGGCGAAATGAGACGGACGGAGCACAACCTCTCCCTGCTGCGGATGATTTTCGCTGTGGGGCTGGTCATCTCCAATGTGGTGACGGCCAAGCTCATCTACACCGGCATCAGCCTATTCGGGACCGTCATCACCCTGCCGGGTGCCGCCCTCTGCTATGCCATCACGTTCCTGATGACGGACGTTATCGGGGAGCTGTGGGGGAAGGCGGAGGCCAACAAGACGGTCCTGCAAGGGTTCGTCTGTCAGGTGCTGGCGACGCTGCTGATTATCTTTACCGGCTACCTGCCGGCGGCAGACCCGGCGACGCAGGACGCCTACGGTGTGATTCTGGGCCAGAACTACATCTTTGTCATTGGAAGCCTCATCGCCTATTTTGCATCGCAGTCGTGGGACGTGTGGGTATTCCATAAAATCCGCAATCGGTATATCGCCAAGCATGGGGACACGAAGGGCGGCAGGTGGATATGGAACAACGCTAGCACCATGACCAGTCAGATTATTGACACGGTGCTCTTTATCGGTGTGTCTTTCGGCATCGGCTTCGGCTGGTTCTTTGACCGGGCCATGTGGCCGACGCTGGCGGCGATGATGGTCGGGCAGTATTGCTTGAAATTCATCCTTGCGCTGCTGGACACGCCTTTCTTCTACTTCCTCACCAGAAAAGGCCGGGTCTGAGTCACTGAGGCATCTCGAAGGGGGGAGGAGGAATGGCGAAGCGCAAGCCACAACTCGAAGAACCCCGCCCCTGGGAGCGGCAGGAGGGGGAGAGCGCGGCGGCGTGGGAAGCCTTCCTCGCCTACCTGGACGCCGGTGATAAACGCAGCGTTCGAGCGGTGGCACAAAAGTTGAACAAAAGTGCATCACTCGTCGGGCGTTGGAGTTCTGCCTGGAAGTGGCAGGAGCGCATCCGGTCTTATGAGAACGACCTCCAAAAGCAGGCCCACGCAGAAGCCGTGAAGGGGCTTCAGGAGATGAACCGCCGGCACATCAACATTGCCATGAAGATGCAGAAGGCGGCTCTTGAAGCCCTGGAGGGGCTTGATGTCAAGGAGATGTCCGCAAAGGACATCAAGGAAATATTCAAGATGGCGACCGAGCTCGAACGCCTCACCCGCCAGAGCGCCATAGGTGCCATGAAGGAGAAGGAGGCTGAGTCCGAGGTGGAGAAGGAGACAGTTCACATCTACATCCCGGACAACGGAAGGTCGGGCGGTGAGTAGCGATGGCGAAGGAAATCAGTCCGCAGGAGGGGCCGCAGGAGCAGTTCCTGTCAACTCCAGCGGATATCTGTATCTACGGCGGCGCTGCCGGTGGAGGGAAGACCTACGGTATGCTGATGGACGCCCTGCACTATGTCAACGTGAAGGGCTTCGGCGCTGTGTTCTTCCGCCATAATCACAACCAGATATTCTCCCAGGGTGGCCTCTGGGACACGTCCATTGAGCTCTACTCCAACGTGCCGAACGCAATTCCAGGTTTTGGCCTGAGCCACTGGCGGTTCACCGACTCCAGGAACAGGACCATATCCAGGGTGAGCTTCAAGCACATTGAGAGGGACCAGGACCTTCGGAAGTGGCAGGGCAGTCAGATATGCGGCCTATACTTCGACGAGCTGACCCATTTCAGCGAGAAGCAGTTTTTCTATATGCTGTCCCGCAACCGTTCCCTGTGCGGTGTGAAGCCGTACATGAGGGCGTCCTGCAACCCGGACGCAGAGAGCTGGGTGGCGAAGTTCATCGAATGGTGGATTGACCTGGCGACGGGCTACCCCATCCCTGAGCGCAGCGGGAAAATCAGGTGGTTCATCCGGCAGGATGAGGTCATCACCTGGGCCGACACCCGCGAGGAGTTGTGGGAGCGGTTCAATCTTACCACAAAGACCGAGCGGGACAAACCGAAGTCCGTCACATTTATCGCCGCCTCTGTCTATGACAACAAGGCGCTGATTGAGAGGGACCCCGGTTACCTCGCCAACCTGGAGGCCATGCCACTTGTGGAGCGCGAGCGGCTCCTGCATGGCAACTGGAAAATCAAGCCCGCCGCCGGCTTGTTCTTCAAGAGGACGCAGGTGGGCAAGATTCTGGACGCCCTCCCCACCGATGTCATCCGCTGGGTGAGGTGCTGGGACCTCGCGGCGTCGGAGAAGTCCGAGAACGGGGACCCGGCCTATACTGCCGGGGTCCTGATAGGCAAGCGGAGCAATGGACGGTATATCGTGGCCGATGTGATAAACCGGCAGATGGCCGCAGCCGATGTCCGCAAGACCATTCTGATGACGGCCCAGATGGACCAGACCAGATACGGGAACGTCCGCATCCGGCTCCCGCAGGACCCAGGGCAGGCGGGGAAGGAGCAGGCGCAGTCCTACATCCGGTTCCTGTCCGGCTTCAACGTGACCACGGAGCTGGAAAGCGGCAGCAAGCAGTCCAGGGCGGAACCTGTGGCCGCTCAATGGCAGGCTGGCAACTTCGACCTGCTGAACGGCGAGTGGAACGAGCCGTACCTCCTCCAGATGGAGAACTTCCCAGAGGGGAAATTCAAGGACATGGTGGACGCATCGGCAAACGGATTCCTGGAGCTGGAAAGCGGGAAATACGACTTCCATTTCTCTGTTTAAGGCATTGCTCAAAAGTATTGCCTTTTATCAACGAACGCCGTGGGCAAAAGAGGTGATTGTCAAAAATGAGGTTTTTTAACATCGAGCTTGGGCGACGGCAGGTGAGCGCACAGTACCGGCGCGGTGGTGACAACTTTGTCTCCCGCTGGACCCGCCCCCCGTCCAAGAACACCGCTGAGTGGCTGGATATGTTCTCCAAGAGCCCCCGGCTGTCGGTGGTGGAGCGTATAGCGAGCGACCTCGCCAACCTCAGCGGGCACCTGTACCGCATCGCCCCGGACGGCACGGAGGTCGAGCTGCTGAAGCACCCGTTCCTGGAGCTGATGAAACAGCCGAACCCCCTCTACGAAATGACGGACTCAGCCATGTGGCGGCTCCACGAGGTCTATCTGATGCTGGTGGGCGAGGGCTTCATGCTGATAGAGAGGGATGAGCAGGGCCGGCCGGCGGAGCTGTGGACTGTGCCGCCGCATTGGGTGAAGATGACCCCATACCTCGGGAACCCGACCTATCAGGTCATTTCTCCCGGCGGTCTGACAATGAGCGTGTCTGTGGATGATATGTTCATTATGAAGCAGCTCAACCCCCTGGACCCGTTCATGCGCGGCCTCGGTACGGCCCAGAGCATCGCGGATGAGGTGGAGATTGACGAGTACGCCGCCAAGTTCCAAAAGCGGTTCTTCTACAATGACGCCACCCCTCCTCTGGTGTTTATGATTCCGGGGGCCACGCAGGAACAGCTTGATGCTTTCACGGCCCGGTGGAGGCAGAAGCACCAGGGTGTGGACAACAGCCACAAGCCGGCGGCAATCGCCGGGGAGAACATCAAGATTCAGCAGCTCGGGGACGGCCACGGCAAGGACATCGGCTTCGTTGAAAGCCGGATTGCCATGCGTGACGCTGTTCTGGAGCATTTCGGGGTGCCGAGGGAAATCATGGGCATCACGGAGAACAGCAACCGGGCCACGGCGGACGCGGCGCAGTATATCTACGCCAAGAACGTCCTGACTCCCCGTGTGACGAGCCGGGAGAAAGCCATCAACCAGCAGCTCATCCCGATGTTCGGGACAGACCTCGTGTGGAGGTATGACCCGGTTATCCCATACGACAAGGAGTTCGACAAGTCCGTTGCCATGGAGGGATGGGATGCTGGCCTATTGACCAGGAACGAGTCCCGCGAGCTGATAGGCCGTCCGGGTGTCGAGACCGGAGATGTGTATAAGACCTCCATCGCCGACCTGTTCATGCGGGAGAGCGACGACCCGGCGAAAATGTCCCAGGAAATCGTCCAGTCAGACCTCGAAGCGGCGGCACCGGCCCCTGGAGAGAAGGCCCTGCCAGTAAGTGTCACGGCTATGCTGCGGCGGGAGGAGCAGAAGGTGAGAGAGTGCAGCCTGCCATTCGAGGCAGCTATCTCCCGGCACTTCTCCGAGCAGCGGGCGGCGATTCAGAAGGCCCTGGGCCTGTCCGGGAAAGCAGATGACACCCCGGCCTTTGATGGGCTGGAGGAGTACATACTCCCGGACGGGACGTTCAATGCGGAACTCTGGAACGCCCTGGACGAAGCGGAGCAGTTGCGGCTTACTGAAGCGGTCGCCAACGGCCTCCTGGATTGGAAGGCCGAGGCTCAAAAGCTGAAGGTCATGTTCATGCCCCTGTGGAAACAAGCGTATGAGGCAGGGGCAAAACTCAGCGAGGAGAATTACGGCATCCGCAACATAAAGCGGCCTGAGTTCGTGAACGCCGCGAAGGTGAACGGAGCCAAGCGCATTGTCGGTATTGAGCAGACCACCCGTGACAGCATCGCGGACATTATCGCAGATGGCCTCGCCAATGGCACGGGCCAATCCAAGCTGAAGCAGTCCATTCTCGATGAGATGGACACCACCCCGAAACGGGCGAAGCTGATTGCCAGACAAGAGACCTCCACCGCCCTGGCTACGGGCCAATTCGACATGATGAAGGCGGCGGGGGCGAAGGAGAAGACGTGGAAGCACCGGCCACAAAAGAATCCGAGGGACGGCAAGCACGGGAAGGTGGACCACGTTAGGCTGGACGGGGAGACCGTGGGAATCGACGAGAAGTTCTCCAACGGCCTCCGGTTCCCAAGGGACCCAGAGGATGACCGCCCAGAGGAGCTTATTAACTGCCGTTGCTACCTTGTGTACGGTGGTTTTTAAGATTTGCCCCTATCACTGAGGAAAGGAGGAAAACCGCATGGCAAGAGCTAAACAAGGAGCCGTCTGGCAGAAGAAGTCGGACCCGCCGCAGAGGGAGTACAAGTCGGTTTCGTTTGTGCTGGAGAGTGCAGACGAGTCCACCGGCGAGTTCTCTGGTTATGCTGCCGTGTTCGGCAATGTGGACAGCGGCGGCGACATCATTGAGAAGGGCGCCTTCGCCAAGACCATTGTGGAGGACTTCGCCCGTATCAAAATCCTTTCGCAGCATAACAGCTACGACCTTCCCATCGGCAAGCCGCTGGAATTGCGGGAAGATGAGAAGGGCCTCTACATCCGGGGCAAAATCAGCGACACGCAGATGGGGCGAGACATCAGGACGCTGCTCAAAGACGGCGTTCTGGCGGAGCTGTCCATCGGCTATGACGCAATCGACTTTTCGTGGGATGGAGATACCGGCATCCGGCATCTGAAGGAAATCAAGCTCTGGGAGGTGTCCATCGTCACCTGGGCGATGAATGACCAAGCAAAGATTGATGACGTGAAGTCGATGGTGGAGGAGCTGAAGGCTGAGGCAAAGACCGGCAAAATCTCACGCCGCCGGATGGATGCGCTGAAGCCGTTTATCGCGGTGGTCAAGGAACTGCTGGAAATCCTCTCGTTCCTGGACGCACCCGATGCGGAGCCGCCTGAGCCGGAGGACCCGCCAGCGAAGCCGAAGAAGAACGACGACCAGCAGAAGCAGACCAAATCAGCCGGGATAGTCTTTGAGATTGTCCCCAACAAAAACAAGTAGGAGGTAACTGAAAATGAAATTGACCCAGGAACAGCTCGCCGCCCTCATCGCACAGGTGTTTGCGAACCTCATCGCGGCGGGCAAGGACCCCAGCGCCATCACCCAGGACGACATCATGGCTGAGGTGAGCGCCATTATCGAGGCCGGCGGCGCCGACGACCCCGCCGGGGAGGGCGAAGGCACTCCCGAGGGCGACGAGGGAAAGGGCGAGGGCGAAGGTGAGGGCGACGGCTCTACCATTACCCCTGACTTCATCAACATGGTGATGGACGCCCTGAAAGCCTGCCAGAAGTCCGCCGGTGAGCCCGCCACCAAGCCCAGCGCCGGCGAGCCTGCCTCTCAGAAGGGCGCGGAGGGCCCCTCCGCTCAGAAGGGTGCCGCTCCTGCGGCTCCTGCGGCCGCTCCCGCAGCCCCCGCCGCTGCCTCTGCGCAGCGCAAGTATTCCAGCCTGTTCCTCTCCACCGGCGCCTCCCGCGACGGCGGCGGTGCCAGCGGCTTCAAGACCCGCATCCAGTCTATGTCCGCTCCTGAGCGGCGCAAGACCGTTTACGGGATGTTCGGCCGCGCCGTGAAGTGCATCAACGGCTCCGGCGGCGATGTGGAGCGGGCCGCTTTCATCGCGGAGCGCAAGTTCGGTGACGCCGAGATGTCGCACGAGTTCAAGGCCCTGTCCGCCACCTCTCCCACCGACGGCGGCTTCACGGTGCCCGAGGTCTACGCGGATGAGATTATCGAGCTCCTGTACCCCTCCACGGTCATCTATGACCTGGGCGCCCGTCGGCTGGGTATGGACCACGGCAATCTCAACATTCCCAAGCTGAAGACCGGCACCCGCGCCACGTTCACCGGGGAGAATCGGAAGATTCCCAAGACCAGCCCCAAGTTCGGCAACATCCGCCTGTCCTCCAAGAAGCTGACCGCCATCATCCCGATGAGCAACGACCTCCTGCGGTCCACCAGCTTCGACAACGACGTTCTGGTCGGCCAGGATGTGACCAAGCAGATGGCCCTGGGCGTTGACTGGGGTGCCTTCCAGGGCACCGGCGGGGAGTTCCAGCCTCTTGGCCTGTTCAACAACAAGGGCGTCAAGAACATCGACGTGACCGGCCTGGACGCCGCTTACGCTTCCTCCGCCGGTGTGCTGACCGCCGTGTTCCCGAGCTTCCTCGTTGCCGCCGTTCTGAGGAACAACGTCTATGCGGATGCCCTGGGCTTCGTGTTCAACACCGATGTGGAGCAGTTCTTCAAGTCCCTGCGGGACAATGTGGGCGGCTTCATCTTCGCCGAGGAGATGACCAAGCAGCACACCCTCTACGGCTACCCCTATCGGACCACCAACCTGATTGAGACCGCTGCCGGCAAGACCAAGATGGCCTTCGGCAACTGGAACGACCTCATCATCGGTGAGCAGGGGGCCCTGGAAGTCGAGACCGACCGCTCCGCGTCCTGGACCGACGAGTCCGGCAACCTTGTGTCTGCCTTCGAGAACGACCAGACCCTCATCCGGGCCATCGACAACGTAGACGTGGGCCTGCGCCACGACGAGAGCTTCGTGGTGGCTACCGGCATCGCCGTCCCCGTCTAATCTGAGAAGGAGGAAATGAGACCATGAAGCGCAATCTGATTCAGAATGTGAAGGCCATCCCCTACACCAGCGGGAGCGCCATCGACCGCACCGGCTTCCTGTCCGCCGTGGTCGCCGTGTCCGCCCTGGCCGCTGGCGGGGTGAAGCTGGAGGTCACCCATGCCGACACCGCCACCGGGACCTTCGAGGCGGTGGCTGATGAGCGGCTGGTGGTGGGCGGCACCAACGAGGTCAAGGACCTGAAAGCTGGCGACATCGCCAACTTCGACCTGGACCTCCTGGGCTGCAAGAACTTCATCAAGGTGACTCTGAGCGGCGATGCTGCGGCTACTGGCAGCGGCGACACCGCCAAGACCGCTGCCTGTGCCGTTGTGCTGGGCGACCACTACGCCCAGCCGGTATAAGGAGGGCCAGACCTATGGCGAGGATTTACAGCCCCGTCGGTCCGTCCGACAACAAGGCGGTTCTCCCTGGCTCGGAAAAGAAGGCCGGAAAGCCGTCTGGCGTCGCCCCTGGCAAGGGTGGGGGCAAGTCTGCGCCCTCCACCCCTGGCGGCGGTGACAGCGGCCAGGAACAGCCCGAGAGCGCCGGATAGAGGGTATAAGGGGCGGCGGGGGAAACCCGTCGCCCCCGTACTAATAGGAGGTCCGTATGCTTGCTAATAACGCACTCACCACGCTTGACCGGATGAAGCTCATGCTGAGTCTTGATGATGAAATGGACGAGAAGACCAAGACCACCATCGAGTTGCTTATCAACAAGGCGTCGTCCTGGATAGAGCGTCAGGTCGGCCGGCACCTGGGCAAGAACACATACCGCCAGTGGTATGACGCAGATGGTCGGCAGGAGCTGGTCCTGCTGGAGTACCCCATCGTCAGCGTGAAGTATGTCAAGGAGGCTGGCAAGGTCGTGGACCCTGCGCTCTATGACTACGGACAGACGGCGAACATCGGAGTCATCTACCGGGACGATGGCTGGCTGAGGGATGGCTACCGGCGGGGCCTCGCCCACGACATCATTGAGACTAAGCGGAACATCGAGGTCCGGTACACGGCTGGCTACGTTCTTCCGAAGGATGCCACCGACAAGGACCCGCAGACTCTCCCGTCCGACCTGGAGGGGCTCGTCTGGGACATGGTGGCCCAGGCGTATGCGCTCATGCAGAACGGTGCCAATGGCTTGAAGTCCTTCTCCATCTCTGACGTGCGGTGGGACTTTGACAAGGGCACACACTCCTCCTGGATGCAGCTCATCAACCTGTACCGGAGGTACTGACATGGATGGTATCGAGAAAATCCTGGTGGACTTCAACCGGCTGAAAGCTGCCTGCGCTGAAATGGAGCAGAAGAAGATACTGGTCGGCATTACCGGCGGAGGCGCTGGCTCTGATGTTATGGCTATCGCACACGCCCACGAGTACGGGGCAACCATCAAGCCGAAGAAGGGGAAGTACCTCGCCATCCCACTGACCAAAGAGGCGGAGGAGGCGGGCTCTCCCAGGGCCTTCAATAACCTGCGCTTTGTCAACGCAAAGAGCGGCAACCTCCTCATGGTCCGGGACAAGAAGAAGGGCAGAGGCAAGACCGAGAGCGAGGCCCTGTTCCTGCTGGTGAAAAGCATAACGCTCCCTGAGCGTTCCTTTATCCGGGCCAGCTTCGACGCCAATCAGGAGAAGCTCGGAGACATCGTGACTGGAGCCGTGGAAAAGGTCCTGAACGGGACCATGACCCCCTCTGCCGCCGCCGAGTCCATCGGGGCGCAGTCAGCCCAGCTTGTGCAGAACTTCATCGACGAGAACCGAGTCAAGCCTGAGTCCGACTTCACGCACAAGACCCAGCATACCACGCTCTATGAGAGTGGTACGCACATTCGGGACCGTATCGCTTACGAGGTGGTGATTGAATGAACTTCGCTGCTACACCCAGGCTCCCGCGAGCCCTGCTGCATGACATAAAGGTCTACGAGCATGTCTTTGAGCGGGACGCCGCAAACGGCGGGCAATCTAAGAGGGTGGAGAAGGCAGTCAAGACCTTCAAAGGTGTCGTCCTGCCGCTGTCCAACAAAGACCTGGAGTATTTGCCGGAGGGAAGTTATACCGAAAACTCGCAGAAGCTCTATACCGACGACCGGGTGGAGATTAAGCCGAACCAAATCATAGAGGACACCTTCGACGGCCAGCGGTACACGGTGAAGACGGAGCTGAATCACAATAGCATCCACCCGATGGTCCGCTACATCGTGGAAGGGGTGTCGAAGAAATGACGTTCACCGAGGTCCGCAACCTGCTGGTGAGCGGCCTGGAGCACCATATCGGGCACCCGGTTGTCCCGTCTGGGCAGACAGCGGATATGCCGGACTTCCCATACGGCTATTACAGCATCATCGTGCCACGGGCGTCCAGCCATGCCTTCGGTCTGAAGGGAATCGTGGAGACCGATGATGGGACCGTCCTTCGGCGCTCTGAGCCGGTGAAGGCCACCGCATCGTTCACCTTTTGCAGTCAAGACCGGCAGACTGAGGACGGCTACATCTACGGCGATGATGAGGCGCTGGCCCTGGCGGAGAAGGCCCACGGCTTTTTCCTGCTGGACGGCCACTGCATCCGGGCGGACGGTGAGGACATCGTGGTCAACACAGTTGGCCCGGTAGGAGGCCGCAGTGGGTTCGTCGTGGAGAACACCGTGCGCCGGTACGGGTTCGATGTCAAACTGTCCTATGTACGGTCGGACGATATGCCGGCCACCACCATAGCAAAAGCGACCCCGATAGGGGACGCTCACTTGTAAGAAGGAGGAAACGCCACATGGCAAAAGACGTAATTGTCGTTGTGCAGCGTGATGCGCTGCCTAAGCCGAAAGAAAGCCTTGACATCCTTCTCGTGTCCACCACCGGGGCCCAGCCGGTCAAGGTGTACCGGGACATTGAGAGCGTCAAGGAAGTCTTCGGCGAAAACGGGTCCACCCCCAACTCCAAGGTCGTCCGCAAGGCGACCACGCTTCTGAACCAGGGCAAGACCACCCTGGCGGAGACCCTGGTGAGCAAGTTCAAAATCGTCGGGTTCGAGCCGCCCAGCGGGTCCGCCGCACTCCCGGCGAAGTTCACGGTTGATTTTACCGCCTCGACCATCACTGAGCCCATCGCCACCGGGACGGACATCTGGATGAAGGCTGGCGGGGATGACAATGCCGTGGTGAAGGCCACCGCCACGGCGGATGTCGGAAGCCCTGCGGAGCTTGCCGAGCTGTTCGAGGGCACCAGCTTCACCAAGGGTGGCAAGACCTATACCGCCACCGCTGAGAGCGGGGTGGTCACTTACACTGCCTCCGAGCCCGGTTCGGCTGACTCCATTCCCGAGCGTGTCAATCTCTACGGCGATGAGATTATGACCGAGGCGCTGCCCTACGAGCCGGAGGTCGAGTTCAAGAACGGTGTGGATGCCGTGACCGCCGCCGACGCCCTCGTGAACGCCATCAAGAAGTTCCAGCAGGACGAGGACAACGACTGGTACTACCTGATGACCGACAAGGACGATGACGACTATGTGAAGGCCCTGGCGAAGTTTGCCGAGGCCAGCGAGCCCACCGAGGCGGAGCTGGGGGCCGGGGTGGAGGACCACCGGAAGTTCTACATGGGGCAGACCACCAACAAGGACTTCGCCTGCCTCACCGCCCGCGCCGCCGTCATCTATACCGACCCTGAGTTCATCGACGAGGAGCCGGATGCTTCCTACACTGGCAACGTCGGCCCCTTCTACCCGAAAAATGTCACCTGGAAGTTCAAGCGCCCACAGGACGGCAACGCCCCTGCGAGCGCCGGTATCAAGCTCATCACCCTGCCCAAGCTGAAGGAGAGCGAGCGTGATGCCCTGTCTGAGAACCACGTCAACTACCTGACGGAGGAGTACAAGCGCCAGTACGTCAAGGAGGGCGTCTGCCTCAACGGTGAGTTCATCGACGTGGTGCTGGGCGGCGACTGGATTGCCAAGAGGATGCGCGACCTCCTCTATGACATCCTGCTGGAAAATGCCAATGTCGATTACACGGACCAGGGCTTTGCCCTCGTTGCCACGGCGGTGTCTCAGGCGCTGGCTGAGGCCGCTGATGCGGCCCACAACATCATCGCTCGTGACCAGGAGAGCAAGGCCGGCATCTTCACCGTGGTCATTCCGAAGTATGCGGACAGCACGGATGAGCAGCGCAGGAACCGGGTCATGCCTGACATCACTTGGGAGGCCCTGCTGAGTGGCGCTGTGCATCAGGTCAAGACCAAGGGTGCCCTTCGCGTCACTCTGTAATGGGAGGTAAATTATGGGAACTCTTTTGAGAAACTACGACCCTGAGAAGGTAAGCGTTATCTTCAACAACCGGGGGCTCCGTATGTTCGGCGACGACATCTTCAAGCTGGCCCGCGCTGGGGACAATGTGTCGCTGAAGGTGGGGGTGCAGGGTGACGGCACCTTCGTCGAGAACGCGGATAAGTCCGCCACCCTGACCATCACGCTCCAGCAGCAGTCCCCGGACCTGCCGTACCTCGAAAACTGCGCGGAGCGGAGGACTATGGGCCCTCTGGCCTTGACGGACGCCAACGACGACGGGCGGAACATCTTCGCCCTGAACTGTCGGGTGCAGAAGCTGCCTGACCGTGGGCGGGGGAAGGATGCGGCGGACGTTCAGTTCGTCTTCATCATCCCCCGGCTGGAGCTCAACTAAATCCCCGGAACGCAAGGAAGCGGGGAAGGGGCGGGGCGGGGGCTCCGCCCCTTCCCCGGTAAATAAAAATTGAGTATGCGCCAATAGCGCAAGGAGGAAATTACCATGACAAGAACAAAGACTGTTAACGTGAACGGTGTGGACTTCCAGCTTCAAAGCGTGACCTTTTCCTGGTACTCCAACCTGACCGACCTGTTCATCAATCCCTCCAGCGGGCGGAAGAATACGGCCAAGTACGCCGATGCTCTGTTCAAGGGCTGCGTGACCGCCCCGGCCGAGGTCGCCAAGCGTGGCCTTGCCTACTTCGACGAGCAGGAGGACATCTCTACGCCGAGCCAGCTCGTGCGCGAGATTGAGAACTTTCTTGCGGAGAGAACTAAGCCCGGAAAGGGCGAGGAAAAGAGCGCAACGTAAGGAGCGTTTCTGGCGCATGGTGTTCTGCATGAGCGGCATCAGCTATACGGAGCTCAATGCCATGGACCTGTATGACTTCGCTGAGGCGGAGCAGGCCCGCCTGCTGTGGCAGGACGTGTGGAACAAAAAACCAAGCGAGTGACCGGAGAGGGGGGATGACTTGTGGATGAGGCCCGCAGCTTGACATATAGCATCAACGTCAAGGCGATTGTTTCCCAGGCCGAGGAAGATATACGAAACTTCGTCGGCAGTCTTGGAAGGCTGCGGGATGAAGCGGCCAGAGACATCGACATCAGCGCCGACACCGAACAGGCTTCTGACAGTATTCGGGACCTGACCTCGGACATCGGCTCCCTTCGTTCCGATGCGGAGGACGCCGACATAATCGTTGACGCTGATACCTCCCAGGCTGAGGAGAGCATCCGGGGCCTGACCGGGGACCTAGGGAACCTGGACAGCGCAGACGTAGACATCAGCGCCGACACGACGGAGGCGAGGCGAGACGTTCGGGACCTTGCTGGTGACATCGGGAACCTCGGTGAAAATACCGGGGACATCGACATTGATGTTGATACGGCTGGAGCAAGCAGGAACATCCGGGACCTGACCAGAGATGTCGGACGCCTGGAGACCGGAGCAGGCAGCGTCGGGTCCGCTTTCCGCAAGTCGTTCCTCGCCGGTATTGACAGCGGGCAGAGCTTCGGCTCGTCCCTTCGTTCCGGGGTGGGTGGAGCATTTGACTTCGCCAAGGGTAAGGCAGAGGACTTCAAGGACAATGTGGTCCAGGGAGCGGAGAAAATCAAGAATGGCTTCACCCACCCAATCGACACGATAAAGAATGGCCTGGGAAATGCAATCCAGGGCGTGAAGGGCAAATTCGTGGATATGGCCCGAGGCGCTGAGGAAGCAGCGGACGGAGCCGATGAGGTCGGCGACGCCGCAGACAAGGCTGGGAATGAGGTCAAAGACCTCGGAGATGCCGCTGAATCGTCCGGCGGGAAGCTGGGCAAGTTTAGCGGTGTAGCAAAAGGACTGGTGGCGGCGCTTGGCGCCGCCACTATTGCTGTCGGGGCGTTCGCCGGGGCGTCGGTCAACACAGGCATGGAGTTCGATGGCTCTATGTCCCAGGTTGCCGCCACCATGGGCTACACGGTCGAGGAGCTGAATACCGCAGGCTCTGAAGCGGCCGAGACCTACAGCGAGCTACGAGCCTTTGCGATGGAGATGGGGGCCACCACCTCCTTCTCTGCGTCGCAATCGGCTGACGCCCTGAATTACATGGCACTGGCTGGCTATGATGCTGAGACATCCATGGCTATGTTGCCGAACGTCCTGAACCTCGCCGCTGCTGGAGGCATGGAACTCGCCACGGCATCCGACATGGTGACGGATGCACAGAGCGCCCTGGGCCTGACGATGGGCGAGACCACCGCCATGGTGGACATGATGGCGAAGGCGTCGAGCAAGTCCAACACTAGCGTGGCCCAGCTCGGCGAAGCCATCCTCACGGTCGGCGGTACTGCGAAGAACCTCGCCGGCGGTACGAACGAACTGAGCACGGCCCTGGGCATCCTGGCAGACAACGGTGTGAAGGGTGCTGAGGGCGGTACTGCGCTCCGCAATATTATCCTATCCCTGTCCTCCCCGACGGATAAAGCGGCGAAGGCCCTGGCTTCGATGGGCGTTGAGGTGTTCGATGCAGCGGGCAATATGCGTCCCCTGAACGAGACATTCGAGGACATGAACGCCGCCCTGGGCACCATGACGCAGGAGCAGCAGACGCAGGCCCTGCGGAACATCTTCAACAAGACGGACCTGAAATCGGTCAACGCCTTGCTCGCCAACACCGTGTCCGGCCTTGGCGATATAGGGGCCGCGCTGGAGTCGTCCGGCGTGGACTGGTCCAAGTATAAGGACAAGGCGTGGGCGTCGGCAGAGGGGATGTCTGAGGGCCTCATCGAAGACATCAAGCACAACATGGGCGAGCTGGGGACCAGCGCCGAGGAGCTCCAAGAGTACCTCCAATTCGAGTACGACCTGGACGCCGAGGACGCTATGGCGGTCGTCAAGTCCATGGGAAGCCGGTGGGATGAGCTGTCCGGCTACATCGCTGATGCCGAAGGCGCCGCTGCTGGCATGGCGGAGACCCAGCTCGACAATCTGGCCGGCGACATCACAAAATTCGGCTCTGCCCTAGAAGGGGCTCAGATAGTCCTCTCAGACGCTTTGACGCCGACCCTACGGGAGTTCACCCAATTCGGTACGGAAGCAATCTCGACACTCTCTGAGGCTTTTCAGGAGGGTGGACTGAACGGCGCGATGAGTGCGCTCGGCACGGTCCTGAGCGACGGCCTCTCAATGCTGGTCGATATGCTGCCAACCCTGGTCGATGCCGGGATGCAGTTACTCGGTGCGCTCGGCCAAGGCATCCTGAGCAACCTGCCGGTTCTGATAGGGGCTGCGGCTCAAATCATCGTGACCCTGGCCTCGGGAATCGGTTCGGCCCTGCCGGAGCTCATACCGTCTGTGGTCGAGACCATCTTCCTGGTCGCCGGGACTCTGCTCGACAATATGCCCCTTATCCTGGACGCCGGTATGCAGATACTAAGCGGGCTCTCCGAGGGCATCCTGAGCGCCCTGCCAATTTTGGTAGAGCAATTACCCGAAATTATACTCCAAATCGTTGGTTTTCTGTCCGAAAATTTGCCGACAATCCTGGAGCAAGGGTCGCAGATGCTTCTCTCCCTGGGCATGGGAATCATAGGGGCGCTGCCACAGCTTGTTTCGCAGCTCCCGTCCATAATTTCGTCCATAGTGAGCTTTTTCACCGAGAATTTGCCGCTAATTGTTGAAACTGGCATCAATTTGATTGTTCAGCTCGGCGTGGGGTTGATTCAGGCTATACCTCAGCTCGTCGCCCAACTGCCCCAGATTATAGCGGCTATCGTTGGCGGATTTGCCGAACTCCCAGGCATGATGCTCGACATCGGCAAAAATGTGGTCGAGGGCATCTGGAACGGCATTTCTCAGATGGGCTCCTGGATAAAGGACAAGGTGACCGGCTTCTTCGGCGGCATAGTCGATGGCGTGAAGGGTCTGCTGGGCATCCACAGCCCGTCCACCGTGTTTGCCGGCATTGGCGACAACATGGCGCAAGGCGTTGGTGTTGGCTTCGGCCAGAGCATGAAGACGGTCTCCGAGGACATCCAGAACGCCATGCCGACGGACCTCGATGTGCCGGCGCCGAACGTGGGCACCCCGGTCATCCCAGACCCGGACCTGCCGGAGACCAATGCGCTGACCTACGATGTAAAGACCAATGCGGTGGACTTCGGGCCCAAGAATGGCAACGGCTCGCTGCCTGAGTCCATGGACTACTCGGTCAACCCCGTGGCCGGGGACCTGAATCTGCCGGAGGTCTCCGACATCTCCTACGGTGTCCGCCCTGTGGTCGAAGGTATCAACCCGCCGTCGGTGGATGACGTGCTTTATGCCGTCAACCCTGTCGTGGGCGACTTTGACCCGCCGGACCTGACCACCAACTCCGAGGTGCGCGGCTTCGCTCCTGCCTCTAATGATGAGGGCGGCGGCACCACCGGCGGAGCAGGGACGCCCCCGGCCTTCTCCCCGTTCATTCAGATTGAGGTGAAGGGCAACATGGATGAGGAGACGGCTGAGGACCTGAAAGCGAAGCTCCACGACACCGTGATGGAGCTCTATGAGGAGTTCCGCAATCAGGAAATGGAGCACATGGCTCTGAAAGAGCAATATTCGTTCTAATCTGGAGGTGCTGAGATGGCCTATACGCTTACCGGACGCAGGGGCGGCACGATTAGGTTCGTGCCGCTCCAGAACGGCGTTGTAGAGAAGGAGAGCGAGAGTTACAGCAGCTCCGTGACCTCGAACCCGATTGAGAACGGCTCCGACATCAACGACCATGTGAACAATGATGCCGGGACCTTCTCTATATCGGGGACCATCATCGGCGGAGACGGCGCTATCAACGCCCTCAAAGCCATGCGGGACTCCCGAGACATTATGACCTACATCGGGGCGTCCAGAGTGACGAACCTTGTTTTCACATCGCTGAAGTTTGAGCGGTCGTCCAAGAACATGACCGGGGCCTCGTTCTCTGCCACGTTCAAGAGAATCCAGACGACCGCCCCTGAGTACGTCCCGATGGGTGAGTCTCTCCCGATGACCAGCCAGGACGTGGGCGGGAGCGATGACCCGCAGCTCGCAAAGACGGCCAACGCCGGCCTGACCACGGTGGCCTTGCAGTCGGTGAGCTCTGAGAGTTCCCGGCGGCATGAGGACGCCTACACCCAGCCGAGCAGCGGGGCCCCGTTGACACGGCTGACGGGGGGCTACAACGGCTTATCTGCGTAGGAGGAGGCGGAAAAGAGTATGGCCCTGCAACTGATTGACCTTAACGCCGATGTCAAATACATCTCCGTTGATGTTTCCCGCGTCCCCTATGCCTTTACCATCAAGCTGACCGACAAAACCTTCACTTTTACCATCAAATACAACGATATTGGGAAGTTTTTCACCGTTGACTTGGTGGATGTGAACGGAAATGTCCTCGCTTTCGGAGAGGTCGTCCGGTATGGACGGCCCCTTTTCAACGTGGTGGAGGATGAGCGGTTCCCCATCCCGGTCATAATCCCGTGCTGCATCACCAGTGATGACACCTCAGAGGTGACGTGGGACAATTTCGGCCGGGACGTGAAGCTGTATCTTTACGATAGGAGGACGGAGTGACATGGCCTTCTGGATAAGAGATGCCATTCTTGTCATCGGGAGCAACAAGTACACCCTGGACGGGCTGAATTTCTCCTTCGAGGTCCCGTTCGAGGACTCAGATGAGCCGCCGGTGGCGACTGTAAAGGTTATGAACCTGTCGGAGAGCACCCGGAACGGCATCAAGAAGAACGACCCGGTGATTCTGAACGCCGGCTATCAGGGCAACGTAGGCTGCATCCTGGTCGGGAAGGTAGCCGGCCTGAAGCATAAGCAGGCAAACGTCGATTGGACCACCACCCTCACGGTGCAGCCCTGCGCCGATGAGATTCTCAACAAGATGATAAACAAGACCTATACCGAGAACATCACGGCGCTTGCGATGGTAAAGGACTTGCTGAATATCTTCGGGGTGGAGGTCGGGAAGTGTGAGCTTTCCATCAACAAGAGCTACCCGAGGGGCCGGGTCTGCCGGGGAAAGCTGAAGCAGGTGCTGACGGAAATCGTGGTCAGCGAGTGCAAGAGCCGGTTTGTGATACGGACCACCGGGCAGGTCTACATCACAAAGTCGGATGACGGCATCAACAATGGGCTGACCATCACGACCGCCACTGGCCTGCTCCGGGCGGATGAGGAGAAGGTCGCCATCCCGATGGAGACAAAATCCAATTCGCAGAAGACGGGGGAGAGCCGGGACGATGATGACCACGTTTCCCGGTCCTGCCTGCTCAACTATGGCGTCGCCGCCGCCGAGGTGGTGAAGATTCAGTCCAGCGACCTCAACGGGCAGTTTCTGGTATCGAAGGGGAAGCACGTCGGGGGACGGACGGGGGACTGGAAGACCTCCATGGAGCTAAAACCGTTTTGAGTAAGGAGTGGCGTCAATGCCTGATTTGAACAGCTATAAGTACCAGCGCATTCACGACTCGAAGGTGGCCGAGAGCATCTGCGTGGCGGCGGTGGTCAAGGTCCTGAAATTCGACCCGAAAAAGATGACCGTGAACGTGCAGCCCATCTCCAAGCACCTGGAGAACGGGAAGTACGAGAGCCAGCCTCCCATTCTGAGGGTGCCGGTGGCCCCTACCCGCAGCGGTGGCTTCATCTTCCGCCCCTGGTTCAAGCCGGGGGACACCGGGGTGGTGGTCTACCTGGACCATGACATGGACGCCACTGTGACCGGCGGCAAGGAAGCTGTGCCTCTGACCGAGCGGAACCATGCCACCACGGACGCCATCTTCGTCGGCGCCGTGGTTTCCGGCAGCTATGAGGTGAAGGGACTGCCGGAGGAGAGCATCGCCATCGCAAAGGACGACGGTGAAATATATGTCGCCATCACTGAGGACAAAGTTATCATCAAAAATACAGACACGACCATTGCCGAGTTCACAGCCAATTCGATTGACATGAAAAGCGTTGACATGAACATCACCCTGGAGGGCGATATGAAGGTCACGACCGGCGGCAAGGTCTATCTCAATTAAGGGGGTGGCTCCATGCCAGCGGCTACGAGGCTGAACGACAACTGCACCGGACATGATGCCTGCCCCCCGGTCCCTCTGGTGGAGGGCAGTCCGAACGTCATCATCAACGGGCGACTGGCGGGGCGGGTGGGAGACCATTACTCCACGCACGGCTGTGTTTCCCATCCGGGTCACCAGGATGTTATTTCCGCCGGGAGCTCGAAGGTGGTTATCAACGGCAAGCCTGCGGCCAGGGTCGGAGATGCCGTCTCAATCGGCGGCACCGTCCAGGATGGCAGCGACAACGTGATTTTTGGCGGATAGGAGGATTCTATGGGACTGTCTATACTCTCGGCAGGCTGTCGTGCCTGCCCGTATGTTGATACCTGCGACCACAAGCGCATGGAGGCCGTCGGCTTTTTACCTGAGCCTCCGCTGGCTATGTCTGCGTCCCAGCCTGCGGCAGAATCAGCGGCCCAGCCGCTCCTCCGGGAGACAAGGGAAATCCAGGTGAACGGTGTGACCATGACCATCTATGTGGATGAAATTGAAAAGCAGCTCACGAGAGGGCTCTATAAGCATTTGGGGCTCCAGTTCGGGGCCTGAAATCAATTCGCGGGAGGTGTGAGCCGTGGCGGATAATATGACCTTGCTCATCGACCCTGAGACCAGGGACTTGGTTCTGGATGAGAACGGCTCCTTCAAGATGATTTACGGGGATGACACGACCGTTCAGAACGTCCGTCATGCGCTCCTGACCTGGAAGGCTGAGTTCTTCGCAGACAGGGAGCATGGGACGGACTATGAGCGCATCATGGGCGTGAATCAAAACGACCTGGAGACAGGCGAGGTGGAGGAGGTCATCCGAGAAGCGGTATTCCAGGAACCGGCTATTGCCCGGATTGACGACATCTCGGTTACTTATGAGCGGCGCAACATATCGGTGGAGATTGCGGCGACGCTGACCAATGGGGAACGGATTAGGCTGGAGGTGACTGCGTAATGGCAAAACTGACTGATTGGGGCTTGACGGATGCCGGTTTCCGGCGACCCACCTATGCGGAGCTGCTGGACGCCCTGGAGTACAAGTCTCGTGAGCTGTTTGGCTCCAAGGCGAACCTGACCGTCCGGTCCCCGCTTGGCATTTTCCTTCGCATCTTCGCCTGGATGCTGAACCTCCTGTTCTCGACCCTGGAGGATGTCTACAACAGCCGGTTCATCGACACGGCGGTGGGTGCCAGCCTCTACAATCTGGGCCGTGCCATAGGTCTGCGGCTGCTGGGAGCACAGAAGGCCGTGGGCTACCTGACCTTCACTGGCGAGGACGGGGTGGATGTGCCGGAGGGCTTCCTTGCTGAGACGGTGGCCGGGATGCAGTACATCACACTGAGCTCCGGGATGATAAAGGACGGGTCTGTGACCCTCCCGGCTTCTGCGGTGGTCCCCGGTCCAGACGGCAATACCCAGGAGGAGACCATCACCATCATCACAAACCCGAAGCTGGGTATTGAGGCGGTCACGAATGTGAAAGCGTTTGATGGTGGCCGCAACACCGAGACGGATGCTGAGTTCAGAGAGCGGTATTACAAATCGGTGGACTTCGCCGGCGGTGTAAATATTGACGCCATCGTCGCCGAGGTCTACGAGAGCGTCGAGGCGGTTATCTCCGTAGTCGGGGAGGAGAACGACAGTGACTTCGAGAGCGAGAACGGTCTGCCGCCCCATTCCTTCGAGGTGGTGGCTTACGGCGGGCTGGATGAGGATATAGCGAAGGCAATCTTTCGGCGGAAGGCGGCGGGCATCCAGACCTTCGGAAATACGACCGTCTCTGTGCTGGGCGCCTCCGGCCAAACCTTCAGCATCAACTTCAGCAGGCCAACGCCGGTGAAGGTTTGGGTGCGTGTGACCGACCTCGTGACAGACCGGCATTTCCCACTGGACGGTGTGGAGCAGATAAAGCGCAGCCTTGTGTCGTTTATCGGCGGCAATACCAGGGGTGGGCTAAACATCGGGCAGGATGTCATTCTTGTAGTGCTACCGACGGAGGTTCTGAAGGTGCCGGGGGTGGTGGACTTCAACCTGCAAATCAGCCCGGATGGTGAGACCTTCGGCTGGGGGAACATTGAGATTGCCGCCCGCCAGAAAGCCGTCACCGATGAAAGCATGGTGAGTGTGTCATGAGAGACTATCTGGGCGAAATGCTGTATGCGCTCACCAGCGCCTACACCCACAAGGACCATGACAACCGACGGAGGGACTTCCCTATGGAGACCCTTATCGGCAAGCTATTCTCGGTCTTCGCCTGGGGGCTCGACAGTATTCAGGAGCAGGCCGAGCTCATCAAGCTGTGGGACAACATAGACCATGCGAGAGGCTCCGTGCTGGACAGGTACGGGGCCAATTTTGGTGTCAAACGGTTCGGAGCGAGCGATAGGTTCTACCGGCTTGCCATTAAGGTGAAGCTGCTGGCCCAGCTCTCCGGCGGCGACATCAATACGGTGCTTGATGCGGCGGCGTCCTTGCTGGAAATCCCGGTGGAGCGCATCGGGCTGAAGGAACTGTTCCCGGCCAAGATTGGCCTGGATATTCAGGAGGCGGACCTGAGCCCTGAGACGCTGGAAATCATTGAGGACATCATGGCCCTGATAAAGCGCATCCTCGCCACTGGGGTGGGCCTGATACCCACGCTATACAGCTATCGGGAGTACCGCCGGGACGTGACCGTCCAGGCGGCTCTTTTTGACCACACCAGCACAGTATTCGACCTGCCTGATGTGAGGCCGGTCTTTATCAGGAAGGTGCCGGTGGCTGCGGCGCTGTTCAACAGCATCCGCGTTGTGTTTGACCTGCCGGATGTCCGGCGCTCCTTTTCTGTGGGAACGTCGGTCACGCCGGCGGCGTTTGAGCATACCGGCCTGACCTTCGGCCTGCCGGACACCCGACGGACGCTTGCCCAGGCCAAGCCGGTGAAGTGCGTTCTGTTCGAGCGTAGCGAGCTATTGTCCGAACCCGCCCCGCCCCCGCCGCAGGTGGCCGTGGGCGTGAGGACGACCGCCTTCGCTGTGTTCGAGTATTCGCAGATAATACTCAAACCTATCTACTGAGAAAGGGGAAGAAAAATGCCTACTATTCACGAAGACGGCAACTACTTGACCGAAAAAGGCAGAGCCCTCATCGCCAAGCTCATGGCGAGAAAGTCGGAAATCCAGTTTACCAGGGCGGCGGTGGGGGCCGGGGCCATCCCGGAAGGAATGTCGCCCAAGGATATGACCGACCTCGCCGACTGGCGGGCGGACGGCATGATTTCCGACATCAGTACCCCGGTCCCCGGCGAGGCTCAACTGGTGTTCCAGGTGTTCAGCCGAGACGTGCAGGTCGGCTTCCTGGCCTCCGAGGGCGCTGTCTGGGCGCTGGACCCTGACGAGGGGGAAATCCTCTACACCTACATCGTTCTCGCCAACAGCCCTGAGTGGATTCGTGCGGCGAACGACCCGGTGCAGAAATTCGCTGAGTTCACCTGCATCAATATCGTGGACGCCGTGAAGGTGGACATCACGATGGTAAACCCGGAGGCAATCGCCACGCTTGGGATGCTGAAGAACCGGCTGGAAACCTTTGTCGAGCTGTCGGACACCGAGGTCCCCACTGTCGGCACCCGTGTCCACCTTCGGGTCCTGGAGCAAGTCGAGACCTGGGCCGACGCCCCCGCAGCTAAAAGCACACGAGCGAAGAAAGGAGCTAAGTAACTATGGGCAAATTGCGAAACAGGGTCATCACGGAGAATCGCGTCTACGATGACCCGCAGCACCCGGAAACCAGCGACTACGATGTCTCGCTGCCCAGGACTGTTCCCAAGGCGGTCCACGACCCTGATACGGGGGAGACGCTGGACGTGACGATGAAGCGGGTCTCCAAGACCGCCAGCGATGCTCTGGAGGCGGCAAACACCGCCCAAGAGACCGCAAATACGGCGCTGGAGACCGCAACGCTGGCAAAGGAGGTTGCGGACGGGGCGGCTGAGGCCATCGCTGCCGTCCAGAACACCATCTCCGCCACCCCCTCGCAGTTTGGCAATCCGGCCTATACCGGAGCCAAGCAGAAACCGACCTGGAACAACTACCCTGTTGAGATGATGACCATTTCCTACGGTGAGGAACGTGTCTCTGAGGAGGAGTTCACCGGGGAGACGGACGCCGGAGACTACAAAGCCTACGCCTTGCCCAAGGAGGGCTATACCTGGGGCGATAAGTCCAAGACTGAGCGGGAGCTGACCTGGAGCATCAAAAGGGCCACCATCGCCGCTGTACCCAGCGTGAAGAACCCCCTGTCTTATACCGGCTCCGAACAGGTCCCGGAATGGATGAACCTCAACCCTACCCAGCTCATCAAGACGGAGACGGCCCATACGGATGCTGGGGACTATGATAGCTCCTTCGCTCCGACTCCCAACTTCCAGTGGCCCGATGGTACGACCGCCGCCAAGACCGTCCCCTGGAGCATTGCCAGAGCCGTCCTTACCGTTCCCACGCAGAGCGGAACGCTGACCTATACCGGGCAGGCGCAGTCTCCCACCCTGACGGGCTATGACGCCTCCAAGATGACCCTGGGCGGCGATACCTCCAAGACCGCCGCCGGGAGCTACGCCGCCACGGTGACGCCGAAGCCGAACTTCCAGTGGCCGGACGGGTCCTCCTCCGCCAAGTCGGTGCCCTGGAGCATCGTCAAGTCCGCTGGCAGTCTGAGCCTGAGCCCGACGAGCGCCACCCTGGGCGGGGCCGGCGAGGTCCAGGTTATCGCCGTGACCAAGGCCGGGGACGGCGCTATCAGCGCCACATCCAGTAACACTGGAATTGCCACCGTACAGGTGTCCGGGAACAACGTCGTGGTGACTGGCGTAGCCCCTGGGAGCGCCACCATCACGGTCAAGGTGGCTGAGGGTACGAACCATCTGGCCCCCTCGAACAAGACCTGCGCCATTACCGTGGAGGCCCCGAAAATCTACGGCGCACAGTGGGACGGCACCAGTACGACCAAGTGGACCCGGACGGATGCGGCGGCGAGCTTCGTTGACCCTGTTCCGTATACCGCCGGGAAGACGGCGGCTCAGTGTAGCTCCCCCTTCGACAACATCCAGCCCTGGGCCGGTATGGTTAAGAGCACCCGGACCGGCGGCGTCATGGTCGCCATCCCCAAGTTCTGGTACAAGCTGACCCAGAGCGGGAAAAGCATTAAGGTGCAAATCGCAAACAAGGCCACCGCTGGCTTCTCTGTTTCCCCTGCGCACATGAACCGAGGAGACGGCAAGGGTGAGCGTGACGTGATTTATGTGGGCCGCTACCACTGCGGGAGCAACTTCAAGAGCAACAGCGGGCAGACGCCGAAGAACAATGTCACCCGCGCCAATTTCCGCACCAGCATCCACGCCCTAGGTTCCAACATCTGGCAGATGGACTTCGCTACCCGGTTCACCCTTTGGCTTCTGTATCTGGTTGAGTTCGCCGACTGGAACACGCAGAAGACCATCGGAAAGGGCTGTGGCAACAACAGTGCTCCGCAGAACATGGGCTACACCGATTCCATGCCCTATCATACCGGCACCACCCAAAGCAACCGTGACACTTATGGCCTGGGCACTCAGTATAGGAACATCGAGGGCCTGTGGGACAATGTGTACGACTTCTGTGACGGCTGCTATAACAACGGGAGCGGCCTGAACATCATCCTGAATCCCAACAGTTACAGCGACAGCGCCAACGGCGTGAGCGTCGGGACCCCGGTGAGCGGCTGGCCCTCCGCCTTCAGCGTGGTCAATCAGGCGGGCTTCCCGATGATTATTCCCTCTGCTGCTGGAGGCGGGGAGAATGTGGCGTCCTGCGATTACTGGTACTTCAACGCCAGCAGCCCGGTGGTCTTCGTCGGCGGTTACTACAACCAGGGCGGTAGCCACGGCTTGTTCTGTGTGTACTTCACCAGTGTGTCGGACTCGGGCGCGATCCTCGGCTCCCGCCTCCATGAACTCCCCTAAAGGGGGGAGCGCGAGGGGGGACGCATCCCCCCTCGCAAAAACCCCGAGCAGAAACACGGAAATAAATCCGCAACGGGGCGGATAACAGAGCCGCGCCGCCCGGCGGCGGGCGGCGCGGCCGATTTTTGGGCCCTGCTGCGGTCGGGGCTACCTGTGCGGTGCCTTAGCTTTGCGTCTCCGGGGCGTCCTGCGATAACTGGAACTTCAACACCAGCAACCCGGTGGTGTACGCCGGCGGTAACTACAACCAGAACGGCAACCACGGGCTGTTCTACGTGAACTACACCAGCG
>CATLFX010000013.1 GCA_949935795.1 uncultured Oscillospiraceae bacterium
CGTCCAGGGCGTTGTTGGTCACCTTTACACTGTACTGCGCGTCCGCCGGAATAGAACCTGTGACGGACAGTACGCACACGCTGATGGGCGCGTCGGCGGTCATGGGCTGGGCCAGCGTGACAGACGCCGCCGTGACGGACTTGGTAAAGCACAGGTTATGGACGGTGCTGGCCTTGTCGTCGCGGGCAGTGATGCTGAGGGTGTGCTTTCCATTCAGCACCTTCACAAAGCTGAGCCCGGTCAATTGGAGACTGTTCGCCGCCCCGTCCACGGCGGCGAAGGGCCGCAGGACCATGCCGTCAATCGACTCGGTGACGGTGATGGCGTCCCCCTCCTCGTCGCTGACGGAGTAGCCCACCGAAAAGCCCTCGTCCTTCACGCCCAGGTCGCTCCCGCTGGGGAGGGCACAGGTAATAGCGGGGGGCGTGTTGTTGTCCACCATTCGGGTTCCGCTGGCGGTATAGCCGCTGTAGGCGTTCTCAGAGTCAAAAGCCCGGACCCGGTAGGCCACGGACAGCCAGCCCTTGGTGGTGGCGTCGGTGAAGCCCAGGGCATCGCCCCGGAAGATCTCCGTCCAGGCCCCGCCGTCCACCTGCCGTTCCAGGGCGTACCCGGTCAGATTGTTCTCGCCGTCGATGGAGGCGGTCCAGCTGACTTCCGCCGGGCCGCCGCCGAAAACAGTCTCGGGCACAGTGATGGATCCCGGCGCGGTGGGAGCGGTGTTATTGATGACAGTGACCTGGGCGCTGTTGCGGCAGCTGGAGTACAGCCCCTCGCTGTCATAGGCCCGAACGCGGTACATGACGCTCTCGGTGCCGAAGGGCACGGTGTTGGTGGCGGACAGCCCCCCACCCTGGTAAATTTGCGTCCAGGCGGAGCCGCCGTCTGTGGAACGCTCCACGATGTAACCTTCCAGATTGCCCTGCTCGTCGGAGCTGGCGGTCCAGGACACGGTGACGCTCTTCCCGCCGTGGATGGTCTCGGGAATGGTAACGGCGGCTGGGGTGGTGGGAGGCGTGTTGGCAATAACCGCACCGTCGTCGCTGACAAAAAGGTTGGAGGGCAGAATCAAGGTGGGGCGGAGAAACTCTGATTGCGAGAACCTCAACGCGCTGTATGTACCACCAAAAACACACGTCCCTTGATACGCCTGAACTCCGTTGTAATACAATCCACGAAGCGTCCAGGTGTTGACATTGGCTTTTCTGTGTTCATCTGCGACAGACGGTTCAAAATATGCGAGATTTGCGCCATCAACAGGCATATCACAATTGAAGTGTGTTGCGCCAACCTCATAACAACCAAGCAAAAAGGCCGTGCACTCGAGTCCATTGGCTCCAGTCTTAGCTCCAAAAACAGCAGTAGCATACGGGATTTTAGGTAATTTTGTAACTATTCATTCTGCTGCTCCTTTTCTGTTGTGCGCCTCGGTTTTTTGTGATATGCTTAATTGTGGATAAGTTTTTGACCTATCATCATTATATTAGCTCATTCACTAAATGTCAAGAAAAATCTATGCTTATACACTAAATTTTTTGAGGAGGCCATTTTATGAACCTTTATGACCGCGTGTGCGCCATAGCAAAGGAAAAAGACCTTGCAATTAGCAAAATAGAGCGGGAATGTAACCTCTCAAACGCAACAATTAGACGATGGGCAACACAAAATCCGAGCCTGGATAGCGTCCAGAAAGTAGCCCATTACCTAAATATCTCGCTCGACTTCCTTGCCGGAAATAGTGAACAGGCTCAACTTACTTGTGACGGCGTACCGTTGTCGCAGATGGAGAATGATGTGATTGCTATGCTCCGCTTGTTGAACCCTCACGATCGAAAAAATGCTGTTGACATTATCACGATGTTCTACGAACAGGCGACCGGGAAAAAAGGCTCGATCTACTCGACATATATCGAAGACGAATACAGGCAGACAAGCGGGCCCGCCGAAGGCGGTAATCAGAGCGTGATCGCCTAAATTTTTTTGGCCTGCTTTGGTTAAATAATTATCCGTTTTCATGTAGAATTGAAAACGGCGATTTCTTGCCGCCGCCGCGCCCCGCCAGCCGTTGAAAATAGGGCAATTCTACAATTCTACTCCGGTTTTGTGCGATTGTAGAATTGAAGCGGCCCCCGCGCCTCGCCGATACCGCCACCAGCCATCCCGGGGAGTAACGGTCAAGTAACGCCGCCAGCGGCCCGATCTGCGCCGGTTCGCCCGGTTTGGGCCAAAATTCTAACGCTCTAACGGTGCGTCATTACGCTGGGCCCCCTTGCATTTCTCCTGCAGCCCTGCTATACTATCCTCAAGGGCCGCGAAGCCCACGCCTTCTTGGTCTGCTGCTGTGACTTCCGGGGCGTGGCCGAGCGGCCCGCTTCAATTCCTGCCCGTCCCTGCCATCAAGAAAAGCCCCCGGATTGCCGTTTTTAAGCGGTTTTCCGGGGGTTTTCCTGTTTAGCCGGGTCGATGCCCGCCGCGCCGCGCCGCCGCCGACGTGCGGCCTCCAGCGGCCCCTGAGCATAAAAAAAGACGCCGACCGCCGTCGACGCCTTCGCGCTCAATGAATGTGAGAATGTGCGGGCCTTTCCCGCCTGAAATATGCCCGTTCCCATTGAAAAACGGGGGTTTTCCAGCACTTCCCCCGGTTCTCCCGGTTTATCCCGGTTTCTCAATTATCCTGTCCCCTTACAGCCGCGCAGTATTCGGTATTTGTGTTCAAAGCATATTGCTGCGGGAATTCCCATTCCTGGAAGCGCTCACCTGTCTCCCACAAGGCCCTCCATAAAAGCGGCCTTATTCTGCTGAGGCGTGGCAGTAGGCCGTCCCAGGTCGGCCCGCGCGCCCAGGGCGCACTTCACCTCGATAAAGGCGAGCTCCTTGGCGGCCTTTACCGCCTCCAGCGCTCTTTTCAGCTCCTCTGGGTTGTCCACAGAAAAAACACCAGGGTAGCCGCAGGCTTTGGCGATGGCCCGCAAATCCACCTTCCCCGCCACTGTGGGCATACCACCCACGGACTCGTGGGCCTGATTGTTCAGCACAATGTGGACGAGATTTGCGGGCTGATTGGCCCCGATCAGCGCCATAGCCCCCAGGTGCATCAGCGCCGCCCCGTCCCCGTCCAGGCACCACACCCGGCGCTCCGGCTTTTGCAGCGCGATCCCCAGGGCGATGGACGAGCTGTGCCCCATGGACCCCACCGTCAGGAAGTCATGGCCGTGGCCCTGTCCCCGGGCCTCCCGCAGTTCGTACACCTCCCGGCTGGCCTTGCCCGTGGTGGACACCACCGGGTCCTCCCCGGATGCCTGGAGAATGTGTCCGATGGCCTCCTCCCGGCCCATGGAGTAAGGGTTGGTGTAAACGGTTTTCCCGCTGTACTCCAGCGCCCCCTTGCGCACCACAAAGGCCGCCTGTTTTCCCTGGGCGAACAGGGCGCCGTACTCCCCCAGCTTGGCCTGGATCTGCTCCTCCGTGGCGGTCTTGTCGATGACAAAGCACGGAATGTCCAGATCCTCCAGCAGTTTGAGGGTGATTTCCCCCTGAAACAGGTGCTGGGGTTCATCGTGGACCCCCGGCTCTCCCCGCCAGCCCACAATAAACAGGCAGGGGATACCGTACACCTTCCCGTTCAGCAGCGACGCTGCCGGGTTCACGATGTTCCCCAGTCCGCTGTTTTGCAGATACACCACCGGCGTCTTCCCCGTGGCCAGGTGGTAGCCCGCCGCCAGCGCCGCCGCGTTGCCCTCGTTGGCTGCGATGACGTGGTGGGCCGGGTCCAGCCCGTATTTGTCCATCAGGAAGCTGCACAGCGCCTTCAGCTGGCTGTCCGGCACCCCAGCGAAAAATTCAAACTCCTGTAAAAAGTCCAGGGTCATTGCTCCCTCACCTTCCGCTTGAAGTCGGTGGACGACACTCCCTGGGTGTACTCCGGCTCGACCACCTCGCCGCCCCACGACCCCATCAGGTCGATGGCCTTCCGCCGCACCTCCGCCAGCGGGCCGGTGCGCCAGTCTGTGCCGTGGACCATGTAATCCGGCCGGTACCGCCGCAGGTTGTCCGAGTAGTCCTTGGTCTCCTGGCACACCACTTCGTCCACGTACTTCAGGCTCTCCAGCACGGTCTTCCGCTGTTCATAGTCCATGTAGGGCTCCGGCTTGTAGCTGCGGATGGCCTCGTCGCTGAACAGCCCCACCACCACCCGGCCCAGGGAGGCGGCAGTTTTCAGGATGTTGATGTGCCCCGGATGGAGGATATCCGCCGCCATGGGCACGTACACCAGCTTGGTGTAGGGGAACCCGGCGGCCTTGATCCGCTCCCGCACCTGCCTGTCCAGGAAGATGTCCGGGTTTTCCGTGGCGTACTCCGGCATCAGGGGCGCGGCGGGGGACTGGCAGTGGTGGACGCAGCCGTGGCACAGGGTGCCCTCCAGGCAGTCGTCCAGGAACATCCGCCGGACCTCTTTCATTTTATCACCATACCAGCCCTCTTTCAAGGACACTTTGTTCAAATCCGCCACAATCAGCATATTTTCAAAGTCCGCGTTCTCCACGGACAGGTAGCCCTCGCAGGTCACGCACAGCGCGTCGAAGGGCAGGTTGCACCGCCGGGTCTGCTCCTTGTCGTGGGTGCACTTCAGCTGCCAGTCGATCTCCGGCATGTAGCCCCCCTGGTTGTACACGTCCTTGAACACGATCTGGTCCGCCAGCCCGTCGAACACCTTGAAGTAATCGTCCCTTGTGTGTTCTGTGTACCGGGTGAGGATGCCGGTGAGGTAGATTTTGAAGTCCCGGCCGCTCTCCCGGCGGTACTGGTTCAGGTATTTCAGGTGCTCCATCACCGTGTCGAAGTCGTCGCGCCCGTGGATGAACTCATAGAGCTTCCGCTCCGGCGCGTTGATGGAGAATTTCACGCTGTCCACCCCGGCGTCCACCACCGCCCGGATGCGCTCCGGCGTGGCCAGCGACCCGTTGGAGGTGAGGTACACGTAGGTGTACCCGATGTCCTTGGCCAGCTTCACATATTCCGCCAGCTCCGGCACGATGAAGGGCTCCCCGGTGGCGTACATGCCCACCTCCCGGGCGCCCAGCTCGTAGGCCTGCCGCAGGGCGCTCTCCACCATCTCCGGGGCCATCTTGCCCACCTTGCGCCTCATCTTCTGGTGGGCGCAGAACAGGCAGGCTTGGTTGCAGGCATTGGACAGCTCCAGCAGGAAGTTGGTGGTGGGGAATGGGGGCTCCAGGGTGTACAGCTCGTTCCGGTCCGCTTTTTTCAGCCGGACACGCTCTTGTAAGTCCATAATTTGCTCTCCTTTTGGGCCTTTCGCCCGTTATTCTTCCGGAATGAGGGTCAATATCTCCTTGATGGGCATACAGTAGGCCTCGTCCGCCTCCTTGGCCCGGCGGCAGCGTAAAATGGCCTCCGCCGTCTTCCGCATGGCGGGGTAGCCGCTGCGGATCAGGTGGTTTGCGTAGATCACCACGTTGACCCCCCGCTCCTTCCACTCCGCCTCGGTGACCGAGTTGAAGGAGGTGGGCACGATCACCAGGACCGTGTGTTTGTCCCGCTCCCGGAACCGGCGGCAGAACTCAAAGATCTCGTCCGGCTCCTTCCGCCGGGAGTGGATCATGATCCCCCCGGCCCCCGCCTCCACGTAGGCAAAGGCCCGCGCCAGGGCGTCCTCCATCCCCTGCTCCAGGATCAGGCTCTCAATTCGGGCCACAATCATGAATTCGCTGGTTTTTAGAGCTCCTTTTCCTGCCGATATCTTATGACAGAAGTTCTCGACGCTGTCCTGCCGCTGGTTGGCCTCCGTCCCGAAGAGGGAATTGCGTTTCAGGCCAATTTTGTCCTCAATGATGACGGCGGACACCCCGATACGCTCCAAAGTGCGCACGGTGTACACAAAATGCTCCGTCAGTCCCCCGGTGTCCCCGTCCAGGATCATGGGCTTGGTGGTCACCTCCATGATCTCGTTGATGGTGTTCATCCGGGAGGAGAAGTCCACCAGCTCGATGTCCGGCTTGCCCTTGGTGGTGGAGTCGCACAGGGAGGACACCCACATGCCGTCGAACTGCCGGACCTCCCCGTTCTCCATCACCGCCGTCTTCTCCGCGATGAGGCCCGTCAGCCCGTTGTGGGCCTCCATGCAGGTGATGAGCCCCTTGCGCTCGATCAGCCATTTCAGCCGGCCCCGCCGCAGGTCCGGGATGGACGCCTGGGCTCGGGCCGCCGCCTCCAGCCGGTCGTACTCGTCGTTGTGGGAGTAGGGGAACTCCACCAGCTGCCCGCCGTACTCCGCCAGCAGGGCCAGGCACTCCTCCCGCACCGGTTTCTGGAAGCCCTCCCGCCAGTCGTCCCCGTGGACCACGTAGTCCGGCCGCAGCGCCCGCAGCGGCGCGGCGTAGCCGATCTCGTCCTGCTGGATGACCCGGGCCACCCCCTTCAGGCCGGCCACGATCTTCATCCGCTCCTCGCAGGTCAGCAGCGGATGCCGCTTGTAGGACGCCACCACCTCGTCCGTCAGCACACCCACCGTCAGCTCCCCCAGCTGCGCCGCTTTGTGGATGATCTCCATGTGGCCCCCGTGGATCACGTCGGCCCCGATGGACATGAATACCGTCTTTTTCTCTCCCATGCCTCAGCCCTCCAAACTCAGCGCCGCGGCGCGCAGTATGGCGATCTGCTCCTCCGGCGTCCGCCCTCCGTTGTTGTCCAGCACCAGGTCCGGGGCGTCGGGCAGCTCCACCTGGAGCCCCACCCCGGCCACGTTGTCCGCGTTTTGGCTGTACAGCCCCTTCTGGTCCCGCCGCCGCAGGGTATCCATGGATGCTTGTATGTATACCTCGTAATAGCCCGGAATATTGGCCCGGTTCCACGCCCGCACGCTGTGGAACATGGAGATGGTGCAGCACACCACCGTCACCCCCTGCCCCGCCAGCAGCCCGCACAGCCGCCCGTAGCTCTCCGCCAGCTTCCGCCGGTCCGCCGCGTTAAAACCCAGCCCCGAGCCGAACACCGCGCGCATCTCGTCCCCGTCCAGGAACACCACCGTCTCCCCGGACCGGCGCAGCTCGTCCCGCCACAGCCGCCCGATGGTGGTCTTGCCCGCCCCGGACAGCCCCGTCAGCCAGTACACCCGATTTTGTCTCTCCATTGTCTTCTCCTCAGTGGTACAGCGGCTGTTCCAGCAGCGCCTCGTCCAGCTCCAGCTTCGGCATCATGTGCAGAGGCTGGCCATGCCGGTTCACAAAGCGCAGACCCCGCATCAGAATCTCCGAATTTTTCACACGGTTCTCCCGGAAGGACTTTACCTGGTTTTCCAACAGCTGGTTCTGCACGTCCAGCTCCACCTTCTCCTCCACTCGCTGATCGTTTACCGACACCGTGGCCTTTTTATAGATTTTCTTCCAGGTGTCCCGGATATAGTGGTCGATGGTGGTGAAGCCCTCCAGCAGCTCCTTCACCCGGTCCTCGTCCATGGGCCCGCCGTCGTAGTACTGGAAGCCGTAGCCGTAATATTCATAGGCGTCCCGCAGGAAATACTCGATATAGGTCCGCTCCGCGTCGTTGACGTACTCGTCATAGGTGCGGTACACCGCCGCCGGGTCAAAGCCCCGCACGTTCCCCGCCAGGGATTCCGGGTCCACCTCCCCGTTCAGCGAACAGTAGGTCATGCTCTGGGTGTAGGGCAGGTCCAAAAACGCCGCCAGCGCCGTAAATGTGGCTTTTGGGTTCAGCTTGGCGTCCTCAAAGCGCACCAGCGCGCTGTCCGCATACAGCCGGTCCAGCCAGTCCACCATGAAGCTGCGGTTCAGCACCCGCTGGCTCACCGCGTCCGGCACCACCGCCTGGGCCTCCCCCTCCTTGGCCTCCTTCTGAGAGCTCTGGTACATGAACTTCACCGTGGCCCCGTGGCTGGTGGTGAACCGCCGCATAGGGGTGAAGGTCTTGATGTACTTGAAGCCCCGGAAAATGGGGGACTGCACCGTCTTGTCGTACACCTCCGACTTCAGCACCGTGCGATTCTTTTGATCCACCTGGAGGCTGTACACGATGTTCGGGAAGTGGGGCTGGAAAAACACCGCCGGGGCGATCCGCGCTGCTGGGTCCATGCTTTTCAGGGCTATGTCCGAGGTGAGGTACATGGCCACAAAAATGTCCTTGTCCGAAGGATTTTGTAGGCTGCGCAGCTCGTGGAGAATCCGGGTCGTCTGCGGGTCGTTGCCCGCCATCAGGGCCTGGGCCGCCTCCTTGGAGCTTTTGGCGTTAGCCAGCGCTGTGCGCCAGTTCCCAATCTGCTCCTCGATGTCCTTCATCATCAGAGAGGGCATGGCAATCAAGTTGGGATGGCCGTCAAAAATCTCGTTGAAAAAGTCGCCGCCGTTGTGGGTGGACAGCTGGGTGTGCCAGATCAGCTTATTGACCTCCCGCACCGCCAGCGGCTTCACCGGGTACTGCCCGTAGTCCGCCCCGAACCGCTCCTTGAAGTCGATGGGGTACTGGGAAACCTCGTCCCCAATCAAAAATACAAACTTTTCGTCCTCCAAAAGGGGCCGCAGGTTCAGGCATTGCAGATGGGCGCAGAACTCCGCCCAGTCCGTGTAGTGGAGATAGACGTGGTTGTCCCGGCCCACCCACTCGCTGGGCCGGACGCTGTCGTTCAGGTACTCCAGCTCGTACTGGGAATACACATCCCGCGCCAGCACGGGCTTTTCCAGGTCCTTGAAGAAGTTCCGGCTCACCACCGGGCGCTTGAAATCTATGTACTCCCCAAAGCGGTCCTCCTGAACGTGGTAGGGCACAAAGCGGTCGTCGTCAAAAGGATAGAACCGCAGGGGCAGAAATTCAAAGTCAAGAAAGTCCTTTCGGAACAAATAAGGGTACTTTGCCAGCAGCTTGCAGTTATTCTCGTACCGGGTTTTCAGCAGCTTCACGTTGGGCTCGTAGAACGCCTGGGTCATGATGGACAGGCAGTCCTCCTGAAAACAGCCCCGGCGGTACAGGTCGATGAGGGCGCTGTAGCTCACCTTGTAGTCCCCGCCGTTCTGGAGGATGTACAGCGCCGCCTCCAGCTGAATGGCCGGGTCGTCCGCCCCGCTCTCGTGGATGGCGACGGCGTACGCCTTGATGGCCCCCTCGGGCTGGTCCAGGGCGGCGAGCTGGCGGGCGATCTCGATGGCAGTCATAGTCAAGATTCCTTTCGGGTGGTTTAAAAAGGGGGGCGGGCCAAAGCCCGCCCCCGCTGTTGGGTCTATGCGATTTGTGCCAAGAACAGCTCACGCGGCGTTGTCTCGCTTCTTACTGGAGCAGCTGCAGCACGCCCTGAGGCACCTGGTTGGCCTGGGCCAGCATGGCCTGGGCGGACTGAATCAGGATGTTGTTCTTGGTGTAGGCCATCATTTCCTCGGCCACGTCCACGTCGCGGATGGTAGACTCGGCGTCCTGGATGTTCTCGGTCATGACGGACAGGTTGTTGATGGTGTGGTCCAGACGGTTCTGGGTGGCGCCCAGAGTACCGCGCACGTCGGACACGGTGTTGATAGCCTTCTTGATCTTGTCGATGGCGGCCTGAGCGGCTTCCTCGGTGTCGATCTTCAGCTTGCCCACGCCGATGGACCCGGAGTGCATATCCTGCACGGCCACGTTCAGCTGGTTCCAGCTGTCGCTGGTGTCGCCAATCTGGAGGGTCAGGCCCTTGCCCAGAATCTGCGGAGCGGTGCGATCCTTGGCGGCGATGTTGACAGTCTTGCCATTCTCGTCCTTGCCTGTAGCCTTACCCTCAATGTTCAGATATGCCTTTCCATCAGCGTCCGTCTTCTTGGTCACAGTGTAGCCCTTGCCCGCAATGGCGGTCTTGATCGCGTCAATGTCCTCGCCGCCCTTAAAGGTGATCTTGTCGCTACCGATGTTCAGCACGTTGCCTTCCTTGGCGGTGCCAGTGACATACAGCTTGGTGCTGGCAACAACCTCATCAGCGCCAGCGTCCTTGGCGGTAATCAACGCACGCATCTTAGCCTCGCTATCGGCCTTGCTGGCGTTGGCGGCAGTGGTCACGTCGATGTGGAGCGTGGTGTTGCCGTCCTTCAGACCGATGGTGAAGATATTGGCAGTCTGGTGAGCACCGTTAGCATTACCATCGGGTTTTGCAGGAGAGCCGCTCTGGTGCGCGCCACCAGCCATAATCAGAGCAGCTTGACGGGCCTGGGCAGTGGCACCCTCCACCATGGACACGTCAATGGTCACGACAGTCTCGTTTCCATCTGTAGCAGCGGTGTAGGCATCGGCCTTAGAGTTGGAGGCCTCAGTCTTGAACACGTAGGTGGTACGGGTCGGAGTGGAGCCAGTAGCACCGGCGATGGTCAGCGTAAAACCGTCCTTCACCAAGCTACCAATGTTGATGTCAACACCAGGACGCTGGGCAGGCTGATCGGCCACAGCGTTCTTGACGTCGGTGAGAGCATGGATTTCGGTCTTGCCGTCGGTGAGCTTGGTCTTAGAACCGACTGCCTCGACCGTAACACCCCTACCAATCGAATTATTGAAAGTATTTGCCTTGGTGACACCACTGGCACCGGAAACAGCAGTCGCCCAAGCTTGGGCCTTTGTCCCACCGACAGAGTCATAGTCGAACTTGACAGAAGTGCCAGTGACCGTATACTTCATGTACAGGCCACCGATCTTGATGGTGTTTGCACCATTGCCGTCAGTGCCTGTGGCGGCTGCATCCAGCGCTGCCTTAATCGCGTTCTTGATCTGGTTTGCACTCGCTTTGCCACCCGCCGCAACAGTATTCGTGCTAGTGGCATTAATGACAAGGGAGCCAGCAGTAATCTTGAATTTCACATTGGTTGCGGAACTATGGGTATTATTGATCTCAATATCGTTCAGATCAATCTTAAACGAAGGTGCCGTACCAGTAACGGATTTGCCACCATGGTAATTGCTGACAGCGGAAGTCAGATCAATGGTATCGGGATTAACTGCGGCGGTGTAGCTATCGCCACTGGAGATCTTGAACGTGTCGGTGTTCAGGCCCAGGGTGCCATCCAGCAGGTTGATGCCGTTGAAGTTGGAGCTGTCGGCGATGCGGTCGATCTCGTCCAGCAGCTGGTTGACTTCCTTCTGCATCTGGGCGCGGTCGGTGGTGTTGTCGTAGGTGCCGTTGGCGGACTGGGTGGCCAGCTCCACCATACGGTTGAGCATGTCGTGAACCTCAGTCAGAGCGCCCTCAGCGGTCTGCACCAGGCTGATGCCGTCCTTGGCGTTCTTCTGGGCGGTCTCCAGGCCGGTGATCTGGGCGCGCATCTTCTCGGAAATGGCCAGACCGGCGGCGTCGTCACCGGCGCGGTTGATCTTGTAGCCGGAGGAGAGCTTCTCCAGGTTCTTCTTCATCGCAGACACGTTGTTCGTGTAGTTGCGATAGGCACTCATTGCCATAATATTGTGCTGAATACGCATGATCTTAAACTCCTTTTCAAAAATTTATTTCGCGCTTCCGCCATCCATTGCGTCGGCGCGTAGGACTCCGGATGTTCGGGAACAACCTGGCCGGGGTGTTCCGTTCGTCCGGCGCTGGGGTACTATTTCAACCGGCCCGGAACCGGGTGAAACCGAATCTGCGCGGCGGTCCGCAGCCTCCCATCCCACATCTTGTGGAAGGAATCTTCTCCGACCGCCTACGCTAACTATATCGTCCCTCAATTTAAAAAATTAAGGGGTTTTGGAAGAATTTTTTGACGGGCTGTTTTTTCTCTTTGAACGCGGCCCTTTTTGACGCGGAAAAACCGCCGGAAACCTGCGGTCCCAGCGGTTTTTCCGTCTCGTGCAAGGGACCGGCTCAGCCGCCCATCCCCCGCCGCACATTATACACGCAGATCAGCACGATCAGCCCCATCAGGCCGATAAACAGGCGGTCCACCAGCTTGTTGTCCATCTTCTTGTTGAGCATGCGGCCCACCATCCCCCCGCCGATGCCTCCGGCCACCATCACCGCCAGCACAGGCCAGCGGAAGTCAGGGACGGTGTGGGTGGCAAGGGTGGTGATGAGGCTGGCCAGCTGGCTGAACAGGATGATGTACAGGCTGTTGGCGGCGGCGGTTTTGGTGTCCATGCTGAAAAAGAAGTACAGAACCACCAAATTGATGGGCCCGCCGCCGATGCCCAGAAAGCTGGACATGATCCCCAGCGCCAGGCCGATGACCACGCACGCCAATGGGGCAGTGATTTTGTGTGTGGGGATGCGGCTCTTATTCAGCGTGTACGCCAGCGTCCCCAGGGTGATGACCCCCAGGCAGGCCGCCTGGACCGCCCCCACCATGCCCTGGTCGGCGAACAGGGAGCGGACCAGCTCAAACAGCTGCTTGCCCGCCAGCCCGCCCAGAGCCGCGCCGATGGCCAGGGGCGTACCCACCCGCAGGTCCACCCCGCTGTCCCCCTTGGCCAGGGAGCGGGTGACGGAGTAGCAGCTCATGGACAGCACCGTACAGCCGGACAGGAAGCTGATGGCCGCCACCGTCTCCAATCCCAGCATGTCCAGCACCGGCTTGATGACCACGCCGCCGCCGATGCCGCAGATGGCCCCTGCCACGCTGGCCAGGAAGCTCACCACGAAAAAGATTGCCATAGTCCCTTCCCTCCACGTCTTGACACCGGGCGGATATCCCGATATAATAGAATAAATCAGCAAAAATCCCCGTTTTTTCTCCAAAAAACATGGGAGGCGGTGAAGAAATGCAATTTGAACAGGGCAATAACCTGCCCCGGGTCAAGGTGACCAACCAGTCCTCCATCTTACAGATGGTGTACCACTGCGGGCCCATCACCCGGGCGGACATCGCCAAGCGGCTGGACCTCACCCTGCCCACCATCACCACCAACATCAACACCATGATTGCCGCCGGCCTGGTGCGGGAGCTGGACTCCCCCGAGCCCGCCGACCGCCGCCACGGCCGCCGCAGCCGCCTGCTGGACATCGTCCCGGACGCCCGGCGCTTCATCGGCGTGGAGATGACCGGCTCGGAGACCGCCGTCTGCCTCACCGACTACCGGGGCCGGGTGCTGGACCGCCGGGCGGCTCCCGCCCCCAGCCGGGACTACGAGGAAAATCTGGACGCGGCCTGCTCCATGGTCCGCGAACTGCTGGACCGGAACGGCGGCGCAGACGGCCTGGGGTTCTGCGTCCCCGGCCTGGTGGACAGTGAAACCGGCGTGCTGAAGGTGCGGCCCAGCTACAACTGGTACGACAAGCCCATACTCCGGGACATTGGGCGGCGGCTGGACCTCCAGTGCCCTGTCACGGTGGAGAACAACGCCTGCGCCCGGGCCTACGGCGCATCTCTCTTCCAGCGGGAGCTGCTGAACAGCGCGCCCACCTTCGCCTATCTGTTCATCCACGCGGGCATCGCCTGCCCGCTGATCCTCAACACTTCCAGCGCCTTTGGGTCCATCGTGGGGGCGGGCGAGGTGGGCCACATGGTGATGGAGCCCAACGGCCCCCAGTGCACCTGCGGCAACCACGGCTGTCTGGAGGCCATCTCCAGCGACCGGGCCGTCATCGCCCGGTGCATGGACGCTCTGGCCCGGGGCGGGGCGCCGGTCCTCCGGTCCCTGTGCCCTGTGGGGGAGGAGCCCGGCATGGCCCGCATCCTTCAGGCCCAGCGGGACGGAGACGCCGACGTGTGCCGCGTGGTGGAGCGGGCCGTATACACCCTGGGGCTGGCCATCGCCAACATTGACAACTTCACCTGTCCCCACGCCATGCTCATCGAGGGCAAGCTGTTCCGCAGCGAGGACAACCGGCGGCAGCTGCTGGAGGTGGTCCACCACAACGTCTGCAACGTGAAGCGGACCGACACCGACTTTGTGTTCGTGGAGCCGGACGAGTTCAGCGGCGCCCGAGGGGCGGCGGCGGTGGCCATTTTCCACGACCTCCAGTCGGCGGCGGAGTAAATCAACTCAAACCATTTCCCGGAACGCCGCGCATACGCGCGGCGTTTTTTTCGCGCTCATTTTTCCAGCATCCGCCCCCGGCAGAACACCATGTCCACCCGGTTTTCCCCATCCAGCACCACCAGGTCGGCGTCCTTGCCGCCGGCAATAGAGCCCTTGCGGTCAAAGACCCCGATGAGCCTGGCCGGGTTCTCCGTCAGGGCGGGCAGCAGCTCCTCCACAGACCGCCCGGTAAAGGCGATGAGGTTGCGCAGGGCCGCGTCCTGGGTGAGGGTGCTCCCCGCCCGAACCCCGGTGTCCGCCAGCTTGGCGTCGCCGTCCTCCACCACCACCTCGTTCACTCCCAGGTGGTATTTCCCGTCGGGCAGGCCAGCCGCCATGATGGAATCGGTGATGGCCACCACCCGGTCCAGGCCCTTTGTCTTGATGAGCACACGCACCGCAGCGGGGTGCAGATGCCGCCCGTCGCAGATCATCTCGCAGTACACGTCGGACTCCAGCACCGCCCCCATGATAGCGGGCCGGTGCTGGTGGAACAGGCCCATGGCGTTGAAGGTGTGGGTGCATGCCGCCGCCCCGGCGGCGACGGCCTCCATAGACTGCTCGTAGCTGGCCCCGGAGTGGCCGATGGCGGGCACAATCCCCAGCCGCTTTGCCGCGGGGATCAGGTCCACCACCCCTTCCACTTCGGGAGAAAGGGTAATGTAGCGGATATTCCCCTCCGCCCGCTCCTGGTAAGCCCGCAGCAGGTCCGGGTCCCCTCTGCGCAGCAGGTGCTCCGGCATGGCCCCTTTGTACTCAGCGGCCAGGAAGGGGCCCTCCAGATGGATGCCCAGCAGCTCCGCCGTGGGCTGGTCCCCGGCTTTATGAGCTTTAAACTGGTCGATGCACCACTCCGTCTGCTCCACCGTATCGGTGAGCACCGAGCACAGCCAGGAGGTGGTGCCGTTCCCGGCGAAAAAGCGGCTGATCTTCTCCAAATCCTCCGCCGTCGCCCCGTTCACGTCCACTCCCACCGCGCCGTGGGTGTGCACGTCGATAAAACCGGGGACTACTCTTTTCTCGGACACGTCAACCACTTCCGCCCCAGCGGGGATCGAGGCGTCCGGCTCCAATACCTGCAATTTTCCGCCGCTCAGCCGGAGGGTTTTTTCCTCAAACCTGCGCCCAAGGTACACCCGGCCGTTGACAAGATACGTTTCTCCCATGGCCCCTCACTCCGGCAGATTGGCCACAAATTCCGTGGTGCGGATGAGGGCGTCCGGGTGGGTCTGCATGAGGGTGGCCGGGAAGTGGGCGGACACCTCGCCGTAGGCAGTGTGGCGCAGTACGGCCCTGTGCCAGTCACGGAACACCCCCAGGCGCACCTTTCGGGCATGGAAAATCTCATGCATGCCGATGGTGACGCACCAGCGGGGCATATCGTCGATGGCCCCGTTCAGGTCGCCGATGGCGTTGGCCGTCCGGGTCTCCGGGGAGATCTCCAGCACCCGGGTGTGGAGCTCCTTGAACTGGTCCGGGGTCAGCCCGTCCTGGGCCTCGTTGAAAGCCAGGTGGCCGTTGATGCCGATGCCGCCGAAGCAGATGTCCACACCGCCCAGCTGCTCAATGACCCGGGCCATGTTGTCCGGGTCGCTGGGGTCCGGGAACACCCGCTGGCTCTCCGGCATCACCAGCTCCGGCCTGATCTTGGAGTACACCGTCCGCTCCATAAATCCCCGGAAGCTGAGCTTGTCCTCCTTGGCGATCCATTGTTTATCATCGGTGAGGTATTCGTCCATATTGAGGAACCAGACGTTTTTCAGGCTGATATTTTCGCCGTTCACCAGCTCCACAAAATAGGGGTACTGGCCCACGGGGCCCACCGGGCAGATGAACACGGTGGTCTCCCCCAGCGCGTTTTTGCGTTTGATCTCCTCCGCCATCTCCCGGGCCATGGCCTGGAACACGGCGGCGTTGTCCGCCAGCACCTCAATGGGCGCCTTGGGCGCGGCCAAAAGCCGCTCCCGGTCATAATAGTAGTAGTCGTGACGCATGGCGTCATCCTCCTTTCAAGGCTGTCCGGGGCGGAACCCCGTATATTTCTCCGTGACCTCCAGCACCCGGTACACATCCAGCCAGGGCTGAAAATCCGGCTCCTTTTCACAAATCAATTCCCGGAAGTCCCGCCAGCTCTCCCCCGCTTTCTCCCGGTCCCCCCGGGCCAGGCGGCGCAGGGCCCGGGACAGCTTGAGCACATACTCGCGGTGATAGTCCAGCGCCTCCCAGAAGGGAGTGTCCCAGCCGCCGGGACCCCGGTGGGCATCCAGCGTTGGGGCAAAGTCCAGGCTCAGCTCCCGGACGGCCTCCATCCGGGCAGCCATCTCCTCATCCCGGCGCTCCCCCTTGCCGTTGACGTAATCGGTGCTGCTCAGGCTGGACAGCTGGAACAGATAGTCGGCCGCAAGGGGCCAGTCCTCCCCATAGGCGGCGGAAAAATACTCCTCCAGCAGCTGGTTCACGCCGGCGTTTTCGTCCATCAGCGTCCGGCCCAGAACGTAATTGGGAAAGAAATTGGGCAGACCCGCCCGCAGCTCCTGACAGCTCACATAGCCGTTGAGGCCCAGCTGCCGCAGCCGCTTCACATCCCCGCTGATGACCCGGGCCAGCTTCACGTAGCCAAAATCGCCATAGTGGGCCCGGCCCAGGGGGTAGTCATAGACAAAGCTGTCTCCGTCAAACTGTCCCTGCCAGCCCCGCAAGAAAGCCAGGTTCTCGTCCAGGCTGGTGGGCAGGGTGACACGGTTGCGCCGGTAGGCGGGGACAGGGAGCGCCTTTCCCACTTGGTAGGAGTGCTCAAAGGTACGGCTGATGGGGGCGAACATGAGGATAAACCGCTCCGGATGCTCCAGCCGGGCTGTTTTCGGAGGCCACAACAGCTCCTGGTAGAGCAGGAACACGATCTTGGTATCCAGACCTTCCGCGGTCAGGCGGCGGTCAATCTCATTGAGCAGCTCCACATATTGGTCGGAGGGCGTGGTTTTTTGACACCCTTCGCACTCGCACACGTTGTTGTACTCGTCCGCCAGCCAAACGTGGAGGTAGTCCACATTGGGATTCTCTTTCGCGTATTCCACCACCAGGGCGGCAAAGGAATCCACCGCTTCCCCGTTGTGGAAACACAGGTTGGTGTTGGCGGGCACTCCCTTCCACAGCCCCCGCACCCCGTCCACCTGGGCCGCCAGGGGCCGTTTGTTCTCCGGCAGGGGTCTAGGGTCCGCGTCCCAGGACTGGGCCTCGTACCCCAGAGTCTCCCCCGTCCAGCCGTGGCCCACCTTGTGGAGGAGCAGGCCCCGGCGCTTGATCTCTCCTTCGGCCTCTTCCATCCAGGCCAAGGCATCCGCCGGGGTAAAGGGCTCCCTCTCCCGGAATGGGTTCCCCCGGTGCTCGTACCACCGGGCATAGAAAATGCAGGGCGATTTAAATTGCAGGAAAAAGCTGTTGTACCCTGCCTTTGGGAGCCAGCCGATGAAATCCAGCACGTTCTCCCGGCTGTCCGCCCCCTCGATGCACACGCCCCGGTGGTAGAAGGACGCCCGGTGCTCGTATTTAAGGGCCAGCGCTTGACTGGTAACGGCGGGCACCACCTCGCAGTTTTTCATGGGGGCCAAAAACCGGCACCCCAGGCGGCGCAGGCAGTCGTAGGCCCCCAGCAGCACTGAACGGGCGCAATTTCCGATAATCGCCCCGCCCTTCGGCCCGAGCTCCACGGAAAAACAATCTGGCAAGTTCTTTTCCTTGTCAGGGATTACCTTTAGGGAGATAGAAAGCTCTCCCTCCTCCCCCGCCAGCATCCGGCTCAGGTAGTCCTTCAGCTCGGAGGCGGCAAAGACTGCGGGCGCGTCCGCGTCCGGGGGGCAGATGATCTTGATGTTCAAACCGTTTTCTCCTCTCTCGGGAACAGGGCCGGAAAAGGCCCTATGGGGCGGACCTGCATGCCGTCCCATAGGGTCCGTTCCTATGCGCTAAGCGTGTTCAGTTGGGATTTTTCTTACTTGAGGGCCTCTTCCATCACGTCGAACAGGACGAAATCGCCCACGTCCTCCTTGGCCTCGCTGGCCTCGATGTTGCCGCCGGCCACCATGTCGTTCTGCATCCCCTCATAGTAGCCCTTGATGGTACCGTCCTTCAGGCCGGCGCTGATATCCGCGATATTGAACCAGTGGGCGTCGCCCACCTGGAGCAGCTGCGCGTTCAGATCGGTCTTGGTCTCGGTGGCGCAGTACTGGGCCACGGTCTCATAGTTGTCCACCTGGGAGCCCCAGTCCATGCCCTTGAACAGAGCGCGGGTGAAGCGCACCAGAGTGTCGTGGTTCTCCTCGGCGTACTTGGGCAGGCAAATCCAGCTGGAGATGTTGGTGGAGCCGTCGGCAAACTCGATCTCCTTGGCGCCCTCCACCTGCTGGAGAATCTGAGCGGAATAGGGGTTCCAGCACACGGCGGCGTCGATGCTGCCGGACACGGCGGCAGGCACGATGTTGTCGATGCTCAGGTCGTTCAGGATCACGTCGTCACGGGTGAGGCCGCCCACCTTCAGGGCGTTGTCCAGAGTGGACTCAGAGGAGGAGCCGGAGTTGAAGGCGATCTTCTTGCCCTTCAGGTCGGCCACGGACTCGATGCCGCTGTTGGGCAGCACCACTACCTTGTCGGTGGTGTGGACGGAGCTGGGGGCAAAGATGGTGGCCTTGCCCTGAATGCACAGCTTGTGGGCGCCCTTGCCGATGTAGGCCAGGTCGATGGAGCCGCCCTCCATGGCCGCGATCTCAGAGGGTCCGTCCTGGAAGGGGGTCAGCTCGATGGTGATGCCCGCCTCCTCAAAGAAGCCCTGCTCGATGGTGGACAGCACGCCCCAGAGGGAGGCGTAGTTGGCCATGTAGCCGATGCGCAGGGTGATGGGCTCTTCGGCGGGCTCGGGCTCCTTGGACTCGGCGGGGGCCGCGGACTGGGTCACTTCCTTGGACTCGGCGGGGGCCTTGGACTCGGCGGGCTTGTCGCCGCCGCAGGCCGCCAGGCCCAGCATCATGACCAGGGCCAGCAACAGTGCGGTGAGTTTCTTCATTTCATTTTCCTCCTTGAATTTGGTTGAAGCTGCCTGTATGTCAACCGTGGGAACACGGTCAGGCACATATTTACTTACGGACCTCCAGGTACTCCTGGTAGACCTCGTTCCAGATTTCCGCCTTCAGCTCCATGAACCGGGGGTCGCTCTTGGTGGCCTGGTCCCGGGGATAGGGGATGTCGATATCCACAATACGCTTGATGCGCCCAGGCCGGGCGGACATGATAACCACCCGCTGGGCCAGCAGCACGGCCTCGTCCACGTCGTGGGTGATGAAGAAGCAGGTTTTCTGCTCCTCCTCCCAGGTCTTGAGCAGCTCGGTCTGGAGCTGGGCCCTGGTCTGGGCGTCCAGCGCGCCAAAGGGCTCGTCCATCAGCAGCACCTCGGGGTTGTTGGCGTAGGCCCGGGCAATGGCCACCCGCTGCTTCATGCCGCCGGACAGCTCCTTGGGGAAGGAGTTTTCAAAGTCCTCCAGGCCCACCATTTTGATGTACTTGCGGGCGATCTCCTCGCACTGGGCCTTGGGCATACGCTTCATCTGGGGGCCGAACATGACGTTTTGCAGCACGGTCTGCCAGGGGAACAGGGCATACTGCTGGAACACCACGCCCCGCTTCACATCGGTGCCTTTGATGATCTCGCCGTCCAGATAGCACTCGCCGGAGCTGGCCTCATGGAGGCCGGCCAGGATGTTCAGCAAAGTGGATTTACCGCAGCCGGAGGGGCCCACCACACAGATAAACTCGTTCTCCATAATGTCCAGGTTGACGCCGTTGAGGGCCACCGTGGTGCCATGATCGCCATGGTACTCCTTCTTGACGTCCTTGATCTGGATCTTTACGCTTCTTCCCGCTTCTCCTGCCATGAGGTCAGCCTCCTTTCAATAAGATCCACAAAGATGTTCAGCAGTGTGCCGATGATACCGATTAGAATGATGTAACCCAGCATGGCGTTGGTCTCAAAGGTGCCCTGGAGGTAGCGGATGCGCATACCCAGGCCGGCCTGGGCGCCGGTGGACTCCGCCGCCAGCAGGGTGGTCAGCCCCGCGCTCAGGCCCAGCCGCACGGCGGTGAGGATAAAGGGCACCGTAGCGGGCAGGGTGATGCGGAAGAAGATGTCCATGTCGTTGGCGCCCAGCACCTTGGCCGCCTTGACCAGGGTGTTGTCGATGTTGCGGATGCCGTGGAAGATGGTGATGCACATGGTCATAAAGGTGCAGATCCAGATCAGCACGATGGCCGGAGTACGGCCCACGCCCAGCATGATGACGATGAGGGGCGCGTAGGCCAGGGCGGGGATATTGCGGATGAAGTTGATCCAAGGCTCGATGATCTTGCGCACCGGGGTGTACCACGCCATGAGGAAGGCCACCGGCAAGGCGGTGATAAAGCCCAGGCCGAAGCCCGCGGCCACACAGATCATACTGCTGGCGAAGTCCTCCCAGAGGGCGTTGCGTTCGATCATGGTCTTCATGCCCTGGAGCACCGAGGGCCTGCCCTGGATGGAGATCAGGAACGGGAAGCTGCGCCCGGTCTTTTCTCCGATGGACAGCAGGAACAGCACCAGCAGCGCTACCACCAGGGACAACAGCAGCCACAGCTTGTTGATGGTCTTTGCCCGTTTTTCCGCCTGGGTCAGAGGTCTTTTTGCCTGTTTTGTTTTGCTCATACGACACCTTCCTTTACTCTTTTCTTAGTTCCATCATTTTTTCAGGTCAGCAGCCGCAGCCGCCGCACCCGTTGGTGCCGTCATAGGGCTGGTCCTTCATACACAGGTGGACCGCGCCCACCTTGAAGGTCTTGGGCAGGGCCAGGATATTCGGGTCCGGCCCCACGAACTTCTTTTTCGCGTCCTCCAGCGCCTCCTCAAAGGTGGCCCGGGTCTTGAGACCCATCCCTCGGGCGATGCCCGGCTCCTGAGCGCCCACAATATAGATGGCGGCGGTGTTCATCTCGGCGATGTGGCCGCAGCTCATCATGGAGAAGCCGTGGAAGGGGTGGAAGGCGTTGCAGAAGCGGTATTTCCGGATGTACTCCTGGTTGGTGGCGAAGTACTCGCCGTAGCGGTTCATGTCGGGCAGGATGTTCATGTGGTCATGCTGGAACATCTCGTACAGCTCCCGTAAGTAGGGCCAGCGCTCGTCGTGGAAGTAGCCGTTGCAGATGGAGGAGCAGATAATGACGCAGTTGTCCTTCATCACCCGCTTGTGGCGGATGACCTGGGCGCTGAGCGCCTGCATCATCTGGATGGGGTTGGTGCCCATGCCGTCGCCATAGTGGAATGCCTGGGGCATGCCGAACACCATCACGTCATATTTCTTCTCCGCCCAGGGCACGTAGGTGCGCTTGTCGGCGATCTCCCAGGAGACGGGCATCATCTCTTTGGCGTAGCCGGAGAAAATGGCGATCTGCCGGGAGTAGGTGTCCAGCACCGCGTCGCAGCAGAAGAAGGGGTGGCCCATCTTCTCCTCCATCCACATGCCGATCTCGTCGAACTTGGTGCGCATCAGGTTCTTGCCGGACACCGGGGTGAAGTCCGCCCGGTGCATCACGTCGGGGACGTGGTGGCTGGCGATGCTCCGCCAGTGGGTAATGCCCGTAGCGCAGTGCTTGTAGCCGCCGGAGTAACCGCCATAGGGATTGCCCTGGGTGTGGCCGATGAGGATGGGGATGTCCGCGTCGAACACGTACTTGTTCATCAGCACCGGGTCGCCCCGCCGGGTGGTCCCCAAATCCACCATGTGCTCATAGTCCTCGCTGTCGTGGGAGGTGATTTGGTTGGTCCAATAGAACTCGTTGAACAGCTCTTCACCCAGAATCTGCTTCATCTCGGAAACAGTGGCCCTAGGGTGCAGACCGTTGGAGAACAGCAGCAGGATATCCTTTTTCTCCACCCCGGCGGCGTACAGCTCATCCAGGCAAGCCCGGATGGACACCTTGCGGTGAGCGGTGGGCTGGCAGCCGCCCTTGACGATGTCCGGGATGACGAACACCACCGTCTTGCCGGGACCGGCCAGCTCTTTCAGGGCGGGCATCCCGATGGGATTGCGGATGGACTCCAGGGTGGCATTGTACAGGCTGTCCCAGTCCTGGGGCAGGCAGGGCGGATCGGGGACGGTCTCCCCGGGGATGAACACGTCGGTGCTGTCGGGCAGGTCGGCGGCCATCAGGCCGTGACCGTATTCAAACTCTAATTTCATGTGCGCCCTCCTTTGTTGGTCGTGTTCTTTTTCTTTTTGAAAAAAGAAAAAGAACCAAAAAGAAAAACTTTTGGCCGCGAAACTGCGTTTCGCGTTTACTCGCCCAAATAGAGACGGATGATCTCCAAATATTCATCGGGGTAGAAGCCGATCTCGCCCTGGAACCGGGTCAGGGCGATGAGGCCGCCATCGATCTCTTCAATGGAGGCCAGCATGGCGGCGTTATCCGCCTTCAAACCGCCGCCATACACCACGTCCATACCGCCGGTGCGTTCCTTTACGAACCGGGCAATTTTAGTGATGTAGTCCTTGCCCGCCGGGGTCTTGCCCGGCCCAATGGACCACACCGGCTCGTAGCCAATGACCACCCGGCTCTTGTCCACGCCCTCCAGGCCCACATCCAGCTGCTCGCCCAGCACCTGCTCCCACTGGGGCTGTTCCTCGCTGGTCTCGCCGATACAGTACAGCACCGTCAGCCCCGCGTCCTGAGCGCATTTGATCTCCTGGTTCAGCAGGCGGTTTACTGCGCTCATATCCGTCACGCCCGCCTCAGCCAGAATGCCCTTTTTATCGTTGCGCTCCTCGCAGTGACCGATGAGAGTAGCTGTACAGCCCATAGCCTTTACAATGGAGGCCGGGCGGTTGGTGGTAAAGGCCCCAAAGTTGCCCCCCACCGCCGTGTTCATGCGGTATACTCCCTGACTGCCCAACTGTACCGGGCTCCCCTCCGTCAACGCAGAGACCGCCCCCAGCAAATGGGCCTCCGGCAGGTACTGCACAAACTCCACCTTGGCGGGGTCGTACTTTTTCAGCGCCTCCTGGGTGCCCTTCACCACCGCCGCGCCCCAGTCCTTCACCGGGGCCAGCCGGTTTACGCCACCCAGCTCCACCGGCACGTCGAACCGTTTCAGATTTAAATATATATGTTTCATATCAAATCTCCCAAACGCGAAACGAAGTTTCGCGGTCTAAAAGTTCTTTTCGGTTCCTTTTCTTTCAAGAAAAGGAATAAACAGCAGCCTTACCTGAGCAGTGCGTACTCCGGGAAATCCCCGCCCATCAGGGGCATGGCGTAGTCGAAAAATCCGCCGGCGATCTGATTGCCGTCCACGATCCACCCCAGGGGGAACTTCTTCTCCACGTTAGCCACCTTGTCCAGGGGCACCAGGGACAAGCTGCTGGAGTAGGCGGGCGTTCGCACCGCGTCGATGGCCACCATGTAGCCGCTCTCCCCGTTCAGGGCCGACTCCACCGCGAATTTGCCCACGGCGTAGGCCTCCTCCCGGTCCACCTGGGACACGTAGGGGATACTGGCCCGACCCAGAAGCCCCGGCTTTTCCGCCCGGGACTTGAGGCCCAGCTTCTGGATAATCTGGTCGGTGATGTGCTGGGCCGTACCCCCAGGCACCGTGTGGCCGAAACCATCCACAATCCCCGTATCCGCCAGGGGCTTGCCGTCCAGGCCGCAAATCCCCTCACTTACGGTAACCAGCAGACCCTTGCCCTTTGCATAGGCTTTTTCAATATCCGCCAGCATCTTATCTTCGTCCACCGGCACCTCCGGCAGGTAGGTCAGCACCTGGCAGTCGGTGAGCCGCCCCGCCAGCGCGCTGGCGGCGGTGACCCACCCGGCGTTGCGGCCCATCAGCTCCAGCACCACCACGTGGATGGGCAGGCCGGAGGCGTCCAGGGCCAACTCAGCGGCGCTCAGGGCAGCGTACCGGGCGGCGGAGCCGAAGCCCGGGCAGTGGTCGGTGAGGTCCAGGTCATTGTCCATGGTCTTGGGGATGCCAATGACCCGGACGTCCAGCCCCTCCTTTTTCGCCAGCTCGTTCACCTTGTTGCAGGTGTCCATGGAGTCGTTGCCGCCGTTGTAGAAGAAGCAGTCGATGTCAAACTTTTTCAGCGTCTCCAGTACCGTGGGGTAATCCGCGCCGGTGAGCTTCCGGCGGCAGGAGCCGATGGCGGAGGCGGGGGTGTGCCCCAACTTGGCAATGGTGGCGGCGGGTACGCCGGTGAGATCAATGAGGTCTCCGGCCAGGATTCCCTCCGCGCCAAACCGGGCGGCGTAGATTTTATCCACCTGGCCGGACGCCCGGGCTCCCTCCACCACACCCTGGAGGGAGCAGTTGATGACGGCGGTGGGCCCGCCGCCGTGGGCCACTAAAACATTTTTACCCATTCTATTTCTCCAATTATTGTAGAATTACGTCGCCGGACGGTAATTTTAGTAACTCTTCCCCTGCCCGTCAGCGAACTAAAGTTCTCTTTGCCTGTATTCCCTCAGCATTTCGCTGCCGGGCAGTGATGTCACAGGTTTCATCTTCGTTCCGTCAGCAAACCAAAACTTTTTTACCTGCATTCTCTCAGCATTTCGTCGCCGGGCAGTGATGTCACAGATTTCATCTTCGTTCCGTCAGCAAACCAAAACTTTTTTGCTTGCATTCCCTCAGCATTTCGTCGTCGGGCAGTGATGTTACAGGTTTCATCTATGCTCCGTCAGCGAACTAAAGTTCTTTTTGCCTACTTTTTCTTTCAAGAAAAAGTAGGTCAAGAAAAAGGAACGTTAGATGCCCTTCTTCCGATACCGCTCCGCCATCTCGTCCAGGCCGACGGACTCGATCAGCGGGGCCTTGCCCACAGAGTCGAACTCCACAATCAGCGTGCCCACAACCTCTTTCACGCCGCGTTCGATGCAGTCCACCACACGGGCCACGTCGTCGTCGGGCACATTGCCGTACATGACGGTGTCCATGATGGGAGGCAGAAAGACCCGGGGGTCGAAAGCGGAGGGATTGTCCAGCAACAGCTTGTAGATGGGGCCAATGGAGACGCTGTCCCGAAGGGCGGCGCAGTCCCGGAACAGCTCCCGCAGGTTGCGGGTGACAGCCAAACGGATGTCGGTGTCCACATTGATCTTGCGGATGCCCAGCTTGGACACCTCTTTGAGCTGCTCCTTCTTGATGCCGTAGGCGTCGTGGATGTCGCCGCCCAAAGCGTTGATCTCGCTGACGATGTACTGGGGCACGGTGGAGGAGCCGTGGCTCACCAGGGTGCCCTCGATGCCCTCGTGCATCATGCACTCCTTAGTGGCGATGGCGATCTCCTTGCGGATCACAGTGTCCTTGCCCTTGTTGGCCCCGTGCTTGGTGCCGTAGCTGATGGCCAGGGCGTCCACCCCGGTCTGACGGAAGAATTTCACCGCGTCCATGGGGTTTGTGTAGGTGGAGTTGGCGGCGAACACGTGGTCCTCCACTCCGGCCAGCACACCCAGTTCGCCCTCCACGGTAACGCCCCGCTCATGGGCGTACTTCACCACTTCTCGGGTAAGTTCCACGTTCTCATCGAAGGGCAGGGACGAGCCGTCGATCATGACGGAGGTGTAACCACCGGCAATAGCGGCCACACAGGAATCCAAATTTTTGCCGTGGTCCAAGTGGAGGGCCACCGGGATGGGGCTGTGCTCGGCGTACTTCTTCACCGCGTTGGCGATGTTCAGCGCACCCTTCTTTTTGTCCTCCAGGGTGCCCTGGGCGAAGTCGGTGCGGCCGCCCATGAAGGCGTTGGCCAGGTCCGCCCCCTGAAGGATGGCGGCGGAGCGGAACATCTCGTGGACCTCGATCACCGCCTTGGCCTGGCACACGGCGTTGACGTTAAAGGCCCCTTGGGCGTAGTTGTACTTCTCGGTGGCATCTAGGATGGCTTTCATTGGAACAAGCGGCATTAGGTATCCTTCCTTTCGCTTTCGTGGGCGGGCCGGACGGCCCTGTGTTTAGAAGCGGTACATGAGGGGTCTCCCCTGGAAAATTTTAATTATTTAATTTATTTAAGAATACCTCAAACTCTTCTCCAGCGCAAGCAGTAAAACTGCCTAGGATTTTCCGCCATTTCTTGTGCACAACGCCTAAAGTCAGGGCACAAACCCCTCAAAAATAGACGTGACTCCCGCCTGATCCAAGGTCTCCATGGTCTCCCGCTCCCGGACGGTCCAGTCCACCTCGTGGACGCCGTACAGCGCCCGCATCCACCGCAGGCTCAAATTTCCCCTATCCTTCCAGTTGTAGGCGATAAAGTCCGGGCGGGTAAAGGCGGTGGTAAGCAGGTTGGTGAGCACAAACCGGGCCGGAATGGACAAATTACTCACCTCGCTGTCCCGGAGGAAATTCTGGCTCAGCTGGCCCCGGAGCACCCAGGGATACCGCTCCTTCAGCCGCAGCAGCGCCGCCGGATGGAAGGATTCCACGCAATAGACGCCGTTCCAGCCCTCCAGCGCCGCCATGACGGCGTCGGTGAGGGCGTTTGCGTTGCCGCCCTCCACTTTCAGCTCAATGACCAGGGGCGTCTTGCCCTCAAACAGCCCTAGAACCTCCTCGAACAGGGGGATTAGCTCTTCCGTCCCCATCAGCGGATAGTCCATGAGCTCCTCTTCGACGAGGTCCTCAATGCGCGCCTTTTTGCCGCACACCCGGGTGAGGTCGCTGTCGTGGACCACCGCCAGATTGCCGTCCGCCATCAGGTGAACGTCCAGCTCTGCGCCGAAGCCGTGGTCAATGGCCCGCTGGAACGCCGCCATGGAGTTCTCCGGGACGCCCAGCTTCATGTCGTGGAGTCCCCGGTGGGCATAGCGCACACCCTCCAGCTTCTCCCAACCTGGCTGGTTCCGCCGGGGCTTCAGCAGCAGGCTCCAGGCCCCCAGCACGCCCGCGCAGCCCAGCGCCGCTTTTGTCATCTTATTCATACTCTCTATCTCCCTAGCCCAACGCCTCAAAACGCTGCCGTTTTGCTGTCGGGCGCAAATTTTATGGGTTGAACCACAAACAAACTAAGTTCTTTTTCGGTTCCTTTTTGTCACGCTTCGCCTGTTCGCCACGCGCGGCTTCCCGCTGACTCGGGCAAAACCCATCCGGGCCTCCGGCCCTCCTTGGGCTTTTGCCCTCGCTCTGGTCCATCCGCGCTGCTCACGACGGCTCAGCGCTTCTCTGTTTTCGTTCAAGAAAAAGTACGCTGTGGGTCAAACAACCTGTCCGTTGCCGGGCGGCAGTGGAACAGCACCTGCCTGCGGATGTCAGCGAACTAAAGTTCTTTTTCGGTTCCTTTTTCTTTCAAGAAAAAGGAACCATATCAATCGTCCATATCCTCAAAAGCGTCCAGTCCCTTCTTCACCTCCGCCCTGCTGTCTCCGTGGCGGACAAACAGCATGGTGATAAAGCTCATGGCCACGAAAAACGCGGCGTAGGGGAACAAAATCTGGTAGCTGATATGCTTCATCAACGTCCCCGCCAGCACCGGAGTGACCACCTGGGCCGTCATGGACGCGGTGTAGTAGTAGCCGGTGAACTTGCCCACGTCCGACCCCTTGCACATCTCCACCACCATGGGCAGGGAATTGACGTTGATGGCCGCCCAGGCCAGGCCCACCAGGGCAAAAACCACATACATGGGGGCTGTGATGGTGTGGGCGGCGCGGGTCATGAAGAAGCCCGCAGCAAAGCAGGCGGTGAGCAGGATTACTCCCGCTTGAATGGTGCGCTTCCGCCCGAATTTGGAGGCCACGACCCCGATGGGGATATAGGATACGATGGCCCCCACGGTGGCCACCATCAGGCAGGTGTTGGTACCGCCGATCCCCTCCCCCATCACCTGGGACACATAAGTGGAAAACCAGGTGGTGACGCCATTATAGCCCACGAACCACAGGGCGATGGAGGCCAGCAGAAAGCCCAGGCTCCTCTTCACCGGCCCGGGCAGCACCTCGCCGCCGCTGCCGTCGTCCTTAGCCAGGTTCCACTCCGGGTGCTTTTTCTCCAGCGCCCGGTTTTCCTCCGCCAGCTTGGGTTCCCGGATGGTGAACAGCAGCACCCCCACCGACGCCAGCATAATGAGGGACACCAGGAAAAACAGCGGCTGGTAGTCCACATGGACCAGCCCGTGGGTCTTCTCCCTGGGATAGAGCAGTACGCTGATGCCCAGATAGAGCACGCCGCCCACCGCCCCCATCAGGTTGATGATGGCGTTTCCTTTGGAGCGCAGGGGCTTGGGGGTGACGTCGGGCATGAGGGCCACGGCGGGCGAGCGGTAGGTGCCCATGGCGATGAGCAGCAGGCCCAGCACGATGACAAAGCTCACCAGCTTGAAGGGGGCGGCCTGCCGGAAGTAGCTGTTGTCCAGCACGGGCAGCAGGTTCATCAGCACCACCGCCCCGGCGGTGCCCGCCAGGATGTAGGGGGTGCGCCGTCCCAGCTTTGTGTTGGTGCGGTCGGACAGGCCCCCAAAGAAGGGCAGCAGGAACAGGGCCAGGATGTTGTCCGCCGCCATGATGGCCCCGGTGAGAGACTCGTCCATCTGGAAGGTGTTTTTCAGGATGAGGGGCACCAGGTTGTCGTACATCTGCCAGAAAGAGCAGATGGACAGAAACGCCAAGCCCACCAGAATGGTCCGCTTGTTGTTCAGCTTCAGCTCATTCATACTTACACGCTCTTTTCCTCAATTTGGCGGGCGGACTCAGCCCGCTCCTCCTCCCAGGCCCTGTGGAGGGCGGCCAGGCTGTCGAACACCCAGGTGGGCTTTACCTCGCTGGACTCCAGGTCCGCCAGCGTCCCCTCCCCGGACAGGACGAAGGCGGTGTCCACCCCGGCGTTGAATCCCGCGGTGATGTCGGTGTACAGCCGGTCCCCCACCATCACCGTCTTTTCCGGGGGAACTCCCGCCCGGGCCATGGCCAGCCGCGCCATGGCGGGCTGGGGCTTGCCAATCACCCGGGGACGCCGCCCGGTGGCCCGGAAAAGCATCTCGCACACGCTGCCGCAGTCGGGCACGGACCCGTACCAGGTGGGGCACACCCAATCCGGGTTGGCGGCGATGAAATCCACCCCCCGGTTCAGCAGGATGCAGGCGTCCTCCAGCTTCTGGAAGGCCAGCTCGGTGTCGAAGCCGATGACCAGGCAGTCCACCTTGTCCTCCCGGCGGTCCGTCACAGGGATGCCCGCCGCCCGGAGCTGGCCCTGAAAGCTTTTTGTGCCGAACACATAGCACAGCCGGTACGCGGGCCCGGACAGCAGGTCGGCGATCAGTGCGTCCACCGAGGTGACGAACTCCTCCCGCACCGCGTGGACGCCCATCCCCGCCAGCTTGTTGATATAGTCCTGCCCCGACTTGGAGGAATTGTTGGTGAGAAACCGGTATTTACACCCGTTTCTCTTCACCGCCTCCAAAAAAGGGATGGTCCAGGGGAACAGGTCCCGGTCCAGATAGATGGTGCCGTCCATATCCAGCAGAAACAGCTCCTTGTCTCCCAGCCGCGCCATCTGTCTCCCTCCCTGTCCCCGGCGGCGGAGGAAAGTATTTTCCTTCCGCCAATGTGAAATTTATTTTAGCACACTTTTCCCGCGCTGTCTACGAAATTTGTAAAAATTGACTGAAACTTCCGGCTATTTCCTGCCCGCTCCCATTGTTTTTACCATTGCGTTATGGTAATCTATTCCTGCGGGGAAATTCCCGCCCTGCCGCGCCGGGGCTGGGCGCATTTTCACCGCATGGAGGATATCTTGTACAAAAAAGGAGGTTTTCATGAAAAAGAAGCCAAGCTCTCTTGCCCGCGCACTCCCTGCCCTGCTGCTGTGCCTGCTCTGCCTGGTCCCCACCGCTTACGCCGACATGGGGCCCAAGCCGGAGGTCACCATCACCGTGGTCAACGCCCCGGAGGGGACGCTCTATCTGGACCTGTTGACCGAGGAAACGCCTACGGAGCATCCCTATTCCAACCTCGACAACTATGACCCAGCCATCCTGGAAAGCCTGCGCTCCCTGGAGGGAGACGGCTGGGTGCTGGCCTACTCCACCGGGGTGTCTGGTCCGCCTGTGTTCGGCGATCTCCGCCCCCGGGAGGACGGAACGTGGCATTTCAGCTATCACGGCGTGCCCGTCGCGTTCCGTGTGGCCGCCGCTACCGCTGACGAGGCCAGGGCCGTGGAAGAGATCTATACCCGGCCGTTCGTCTGCCACATCGTTTACGACTGGGAGGCCAACACGGTCCAGGAGGCTACGCCCCCGCTCCTGCGGTTTTTCGTCCGGCTGGCCTCCACCCTTCTCCCCACCCTGGTCATCGAGGGTGTGATTTTCTGGCTGTTCGGCTTCCAGAAAATGAAAAGCTGGATTGTGTTCCTCATCGTCAACATCGCTACGCAAATCGGCCTGCACCTGGCCGCGGGGGTGTCGATTTCCCTGTCCGGCTGGCATTTTTTCAACTACTTCTTCGTTGCCATACTCCCGGAGCTTGTCATCTGGGCAGTCGAGGCGGCCGCCTACGCCTGTCTCGTGCAGGAGCGCTCCCGCGGGCGGCGGGTGGGGTACGCTTTCGCTGCCAACATCGCCAGTTTCGCGCTGGGTTACTTTCCCCTCCACCTGCTCTACGGTTTTCTGAAAAGCCTGTGATGAAAAAGTCCCCCCTCCGGCTGAGCCGGAGGGGGGACAAGCTGTGTTACCGCATGCGCAGCAGGCGTTCAATGTGCTTGTAGAGGAAGAAAGTGACCACCGACACCAGCGCTCCCTTGAGCAGGTTGAAGGGGACCACGGCGAACAGCACCAGGGTATTGACGCTGACGATGGCGGGATTGACGGCGGTGCCCATGCCGATGATGACATCCAGCGGCTGGCCGAACAGGACGGAGAAGGCGGGAATCAGGTAGACGGCGTTGAACAGGCTGCCGAACACGGTCATGGCGGCGGTGCCAATCCCCATGCCGATGATAGCGCCGGTCTTGGTTTTGTTCGCGAAATACGCCACCGAGGCGGGCAGGATGAAGGAACAGCCCACCACAAAGTTGGCCAGGTCGCCCACAAAGGCGGTGGACGTGCCTTTCAGAAACAGCTTCAGCACCACCTTCAGGAACTCACATACCACCCCGGCCACCGGGCCCATGGAGAAGGAGCAGATGAGCACCGGAATCTCGCTGAAATCCAGCTCATAGAAGCCGGGGGCGAAGGGCAGAGGGAACTCGAAGTACATCAGCACGGCGGCGATGGCGGCGAAAATGCCTACGTAAGCCGTCCTGCGGGCGGGGGACTGTTTCTCCGGCTTGAGCCACAGCCGCTCCAGCAGCACGGCCAGCGCGAATACGCCCGCGAACACCGCCAGGCACATCAGCAGGAACATGGCGTTGTCCACCACCGCCGCCAAAAGCTTTTCTGGATTTTCCAACATAAAAATACCTCCCAAAGTAGTTTGAAACGCCTGAAAGCACTGTCTTCCAGGCGCGACACTACCTCAAGAGGGGTCACGCGTCTTCTTCCATCCGGACTATACCGTTGGTCCCGGAGTTTCACCGAGTCAACCGCTCGCGCGGGTCGCGGACTGTACCGCCAGTGGGGAATTTCACCCCGCCCTGAAGACAATCATTCACTTGTTCCGCCCCATATTATATGCTCTGCCTATAAAAAATGCAAGTCTTTTTTCATCGAATACAGCCTCAATTTTTAAAACTAACGTTCTATTTTCTCTTGACATTTTCCCAATCGTATAGTACAATTGTATCTAGCATTACGGGGAGGGACTGCCATGGCAACCGACGAGAGCCGCACCTGCTGTTTCACCGGCCACCGGCCGGACAAGCTGCCCTGGGGGCTGAACGAAAACGACCCCCGCTGCGCCGCGCTGAAGGCCAGCCTGAGCCGGGAGCTGGACGGGCTGTACCGCCGGGGATTCCGGCACTTCATCTCCGGCATGGCCATGGGCTGTGACCTGTACTTCGCCGAGGCCGCGCTGGCCCTGCGGGAGCGATTCCCCGGTGTGACGGTAGAGGGGGCGGTCCCCTGCCCCACCCAGGCCCAGAAATGGCCGGAGGCCCTCCGCCGCCGGTGGCGGGCCCTTCTGGACGCCTGCGACCTGGAGACGGTGGTCCAGCGCAATTACGACCGCTGGTGCATGCTCCGCCGGGACCGCTATATGGTGGACCGCTCCGCCGCCGTGCTGGCGGTGTTCGACGGTACCCCCGGGGGAACCCAGTACACCCTGAACTACGCCATGGACAAAAAGCGGGAGATCCTGCTGCTGGACCCCGCCCGGCCGGACCGGGCCGCCGCCCATTTCACCATATGAAGCGCCCCGCCGGGTTGTCCGGCGGGGCGCTTCCCTCACATTTTGAACGAGCCGTTGAAGTGCTCCACGACCTCGCCCACGGCCTTGATGGCTTTTCCCGCCGCCTTCTGGGCGGTGTGCTTTTTCTTCTTGGGCATCATCATCAGGCCGATGGCCCCGGCCGCCGCCATGGTGGCCCCGGCGATGGGCAGCATGGCTTTTTTGTCCATTCTCATGACTCATCACTCCTTCGCCCTGCTAGCTTGCCCCGTTTTCCGGGAAAGAGTGAGATTTTCAGCTGGAAACTATTTCAAAATCAGCGACACCGGGCAGTGGTCGCTGCCCTGAATGTCCGGGTGGATGGCCGCCTCCTCCACCCGCTCTCCCAGCCGGTCGGAGACGATAAAATAGTCGATGCGCCATCCGGCGTTCTTCTCCCGGGCTTTGAAGCGGTAGCTCCACCAGGAGTAGGCCCCCTCCCTGTCCGGGTACAGCAGACGGAAGCTGTCGGTAAAGCCGGAGGACAGCAGGCGGGTCATGGCGGCGCGCTCCTCGTCGGAGAAGCCGGCATTTCCACGGTTGGTCTTGGGGTTTTTCAGGTCGATCTCCTCATGGGCCACGTTCAGGTCCCCGCAGTACACCACCGGCTTGGTCCGGTCCAGGCTTTTCAGGTAGTCCAGCAGGGCCTCCTCCCACTCCAGGCGGTAGCCCAGCCGGGCCAGCTCGTTCTGGGCGTTGGGGGTGTAGCAGTCCACCAGCCAGAACTCCGGGTACTCCAGCGTGATGAGCCGCCCCTCGTGGTCGTGCTTGTCCATATCCATCCCGTAGGACACGGACAGAGGTTCCTCACGGGCGAAGACGGCGGTGCCGGAGTAGCCCTTCTTGTCCGCCGAGTTCCAATACTCGTGGTAGCCGGGCAGCTCCACCTCAGCCTGGCCCCGCTCCATCTTGGTCTCCTGGAGGCAGATGAAGTCGGCGTCCAGCCCCAGCACCGAGTCCGCAAAGCCCTTTTTCAGACAGGCCCGCAGGCCGTTCACATTCCAGGACACGAATTTCATGCCAATTCCCCCTGTTTTTTCACTTGGCGCAGCTGCCGGACCAGCACCCACACCGAGATGACCAGCGCCGCCAGCATGGCCAGGGCCTCCAGGGCCATGCCGAACTGGGCGCTTCCTATGGTGAGGATGAAATTATATTTCTGCCGCAGATAGACCACATAGCTGGCCAGGGACGCGCCCCCCGCCAGCACCGCCACCGGCAGGCGGCGCACATTGGCGCAGGCCCAGCACAGGGTGAACACGTCGGCCAGGAAGAAATAGCGCTCGTGCATGTGGGGCAGAAGGAAGGGTACGCCGATGCACAAAATCACCGCCATGGTCATGGTGATCTCCCGGTCCAGCCGGTCCTTCAGCCAGAAGCCCAGCCCCAGCAGAATCAGCACCAGCACCGCCGCCGCGGCGATGCCCAGGGCGGAGGCCAGCTTTCCCTCCGCCAGCCCCTCGTGGAAAGCCCTGGGGATAAACTGGTATACGCTGGCCGCGTTGAGCACCAGGTGGGGCACCTCCGTCATCTGGTTGAAATAGATGCCCAGGATATCCCCCAGGGGCTTGCCCAAAAAGACGGCGGGCAGGATGGTGGCCAGGTAAGTGACGGGAAACACCCACAGCTCCCAGAATTTTACCTTTTTCGCCAGCCACAGCACCCCCCACAGGGGGAGGATGAAGATGGCCTGAAGCTTGAAGGAGAAGGCCACCGCCATCAGCGCTACCGAGGTCTTGTTTTTCCCCTCCAGCACCAGGGCGGCGGCGTGGATGGCCAGAGCCCCGTAGATCACGTCGCACTGCCCCCAGTAGGCCCCGTTGAGCACCACCACAGGCAGCAGCAGGGCGGCGGCGAAGGCGGTCAGGGGAGCGCCGCTCCCCTGACGGTCCCTGACCAGGGACCGCACCAGCCGGAAGCAGCCCCAGGCCAACACCACGTCGAACAGGATGGACAGCAGCTTGTACATATACAGGTCGGGTACGCCGATGTAGGACATGAAGGCGATATAGTAGAGGTAGGGCACATTGTAATTGCCCACGTTGCTGGCCAGGGTGCTGAAACCGCCGTAGGTGCGGAAAAATTCTGCCCAGTGCTTCAAAAAGGAGACATAGTCCCCGCTGATATAGTCCAGGCTCAGGGCCCGGAACAGCATGGCCGCCCCGATGGGCAGCAGCAGAATTAACAGCGCGTCCCCCCTGACGCCCTCCAGCCGCAGCAGGAGCAGGGACAGCCCCGCCAAGGCGATCAGCACCACCGCGATGCCCGCCCGGTCCAGCGGCCCGCCCTGGTCCAGCGCCATACACGCCGCGGCAGTGAGCGCCAGCAGCGCCCCGCCCGCCCCGGCGCACACCGGGGGCAGATACTTCTTCCACTGTTGATTCATGCTCGTTCCTCCTGATACCGCAGTTCGCTCCATCATACCACAGCCGTCCCCGCTTGTCCAGCCTCTCCGCCCTGGGTGTGGATATACATCCGGGAGGGCTCCGCCTCTCCGTCCCCCTGAACCATGCACAGAAACCGCCAGCCGTACCGCTCATAAAAAGAATCGTGATCGGTGAGCAGATAGAGGGTGTCCACACCCAATTCCGCCATGTCCGCACAGACCAACCCCAGCAGTTCCCCGGCTATCCCCTGACAGCGCCGCGCCTCCTCCACGTAAACCGCGCACACGTTGGGGCTCAGGTCCTTTCGGGGGTGGAAGTCGTTCTCAATGACCCCCATGCCGCCCACGATTTCATCCCCATCCACAGCCGCGTACCACTGGGGCGCCGCCCCGCCGCCTGTACAGCACTCCGCCATGCTCTCCCGGTACGCCTCCAGCGGGACGCCCCATTTTTCGTGGAACCACTCTGCCGCCCGGTCCAGCAGCTCGGGGTGCTCCCTGATTTTCCATATTACACAGCTCAATCCGCTCTCTCCTTTGGAAAATACGCCTGGACAAAGTCCACATCCTCCACCGTCCACTCCCGGCCGTTGAGGACGTTCAGCGGCCCCGCGTCCGTGGTAAAGTCAAACCGCAGCTTGTAGGAGTACAACGCCTGGAACCTGCGGTCATAGCGCTTGCCGTCCCGCTCCCGGCCATACTTTCCGTCCCCCAGCAGGGGGTGCCCGGCGGCGGCGAACTGGGCCCGGATCTGATGGGTCCGCCCGGTGATAAGGTCGCACTCCACCAGGGACAGGCCGTTTCGCGTCTCCAGTGTGCGGTACAGCGTCACCGCCGTCTTCCCGCCGGGAACAGGGCGGTCATATACCTTCACCTGAGCTTTATCCTCATCCTTTAAAATGTACCCCTTCAACTGCCCCTCCCTGGGCTTCATGGTCCCGTGGACCACGCAGAGGTACAGCTTTTGCAGCTCCCGGTCCCGGATCTTCTGGTTCATCACCCGCAGGGCCTCGGCGGTCTTGGCGGCGATGACGATGCCCCCGGTGTTGCGGTCAATGCGGTTGCAAAGAGCGGGGGCAAAGGAGTTCTCCCAGTAGGGGGACCACTCCTTTTTCTGATACAGATAGGCCTGGACGTGGGTGATGAGGGTGTTCACCCGCTCCTTGTCGTCGGGGTGGACCACCATGCCCGGGCGCTTGTTGAGGAGCATCAGGTGTTCGTCCTCATACAGGATGTCCAGCTGGGGCTTGAACACGGACAAAAAGGCGTTTTCCGGGGTGGGGCGGTCAAAAAACTCGTCGTTGATGTACAGCTGGAGCAGGTCCCCCTTCTGGAGGCGCACGTCCCGCTTGGAGCCCTTGCCGTTCACCTTCACCCGCTTGAGGCGGATATATTTTTGGGCCAGGGGCGCTGGGAGGAGGGGCATGGTCTTAGCCAGCCAGCGGTCCAGCCGCTGGCCCGCGTCGTTGGGGCCGATGGTGAATTCCTTCATGGCGGGCTCCTCCTCCAAAAATTCCAGATTCCCGGACATTGTATCAGAAAACAATGGAAAAGGCAAGGGAGCGCGGCGTCCGCCGCGCTCCTGTCTGCGTTATGCCAGGTGTTCGATATCGCCGGACTGGATTGCCTCCAGATTGGCGGCGATCCGCTCTACGGGCCAGTCCCACCATTTCAGTTCCAGCAGGCGCTCAATGACATCGTCGCTGAAGCGTTTGCGGATGGGCTTGGCCGGGACACCGCCCACGATGGTATAGGGCGGCACGTCCTTCGTCACCACGGCCCGCGTACCGATGACGGCCCCGTCCCCGATGGTCACGCCCGCCAAAATGACGGCCTCGTAGCCGATCCACACGTCGCTGCCCACCACGATGTCCCCCTTGTTGTCCCAGGCCCGGGGGATGTCCTCCACAGGCAGGCCCCACTCCTCAAAGAAGATGGGGAAGGGATAGGTGGACAAACTGCCCAGGGAGTGGTTGGCGCTGTTGAACAAAAATTTCGCGCCGCAGGCGATGGAGCAGAACTTGCCGATCACCAGCCGCTCCTGATTGATGGGGTAGTGGTAGAGCACGTTGTTGCGCTGAAAGTCCCTGGGGTCGTGGACAAAGTCGTCATAGGTGGTGTACTCTCCCACGGTGATGGAGGGATCGGTCACCACGTTTTGCAGGTAGACGGTGCTGTGGCCCTGGGAGCGGGGATAAATTTTCCATTGCGGGATCATCTGATAACCTCCTGAGAATCGTTTATTTTGTGACGATCCCGCAAAAGGCAATGCATCGCTTCACGCATACCACCTCGCCTGAACAAGATACGCCCAGCATAGCACGACGCCCCGGTTTTTTCAAGTGGCTTCCCGCTCCTGCCGCTCCCTCTCCTCTCTCATCCGCCGGTGGAGGCAGGCCAGCGCGTCGGACAGCCCTCCCAAGTGGTCGATGAGCCCCAGCTCCACCGCCTCCTGGCCGTAGATGACGCTGCCCACGTCGGCGGCCATCTCCCCGGTGTTGAGCATCAGGTGTTCAAAGTCCTCCCGGCTGATGCGGCTGTTCCGGGTGACGAAGTCGCAGATCCGATCCTGAATGCGCTCAAAGTAGTGGAAGGTCTGGCTCACCCCGATGACCAGCCCGTTGAGCCGCACCGGGTGGATGGTCATGGCCCCGGAGGGAACGATGAAGGACTCCTTGGCAGCCACCGCCAGGGGCACTCCGATGGAGTGCCCGCCCCCCAGCACCAGGGACACGGTGGGCTTGCGCATACCGGAGATCATCTCCGCGATGGCCAGTCCCGCCTCGATGTCGCCCCCCATGGTGTTGAGCAGGATCAGCAGGCCGTCCGCCTCATCGCTCTCCTCCAGACTGGCCAAAAAGGGCAGGATGTGCTCATATTTGGTGGTCTTTGCCCCGGAGCGCTCCTCCTGGTGGCCCTCGATGGTGCCCACGATGGTCAGAGTGTGGATGGCGCCGTCCCTGGTCTTGACGGTGCTGGCCCCCAGGTCCACAATGTCCTGCCGAAACTGGTCCTGCTCCTCGTTTTCGCCGCTCTCCGCCGGTCTGGTCTCCTCAGTCATGGATAAACCCCCTTTTGCGGTAGCTTTTCCGCAAAAGGGGGGTTTTATAAGTGCAAAAGGCCCTTCTTTTTCCCGAGAGAAACAGAAGCAAAAAGAGCTTTAGACACGCTTCCAGCGCGGGCAGTGGAATACAGCTATGCGGCGGCCGCGATAGAAGGCCGAAATATGAAAAAATAACATATAATTTGATTCCTGTTCGTGGCCGGGCGGGGACTTCCAGTGTTTGTCTCAATCGTCAGCGGTCTAAAAGTTCTTTTTCGGTTCCTTTTTCTTACAAGAAAAAGGAACGCCCGCCCTCGTATTACGCCTGGTACACCGCCTTGCAGGCGGCGTAGGTCATATAGCAGTCCAGCTTGGACACCGTCTCGAAGGGGGCGTGCATGCTCAATACGGGCACGCCCGCGTCCAGGGTGTCGATGTTGCGGTTGGCCATGTAGCAGGCCACCGTGCCGCCGCCGCCCTTGTCCGCCGCGCCCAGCTCGGCCATCTGCCACAGAATGCCCTTGTCGTCCAGCAGGCGGCGGACATACGCTACCAGTTCAGCGCTGGCGTCGGAGGCACCGCTCTTACCCCGGGCCCCGGTGTACTTGCACAGCCCCACGCCGTAGTTCACCCGGGCGGAGTTGTTCTTCTCGTACACGTCGGCAAAGTTGGGGTCGAAGGCGGCGGTCACGTCGGTGGACAGGCAGAAGGACTTCTCCAGGCACACCCGCAGGGGCACCTTCTGGTGCATGCACAGGTCGCCCATAAAGGTATCGAAAAAGGCGGACTGCATGCCGGACACGCCCTCGGAACCGATCTCCTCCTTGTCCGCCAGCACACACACGGCGGTGCGCATGGGCACGTCCTCCAGGTCCAGCAGGGCCTTCAGCCCGGCGTAGCCGCATACCCGGTCGTCGTGGCCGTAGGCCCCGATGAGGGAGCGGTCAAAGCCGATATCGGCGGCGTTGAAGGCGGGGACCGCCTCGATCTCAGCGGAGATGAAGTCCGGCTCCCGGATTTTGTAGTGGTCGTACAGCATTTTCATCACCGCCAGCTTCACCCGGTCCGCGCCGTCGTCGCCCCTCAGGGGACGGCTGCCCACCAGGATATTCAGGCTCTCGGCGGGAATGGCCTCCCCCAGGGGCTTTTTGGACTGCTCCGCCCCCAGGTGGGGCAGCAGGTCGTCGATGGTGAACAGGGGGTCGCCGGGGTGGGAACCCACCGACACATTGACAATAGACCCGTCCTTCATGGCCACCACGCCCCGCAGCTCCAGGGGGATGGTCACCCACTGGTACTTGCGCAGGCCGCCATAGTAGTGGGTCTTGAAGAAGGCCAGCTCGCTGTCCTCATACAGCGGGGCGGGCTTCAGGTCCAGCCTGGGGCTGTCGATATGGGAGGCGGAGATGGACACCCCCTGGTCCAGGGGGGTGGAGCCGATGACGGCCAGATTGACGGCCCGGTTCCGGTTCACCCGGTACACCTTGGAGCCGGGATGGAGCTCCATGCCCCGCTCCAGGGGGACAAAGCCCGCCGCCTCGGCCAGCTCCACCGTGTACTCCACGCAGGTGCGCTCCGTCTTTCCACGGTCCAAAAAGGTCTTGTAGCCCTCGCAGTAGTCGAAAATGGCCCGTTCGGTGGCCTCGTCCACCACGTCCCAGCCGTTCTTTTTCTGGGTCAGCAGCGCCTCCCGCAGCTGCTGGCCCTGGGTCTTCTCTTCCATTTCAGATGTCCTCCTTGTCAAGAATTTGCGTCAGCAACTTACGGGCTCCGGCCTCCAGTTCGGCCTGGGTCCCGTCGTTGCGCAGGGTATAGGTACACCGCGCCTCAAACCAGGCGTCCGGCTTCTGGGCGTCCGCCCGCGAGCGGGCGTACTCCTCCGAAATGCCCTCCCGGGCCATGATGCGCCCCACCCGGACCTCCTTGGAGGCGGTGACGGCAATGGTCACGTCACACAGCCTCCCCGCCCCGCTCTCCAGCAGGGCGACGGCGTCCAGGGCGATGGCGGGACGGCCCTCGGCCCCGGCCTGGGCAATGAGCCGCTCCAGCTCGGCGACAATGTGCCGGTGGGTGACGGCGTTCAAATCCTCCAGGGCGGATTGGTCCCCGAATACAATAGCACCAAGCGCCTTCCGGCGCAAGCCGCCATTTTCATCAAAAATACCGCCGCCGAACCGGGCTTTCAGCTCATTTTGCATGGAGACGTCCCTGCGGAGCAGCTCATGGTACAAAACGTCGCAGTCCGCCACCGCCCCGCCCATGTCCCGCAACACGTTCAGCACGGTGGTCTTGCCCGCCCCGGTGGGGCCGGTGATGCCGACGACGGTCATGCTCCCACCCGCTCCAGCCAGGCCAGGGCCGCGTCCTCGCCGGACTGGAAGCAAATGTGGCGGCCCTCATTGCTCTCCCGGATAAAGTCCCGCAGTGGCTTGCTGGTATAGCCGGAAAAGTCCCCCACAATGGCCAGCTTTACCTGATAGTTGACAAATTTTTGGAGCACCTCCCCCGCCAGCCCGGTGGACAGGCGGAAAAAGGACTCGTCCAGCTGCTCTTTAAACAGCACGATGGCGGAACAGCCCGTCTCGTACCGGACCGCGGCCAGCAGCTCCACGGCGGAGGGGCCGCTGGTGATGAGCACACCCGGCTCCCGCACAATGGCAATCTGGTTTTTAACCTCTATGTTCATTTTAAATCTTATTTCCTTTCATTCATTCTCAAGCTTACCGGGGCCCAGCACGGCCTCCAGCTTTTCCCGGCTCAGCCCGCCCTGCCTCAGAATACGGTAGGGCGCAGCAGTCAAGTCCAAAATGGTGGACTCCACCCCCACATCACAGGGTCCGCCGTCCAACACCGCGTCGATCTTCCCGGCCAGCTGTCCCAGCACCTCCCCGGCGTTTTTCGGGCTGGGCTTTCCCGACAGGTTGGCGGAGGGACAGGCCAGCGGGTGGGTCAGCGCTTTAATGACCGCCAGCGTATCCGGGTGGTCGGGACAGCGCACCCCCTGGGTGTCACCCCCGGCGGTGACAACAGGGGGCAGTGTTTTGTTCCCCCATAAAATCATGGTCAGCGGCCCAGGCCAAAAGGCTTCCGCCAGCTTATATGCGTCCTCCGGGATGTCCCGGCACACCGTCTCCACCATGTCCATACCATCCACCAGCACGCTCAGCGGTTTGCTTTCCGGACGGCCTTTCGCCTCGTAGACGGCCTGAACGGCGGTCCCCAGGGTGGCGTCGGCGGCCAGCCCGTACACGGTCTCGGTGGGCACCGCCGCCAGACGGCCCATGCCCAGCAGTCCCGCCGCGAACATGGCCTGGCTGCCGGTGAGCAGGGCGGTGCCGGTGACGATGGCGGCCAGCTGGTCCGGGCTGTGGATGATCCAGTCCGCCCCGGCGTCCTTCAGCTCGTCCCGCTCCCGGAAGCCCCAGAGTACGCCGCACACTGTCAGCCCGCCGTTTTTGCCCGTGAGCACGTCCACCCCGCTGTCCCCCACAAACAGGGTGGCCTCGGGCTGAGCGCCAATCTGGCCCATCAGGGCATGGAGCAGCGTAGGGTCCGGTTTCAGCGGCGCGTCGGGCAGCGCCCCCTGGACGTAGTCAAACACACCGGGGAAATAGTGCTCCACCACCGGACCGGCCAGGGCGTGGGCCTTGTTGGACAGCACCGCCAGACGCACCCCAGCCCCTTTCAGCGCGTCCAGCAGGGCGGCCACCCCGGGATAAGGGGCGGTCTTGTCCTCTTTGTGCTCGCCGTAGTAAGTGGAAAACTCCACCAGCGCCTGGGCCAGTTCCTCCTCCCCCAGCCCGTCGGGGGTAAACCGGGACACCAAATTGGGGATGCCGTTGCCCACCATGTACTTGAACTGGTCCACCGTGTGGGTGGGCCAGCCGTGGGACTGGCAGACGTGGTTTCCCGCATCTGCCAGATCGTCAATGGTATTCAAAAGGGTGCCGTCTAAATCAAAAATCACATGAGTATACATAATCCAAACTCCCATATACGAGCGTTTTCTTCCTTTTTTCTTTGAAAAGAAAAAAGGAAGCGAAAAAAGAAACTTTTAGACTACTTTTTCTCAGGCGTTCTCTCCGTCGCCAGGCGGAAAAAACAGGATTTCGCACTGTACCATCAGCGAACTAAAGTTCTTTTTTCCTACTATTTCTTTCAGGAAAAAGACTGTTTCCCACGCATTCTGTCCGTCGCCGGGCGGAAATAAAGCAGGATTTCACACTGTACCGTCAGCGAGCTAAAGTTCTTTTTGCCTACTTTTTCTTTCAAGAAAAAGTACTGTATCTCAGGCGTTCTCTACGTCGCCGGGCGAAAATGAAACAGGGTTTTATACTGTACCGTCAGCGAGCTAAAGTTCTTTTTGCCTACTTTTTCTTTCAAGAAAAAGTAGGGCCTTCGGCCAGCTGTTCCGCCTGGCGGGCGGTAGTGAGGGCATCGATGATCTCATCCAGGTCGCCGTCCATCACCGCGTCCAGCTTGTACAGCGTCAGCCCCACCCGGTGGTCGGTGAGCCGCCCCTGGGGAAAATTGTAGGTGCGGATGCGCTCGTTGCGCATACCCGAACCCACCTGACTGCGGCGGTTCTCGCCGTATTCGGACTGGATGCGCTCCTGCTCCCGGTCGTAGAGGATGGAGGCCAGCAGCCGCATGGCCTTCTCCCGATTTTGGAACTGGGAGCGCTCCTGCTGGCACTCCACCACCGTGCCCGTTGGCCTGTGGATCAGCCGCACGGCGGAGGAGGTCTTGTTGATGTGCTGGCCACCCGCCCCGGAGGAGCGGAACACCTGCATCTCCACATCGGCGGGGTTGATTTCCACATCCACCGTCTCCATCTCGGGCAGCACCGCCACCGTGACGGTGGAGGTGTGCACCCGCCCGCCGGACTCCGTTTCCGGCACCCGCTGGACCCGGTGAACGCCGCTCTCGAACTTCATCCGGGACCAGGCACCGTCCCCCTCGATGGTGAAGGAAATCTCCTTTACGCCGCCAAGCTCGGTCTCGTTGGCGGCGTTGACCTCCACCCTCCAGCCCCGCTTTTCCGCGTACATGGTGTACATCCGGGTGAGGGAGTGGGCAAACAGGGCGGATTCCTCCCCCCCTACCCCGGCGCGTATCTCCATGATCACGTTCTTACCGTCGTTGGGGTCTTTGGGCAAAAGCAAAATTTTGATTTCACGCTCCAACCGCTCGATGTCCTCCTTGGCCTGGGCCAGCTCTTGCTGGGCAAGTTCCTTCATCTCCGGGTCGGAAAGCAGTTCCTCCGCGTCCGCCAAATCGCTTTGCGCCTTACACAGCGCCCGGTAGGCGGCGACCAGCGGCTCCAGCTCCTTCTGCTCCCGGTTGAGACGGGACACCAGCTCGGGATCGCCGTAGGTCTCGTTGGCGGCCAGCCGGGCTTCCAACTCTTGATAGCGCAACTCTATATTTTTCAGATTTTCTGTCATGGCTTCACCTATTTTCATTTACCGGTCAAACAGGAAGGATTTCACCAGCGCCAGCGGCTCCCGGAAGAACATCTGCACCCTGGAGGGAGCGTGGCTCACCGGGGCGGGCAGGGTGGATACGTTGTCCAGCCGCCCCGTGGCCCGCTGCCACAGCATGAGGATGCGGGCCAGGTGGAAGTCGCTGGATACCAGCACGTAGCTGCATTTGTCGGGGAGAAGGATGGAGTCCCAAGGGCCCATCTGGCCGCACAGGGAATCCCATGTGTTTTGAATGTTCTGCTGCGTATTCCTGGACTTATCCTCCATCAGGATGGTGTTCCCGCTCACCCCGCGGGCGGTGAGGTAGTCGTACATGGCCTGGGCTTCGGACTGATGCTCGTCGTCCCCCTTGCCGCCGGTGACCACAATTTTGATGTCCGGATGCTCCTCCCAGTAGGCTAGAGCTGTCTCCAGCCGGTCCCGGAGCAGGATGGACGGGCCGTCCTTTCGCACCTGACAGCCAAAAATGATCATGATCTCCGGCCCGCCGCCGTTTTCAGCGGTCCGGCCCCGGCTTCCCAGGGAGATGGCAATCTCCAGCGCCCCGAACAACACCAGGCCCAGCCCCAGCAGAATCAGCAGAGCGGCCAGCCAGTGCCGCTTTTTGTTCTGGGGGCTATTGCCCTTATAGTGCCGGTAGCTTTTCATACTATTGGTCGTACTGCTCATCCCCGGGCCTCCTCCAGCTCCGCCGCCAGCCGCTCCCACTCCGCGTACAGGTGGGCCAGCTCGTCCTCCACAGACTCCCGCTCCTTATACACGTCCTGGAGCTTGAGGTAATCGGACGCGGCGTCCTCCGCCTCCTGGGCCAGCTCGTCCAGCCGGACTTCCGCCTTTTCCACCGCCCGCTCGGCGGCGCGGACCTGCTTTTCCAGCTCCTTGGTGCCGCCGGGGCGTTTTTGCTTCAGCTTGTCCTCCTTGGGCTTTTCCGGCTCCACAGGGGCGGACTTGGAATTTTTCAACTGCTCCTGCCGCTCCCGGAAGGCCCGGAACTCGCTGTAGGTGCCCCGGAAGTCGGTGATCTGTCCGTTCTCCAGCATCCAAACCCGGGTGGCAAATTTTTCGATGAAATAGCGGTCGTGGGAGACGAACAGCAGGTTGCCGCCGTATTCCTCCACGGCTTCCTCGATCCACTCCCGGGAGTCGATGTCCAGATGGTTGGTGGGCTCGTCCAAAATGAGGAGGTTGATCCGGCTGTCCATCAGCATACACAGCCGCAGACGGGACTGCTCCCCGCCGGACAGGGCGGACACCTCCTTGAACACGTCCTCTCCCCGGAACTTGAAGGAGGCCAGACGGTCCCGGGCCTCCTGGGTGGTGCAGTTCTGGGCGTAGAGCATGGTGTCCACCAGGTTCCGGTCTGGCCGGTCGAAATGGATGATCTGGGGCAGGTATCCGATGCGGATGGAGGGGCCCAGATAGATGGACCCGGAATCAGGCGCCTCCTCGCCCATGATGATCTTGATGAAGGTGGATTTGCCGGTCCCGTTGTCCCCCAACAGGGCGATGCGCTCCCCGCCGGTCACATCCAGGTTGACGTGGTCGAACAGAGTGCGCTCTCCGAAGGATTTTTTCAGCTCCGTCACCACCATGGCCTCGTCGCCGTGGAACTCCCGCTCCCCGAACCGGGTGGCCAGCTTCTTTTCCTTGGTGGGCTTGTCGGTGGTGCGCATACGCTCAATGCGCCGTTCCATGTTGATGGCCCGGCGGTATTGCTTGTCGTTGCCCTTGAAGGCCCACAGGCGCATCTGCTCCGCCGCAGCCTCCAGTTGGGCGATCTTGGCCTGTTCCTTCTCGTATTGCTTCAGACGTTCCTGATAACGCCGCTCCTTCTCCTCCACATAAAAGGAGTAGTTGCCGGAGTACAGCTCCGCCTTGCCCTCCTGAATCTCCGCCACCCGCTTGACCACCTTGTCCAAAAACCAGCGGTCATGGGAAATGGCCAGGACCGTGCCCTTGAACCGCTCCAGATAGCCCTCCAGCCACTCGGTGGCGTTCAGGTCCAGGTGGTTGGTGGGCTCGTCCAACAAAAGGATGTCGGTGTCCTCCAGGATGAGCCGGGCCAGATTGATGCGGGTCTTTTCCCCGCCGGACAGGGCGTCGAAGGGCCGGGAGCGCATATCCTGATTGATGCCCAGACCGTTGCACACCTTATTCAGTCTGGTCTCCGTGTCATAGCCGCCCCCCAGCTCAAAGGCGGCAGTGAGTTTGTCGTACCGGGCCATTACCTGGGGGTCGGCGTTCTCGCCCATCTGGGCGGCCAGGTCTGCCAGCTCCCGCTCCATGGCGTGAAGAGGGGCGAAGGCGGTATCCAGCACATCCCGCACAGTGTAACCCCCGGGATAGACCGGAATTTGGGAAATGAGCCCCAGTCGTTTGCCGGGGGCGATGGCAATGGTCCCCTCGTCGGGGCGGACCTGCCCGGTCATCATGCGGAAGATGGTGGTCTTGCCCGCGCCGTTGCGGCCCAGCAGGCCCACCCGCTCCCCTTCCTCAACCTGGAGGGAGAATCCGTCCAATATTCGTTTGCCGACCTCAAATTCCTTGACAAGGCCGGTCAGCTGTATGTCAATCATGGGTAAATGTTCTCCTTACGAAGGTTCCTTCCTTTTTTCTTTGAAAAGAAAAAAGGATGCGAAAAAAGAAACTTTTGACTCGTTTCCACTGTGTCTGACTACAAAAAGACTGCGTCGGCCATGTAAGCAGTTGGTAGCCTAGCACACGCTTTTCCGTATTCTGTGCCTTTCCGTCGGCGCTCTAAAGTTCTTCTTGGATACTTTTTCTTTCAAAAAAACTTCGGCAATACTGAGCAGTTCGTGGCCGGGCGCATGTTTTTCCATGTTCTGTACCTGTTCGTCAGCGATTTAAAGTTCTTTTTGGATACTTTTTCTTTCAAGAAAAAGTATCATCCCGGCACGTTGGACAGCAGGAAGTCCACGATTTTCTCGAAGGCCATGGAGCGGGACGCTTTGACCAGAATGGTCACGCCCGCCCGCACCTCCCGGGACAGGGCGTTTTTCGCCGCGTCCAAAGTGGGATAATAATCGGACTGCTCCAGCCCCGCGGCCTTGGCCCCCTCGGCCATGAAGCGGGCCAGGTCGCCCACGGCGATGAGCCGGTCCGCCCCGGCCTGGGCGAAATAGCCCCCCACCGCCCGGTGGAACTGCTCCGAGCCGGGGCCCAGCTCCTTCATGTCCCCCACTACAGCCACCTTCCGACGCTTTTGGCCCGCGTCTCCCAGCACGGCGGCGGCGGCCCGCATGGATTGAGGGTTGGCGTTGTAGGCGTCGTTTAAAATCACGATATCGCCCTTACAGCGCAGGATATTCATCCTCATCTTGGTGGGCAGGAAGGCCCCGATGCCCCGGACGATCTCGTCGGGGGCCATGCCTAGGGCCTCCCCCACGGCGGCGGCCATGAGGGTGGGATAGATCATATGACTGCCCAGGGCGGGAATATTGGCCTCGAACTGGCTCCGGGGGGTCTTGACCCGGCAGGACAGGTGGCCCGCGCCGTCGCTGCTCAGGTCGCAGGCGGTGTAATCCAGCCCCTGGCCGCTCCCCACAAACAACGTGCGCTGGGGGAGCTCTCCCCTGAGGGTGGCAAGCAGGGGGTCATCCCCGTTGAGAACCGCCAGGCCGTCCTTTTTCAGGTGGGGGAAGATCTCGCACTTGGCCTTAAAAATGTTCTCCCGGCTGCCCAGATTCTCAATGTGGGCGTCGCCGATGTTGGTAATCAGGGCCATATCCGGCTCCACCAGCTTGCCCAGGTAGTCAATCTCCCCGGCGTGGTCCATGCCCATCTCCACCACGCACACCTCGTGCCGCTTTTCCAGCTTCAGCAGGGTAAGGGGCACGCCGATGTCATTGTTAAAGTTGCCCTCCGTCTTGTGGACGCAGAACTTGGCCCCCAGCACCGCCGCCGTCATGTCCTTTGTGGTGGTCTTGCCCACCGAACCGGTGATGGCGATGAAGGGGATGGGGAACAGCTGTTTATAGTACCGGGCCAGCTCCCACAGGGCGCGCTGGGTGGAGCGCACCTTGATGTAGAACTTGCCGGGCAGATAGCTCTCCCGCTCCCGGGCGGTGAGGCACCCCGCCGCCCCGGCCTCCAGGGCGGCGTTGATGAACGAGTGGCCGTCGAACCGCTCCCCCTCCAGGGGGATAAACAGGCAGCCCGGTTCGATGTTCCGGCTGTCGGTGCTCACCTGGACCGCCGCAGCCTCCAAATCGTCAAAGTCCCCCAGCAGGGTCCCGTTTACCGCCTCCAGCAGCTGTCTCAGTGTCAGTGCCTCCATAATGATGGCGCTCCTCTCATTTTCCCAATTGCAACAGTGCATCCTTGTCACGCTCCGATTGGACGCACGGTCGGGTCGCTTTCCCTCCGTCTCGCTTCACAAACAGGATCGCGGCGCGATCTTTGGTTTGTAAAGCTCGCTGCGGTCCAAGCTCCCCTGTGCGTCTATCGTCGCGCTTCCCGTGCGTCCAAGGACGCCTCAATGATCCGCTCGCACAGCTCGCCGTAGCCGATACCCACCGCCGCCGCCTCCTGGGGCAGAAGGCTGGTGGGGGTCATGCCGGGCAGGGTGTTGATCTCCAAAAACCAGGGGGTGCCGTCCTCAGTGACAATGAAGTCCGCCCGGGAGTACACCGACAGACCCAAAGCGTGAAATACCGTCAGCGCCGCCTCGCCCAGTCGGGCCTCCCAATCCGCCGGAATGGGAGCGGGGCAGATTTCCTCCGCCGCGCCGGGCTGGTATTTGTTCTCGTAGTCGTAAAAGCCGGTCTTGGGGATGATCTCGATGGAGGGCAGGGCCCGGTCCTCCAAAATGCCCACCTGGATCTCCCGCCCGGCTATGTACTGCTCCACCACGCACACGCCGCCGAAGTCCAGGCACTGGGCGAGGGCGGCGGACAGGGCCTGACGGTCGTGGACGATGGACACGCCGATGGAGGAGCCGGAGGCGGAGGGCTTCACCACGCAGGGCAGCTCCAGCCGCTGGGTCAGGGCGGGGATATCGGCCGCGGTATACCGCACCAGCTCCCACTTTGGAGTGCGCACCCCCAGAGGGGCCGCCAGCCGCTTGGTCAGGTCCTTATCCATGGCGATGGCGCTGCCCAGATAACCCGCCCCGGTGTAGGGGATGCCCATGAGGTCGAAGGCGGCCTGAACCCGGCCGTCCTCGCCGCAGGCGCCGTGGAGGCCCAAAAACACCACGTCCGCCATGCAGCACGCCTCCAGCACACCGGGGCCGAACTGGCTTTCTCCGCCGGCCGCCCGGGACGCCTTCACAGCTTCCAGATCCGGGGCCTGACGGCCGATCTTCGTCAGCTCCTCCGGGATGGGGGCGGAAAACAGGGCCTGGGGGTCCCCCTCCGTCCCCAAATACATATCGATCAGCGCGGCCTCATGCCCCCGCTCCCGCAGGGCGGCGCACACCTTGCAGCCGCTGGACAGGGATACGTTCCGTTCCGGGCTGAGCCCGCCGGCCAAAACAACAATTTTCATGGTGATAGCTCCTTACCGTCTGCCTATTCTACTCCTATTTTATGCTTGAATGTAAATTATACCACAACGAAACAGAAGAAACAAGAGGCAACAGGCAGGACAAAAGCCCCCGCTCCCCGCAGGGGCCTTTTGGAAGCGCTCTTTCTCATAGTATATTCGTCAGTGTGGGAAGCTCCGCCTCCACCAGCAACCCCAACTGAGTGAGCAGCCGGGCGTTGGAGGCGGCGTATTCGGCGGGCTGTTTCTCCGCCCCCTCCAGGAAGGCGAGCGTCTCGTCCAGCGAGATGAGGACGGCGTCGATGTCCTCGTGGCGCAGGGTAACGTGCAGGTAACCCTCATGCTTCATCCAGAGGTCCTTGACCTCCCGGGTGAGCCGGGCCGCTCCCTCCCAGTCCTCCTGACCGGCCATCTCCTGGGCTTTGGAAAGCCGTCCGGCCAGCTCTTCTGTAAAATCGTTCAGATGCCAGACGTGAAGCCCGGACAACACCGCCAGCAAAAGGACCAGCGCGGCGGAGATATAAAGCCGTCTCATTTTTTCACCTCCCTTTTGGGAACGCAGCAGGTGCCGCCGGTCTCGTCCACAGTGAGCAGAAACGCCTGCCGGGGAGAGTGGAGACCGTGGGCCGCCAGCTGCTTTTCCAGCCAATTGTGCTCATATCCCGCCCCCTTCAAATTGTGCTCCAGCAGCCGCCCGTCGCTGATAAGAACCACGGGCAGGCCGGTCTCCTGGACGGACACCCCCATCTGGGCGGCGGTGACGGGCTTGTCGGCGGCGAAGGGGAGGACGGACAGCTGCCCATTCGTTTCCAGCAGGGCGAATTTGATGGATTTGAAGTCGGAATATCCCTTTATGCGCAGCTCCTCCATGAGCTCGTCGATGGTGAGGCGGTTCTTTCGCAGCTCCGCCTCTAAAACCTGCCCGTTTTCCACGATAATGGAGGGCTTGCCGCACAGCAGGGTCCGGAATTTGATGGACCGGGTGCACAGCACCGAAATGATAGAGGACAGCGCCAGCAGCACCACGATGGGGATCAGCCCGGACAGCAAGGGGATGCCGTTGTCCTGCATGGGGACGGAGGCCAGGTCGGCGATGATGAGGGTGAGCACCAGCTCGGAGGGCTCCAACTGTCCAATCTGGTGCTTGCCCAGCAGGCGGATGCCCGCGATGATAAACAGGTAGAGCAGCACCGTGCGTATGAGTACCACGAACATATAAAAAACCTCCCTGAGAGTCAAGGTTGAACTGCCGCTTGAACATTTTGCCCTTGAGATGGGGCGGATATGCCTACAGTTTGTCCAAACCTCCAATTTTCGTGAGAACAGCAAAAAGAGAGCGAGATTTTCTTGATTTTTGAAGGTGAGGCCAGTAAAATAGACAAAGTAAAAATAAAGGTGGGATGCGAGCGTGAAAGCGACTTTGATTTTGTCCAACGGCGCGGTGTTCCGTGGAGACGCCATCGGCGCCATGGGTGACCGGGTGTGCGAGATGGTGTTCAACACCTCCATGACCGGATACCAGGAGATCTTGACCGACCCCTCCTACGCCGGGCAGGGCGTGGTCATGTCCTATCCCCTCATGGGCAATTACGGCGTGAACCACGAGGACAACGAGTCCGTCCGGCCCTGGGCGGAGGCGCTGGTGGTGCGCCATTTGTCCCCCATGGGCAGCAATTTCCGCTGTGAGGGCAGCCTGGGCGACTATTTGCGCGAACATGATATCGTGGGCATTCAGGGTGTGGATACCCGTGCCTTGACAAAGCTTCTCCGCAGCCAGGGGACCATGAACGGCATGATCACCTGTGCGGAGCATTTTCATGTCCGGGAGGTCATGGACAAGCTGGCGGCCTACCGGGTGTCCGGCACCGTGGAGCGGGTAACCCGGGAGCAGGTCCAGGTATACGCGCCCATCGGCGACCTGAATTACCGGGTGGCGCTGATGGACTATGGCGTCAAGCAGAACATGATCGAGTGCCTGCGCAAACGGGGGTGCGAGGTGACGGTGTTCCCCGCCCACACCCCGGCCAAGGATGTTTTGGACGGCGGCTTTGACGGCGTAATGCTGTCCAACGGCCCCGGCGACCCGGCGGACAATGTGGACATCATCAAGGAAGTCCGGGCGCTGTACGAGTCCAATATCCCCCTGTTTGCCGTGTGCCTGGGCCATCAGCTTTTAGCGCTGGCCACAGGCGCGAAAACCCATAAAATGGTGTTCGGCCACCGGGGCGGCAACCATCCGGTCAAAGACCTGGAGGCGGGCCGCTGCTTCATCACCAGCCAGAACCACGGCTATGTGGTGGACGGGGACAGCGTGGACCCCTCAGTGGCCCAGGTGTCCCACATGAACGTGAACGACGGCACGGTGGAGGGTTTGAAATACAAGCGGCCCAACTGTTTTACGGTCCAGTTCCACCCCGAGGCCAGCCCCGGCCCGGAGGATACGGAATACCTGTTCGACCGCTTCATCGTTTCCATGGGAGGTAGGGACAATGCCTAAGACTTTGAATATGAATTTCCCCGCCCCCTGCGGGGGCGGGGAACCCCAGATCATCGACTTGGGAGGTGCCCGCAATGCCTAAGGACCCGAATATCAAAAAAGTCCTCGTTCTGGGCTCCGGCCCCATCGTCATCGGCCAGGCCGCCGAGTTCGACTACGCCGGGACCCAGGCCTGCCGCGCCCTGAAGGAGGAGGGCGTGGAGGTGGTGCTGGTCAACTCCAACCCCGCCACCATCATGACGGATAAAGACATTGCCGACCACGTCTATATCGAGCCGCTGAACGTGGACAGCGTGACCCAGATCATTCAGATGGAGCACCCCGATTCGGTCCTGCCCACCCTGGGCGGGCAGACGGGCCTGAACCTGGCCATGGCCCTTCACGAGAACGGGACCCTGGAAAAATACGGCGTGCGCCTGCTGGGCACCAGCCCCGAGTCCATCCACAAGGCGGAGGACCGCCAGGGCTTCAAGGATTGCATGGAGTCCATCGGCCAGCCCTGCGTCACCTCCGACGTGGTGGAAAGCGTGGACGGGGCCGTGGCCTTTGCCGAGCAGATCGGCTATCCGGTCATCGTCCGGCCCGCCTACACCCTGGGCGGCACCGGCGGCGGCATCGCCTACGACGAGCCCTCCCTACGGGAAATCGCCGACCGGGGTATTCACCTTTCCCGGGTGGGCCAGGTGCTTATCGAGCGGTGCATTGCCGGGTGGAAGGAGATCGAGTTCGAGGTCATGCGGGACTCCGCCGGGAACGTGATCCAAATCTGCTCCATGGAAAACCTGGACCCGGTGGGCGTCCACACCGGCGACTCCATCGTGGTGGCCCCCACCCAGACCCTTGCCAACCGGGAGTATCAAATGCTCCGGTCCGCCGCGCTGGACATCATCACCGCTCTGGGCATTGAGGGGGGCTGCAACTGTCAGTTTGCCCTGAATCCCGATTCCTATGAGTACGCGGTCATCGAGGTCAATCCCCGGGTGTCCCGTTCCTCCGCACTGGCCTCCAAGGCCACGGGCTACCCGATTGCAAAAGTGGCGGCAAAAATCGCGCTGGGTTACACGCTGGATGAAATCCCCAACGCCGTCACCGGAAAGACCACCGCCTGCTTTGAGCCTACGCTGGATTACTGCGTCCTGAAAATCCCCCGCCTGCCCTTCGACAAGTTCACCACCGCCAGCCGCACCCTGGGCACTCAGATGAAGGCCACCGGCGAGGTGATGGCCATCGCCAACTCTTTCGAGGGGGCGCTGATGAAGGCCATCCGCTCCCTGGAGCTGAACGTCCGCGCCCTGCGCCTGCCCAAGCTGGACGACCTGTACACCGACGAGATCGAGGACCTGTTGGTGAACGTGGACGACGAGCGCCTGTTCGTGGTGGCTGAGGCCATCCGCCGGGGCGTCTCGCCCAGAAAGATCAATTCCATCACCCGTATGGATATCTGGTTTCTCAACCGCTTCAAAAACATCATCGACATGGAGCAGGCCCTTATCATGTGCAAGGGCGAACCGGACGCCGACACCCTCCACCGGGCCAAGGAGATGTGCTTTGCCGACAGCTACATCGGCTGGCTGTGCGGCATGGAGCAGAAGGACGTGAAGGCCCTGCGGGAGCGGTACGGCATCGTGCCCAGCTTTAAAATGGTGGACACCTGCGCCGCCGAGTTTGACGCGGAGACCCCCTACTACTACTCCTCCTACGACGGGGAGAACGAGGCGGACAGCCTAGACACCGGACGGAAAAAGGTGCTGGTGCTGGGCTCCGGCCCCATCCGCATCGGCCAGGGCATCGAGTTCGACTACTGCTCCGTCCACTCCGTGTGGGCGCTGAAGCGGCTGGGTTACGAGACCATCATCGTCAACAACAACCCGGAGACGGTCTCCACCGACTTCGACGTGGCGGATAAGCTGTACTTTGAGCCTCTCACCGCCGAGGACGTGCAGAATATCGTGGAGCAGGAGAAGCCCTGGGGGGCGGTGGTCCAGTTCGGCGGGCAGACCGCCATCAAGCTGGCGAAAGCACTGACCGACATGGGTGTGCCCATCCTGGGCACCTCCTCCGACGGCGTGGACGCCGCCGAGGACCGGGAGCGGTTCGACGAAATTCTGAACCAGTGCCGCATCCCCCGGGCCAAGGGCCAGACGGTGTTCACCACCGAGGAGGCGCTGAAAGCGGCCAACGAGATCGGCTACCCGGTGCTGGTGCGCCCCTCTTACGTGCTGGGGGGGCAAGGGATGGAGATCGCCTATAACGACCGCAACATCACCGATTTCATGCGCATCATCAACCAGACTGTCCAGGAGCACCCCATTCTCGTGGACAAATACCTGATGGGCCGGGAGGTGGAGGTGGACGGCGTGTTCGATGGCGAGGACCTGCTCATCCCCGGCATCATGGAGCACGTGGAGCGGGCCGGGGTCCACTCCGGGGACTCCATCTCCGTCTATCCCTCCGTCCATGTGGAGGACAAGCACAAAAAAACCATTGAGCGCTACACCCACGACCTGGCGAAAGCCCTGGGGGTCGTCGGCCTCATCAACATCCAGTTCATCATTTACGACGATAAGGTGTATGTCATCGAGGTGAATCCCCGCTCCTCCCGCACCATCCCCTATATCTCCAAAGTAACGGGGGTGCCCATCATCGACCTGGCCACTAAGGTGATGCTGGGACAGCGGCTGAAGGACCTGGGCTACGGCACGGGCATCTACCGGGAGGCGGACTATTTCGCGGTGAAAATGCCGGTGTTCTCCTTTGAGAAGCTGGCGGACGTGGACACCGGCCTGGGCCCCGAGATGAAGTCCACCGGCGAGGTGCTGGGCATCGCCGAGTCCTTCCCCCAGGCCCTGCTGAAGGCTTTCAAGGGGGCCAATATGCGGGCTCCCAAGAAGGGCGGGCGCATCATCCTCACCGTGAAGGACGAGGACAAGGGGGAGGCCATCGGCATCGCCCGGGGCTTTGCCGACCAGGGCGTGGAGATTCTGGCCACTGAGGGCACCTGCCGGACCCTGGCGGAGGCGGGCGTACCCTGCACCACCGTGGCCCGGGTGTCCGAAGCCCACCCCAACATCATGGACATGATTGCCTCCGGCACCATCGACCTGGTCATCAACACCCCCACCCGGGGAAGGAAGCAGAACACCGACGGCTTCAAGATCCGCCGGGCCACGGTGGAGCACTCCGTGGGCTGTGTCACCGCTATCGACACCGCCCGGGCCCTGCTCACCGCCCGCCAGCAGGGCCGGAGCCGGGACCTCCAGGCCATCGACATCACGAAAATCTGAGCCTGACATCCGGCAGCGAAAGGGGCAGGGAGCAGCGTCCCGCCCCCTGCGTCCACGGCGAATGTTTAAAAAGGAGAGAGTGAAGCATGAACGAAGCGCCTGTGAAAAAGACAAATGCCGTCTATCTGCTGCTGACCATCCTTGTCCCCATTGTGTTCATTGCCGTGATGGGGTTCATCGGCGCCGCTTTCTTCCGTGACGGAGGGGCGGGTGCGGTGATCTGCCTCTTGTGCCCCTCGGTGGCGGCCGTGGCCTGGTGGATTCTGGGCCCCACCGCCATCTGGAATCAGAAGAAAAAGAAGATGATGAAGGACTTGGACGCCCAAGGCTTTTACCGCAATCAAACTTTCTATGGCGGCAACCAGACCGTGGTGGTGGACGTTCAGCACGGCAAGGTGGCACTGCTGTTCTTCTGGAATCCCTTTGAACTGTTCGTCCTTCCGGCCGGGCGCATCACCAAGGCCTGGGCTGAGGACGGCGCGGGCGGCGCGGGCTTCATGCGGGGCACCAACCGGGTGGGCTTTCTGTTTCTCATCGACAATGTCAAAGTGCGGGTGAACACCTTCACCTCCAACCAGCGCTGGAAAATGGACGACCCCAAGATTCTGGAGGCCATCTCCAAGGCGGACATGATGGTGCAGATCCTGGAAACGGCCAAGCAGGCCTCGGGTTCCTGATATGGGGCTGTTCAGCAGGATGCTTGCCCGGCTCCAGGACAACTGGTGCCGGGACTGCAAGCGCGAGATGGAGGAGGCCCGCCGGCGGCTGTTTGCCCTGCCCAACCAGACGGTGGGCCACTATGTGGAACACAAGGACCCCGGCTACTACATGGAGGAGCTGTGGACGATAGAAAGCAAAGGGGATATCCCGCCGGGGATGTACGCCTGCGGGGCCATCCAGTACCGCTGCCCCCAGTGCGGCAGGCGGATCACGGTGCTGGACCCCTTTCTCCCTGTTCGTGACAAAGAAAAGCACGAGGGCGCCCTGGTCTTTGAGGACAGGGCGCTGGATGATTTCCTCTGGCGGTAAAAGGAGTGAGCATATGAGCCATCAGCTTGTCATTGTCCTGGATTTCGGCGGGCAGTATAACCAGCTCATCGCCCGGCGGGTGCGGGAGTGCGGGGTATACTGCGAGGTCAAGCCCTACACCACCCCCCTGGCCCAGTTAAAAGCCATGGACCCCATCGGCATCATCTTCACCGGGGGGCCCAATTCGGTGTATCTGGACAGCTCTCCCAAGGTGGACCCTGAGGTTTTCACCTGGGGTGTGCCCATTCTGGGCATCTGCTACGGCTGCCAGCTGATGGCCCACCTGCTGGGCGGCCGGGTCACCGCCGCCCAGGACGATTCCGCCCGAGAGTACGGCAAGACGGAGACCCAATTCGACACCGGCTGCGCCCTGTTCCAGGGCCTGCCGGACACCGGCGTCACCTGGATGAGCCACGGGGACTACATGGAGCGGGCGCCCGAGGGCTTCGCCCTCACGGCCCATTCCTCCGCCTGCCCTACCGCGGCCATCGCCGACGAGGCGCGGGGATTCTACGGGGTCCAGTTCCACCCCGAGGTGAACCATACCCAGCACGGTACCGATATGATCCGCAGCTTTCTCTACAAGGTGTGCCACGCGGCTGGGGACTGGACCATGGAGGACTACAAGCGCACCGCGGTCAAAGCCCTGCGGGAAAAAATCGGGGACGGCAAGGTGCTGCTGGCCCTCAGCGGCGGGGTGGACTCCTCCGTGGCGGCGGCCCTGCTGGCCGAGGCGGTGGGCGGACAGCTCACCTGCGTCTTTGTGGACCATGGCCTCATGCGGAAAAACGAGGGGGACGAGGTGGAAGCCGCGTTCTCCAAATGGGCCTTGAATTTCGTCCGGGTGGACGCGGCGGAGCGGTTCCTGTCCAAGCTGACCGGGGTTGAGGAGCCAGAGCGCAAACGGAAAATCATCGGTGAGGAGTTCATCCGGGTATTCGAGGAGGAGGCCAAAAAGGCGGGGGCCATGGACTTCTTAGCCCAGGGCACCATCTACCCTGACGTCATCGAGTCCGGGGCGGGAGACGCCGCCGTCATCAAGAGCCACCACAACGTGGGCGGCCTGCCGGACCACGTGGATTTTAAGGAGATTGTGGAGCCTCTGCGGCTTCTGTTCAAAGACGAGGTGCGCCAGCTGGGCCGGGAGCTGGGCCTGCCGGAGTATCTGGTGGCCCGCCAGCCCTTCCCCGGTCCGGGGCTGGCCATCCGGGTCGTCGGGGAGGTCACCCGGGAGAAGCTGGACATGCTCCGGGAGGCGGACGCCATCTTCCGGGAGGAGATGGCTGCCTCCGGTCAGGACCAATACCTGAGCCAGTTTTTCGCCGCCCTCACCAACATACGCTCGGTGGGGGTGATGGGGGACGGCCGGACCTACGATTATGCCGTGGCCCTCCGGGCGGTGACCACCGACGATTTCATGACGGCGGACTGGGCCCGTATCCCCTACAATCTGCTGGACCGGGTAGGTGTGCGCATTGTCAATGAGGTGAAGGGGGTCAACCGGGCTTTGTACGACATCACCAGCAAGCCCCCGGCGACGATTGAGTGGGAATGACCGTCAAAACGGCGCAAACCCGCATGAATACAGGGTTTTTGACCTGTCACTTTGCCTTGTGATACTGGTTTGATACTATTCGTTTCAACCCGGTCACACAAGAGAATGATTGCAAAGGGCAAGCGAACCGCCCTGCTGAACGACAAATTCAGCAGGGCGGTTTTGCTTGCCCTATTTTTCTTTTCTCCAGGGTACATAGTATTTCGATT
>CATLFX010000014.1 GCA_949935795.1 uncultured Oscillospiraceae bacterium
GAGGGGGAACTCCCCGCGGCGGAAGCGCCCGCTGAAGAGTCCGCGCCTCCGGCGGAGGAGGCCCCCGCCGTAGAGGAGACCGCCCCGGCCAAGCCCAAGGCGGCCCGGAAGGCCCCCGCCAAAAAGGGCGGCAGGCGCAAACAATAAGCACGATCGCGAGACGATCACTAGGAGGTAACTATGAATAAGGGTGAAGCTCTCGGCATGATCGAGACCAAGGGTCTGGTGGGCGCCATTGAGGCCGCCGATGCCATGACCAAGTCCGCAAACGTGACCCTGATCGGCTATGAGAAGATCGGCTCCGGCCTGGTCACCGTCATGGTCCGGGGCGACGTGGGCGCCGTCAAGGCGTCTGTGGACGCGGGGTCCGTCGCTGCCGAGAAGGTGGGCGAGGTAGTCTCTGTCCACGTGATCCCCAGGCCCCACACCGACGTGGAGAAGATCCTGCCCAAAGACCTGTAATAAGGTGGTATGAACCGTGGAGAAACAGACCTATGAGATGTTCGTCCAACTGGTCACCCGGCTGGTCATCGAAGAGCTGGAGAAATTCCAGCGCTCGGTGCCCATCGGCGTGTCCAACCGGCACATCCATCTGGACCGGAAGGATATGGACATCCTGTTTGGTCAGGACAGCGAGCTGACCTTTAAAAAGGAACTGGGCCAGCCGGGCCAGTATGCTTGCGAGGAGACCGTTACCCTCCATGGGCCCAAGGGGGAGCTGAGCCGCGTGCGCGTGCTCGGCCCCCTGCGGAGCGAGTCCCAGGTGGAGATTTCCGTCACCGACGGGTTCGCTCTGGGCGTGAGGCCCCCCATTCGGGAGTCTGGCAAGCTGGCGGGCACCCCTGGGGTGACCATCGTGGGCCCCAAGGGGACCATTGAGAAAGACACGGGCACCATTGCCGCACTGCGCCACATCCATCTGACTCCCGAGGACGCCCAGCGCATGGGCGTGAAGGATAAGCAGATGGTGAAGGTGGAGATCCGCGGACTGCGGGGAGGCATTTTCCACAACGTGCTCATCCGGGTGTCGGAGCAGTTCGCACCGGAAATGCACATCGACGTGGACGAGGCCAACGCCTTTGGCGTAAAGAACGGCGACCGGGCCTACATTATTGTGGACTGAGCAAAGACTTGAGGGTGGAGAACGGATATGAGCCATGACATGGGGGCGTGCAACGAAACCTTAGTGGAGTTTGAGCGCCTCATTGAAGAACATCGGAATAACCCCTGGACGGGGGTCCTGCGCACCGGCGTGGACCTGGGCACCGCCAACATCGTGCTGGCCGTGGTGGATGAGGAGAACCGGCCTGTGGCCGGGATCACTTACCCCTCCACCGTGGTGCGGGACGGCGTGGTGGTGGACTATATGGGCGCTGTGCGCACCGTCACCCGGCTGAAGGCCGAGCTGGAGGACCAGCTGGGCGTAACGCTGGACGCGGCGGGCTGTGCCATTCCGCCGGGCATCGTGTCCGGAAGTGTCAAGGCCATCGGCAACGTGGTGGAGGCGGCAGGGTTCCGCCTTACCAGCACCGTGGATGAGCCCACGGCGGCGGCCTCTGTGCTGGGTATTACGGACGGGGCAGTGGTTGACGTGGGCGGAGGGACCACCGGCATCAGCATCCTGAAGGACGGCGAGGTGATCTTCGTGGACGACGAGCCCACCGGCGGCACCCATATGACGCTGGTGCTGGCGGGCTTCCACGGGTGCGACACCCACGAGGCCGAGCTGATGAAACGGGACCCGGCCCAGGAGCACAGCGTGTTCCCGGTGATCAAGCCGGTGGTGGAGAAAATGGCCGCCATCGTCAAGCGCTGCCTGGCGAAATACCCGGTGGACACGGTCTATGTGGTGGGGGGCGCGTGCTGCTTCACCGAGTTCGAGACCGTGTTCCAAAAATATCTGGAGATCCCTGTGGTGAAGCCGGCGGCCCCGCTGCTGGTGACGCCGCTGGGCATCGCCATGAACTGCACCAATTAAGGCAGGTGAGGACCATTGACAGAACAGGAACGACATGACCTGGCCATGACCCTGCTGGCGGACGAGCTGGCGGAGCGGGTGGTCCGAAAACTGATAGACCGGCAGAAGCGGGCGCTGGTGATCGTCACCGGCGCGGCCATCGGCGTACCCACCGCGCTGGAAGGCTTGAAGGAGCTGCGGAAGGAAGGATTCACCTACCACGTGCTCATGACCCGCAGCGCCATGTACGTGACGGGGGAGGAGGCCGTGCGGGCCGCTCTGGACCCGGAGGAGCTCTGGGTGGAGTCGCCGGACGGCTTCCCCGAGCAGGTGGCCGCCCGGTTTGATACCATCCTGGTGCCCGCCCTGACGGTGCGCACAGCGGCCTATCTGGCCAACTGCATGCCGGAGACCCCCGCCGCCACCATGATTTTCAATGGGCTGCTGAAGGGAAAAAACGTGGTGGTCGCCGTAGACGGCGCCTGTCCGGACAACCCCATGCGGGCCAAGCTGGGCTATCACATGACCCCCGCCATGCGGGACGCGCTCCATGAGAACCTGGAGAAGCTCCAGGCCTATGGAGCCCGGCTGACCCCGGCGGAGGGAATGGCTCAAGCGGTACGCAAGGCCGTCACCAGCTTCCTGCCCGCCCGGACGGCGGCCAAGAAGGCTGAGGCTCCCGCCAAAACCCAGGGCGGCGGGGCCCGGGACGGCAAGGTGATCCGTCCCGCCATGACAGGCAAAATCCTCGGCGTGAAGGCGGTGAACACCGCCCCTCAGGGCGCGGTCATCGTTGTGCCCCGCGGCACCATTGTCACCGCCCTGGCCTCCGACGAGGCCCGCATGCGGGGCGTGGCCATTCAAATCGAATCATAGAAAGGTGGAGCGAAATGTATTTAGGCAGAGTGATCGGCACCGTGGTCTCCACCAGTAAGAACAAGGATTTAGTCGGGATGAAGCTGCTCATCGTGGAGAAGCTCACCGAGCGCCTGGAGCGGGAGGGCTCCACCGAGATCGCGGTGGACTCCGTGGGCGCGGGCACCGGCGAAATCGTCATCGTCAGCCAGGGCAGCTCCGCCCGGTACGTGTTCCAGAACGCCTCGGCCCCCATTGACAAGGCCATCGTGGGCATTGTGGACACGGTGGAGGTGGGCTGATGGCGAACCTCTACACCAAGGGCGGCGACAAAGGCCAGACCAGTCTCGTCGGCGGGGGCCGGGTGAGCAAATCCGACCCCAAGGTGGAGTGCTACGGCACCATCGACGAGGCCAACTCCATGCTGGGCCTGGCCTATACCCAGACAGACAACGAATTTATCCGCGCCACGGTCCGCAAGATCCAAGGGCGGCTGTTCTCCGTGGGCGCGGAATTGGCGAGCGATTCCCCGGAGACCGCCGCCGCCCTCAAGGGGAACATCGACCAGGAGGACGTGGCGTTTCTGGAGGGGGTGGTGGACACCTGCACCCTCACCACCGGCAAGCAGACCCACTTCGTCATCCCCGGCGTGGACCCCGCCTCGGCGGCCCTCCACGTGGCCCGGACCATCGTCCGGCGGGCGGAGCGGCGGATGGTGGAACTGCCCGTGCGGGAAGTGCTGGTGCGCTATATCAACCGGCTGTCCGACGCCATCTACGCCATGGCGCGCCTCCAGGAGGACCTGACCCAGATGCGGGAAAAGGTGACGGATCTGGTGAAAGAGGCGATGGCACAGCAGAATAGCGGCGGTTTTCCTCCCATGAGCCTGGAGATCCTCCACCGCATGGCAGAGCGGGCCGAGGAGAAATCCAAGGAGCTGGGTGTGCCGGTGGTGTTCTCCGCCGTAGACGCGGGGGGCAACCTGATGCTCCTTCAGCGGATGGAGGGGGCGCTGGTGGGCAGTGTGGAGGTATCGGCCGGCAAGGCCTATACCGCCTATGCCTTCCAGATGCCTACCCACGAGCTGGGCGCGGCCTCCCGGCCCGACGGCCCCCTGTATGGCATTGAAAACGCCAACCCGGGCAAGATTGTGCTGTTCGGCGGCGGATTCCCCTACATCGTGGACGGCAAGGTGGCCGGGGGGATCGGCGTGTCCGGTGGGACGGTGGAGCAGGACATGGAGATCGCGCGTTACGCAATGTCAATTTGAGGAGGGAACCACATATGAACGTAGATGAAAAACTGGTGGCCAGCATTGTCCAGAAGGTGCTCAGCAAAGTGGACATGGGCAGCGCCGAGCCCAACTGCGCCGCCGCGGGCGGCGACTGGGGCGTGTTCGCCACCATGAACGAGGCCGTGGAGGCCGCTGCCGCCGCCCAGAAGCAGTATCTGAACTGCTCCATGGCCGACCGGGCCAAGTACGTCCAGGCCATCCGGGACGTGGTTCTGGAAGAGGAGAATCTGGACTACATCTCCCGCCTGGCGGTGGAAGAGACCGGCATGGGCGGCTATGAGTATAAGCTCATCAAGAACCGCCTGGCGGCCACCAAGACCCCCGGCATTGAGGATTTGACCACCGAGGCCATGAGCGGCGACGACGGCCTGACGCTGGTGGAGTATTCCCCCTTCGGCGTCATCGGCTCCATCACCCCCACCACCAACCCCACCGAGACGGTGATCTGCAATTCCATCGGGATGCTGGCGGCGGGCAACTCCGTGGTGTTCAGCCCCCATCCCCGGGCCAAGATGGTGTCCCTGCACCTGATCCAGCTCATCAACCGGGCCCTGGCCCGTGTGGGCGCGCCCGCCAACCTGGTGGTCACCGTGTCCGAGCCCTCCATTGAGAACACCAACGCCATGATGAACCATCCCGCGGTGCGGATGCTGGTGGCCACCGGCGGCCCCGCTATCGTCAAGACGGTGCTGTCCAGCGGCAAGAAGGCCATCGGCGCGGGCGCGGGCAACCCCCCCGTGGTGGTGGACGAGACCGCCAACATCGAGAAGGCCGCCCAGGACATCGTGGACGGGTGCAGCTTTGACAACAACCTGCCCTGCATCGCGGAGAAGGAAGTTATCGCGGTGGACTCCATCGCGGACTACCTCATGTTCAACATGAAGAAGTGTGGCGCCTACGAGGTGAAGGACCCCGAGATCATCGACAAGCTGGTGAAGCTGGTGGTCAAGGAGGACGGCAAGCACCCCGTTACCGACTACGTGGGCAAGAGCGCCAAGTACATCCTGGAGAAGGTGGGCATCAGCGTCGGCCCCGAGGTGAAGGTCATCATGATGGAGGCCAAGGAGGAGCACCCCTTCGTGCAGGTGGAGCTGATGATGCCCATCCTGCCCGTGGTGCGGGTGCCCGACGTGGACGCCGCCATCGACATGGCCGTCCGGGTGGAGCACGGCAACCGCCACACCGCCATGATGCACTCCCGGAACGTGGATAAGCTGACCAAGATGGCCAAGCTGATCCAGACCACCATCTTTGTGAAGAACGGCCCCTCCTACGCCGGCATCGGCGTGGGCGGCGAGGGCTACACCACATTCACCATCGCCGGCCCCACCGGAGAGGGTCTGACCTCGGCCAAGTCCTTCGCCCGGCGGCGCAGATGTGTGCTGGTCGGAGGCCTGGACGTCCGATAATCGGAAGGGGTGCGCCTTATGTCTGAAAATTTGATCGCCCAGGTCCAGAGCGCGGGCGTGGTGGGGGCCGGCGGCGCCGGCTTTCCCACCCACGTCAAGCTCAACGCCAAGGCTGACACGGTCATCATCAACGGGGCGGAGTGCGAACCCCTGCTCCGGGTGGACCAGCAGCTGATGGACCGTCAGGCGGAAAAGCTGCTCACCGCCCTGGACCTGATCGTGGACCATCTGGGGGCGGAAAAGGGCGTGGTGGCGCTGAAGGAGCACTATCACGCCGCAGCGGAGTCGCTGAAAAAGGCCCTGCCCGCCCACCCGAAGCTGAGCGTCCACCTGCTGGGGGCTTTTTACCCGGCGGGCGACGAGCAGGTTATCGTCTATGAGGTTACGGGCCGCATCGTCCCCGAGGGGGGCATCCCCCTGGCCGTGGGCGTGGTAGTCACCAATGTGGAGACCGCGCTGAACGTGCTGGACGCCTCCCAGGGCAAACCGGTGGTGGAGAAATATGTCACCCTCACCGGCGCGGTGCGTACGCCCAAGACCGTCAAGGTGCCTCTGGGCATCACCGTGGCCCAGGCGCTGGCCTTGGCGGGCGGGCCCACCGTCAGCGACTACAAGGTGGTCAACGGCGGACCCATGATGGGCAAGATCGTCCCCGTGGACAGCACCATCACCAAGACCACCAAGGGCCTCATTGTGGTCCCGGTGGGGCACCCCTTGCTGGTGAGCCTGGAGCGGCCCGTCACCGACTCCACCCGGAGGGCGGCCACGGCCTGTATGCAGTGCTCTCTGTGCTCCGAGGTGTGCCCGCGCCATATGCTGGGCCACCGCATCGAACCCCATAAGCTTATGCGGGTGGCGGCCTACGGCAGCCTGTGCGACCCGGAGCAGACCCCCATGAACGCCTATCTGTGCGTGGGCTGCCGTCTGTGCGAGTACGCCTGCGTCATGGGCCTCCAGCCCTGGAAGCTCAACAACAACATGAAGAACATCCTGGCGGGCAAGGGCATCCGCAACGGACTGCACGACCAGCCCGAGCACGCCGCACCCTTCCGGGACTTCAAACGCTATCCGGTGCACAAGCTGATCCATCAGCTGGGCCTGGCTGCGTATGACGTGGCCGCGCCTCTGGACGAGACGGTTCCCGCCTATGACAAGGTGACTCTGTCCCTGCGGCAGGGGGCGGGGGCCCCGTCCCAGCCGGTGGTGAGCGTGGGCGCTCAGGTGAACAAGGGCGACCTCATCGCTCAAATTCCCGAGGGCAAGCTGGGCTCCAGCCTCCACGCCAGCATTACGGGGACCATCGCGGCCATTGACGGCGACAGCATCGTCATTCAGGCTTGACGAAATCTAGTCATAAGAAAAGAGGACGCTTATGGGAAAGTCGATTGGATTGATCGAGCTGAAAAGCATCCCCGCCGGGGTGCAGACCGCCGATGAAATGCTGAAGGCCGCCAATGTGGAGCTGCTGGTGGCCACCGCCATCTGCCCGGGCAAATACATCATCCTCATCTGCGGGCAGGTGGGGGCCGTCAAGAGCTCGATGGAGCGGGGCCGCCAGGTGGCGGGGACCTACCTGATCTGCCACCACACCATTAACAATGTGCACGACTCCGTGCCCGGCGCCCTGATGGGCACCGTGGAGGTGGAGAAGATCACCGCCATCGGCATGGTGGAGACCATGTCCGCCCTCACCATCGTGCGGGCGGCGGATATCGCGGCCAAGGCCTCCAACGTCACCCTCATGGACGTGCGGGTGGCCCGGGGGCTGGGCGGCAAGGGCTTCCTCATCCTGACGGGCGAGGTGTCCGCTGTGAAGTCGGCCGTCAACAACTGCCTGACCCAGCTGGCGGACACCGGGGACATCACCAGCACCTGCGTGATCCCCTCTCCCCACAAGGGCCTGCTGGAGAAGCTGAACTGACCTTTTTTGACCAGCCCGGCCGGGACGATACCGGTCGGGCCGGTCCCATCCAGAAAATCATGAAGGAGTGTGGCTGGCCATGGACAAGGAACCCCTTGACAGCCTGTTGAAATTCGGCGCGTCAACGGAGGGCAAGATCCGTCTTATCCAGGAGACGGTCCCCGGCAAACAGGTGACTCTGGCCCATGTCATCGCCAACCCGGACGAGATCATCTATAAAAAACTGGGGCTGGACCCTAATGTGGACTACGCCCAGGCCGCCATTGGCATCTGCTGCCTGTGTCCGTCGGAGACGGCGGTTATCGCGGGCGACGTGGCCCTCAAGACCTCCAGGGTGGAGATGGGCTTTATCGACCGTTTCAGCGGCACGCTGATTTTCACCGGGCGCATTTCCAACGTGCAGTCCGCTATGCAGGGCATCACCAGCTTCCTGCAAAACAAGCTGGGCTTTACGGTGTGTGAGATCACCAAGACATGAAGAAGATCATGTTCGTGGGCCGCAGCGAGTGCGGCAAAACCACCCTCACCCAGGCCCTGCGGGGGGGTACTATCCACTACCACAAGACCCAGTATGTCAACCACCACAGTGTGGTCATCGACACGCCGGGGGAGTATGCCCAGACCGCCAATCTTGGCCGGGCGCTGGCGCTGTACTCCTATGAGGCGGACGTGGTGGGCCTGTTGCTGAGCACCATTGAGCCTTATTCGCTATACCCGCCCTGTGTGGCGGCCTGTGCCAACCGGCCCGTGATTGGCATTGTCACCCAGATTGACCAGGAGAATGGGGATATTGAGCGGGCTCACCATTGGCTGGAGATGGCCGGGGCCAACCCCATTTTCCACGTCAGCTCTTACACCGGGGAGGGGATCTGGCAGATCCTCAACTACCTGAAGGAGCCGGGGGACGTGCTCCCCTGGGAGACGGAGGAAGAGGCCAATCAGCGGCGGACGGTGCTGTCCGACAAAAATCAGGATTTTTGAACATCAGCCAGTCGGCGGGCAACCGCCGGCTGGTTTTCCGTATCCGTGCCGCAGGGTGAGGCGGCGCGGATTTTTTCTGAAAACGTGAAGTTTCTCTTGACAAATCTGGGATATAAGCATATGCTTAATAAAAAGAGAAAAGTTTAGGAGTGGTGCCCATGACCCAGCGGGAACGGCAGATTCTGCGGTGGATCGAGGAGAACCCGCTCATTTCCCAGCAGGAGCTGGCGGATAAGGCGGGCATCGCCCGGTCGTCGGTGGCGGTGCACATATCCAACCTGATGAAAAAGGGACACATCGCCGGGAAGGGTTATATCGTGTCCGCCGCACCCTACGCCGTGGTGGTAGGGGGCGTGAACATGGACATTGGCGGCGTGTCCTGTGCGCCGCTGGTGCGGGCGGACTCCAATCCCGGCGTGGTGCGCATGAGCCTGGGGGGCGTGGGGAGGAACATTGCCCACAATATGGCCCTTTTGGGGGTGGACACCCGCTTGCTCACCGCCTTTGGAGACGACGGCCACGCCCAGCGCATTGCCGCTTCCTGCGGGGAGCTGGGCATTGACATCAGCCGGGCCCTCCAGGTGCCGGGAGAGCGCACGTCCACCTACCTCTTCATCGCCGACGAGAGGGGGGAGATGGAGCTGGCCCTGTCCGATATGGACATCTACCGCCATATCACCCCGGCGTTTTTGGCCTCCCGGGCCCAGCTGCTGCAAAACGCCCAGTTGGTCATCGTGGATGCCAACATCCCGGCCGACGCCATCACGTGGCTGGCCCAGCATGTGAAGCCCCCCATTTTTGCCGACCCAGTGTCCACCGCCAAGGGGCCAAAGCTTCTTCCAGTGCTGGGCAGGCTCCACACCCTCAAGCCCAACCGCATGGAGGCCGAGCTGCTGTCCGGGGTAAAAATCACCGATGAGGACAGCCTGAACCGGGCGGCGGACGCGCTTTTGGAGACGGGCCTGCGCCGGGTGTTCATCTCCCTGGGCGGGGAGGGGGTCCTTGCCGCCGACCATAATGGCCGTGTGCGCCTGCCCTGCATGAAGGGGCGCATGGTAAACACCACCGGCTGCGGCGACGCGTTCATGGCGGCGCTGGCCTGGGCTTATCTGGAGGGTACCGCCCTGGAGGATACTGCCCGGGCTGGTTTGGCCGCGGCGGCCATCGCCATGGAAAGCGGCGAGACCATCAACGAGGCCATGAGTGCCGAGGCACTGGTGGAGCGGATGTCTTCTTTTTCTTTCTGATGAAAGAAAAAGAAGCAAAAAGAAAGACTTTTGATTGCGAAACTTCGTTTCGCAAAGGTTCAGCACAGCGAATGAAAATAAGGAGGAATTTTACAATGAGCATGAACAAGTATTTGGACGTATCCCCCGAGGTGGCCGGGGCCCTTGCCGCCGGAAAGCCCGTGGTGGCCCTGGAGTCCACCATCATCTCCCACGGCATGCCCTATCCCCAAAATGTGGAGACCGCCCTGGCGGTGGAGAACATCATCCGGGAGAACGGCGCGGTCCCCGCCACCATCGCCGTCATCGGCGGACGGCTCAAGGCGGGCTGTACTAAGGAGGAGGTCGAATACCTGGGCAGGACGGGCACCGCCGTCACCAAGGCCAGCCGCCGGGATCTGGCCATGCTGTGTGCCCGGGGACAGGACGGGGCCACCACCGTCACCACCACCATGATTATCGCCCATATGGCGGGTATCAAGGTGTTTGCCACCGGCGGCATCGGCGGGGTCCACCGGGGGGCGGAGACCACCATGGACATCTCCGCCGATTTGGAGGAGCTGGCGCATACCCCCGTCATGGTGGTGTGCGCCGGGGCAAAGTCCATTCTGGACCTGGGCCTGACCCTGGAGTACCTGGAGACCCACGGCGTGCCCGTGCTGGGATACGGCACAAAGGAGCTGCCCGCTTTCTACACCCGTCACAGCGGTTTCGCGGTGGACTACCAGGTAGACACCCCCGAGGAGCTGGCGGCGGCCTTTAAGGCCAGCCTGGAGCTGGGCTTTGAGGGCGGTATGCTGGTGACCAACCCCATCCCAGAGGAATATTCCATGGACCCGAAGGTCATCAACGCCGCCATCGACGAGGCGCTGGCCCAGGCGAAGGCCAGCGGCATCCACGGCAAGGAGACCACCCCCTTCCTTCTGGCAAAGGTGAAGGAACTCACCGGCGGGGACAGCCTGGACTCCAACATCCAGCTGGTGTTCAACAACGCCCGGCTGGCCGCCCAAACGGCGGCGTGTCTGGCAAAGTAATACGAAGGCCGTAAGCGGCGAGTTTTTTGGGACGGCGTGGTTTTGGCTAAGCCCCTGTTCATGCTCCCTTTTCAGGAGGAGTCCCCTCTGTCCGCCTTTGCAGCAGGGATAAAGGCCAGCCCCTCCTCCTGGCTGTGGGCATAGAATTTCTTTACAGAGTAACCAGAAGGCCGGCACTTCTTTACGGAGTGCCGGCCTTCTGCGGGGCGGTGCTTTTTCGCCTACAGCAGCGGCGAAAACAGCCGCAGCAGATCCCGGAGGGTCCGCCGGAATATTGAGGTGGACCGGCAGTCCTCCAAGGTGACCATCAGGCTTTTGGTCTGGGTGTCCAAAAAATCCTCCCGGATGTCGGCCACCGACGGGGTTTCATACAGCAGCACGCCGTTCTCAAAGTGGAGGAACATACTGCGGTAATCCAGGTTCACCGTGCCCACGGTGGCGAAGCGGTCGTCCACCACGAAGTTCTTGGCGTGGATGAACCCCGGTTCGTACTCAAAGATCTGCACCCCGGCCTCCAGCAGCTCCTCATAGTGGGAGCGGGTCATCTCGAACACCGTCTTTTTGTCCGGAATGTGGGGGGTGATGATCCGCACGTCCACCCCCGACTTGGCGGCGCTGGTCAGCGCCATGGTCAGCGAATAGTCGATGACCAGGTAAGGGGTGGTGATATACACGTACCGCTTAGCCCGGTTGATGAGGTGGAGGTACACCGTCTGGCCCACGGGCTCGTTGTCCCAGGGGCAGTCGTGGTAGGGCTGGACATACCCCACCGTGCCCCCCTGGGCCGGGGCGGGCCGGAAAGGAGTGAAGTGCTCCTCCTCGCTGTTGGTGAAGTCCCACATGGCCAGGAAGGACACCGTCATGGACCACACCGCGTCCCCCTCCAGCCGGATGGCGGAGTCCTTCCAGTGGCCGAACCGGGGCTTGACGTTGATGTACTCGTCCGCCATGTTGATGCCGCCGGTGAAGGCCACCCGCCCGTCCACGATCATATACTTCCGGTGGTCCCGGTTGTTCTGCCGCAGGGACACCACGGGGACGAACCGGTTGAACACCCGGCAGTGGACCCCCAGCTTCTCCAGCCGTACCGGGTAGTCCCCCGGCAGGGTGGCCATGGAGCCGATGTCGTCATAGATGACCCGGACCTCCACCCCTTGCTGGACCTTTTCCTTCAAGATGTCCAGGATGGAGTTCCACAGCTTGCCCTCCTCAATGATGAAGTACTCAATGAAGATGTAGCGCTCGGCCCCCCGCAGGGCGGCCAGGATGTCGTCGTAGCAGTTGTCGCCCAGAGGGTAGTATTTGGTGCGGGTGTTGCCGTAGACGGGGCAGTGGGTGGTCTGCTCCAGGTAGCGGGCCATACAGGCCGCGTCCTCCCCAATCAGCTCCCCCAGGGAGGCGGACCGTCCGCACTCCAGCGCCAGGTTTTTGCGGATTTTCCGCTCCATGGACCGCAGACGGCGCTGGTTGAAGCCGGACAGGTGATTGCCGCCCAGCAGCAGGTAGGCCAGGGACCCGAAGGGCATCAGCCCCAGCACGATGATGAGCCAGCCGATCTTATAGCCGGGATTGCTTTTGCTGCCCACGATCCACAGGGCGGACAGCACCGACAGGGTGATGAACAGCCACTCCACCCGGTCGAAATACACGCTGTCCCGCAGCACGCCCAGCCCCATGGCGTACAGCGCAATCTGGGCGATGATGAGCACACCCACAATGCCCATGCGGTGGAACAGCAGTTTTCCGATTTTGCTTTGGACTCTTCTCTTTTGCATTTTTTCACCTTGGATGATTCTGAATCTATTTTGCCTTTAACACCACGTTCTCCTCGCCCAGAGTCTCCCGCAGCTCGGCCAGCAGGGCGTCGTGGAGGAGGCAGTGGGTCTGGAGCTTTTTCCTGCGGTCCGCCAGGTAGACCACGGCGGGGTTTTCGCCGGGGAACATGCTCAGCAGCTTTTTCAGCCAGGTGAAAGGCTCGCCGCCGTCGGACAGCTTCACCCAGAGCACCTGCTCCGCGACGGCCTGCGCCGGGCGCGGGCGCTCTCCGGACAGGGGGATCACCCGGTCCACCATGAGCTGGGGCGCCTTCTCATCCCGGATGGACACCCGCCCCGACACCGCCACCGGCAGGTTGGCCTTGAGATAGGCCCCGCTCTCCGTCAGCGTCCGGGAGAAGCACAGCAGCTCTATGGAGCCGGAGGCGTCCTCCAGCATGACGTAGGCCATGAGGGAGTTGTTTTTGGTGGTTTTGGTGCGCACGGAGGCCACCACCCCCGCCAGGGTCACCTGGGCGCCGTCGCCGTACCGGGAGGGGCCGTTTTCCTCGCCGGCGGCCATCACCGCGCCGATGGGAACCGCCCCGTATTTCTGGGCCTGCCCGCGGTACTGGTCCATGGGGTGGCCGGACAGGTACAGTCCGGTGGTCTCCTTCTCCATGGCCATCAGCTCCGCCGGGGAGAACTCCGGAATGTCGGGGAGCACAACGGTGGGGACGGACATGGCCTCCCCTCCCCCGCCGAACAGGTCGAACTGGCCCTCCAGATTCTTTTTACGGTCCCGGGCGATGGAGTCCACCACCGGCTCGTACACATTCATCAGCTGGGAGCGGCGGCAGCCAAGGCTGTCGAAGCAGCCTGAGCGGATCAGGCTATCCAGCACCCGTTTGTTCAGGTCCGCGTCGTACATGCGGGCGCAGAACTCCGGGAAGGAGGCGAAGGGCCCGCCCTTCTCCCGCTCGGCCAGCACCGCCGAGGTAAAGCCCATGCCCACTCCCTTCAGCGCCGCCAGCCCGAAACGGATGTTCTCCCCGGACACGGTGAAGGCCGCGCCGGATTCGTTGATGTCCGGGGGGAGGAGGCTGATGCCGTTGTCCTTGCACTCGGCGATATACTCCGCCACCTTGTCCTGGGAGTCCAGCACGGAGGTGAGCAGGGCGGCCATGTACTCTCGGGGGTGGCGGCACTTGAACCAGGCCGTCTGGTAGGCCACGATGGCGTAGGCCAGGGAGTGGGACTTGTTGAAGGCGTAGTGGGCGAAGTCGTTGATCTCGTCGTAGATGGACTCGGCCACCGCCGCCGGGATGCCGTTGGCCTCGCAGCCGGGGATGTTCCGGGCGGGGTCGCCGTGGATGAAAAATTCCCGCTCCCGCTGGACGTCCTTCTCCTTCTTTTTGCTCATGGCCCGGCGCACCATGTCCGCCTGGCCCAGGGAGTAGCCCGCCAGCTTGCGGAAAATCTCAATAACCTGCTCCTGGTAGACGATGCAGCCGTAGGTGTTGGACAGGATGGGCTCCAGTGCCGGGTGCTTGTAGGTCACCTTCGTGGGGTCCTGGGCGCAGGCCAGGAACTTGGGGATGGAGTCCATGGGCCCGGGGCGGTACAGGGCGATGATGGCGCAGATATCCTCAATGCTCTTGGGCTTGAGGCCCACCCCCACGCCGGTCATGCCCGCCGACTCCATCTGGAACACGCCGGAGGTCTTGCCCTCGGACAGCATCTGGTAGACCGCCATATCGTCGTCCGGGATGTCCTCCAGCCTGAAGCCGGGGATCTCCTTCTGCACCATTTTCACCGCGTCGTCCAGAACAGTCAGGTTGCGCAGGCCCAGGAAATCCATTTTCAGCAGGCCCAGCTCCTCGATGGTGGTCATGGTGTACTGGGTGACGGGCTGGCCGTCGTTGGTGGCCAGGGGGACATACTCGTACACCGGGCGCTTGGTGATGACCACCCCCGCCGCGTGGGTGGAGGCGTTACGGGGCATACCCTCGATCTTCCGGGCCATATCGACGAGCTCCTTCACCCGCTCGTCGCCGTTGTACAGGTCGCTCAGCCCCTTGGACAGCACCAGCGCTTTGTCCAGGGTCATTTTGGGGTCGAAAGGCACCTGCTTGGCGATGTTGTCCACCTCGGCGTAGGGGAAGTTCAGCACCCGGCCCACGTCCCGGATGGCGGCCTTGGCCTTCATGGTGCCGAAGGTGACGATCTGGACCACGTGGTCCTCCCCATACTTCCGGCCCACGTAGTCGATGACCTCCTGCCGCCGCCGGATGCAGAAGTCGATGTCGATATCGGGCATGGTCACCCGCTCGGGGTTGAGGAAGCGCTCGAAAATGAGGTTGTACTTGATGGGGTCCACATCGGTGATGCGCAGGCAGTAGGCCACCATGGACCCGGCCCCGGAGCCCCGCCCCGGCCCCACCGGGATGCCGTTCTCCTTGGCGTAGCCGATGAAGTCGGACACAATGAGGAAATAGTCCACAAACCCCATCTGACGGATGACCCCCATCTCCATGCGCAGACGGTCCTTCAGCTCCTCGCCGCCGCCGGGGTAACGCTGGGCGAAACCCTTCCAGCACAGTTTTTCAAAGTAGGCGTCACCGTCGGTCTCCCCCTCGGGGAGCTTGAACTCGGGCAGGTGGTATTTGCCGAACTCGAACTCCACATTGCACAGGTCCGCCACCTTTTGGGTGTTGTCAATGGCCTCCGGGCACTGGGGGAACAGGGCCCGCATTTCCTCCTCGCTCTTGACGTAGAACTCCTGGGTCTCGAACCGCATACGGTCCTGGTCCTCCACCAGCTTGCCCATTTGGACGCACATCAGCACGTCCTGCATGGCGGCGTCCTCACGGGTCAGGTAGTGGCAGTCGTTGGTAGCCACCATGGGGATGCCGGTGTCCTTGCTCAGGCGCATAATGCCCGCGATGACTGCCTGCTGCTCAGGGATCTTGTGGTCCTGGATCTCCAGGTAGTAGCCGTCCTCCCCGAACAGCTTCCGCATTTCCAGGGCGTGGGCCTTGGCCCCCTCGTAGTCGCCGTTCCTTAATCTGCGGGGGATCTCCCCCGCCAGACAGGCGGACAGGGCGATGAGGCCCTTGCTGTGAGCCCGGAGCAGGTCCATGTCGATGCGGGGCTTGATGTAGAAGCCCTCGGTGAAGGCCATGGACACCATATAGCTCAGGTTGCGGTAGCCCTCCTCGTTCCGGCACAGCAGCACCAGGTGCCGGGCGGAGCCGTCCAGCTCGTGGACCCGGTCGAAGCGGGTCCGGGGGGCCACGTAGACCTCACAGCCGATGATGGGCTTGATCCCCGCCGCCTTGCAGGCCTTGTAGAAATCGACGGCGCCGTACATGACGCCGTGGTCGGTAATGGCCACGGAGGTCTGGCCCAGGGCCTTCACCCGCTCCACCAGCTGGCTGATCCGGCAGGCGCCGTCCAAGAGGGAGTATTCCGTATGCAGATGCAGATGTGTAAAGGCCATTGTGGTCACCTCTGTTTATTTCTCTGTTTTCCAAAGCCGTTCTGGGTTTTTAACCCGCAGTTCCAGCCTCCCGCACCTGGGGCAGGCCAGTCCCTCCACTCCACAGAGCTTGAACGGCCCTGTACTGGCCTGCACTTCATACCCATACGCCGCCAGCTGAACCGTCCGCATTTCCAAGTCACATTCCCGGCACCTCATTTGCCGCCGCCTCCCTTTGTCCCGCTGGCCTCCGCCAGCTCCATGAGCTTGTGTATCCGGTGGCTGAAGGCCGATTTGCTCACGGGCGGGCCGCACAGCGCCCCCAGCTGGGCCAGATTTAGCTCGGGATTCTCGATTCTCAGCCGCGCCGCCTCCTGGAGCTTGTCCGGCAGGGCGTCCAGCCGCCCCGACTCCCGCAGGCGCTCGATGGCCGCCAGCTGCTCCCGGGCCGCCGCCACCGTCTTGTCCAGGTTGGCGCTGTCACAATTCACCTGACGGTTGACGCTCCCCCGGATATCCCGCTCGATTTTGGCGGACATCACCGCCATGGCGGACACCGGAGCCCCCAAAAAGGTCAAAAAGTCCTCGATGTGCTCGGACTGCTTGAAGTAGACCACCCGGTTTCCCTTCCGGTCCGTCTCCTTGGGCTCGAACCCCGCCTCCCGCAGCAAGGCGGGCAGTTCCCGCCCCACATGGTAGTGGGAGGTGGCCAGCTCCAGATGATACCCCTTCATGGGGTCGGTCACCGAGCCCCCGGCCAGGAACGCCCCCCGGAGGAAAGCGGTGCGGCAGTGCTCCTCCTCCAGCAGGGCCAGATTGATGTGCAAGGACACCGAGGCGTCCCGCTCCAGGTCAAACGCCTCGAAAATAGTCCTCAGTTTGGCCGGGTCCTCAATGAGGAAAGCGCCTTTCCCCTCCCCCGGCTCGGGGAGCTGGTCGAAGGACACCTTGAACGCCTTCCGAAACAGCATGGGAAGCCGCTCCTTCAGCGCCCCACACTCCGTGACGATCCGGGCCTGCCGGGGGTGGAAGACCCCGCAGAACAACAGCACGCCGTAGGCCTCCGCCTGGGCGCAGCATCTGCGGCTGATGTGGGAGCGGCACAGCTCTCCCTTCACGTCGGCGGAAAAAGCCACGGCGATTCCTCCTTATAACATGCTCGACCGCTTAGGAATATTCCTTGGTCACCGCCCTCTGCTCATAGAGCTCCATCACCGCCTGGGCCACCTTCATCCCAGAGTGCCGGGCGTAGCCGCACTCCTGATCCAGCAGAGGGTAATATACCACGTCCAGCTTCATCCCCTCGAACTGCTGACTGTCCACTGCCATGGGGGCAGCGTCCTCGGCGGAATAGCGCTCCAACAACTCCGGGCCCACCGGGTCGGAATTGCACAGGCACAGGTCCACCAGCTCGGCCCCGCCGTGCTCCAGCAGGGCGGCCACGTGGTCCCGGGCGGTCATGCCCTCGGTCTCCCCGTCCTGGGTCATGATGTTGCAGACGTAAATTTTCAGGGCCGTACTGTCTATGATGGCCTCGGAGATGCCGTCCACCAGCAGATTGGGGATGACGCTGGTGTACAGGCTTCCCGGGCCCAGCAGGATGACCTCCGCCCGCCGGATGGCCTCCAGGGCGTCGGGAAGGGCGGGGGCGTGCTCGGGGAGCAGCCGCACGTGGTGGATGCGGCAGTTCTGCTCCTTCTTGGCGGCGAAAATCTTGGACTCCCCCCGGACGCTGGAGCCGTTGTCAAAGACGGCCTCCAATTGCACATTGGAATTTGTGACGGGCAGAATACGGCCCGTAATTGCCAAAACCTGGCTCATCCTGGCCACCGCCTGGTCGAAGGAGTCGGAGATGCCGTCCAGCGCCGCCAGCAACAGGTTGCCAAAGGCCTGCCCCGCCAGCCGCCCGTCAGGGAAGCGGTAGGCCAGCAGCTGCTGCATGAGGGATTCGGTGTCCGCCAGGGCCTCCATGCAGCTGCGGATGTCGCCGGGAGGGGGCATGCCCAGGTCCTCCCGGAGCACCCCGGAGCCGCCGCCGTCGTCGGCCACGGTGACAATGGCGGTGAGATCGTCGGTGTAAAGCTTTAAACCTCTCAGGATGGCGGACAGGCCGTGCCCGCCCCCCAGGGCCACAATGGCGGGGCCCTTGTGCCGCTTCAAATCGTTCATATTATGCCCTCGTCATGTCCCGGTGGGTCTCGCCGGCGGCGTAGCCCAGGGACTGGATGTATTCGGTGAGCGCGTGGGTCACCGCCACCGAGCGGTGCCGCCCGCCGGTGCAGCCCACGGCGATGACCAGGGCGCTCTTGCCCTCCTCCACAAAGTGAGGGAGGAGGAAGTCCATCATGCCCCGCAGCTTCTCCAGCAGTTCCTGGGCGGTGGGGCTGGCAAAAACGTAGTCCGCTACCCCCTGGTCCAGGCCGGTCTGGGGCCGGAGCTCCTCCACGTAGAAGGGGTTGGGCAGGAAGCGCACGTCGAACACCAGGTCGGCCTCCAGGGGCAGGCCGTACTTGAAGCCGAAGGAGGTGACGGTGACGCTCATCTCATTGGCGCTCTTGCGGTTGGGGGCGAACATGTCCAGCACCTGCCCCCGGAGCTTGCGCACGGGCAGGGTGGTGGTGTTGATGATGTAGTCCGCCCGGGCGCGCACCGGGGCCATCACCTGCCGCTCCCGCTCCACCGCCTGGGCCAGGCCGCCCATCTCCGCCAGCAGGGGGTGGCTGCGCCGGGTCTCCTTGTAGCGCTTGATGATGACGTCGTCCTGCGCCTCCACGAACAGCACCTTGTACTGGAATTCCATGGCCCTTAGGGCGTCCATGGCCTCAAAGAGGCCGTCGAAGTTCTCGCCGCCCCGGATGTCGCACACCATGGCCACCCGCTCGTAGGACCCAGCCCCCGCCAGGCACACCTCGGCGAACTTGGGGACGAGCACCGGGGGAAGGTTATCCACGCAGAAATAGCCGCTGTCCTCCAAAATGGACATGACGGTGGACTTGCCCGCCCCGGACAGGCCCGACACAATTAGAAATTCCATCCTTCTCCCTCCATTCCCAGATAGCGGACCTCAGGCTCCAGGGTGATCCCTGTCTCTTTGAACACCCGGTCCCGCACCTGGGCCATCAATTCTATGATATCCTTGCAGGTGGCCCTGCCCCTGTTGACGATAAAGCCCGCATGCTTCTCCGACACCTGGGCCCCGCCCACGGTGAGGCCCTTCAGCCCGCACTGGTCGATGAGGGCGGCGGCGTACACCGGCCTCCCGTCCACCGGGGCCGGGCGTTTGAAGGTGGACCCGGCGCTGGGGTATTCCAGAGGCTGTTTCTCCCGGCGGCGCTGGGCGAAGTCCTCCATTTTGGCTTTGATTTCGGCGGGGTCTCCCGGCTCCAGGGAGAAACAGGCTCGGAGAATGAAATCGTCCTGTTCCTGGAACTGACTGTGGCGGTATGAGAATTGCGGATTGACGTACTCCCGCACAAATTCCTCGGAGGGGCAGCTTACAGAGGACACGCTGGAGATCACCTGTCCCAGTTCCCCGCCGTAGGCCCCGGCGTTCATGTACACGCCGCCCCCCACGCTGCCGGGGATGCCCTGGGCGAATTCCAGCCCCGCAAGGCCCTGCTCCAGGGCGAACTTGGACAGCCGGGCCAGGGATACCCCGCTGCCCGCCGCGATGGTCCGGCGCCCGGGCCATTCGCCCTCAGGCAGCAGCTCCAGCCGGTTCAGGCCGTCGTATGCCTTGACGGCCAGCAGGTCCGCCCCCTGGTCGGACACCAGCAGGTTGGTCCCCCGGCCCATAAAGAAGGGTTTCACGCCAAACTCCAGCACAGCCACGGACAGCACCTGCTGAACCTCTTCTTCATTTTTGGGCAGGGCCATAATGGGCGCCGGCCCGCCCACCTGGAAGGAGGTGTGGCGGCTCATGGGCTCCTCCCGGCGCAGCTCCAGGGAGGGCGCCTGCTCGCGCAGCCGGTCGTACAGGGCGTTCCAGTTCATCTCGGGACCTCCTCGGGGCGCAGAGGGCCCCATCAAGATTTCAGTTATTTTACCACGTTTTGCCGGAAAAGAGAATAGCTTCATGAAATTTTAAGGAGCGGCGCGGCTGACGCCGCGCCGCCCGAAAGCCTATGCCCGCTTTGGTAATGTTACATGCAGCAGTTCTTGGTCTCCTGATACCCCTCCGGCGGAGTGATGGTGTTGGGGGGGAAGAACTCCTCCATGGGGAACTGCACCTGACGGAAGATGGCGCAGGGGTCCTCCTGAGCGCCTCCGCCGGCGGTGCACTCCTTGCTGGGCATGCAGTAGTCGTAGGCGGGGATGAGCAGCTGGCTGTCCCGCTCCAGCCGGATGATGGAGAACTGGCCCAGGGTGACGTACACCCTCCGGCCCTCGCCCCCCATATTCAGCTCGCCGGGGAAGCATCCGGCGATGCCCGCGGGCACATCCGCCCCGTCGCCGCAGGCGCAGGACGGCGGCTCGCAGGGGTCGGACAGGCGCATGCTCAGGATGATGGGGTCTACGGAGTTCACCACCGCGATAGGCAGGTTGGTGCTCATCAGGTTCTGCTCGTCCAGGTCGTCCACCCGGCTGTTGGAGGAGAACACCTTGGCGCTGCCCTCGCTGCCGAACAGGATGGCCCGCTTGTCGAACACCGCCAGGCCGCAGATGGACACCGGCCGGGCGGCGCCCACAAAGGCGTCGGCGGTCACCCGGTAGAAATAGCGCACGTCTACGGTGAAGTAGCCCCGGTTGAAGCCCACGGGCTCCACGTCGATGTAAGCATACAGCAGCTCGGCCTGGCCGGCCTTTAAACTGATGGCCCGGTCAATGACGGCCTGAGAGCTGACGGTGGGGTAAAGGCGCAGATCTTCGACGCAGTCCTTATCCCGGCAGGAGTCAAAGATCTTTCGGGTGTGGATGCACACGGCCTCCCGGATACCGGCGGTATCGCAGATCGGGCCCGGCTCGATAAATTCAGCCATTTTTGTACCTCCCGATGGTTGATGGGTCGGGGCTGATAGGACGGTCCCCTTCCACCCCCATTGTATGCCGGGGGACAAAACGGGTGAAAAGAGGCTGTGCTGTCAGGCCATGCCGTAAATCTGCTGGCTGCCGCTGATGGCCTGTTCCAGATATTCGTCAATCCACCGGGCGGCGCCCTCCCGGTCCCGGTTCCGGAGAAGGGCGTACAGGGTCTGGGTGTTGTGCACCAGGGCGGGGATGCCGTAAAGGCTGCAAAACCGCACCCACAGGGCGATGACCGGAGGCTTGAAGGAGTAGTAGATCAGCGGGACAATGCTGTTTCCACCCACCAGGGCCAGCTCGTGCTGGAAGGCGAACGCCGCCTCCGCCGCCTCCAGTGGATGGGAGGAGGCGGCCATCCGCTCCAGGGCCTCCCCCAGCCGCTCCAGCCCCTGGTCGGAGGCGTACAGGATGGCCCGCTCCGCCGCCAGGTGCTCCAGCGCACGGCGCACCTCTAATATGGAGCGGATTTCGTCCTTTCCCAGCACCCCTCCCTTATACTGCATGATGGCGATGAGGGTGCTGAGATTTCCCCGGCGGCGGTAGTCGGCCACACAGGTGCCCTGCCGGGGCCGGACCTCCAAAAAGCCCTGGTCGGACAGCTCGGCCAAACCGCTGTTCACGACGGTGCGGCTCACCTGCATCTGCTCGGCCAGGGTCCGTTCCGGGGGCAGCTGGGTGCCCACCGGCAGCGCTCCGGAGAGGATCATCCCCTGGAGCTGCTGGACGAACAGGTCCTTCAGGCTGGGGGCGGACAGCTTGGCGAATTCCATGACAATTCCTCCTCTGGTTCTGGCCATACCACATATCACGAGAAGGAGTTTATCATATAAGTTTGACAAAAGCAAGCGGGGAGAACTGTGGATAAAGCTGAAAATTTGGAAAGATTTTCGGGCGGTTGACGCAAAGAGGGGAAAATGGTAAAATTATAACATCACTTGGTTGAACCAGAGAGAGGAGAGGATTTTTATGGATCAGGTCCGAGTCATCGAGGTGAAGCAAAGTGTTTTCGCCGACAACGACAGGCGGGCGGCACAGCTGCGCCGGGAGCTGAAGGAGCGGGGGATTTTTCTGCTCAACCTGATGAGCTCCCCCGGCGCGGGTAAGACCACCACGCTGAAGCGCACGGCAGAGCTGTTGAAGGACGAGATCAAAATCGGCGTCATGGAGGCGGACATCGACTCCGACGTGGACGCCCGGGCCATGGCGGAGGCGGGTGTGAGGTCCATCCAGCTCCACACCGGCGGCATGTGCCACCTGGATGCCGACATGACCCGTCAAGGGCTGGACGAGCTGCTGACGGAGGGCGGCGTGGAGCTGGCCATTTTGGAGAACGTGGGCAACCTGGTGTGTCCGGCGGAGTTCGACACGGGGGCGGTGAAGAACGCCGCCATTCTGTCGGTGCCCGAGGGGGACGACAAGCCGCTGAAATATCCCCTGATGTTCCAGGTGTGCGACGTGGTGCTGATTAACAAAATTGACGTGGCCCCTTACTTTGACTTCGACCTGGAGCGGTGCACGGAGTACATCCGCATGCGCAACCCGGACGCCAAAGTCATTCCCATCTGCGCCAAGACCGGCGAGGGTGTGGAGGAGTGGGCCAACTGGCTGCGGGGGCAAGTACGCGGCTGGCGTTCTTTTTCTTGAAAGAAAAAGAACCAAAAAGAACTTTTAGTCCGCTACGAGATCGGTGCGTTGACCACCGTTTTCCGCACGACAACGAGAGAGGAGAAAGAATATGGGTAAAACCAATTTTCCCCTGGACGAGAGCAAGCTGCCCTTTGAAATCCCCAAAACAGACCAGCCCCGGGAGAAGATCGTCAAGCTGGGCAAGATGATCACCGACCGGGTGCCAGCCAAGCTCCACGGAGTCACCGGGGAGGACCCGGAGTACTGGGGGCTGGCCGGGCTGGTCACCGACGAGATGGCCGACGTGGCCATGAAGATGAAGGTGCGCAAACCCAAAACCTTTGAACAGATTCAGAAGCTCACCGGCATGGAGCCGGAAAAGCTGCAAAAGGTGCTGGATGAGATGAGCCTCATCGGCCTCATCGAGTACCACTGGGAAAACCTGGACGGCAAAAACCCCAACCATGAGAAGCGGTATGTCCTGCCCATGTTCGTGCCGGGCAGCGCCGAGTTCTTCAACATGCGCCGGGCCCAGATCGACGAGCACCCCGAGGTGGCCGCCTTCTTCGAGCGGATGACCTTCCTGCCCCTGGAGAAGATTACCCCCATGGTGCCTCCCGGCGGGGCGGGCATCGGCATGCACGTCATCCCGGTGGAGCAGGCCATCGGCATGGAGAGCAAGTCCATCTCCATTGAGCACATCTCCCACTGGCTGGACAAGTACGAGGGCAAGTACGCCGCCTCTCCCTGCTCCTGCCGGATGAGCCGGGCCAAGCTGGGGGAGGGCTGCGGCGACGACGCCGACGACTGGTGCGTCGCCGTGGGCGATATGGCGGATTACGTGGTGGAGACCGACAAGGGGGGCCGCTACATCACCAAGGAGGAGGCCCTGGAGATCTTCCGCAAGGCGGAGGCCAACGGCTATGTTCACCAGATCACCAACATTGACGGCGAGGAGAAGATTTTCGCCATCTGCAACTGCAACGTGAACGTCTGCAACGCCCTGCGCACCTCCCAGCTGTTCAACACCCCCAACATGAGCCGGTCGGCCTATGTGGCCAAGGTGGAGCAGGACAAGTGCGTGGCCTGCGGCGGCTGTGTGGAGGTGTGCCCCGCCGGGGCGGCCAAGCTGGGTCAGAAGCTGTGCGCCAAGGACGGCGCGCCCATCCAGTATCCCCGGCAGGAGCTGCCCGACGAGGTGAAGTGGGGCCCGGAGAAGTGGTCCATCGACTACCGTGACAAGAATCGGATCAACACCCACGAGACGGGCACCGCCCCCTGCAAGACCGCCTGTCCCGCCCACATCGCGGTGCAGGGCTATCTCAAGCTGGCGGCCCAGGGCAGGTACACCGAGGCCCTGGAGCTCATCAAGAAGGAAAACCCCTTCCCGGCGGTGTGCGGCCGGGTGTGCAACCGCCGGTGCGAGGAGGCGTGCACCCGGGGGACCATCGACCAGGCCGTGGCCATCGACGAGGTGAAGAAGTTCATCGCCCAGCAGGATCTGAACGCAGAGCACCGCTTTGTGCCGGAAAAGGTGATTCCCAAGGTGGAGGGGACCTTCTCCCAGAAGATCGCCATCATTGGCGGCGGCCCGGCGGGGCTGTCCTGCGCCTTCTATCTCGCTCTTAAAGGCTATGAGCCCACCGTGTTTGAGAAAAACAAGGAGCTGGGCGGGATGCTCCGTTACGGCATTCCCTCCTTTAAATTAGAGAAGGACGTGATCGACGCTGAAATCGACGTGATCCGGGCCCTGGGGGTGGACTTCCGCTGCGGCGTGGAGGTCGGCAAGGACCTGACCCTGGACGATCTGCGGGCCCAGGGCTACGAGGCGTTCTACATCGCCATCGGCTGCCAGCGGGGCCGCCTGCCCGGCATACCCGGCGAGTCCTCCCAGGGCGTGTGGTCCGCCGTGGAGTTCCTGCGTGAGGCCCTGGCGGACGAAAGTCTGAAGGCTCCCGGCAAGACCGTGGTAGTGGGCGGCGGCAACGTGGCCATCGACGCGGCGCGGACGGCCCACCGCTGCGGGGCGGACAGCGTCCAGATGTACTGTCTGGAGCCCCGGGACAAAATGCCCGCCTCCCTGGAGGAGATCGCCGAGGCGGAGGACGAGGACATTACCATTCACTGCGGCTGGGGCCCGAAAGAGGTGCTTACCGAAAACGGGAAGGTATCCGGCGTGGTGTTCATGCGCTGCACCAGTGTGTGGGACGATCAGGGCCGCTTCGCCCCCCAGTACGATGAGCAGGACACCGTCACCGTCCCCTGCGACCACGTGGTGCTGTCCATCGGCCAGAGCGTGGAGTGGGGCGAGCTGCTGGAGGGCAGCAAGGTGGAGCTGGCCCGGGGCGGCTGGGCCCGTGCCGATGCCAAGACCTACCAAACCGCCCAGCCCGACATATTTGTGGGCGGCGACGTGTATACCGGCCCCAAATTCGCCATCGACGCCATCGCGGCGGGCAAAGAGGCGGCGGTATCCCTCCACCGCTTCGTCCAGCCGGATACCAGCATGACTATCGGCCGGGACCCCCGGTACTTCGTGGAGCTGGACAAAAACAACATCAAGGTGGAGCAGTACGACACGGCCTCCCGTCAGATTCCCGGCATGGACGGCAGCTTCGACTGGAAAAAGTCCTTCCGGGATGCCAAGCGCACCTTCACCGAGGAGCAGGTCAAGGCGGAGACCGCCCGGTGCCTGGGCTGCGGCGCGTCCATTGTGGACCCCAACAAGTGCATCGGATGCGGGCTGTGCACCACCCGCTGTGAGTTCGACGCCATCCACCTCCACCGGGAGCGGCCCGAGTGCTCCACCATGATCAAGAGCGAGGACAAGATGAAGGCCATCCTGCCCAACATGATCAAGCGGGAGATCAAGATCAAGCGGGCCGCCAAAAAGAACAGGAAATAGGCCATGCACGAACTGGGCATTGTGTTCCACATCATCCGCAGTGTGGAACAGGTGGCGGCGGAGAACAACCTGGAAAAGGTGTCCGCCGTGGTGCTGGAGCTGGGGGAGGTGTCCGGCGTGGTGCCGGACTACCTCACCGACTGCTGGAGGTGGGCGGCGGCGAAGGAGGAACTGGTCAGCGGCTCGGAGCTGAAAATTGAGACCCTGCCCGCCGTCACACACTGTGATGGCTGCGGGCGGGATTACCCCACCGTGGCCCACGGCCGGACCTGCCCCCACTGCCGGAGTGAAAAAACCTGGCTGCTGACGGGAAACGAGGTGAGCATCAAAGAGATCGAGGCATATTGACCACATTCAGAAACATCAAAGAGAGAGAATGGGGCGAAGCCCCAAAAGGAGGACAAAGCAATGTTATTTCAAGTCTATGGCGACGGCGCCGGTTGGCAGCTGCTGGGCTGGCTGCTGGTATTCACGGGGCTGATCCTGGCCAATGAGTTCGCCCGCCGCAGCAAGCTGGGCGGCATCATCTGTTTCCTGGGCATCCCGGCGGTGCTCACCGTGTATTTCATCGCCATCTACGTCTGCGCCGGAATGGGCATGGAGTGGGCGCTGAACAACCAGACCTACGTCCACATGGGCAGCTGGTTCCACTACGCCAAGCTGTACGCCGCCACGGCGGGCTGTATCGGCTTCATGATGCTCAAATATAAGTGGAGCATCGGCAGCACCCAGTGGTTCAAGTGCTTCCCCTTCGTCATCGTGGCCATCAACATCATGATCGCCGTGGTCAGCGATTTCGAGTCCGGCGTGAAGGGCCTCATGTCCCTGGCCCAGAACGGCGACCGCTGGTGGCTGTCCAGCGAGAACGTGTGGCTGTACGGCGGCTGGTGGAACTGGGTCAACGGCATCGCGGGCATCCTCAACATCCTGTGCATGACGGGCTGGTGGGGCATTTACACCTCCAAGAAAAAGGACGACATGCTCTGGCCGGACATGACCTTCCTGTACATCCTGGCCTACGACGTGTGGAATTTTGAGTACACCTACAACAACCTGCCCACCCACGCCTGGTACTGCGGCCTGGCCCTCCTGCTGGCCCCCACCTTCGCCAATGCCCTGTGGAACAAGGGCGGCTGGATTCAGAACCGGGCCAACACCCTGGCCCTGTGGTGCATGTTTGCCCAGGTGTTCCCCCTCTTCCAGGACGCCAGCCGGTTCACCGTCATCCCCGTGCTGTACGCCGACGGCGCGATGAACGCCGCGGTCCGTCCCACCGCCGCCGACCCCACCATGCAGGGCGTGGTGGCGGTGCTGGCCCTGGCCGTCAACGTGGTGGTGCTGGGCATCATCATCAAGCGCTCCATCGAGCAGAAAAAGAACCCCTACAAAAACGAGATATTCACCGACCAGCGGGACTTCCAGCTGGCCATGGCCCGGGCGGAGGGCAAGTGACCCGCCCACCGTTAAAACGGAATTATCCCGAAAACCGTCAACCTGCGGAGGCTCCTCCGCAGGTTGACGCTGTTTTCCCCCCGCTTAGCCCCGCTTAGACATGATTTCCTGGACAAGGCCGGACCTGCTGTGATATAATTCAATCTCCGCGCACGATGCGGAAACATCAACCCAAAGGTCGTGATGGCATGAAAGAATCCGTCAAAAAACGCCGCGGAGGGCAGATCGCCCTCATTGTGTTGGCCGTCCTGCTGGTGCTCATCGCGGGCGCGCTGACCCTCGCCGGGAATTACTTATTTAACTTTGCCCTGGACCCCCAGACCGGCGGCATGTTCCACAGTTATGAGGAGGACGAGTGGGAGCTGACAGACAAAATGGTCTGGCTCGCCGAGAACGCCGAGGACCGCTGGCTCACCAGCCACGACGGGCTGGCCCTCCACGCCCTGTACCTGCCTCGGCCAGAGCCCAGCCACAAATACGCCGTCATCTGCCATGGCTACGGCGGCATCCCCCAGGGGATGGGCGGCTTCGCCTCCCACTTCTATGACATGGGCTGCAACATCCTGACCCCCGCCGCCCGGTGCCATGAGCTCAGCCAGGGCCGCTACGCCAGCATGGGCTGGCTGGAGCGGGAGGATATCGTGGACTGGGTGGACGCCCTGGTGGAACAGGACCGGTCGGCGGAGATTATCCTGTTCGGCGTCTCCATGGGCGGGGCCACGGTGATGATGACCGCCGGGGAGGCCGGTTTGTCCCCCAATGTGAAGTGCATCATTGAGGACTGCGGCTATTCCTCCGTGTGGGACGAGTTCGCGGGCCAGCTTGAGGAAATGTTTGGCCTGCCCACCTTTCCGGTGCTGGATGCGGCCTCCCTGGTGTGTCAGGTCCGGGCGGGATTTGGTTTCAAGGAGGCGTCCTCGGTGGAGTCGCTGAGAAAGACCTCCGTCCCCATGCTCTTCATCCACGGGGAGGACGACACCTTTGTGCCCTACTGGATGCTGGACGTGGTGTATGAAGCCTGTGCCAGCAGGTCAAAGGAGCGGCTTTCCATCCCCGGCGCGGGCCACGGCGAGGCGGCCGCGACGGACCCGGAGCTGTACTGGTCCACCGTGGAGGGATTTCTGGCGAAGCATATGGGGTAGACCATAAAAACACGGCGGAGAGGTGATCTCCGCCGTGTTTTTGCCTACAGGTCCTCAATTTTGATTTTCTCCATCTGACGGGCCGCCCTGCGCCGCAGTAACATCCGGCACAGTCCATAAACCATCAGCAGTACCAGGGTCAGGACGTTTTCCAGCGCAAAGGCAATGGCCAGCAGGCGGCCCCACTCACCCAGTGCGGCAAGCCCCCCAGGCCAGCGAGGCGCAGGATGAAGGTGCCCAGAGTCCACAGCAGCCACGCGCCGGGGAGGATCAGCCCCAGCCGCCGGTCCTGCTTCAGGGCCAGAAATGCCTCCACTGCCACCGCTGCCACGGCGAGAGCCAAAATAACGGGGACCTCCCGCCCTTCTATAATAAATAGATCGGCGCCGGGCTCGAAATGAAATCCGGTCTGAAACATCGTTATGCCTCCTTTGCCTTTCGGTACTCACTGATGAGCAGCTTGGCGGTGTCGAAATCCAACTTGTCCTCCACCGCCAGCCGTTTCACCAGAGCCACATAGGGGTCCGCACCCGCTTCCTCGCTGAGCTGAATTTTTTGAATCAGCCGGTCCAGCCGCAGGCGAACGGTGGGGTAGCTGACGCCGTACTGTCCCGCCATCTCCTTCAATGAGCCGGAGGCCAGCACAAAGCGTTTGATAAAGGCCGCGTCCTCGTCCTCAAGGCCGGTCATCCAGATGGGAAGGGCGTCCATTTTCACCACCTACTTTCATATTATTTATTATAAACTAAATTTTATGAAAGTCAAGATAAATATTTTTTTCAACAAAAGAAAAGGAGGGGCGGACCGGCCGGTCCGTCCCTCCGGCTTCCGCCCCGGCGGGGCAGGGTGTGGTATTCAGTTTCTCAGGCTGTGCAGCGGCGCGGGAATCCGCCCGCCCCGGGCCACGAAGTCCCCGGCGCTGCCGGTGTGGCAGGACATCACCGGGGCGGAGCCCAGCAGGCCGCCGAACTCCACCACATCCCCCACCTGTTTGCCGGGGGCGGGGATCAGGCGGACTGCGGTGGTCTTCTGGTTCACCATGCCGATGGCCGCCTCGTCGGCGATGATGGCGGCCATGGTGGCGGCGGTGGTATCGCCGGGAACGGCGATCATGTCCAGCCCCACTGAGCACACGCAGGTCATGGCCTCCAGCTTGTCCAGGGTCAGCGCCCCCGCCTGTGCGGCGGCGATCATGCCCTCGTCCTCGCTCACCGGGATGAAGGCCCCGGACAGCCCGCCCACCGAAGAGCTGGCCATCACGCCGCCCTTCTTCACCGCGTCGTTCAGCAGGGCCAGGGCGGCGGTGGTGCCGTGGGTTCCGCACACCTCCAGGCCCATCTCCTCCAGAATCCGGGCCACGCTGTCCCCGATGGCGGGGGTGGGGGCCAGGGACAGGTCCACGATGCCGAAGGGCACGCCCAGCCGGGTGCTGGCCTCCCGGGCCACCAGCTGGCCCATGCGGGTCACCTGGAACGCGGTCTTTTTGATGGTCTCCGCCACCACGTCGAAGGGCTGGCCCTTCACCCGCTGGAGGGCATGGTGGACCACCCCGGGGCCGGACACGCCCACGTTGATGACCCGCTCGGCCTCCCCCACGCCGTGGAAGGCCCCGGCCATAAAGGGATTGTCTTCCACCGCGTTGCAGAACACCACCAGCTTGGCGCAGCCAAAGCCGCCCTGATCGGCGGTGCGCTCCGCCGCAGCCTTGATGGTCCGGCCCATGAGGGCCACCGCGTCCATGTTGATGCCCGCCTTGGTGGAGCCCACATTGACACTGGAGCACACCACGTCGGTGACGGCCAGGGCCTCGGGGATGGCGGCGATGAGCTTCTTATCCCCCTCGGTCATCCCCTTCTGCACCAGGGCGGAGAAGCCGCCGATGAAGTTTACCCCCACCGCCTTGGCCGCCCGGTCCATGGCGGCGGCGAAGGGCACATAGTCCGCAGTGCGCGACGCCCCGGCCACCAGGGCCATGGGGGTGACGGAAATGCGCTTGTTGACGATGGGTATGCCGAACTCGGTCTCAATATCCTCCCCGGTTTTCACCAGACGCTCCGCCGAGGTGGTAATCTTGTCGTAGATCTTCCGGCAGGCGGCGTGGGGGTCCGGGTCGCAGCAGTCCAGCAGGGACACGCCCATGGTGATGGTGCGCACGTCCAGATGCTGGTGGTCGATCATCCGGATGGTCTGTAAAATGTCGTTGGTGTTGATCATGGTTTTGGCTCCTCAAATGTAATCACGCCTCGCCTGTTCGCGACGGCTCGGACGCTCAAATACGGTGCATCGCGTCGAAAATATCCTCCCGCTGGACCCGGATGTCCAGGCCCCGCTCCTTGCCGGCCTCGGCCAGGTCCTCCTTCAGCCGGGCGAAGGGCACCGTGGCCTGGGCGGTATCCACCAGCATGATCATGGTAAAATACTCCTGGAGGACGGTCTGGCTGATGTCCAGCACGTTGACGTTCTTTTCGCTGAGCAGGGCGCACACGGCGGCGATAATGCCCACCTGGTCCTTGCCGATGACAGTGACGATGGCTCTCATAAGAAACGCTCCTTCATATAATTTCTGGGTATCCCCGCCTTCGGCGGGGATACCGTGATTTTATTGCAGTTCGTCCAGGGTCAGGCTGAACGCCGGGAGGAACCGCTCCATAAACCACTCCAGCTCCTCCATCTTCATCTCCTTCAGCGCCGCAAGGGTCTGCTCCGCCGCCTTTTTGAACTCGGAATTGCCCGCCTTCAGCTCCTCCACACACTTGATGTAGGCGGACAGCTTGTCCGCCGCCTTTACATAGCGCCTGATTTCCAGGTCCGACTCCCGCACCAGGGGAGCGTAGGCCGGGGCCAGCTCGGGGGGCAGCATGGACAGCAGCTTGTCCTGGGCCGCCGCCTCCACCTGCTTATAGGCGGTTTGCAGGGAGGGGTTGTGGTATTTGACGGGGGTGGGCATGTCGCCGGTGATGATCTCCGGCGCGTCGTGGAACAAAGCCGCCACGGCGGTCTTGTCCGGGTCCAGGTCCTTGTGGAACACGTCCCGGCCGATGACCGCCAGGGCGTGGGCCAGCACCGCCGCCTCGTAGGAGTGCTCCTCCACGTTCTCGGTGCGGGTGTTGCGCATCAGGGCCCAGCGGGCGATGTAGCGCATCCGGAAGATGTAGGCGAAAAAGCTGTGGTTCATCTGGGCCACCCCTTCAAAAGCTGTCCAGACATTGTACCACGGCGGGAGGAAAATGTACAGACTAAAACGCGAAAAAGCCGTCCCGCTCAGGGGAGCGGGGCGGCTGTTTCGCTTTATAGAGGAGGGGCAATAGGGTTAGTTGCCGGGGTTGTATGTATATTGGGCCGCGGCCGCCTGACCAGTGATTTGCTCACCGCTCGGTCCATTGCTTTCAAAAGTGAGATAGAAGGTGCACGCTTTGTTGGGGGTGGGTATGATATACAAAAACGTCTCCTCGGAGGTGCCGGGATTAAAGGTTTTCGATGTCAAATATTTGTTGGTAGAATCCAGGAGGGTGACCACGACGGGCTCAGTGCCCTTATTGCGGAACCAGACACGGAGATATTTGCCGGCACCGGGGGTAGTGGTAAAGGAGGGCCTATAATAGCCGCTCTCCGCACTGATATAATCATCGTTATAGAGCTGAGCCAGCGGCATAATCCCCTCGTCGCCGTCATCGGGCTCGGCGGCGAAGGCAGGGGCGGTCAGGGACAGGGACATCACCAGGGCCAGCAGCAGGGACAAAAAGCGCTTCGTTTTCATAAGAGTAAAGCTCCTTTCCTTATGTTGTGTGGGACATGTATAAGGTCAATAGTTCACAAACCCAACCACACGCACAGTTTGAGAAGAATTGTTCCTAATCGCTATCGAATAACTCCCGCTTTGACTGATTTCAAAAGCCTGATTGATACTACCTCCTCTCACATTGATCGAGTAAAATTTGCCATTGGGAGCTATCACGCCAAAGTCTATACTGGCTGACGACGGCGAGTAGGAACAATTAAATGTGACCGTGTCCTTGGCCTGTAAAAAAACCGGTTGGCCTACAGTGCATATGGAATGTGCAGAGATGGTCACACTAGCAGGGTTGTTTGCCCGTGGCATGAAACCCCCTTCCCAGTGCTCCACAGTTGACAGGTCTACCCATTCCCATCTCAAATCTTCCAACCGTATTTCGTCTTTACTGGTGATTTCGGCCGCATTCGCCGGGATGGTCAAAAGACCTACCGCTGTGGCACATACGCACAGTGCACATAAAAAACGCTTCAATTTCATAAACTACCACCTTTACTCGGCTTCGTCTTTCATAATCACGATCCCGCCGGGTCCAGCGGGTATATTAGTTATTTCCGACGGATCAATGTCCTCTCCTATTAAATCGTCGATTCGAATTGGACCGTCCTCCGGTTCTTTGAAAATCGCAGAGCAAATCGTGACCGTAATCACTACCACTGTCAGCAAAACGCAGACTACTAAAGCGACAGCCCTTGCCATCTTCCATGTGTCCGTCCTCCTGGAGCGCTGCGCAGCATCCGGATTTTCCTCCACCGCCGCCGCTGTGGCGGGCGGTTCCCCGCATTGCGGTTCTCCGTTCACCAGCTCGTCCAGGGAGACGCCGTACAGGCGGCTCAGGGCAATCAGCTTTTCGGCGGTTGGGGCAATAACGCCCCGTTCCCATTTTGAGACGGTCTGGCGGGTGACCTCCATCTCCCTGGCCAGCCTGTCCTGGGTCCACCCCTGCTTCCGGCGCAGTCTGGACAGTTTTTCCTTCAGCTCCATTGTAGTTTCTCCTTTCACGCTGTTCAATGATACTTTTGGTTGCGTTGGCGAAGCTTTTTGGTTTCCTTCGCCTTTTTTGACCCATTTTTGTTACATTCAGTTTCAATTATATCATACGCTTCCGGCCGGTTCAAGAAGCGCCGGGCAGCGGTTGCAAACAGGCCCCTTTGATGGTATAATAGCGGGAAAATTCCGCTGGAGGGGGCGCAGATCATGAACATCGCCATATACACCCTGGGCTGTAAGGTAAACCAGGCGGAGACTCAGGCCATGGAGCGGGAGCTGGCCGGACGGGGCCATGCGCTGGTCCCCTTCGACGGCCCGGCGGACGCCTACATTGTCAACACCTGCACCGTCACCGCCGTCAGCGACAAGAAGTGCCGGAACGTCATCCGCAGAGCCAGGAAAAGCGCTCCGGAGGCGGTGGTGGCGGTGTGCGGCTGCTACGCCCAGACCGACCCGGAGGCCGTAGCGGCGCTGGGGGTGGACCTGGTGTCGGGCTCGGCGGGCCGGATGGCCTTTTTGGATGAGCTGGAAAAGCTGCTCCGGGCCAGGGGGGAGCAGGTTGTAACCGTGGACAAGGCGCTGGCCCGCCGGGACTTTGAGCGTATCCCCGCCGGGGGCGGGGCGGGCCGCACCCGGGCCATGCTCAAGGTGGAGGACGGCTGCGTCAATTTCTGCTCCTATTGCATCATTCCCTATGCCCGGGGGCCGGTGCGCTCCCTGCCGCTGGGGGAGGCGGCGGAGCAGGCCCGCAGGCTGGGGTTGGAGGGATACCGGGAGGTGGTGCTCACCGGAATTGAGATCTCCTCCTGGGGCCGGGACCTGAAAACCGGAGAGACCCTCATCGACCTGATTGAGGGGGTGTGCGGGGCCGCGCCGGACCTGCGGGTGCGGCTGGGCTCCCTGGAGCCCCGGACCATCACGGCGGAGTTCTGCCGCCGGGCCGCCGCCCTGCCCAATCTGTGCCCCCACTTCCACCTGTCCCTCCAGTCTGGGTGCGACGCCACCCTGGCCCGGATGAACCGCAAATATGATACCGCCCGGTATTTTGAGAGCGTTCAATTACTCCGGGAATACTTTCCGGACCCGGGGATCACCACCGACCTCATCACCGGATTTCCCGGGGAGACCGGGGAAGAGTTTGTCCAGACCCTGGCCTTTGTGGAGCGGTGCGCTTTCACCGCCATGCATGTGTTCCCCTATTCCCGCCGTCCCGGCACTCCGGCGGCGGACATGCCGGGGCAGGTGCCCAGGGAGGAGAAGGAGGACCGGGCCCGCCGGGCCATCGCCCTGGGGGAGTCGCTGGAGCGGCGCTGGCTGGAGGGGCAGGCGGGCCGGACCCTTCCGGTGCTGTTTGAGGAGGAGAAGGACGGGTTGTGGCAGGGCCACGCCCCCAACTACGCCCTGGTGCGGGCCGGGGGAGAGGACCTGCACAACCGTCTGCTGAAGGTAAAAATCACCGGTGTGGAGGGAGACGCGCTGAGGGCGGACATCGTCGAGGATTAGCACTCGCGCCGGGAGATTGTGAACGGAGAGTGAACTTTTAGCGCCGCACGCAAATTTTTTGAAATTGGGGGTTGATTTTTCCTGGCAAAGAGGGTATTATCATACTCGTGGTTAGCACTCGAATGAAATGAGTGCTAACGACATGGCGCTGAGCCGTCGTGAGCAGCGCGGATGGAGCGGAGCGAAAGCAAAAGCCCAAGGCCCGCAGAGCGGGACTGGGTTTTGCTTGAGTCGTAGCGAAGCCGCGCGTTGCGAACAGGCAAAGCGTGAATACAGTTAATACGTAAACTATATCATAAGGAGGAACCTGTTATGAATCTCAAACCCCTGTCCGACCGCGTGATCCTCAAGGCCATGGAAGCGGAGGAGAAGACCAAGGGCGGCATCATCCTCACCGGCGACGCCAAGGAGAAGCCCGAGGTGGCCGAAGTGGTGGCCGTGGGCCCCGGCGGCATGGTGGACGGCAAGGAGGTCGTCATGACCGTGAAGGCGGGCGACAAGGTGCTGACCAGCAAGTATTCCGGCACCGAGGTCAAGGTGGATGGCGAGAAATACACCATCGTCCGCCAGAACGACATCCTGGCCATCGTCGAGTAAGAAGCGCTGAGCCGCCGCGAACAGGCGAAGCGTGACAACAGTGTTAACACATCTCAAATATTTGGAGGTAATGCGATATGTCTAAGATCATCTGCTACGGCGAGGAGGCCCGCCACGCTCTGGAGCGGGGCGTCAACCAGCTGGCCGACACCGTCAAGATCACCATGGGCCCCAAGGGCCGCAACGTGGTGCTGGACAAGAAGTTCGGCACGCCCCTCATCACCAACGACGGTGTGACCATCGCCAAGGAGATCGAGCTGGCCGACCCCTTTGAGAACATGGGCGCTCAGATCGTCAAGGAGGTCTCCACCAAGACCAACGACGTGGCCGGCGACGGCACCACCACCGCCACCCTGCTGGCCCAGGCCATCATCCGCGAGGGCCTCAAGAACCTGGCCGCCGGGGCCAACCCCATGGTCATGAAGAAGGGCATCTCCAAGGCCACCGACGCCGCCATTGAGGCCATCAAGGGCCACTCCAAGCCCGTGTCCGGCACCTCCGATATCGCCCGGGTCGGCGCTATCTCCTCCTCCGACGAGGCCATCGGCACCCTGATCGCCGAGGCCATGGAGAAGGTGAGCCACGACGGCGTCATCACCGTGGAGGAGTCCAAGACCGCCGAGACCTACAGCGAGGTCGTGGAGGGCATGCAGCTGGACCGCGGCTACATCACCCCCTATATGGTCACCGACACCGAGAAGATGGAGGCCGTGCTGGACGACGCCCTCATCCTGCTCACCGATAAGAAGATCTCCTCCATCCAGGACTTGCTGCCCATCCTGGAGCAGGTGGCCCAGTCCGGCCGCCGCCTGCTGATCGTGGCCGAGGACGTGGAGGGCGACGCTCTGTCCACCCTGCTGGTGAACAAGCTGCGCGGCACCCTGAACGTGTGCTGCATCAAGGCCCCCGGCTTCGGCGACCGCCGCAAGGAGATGCTGGAGGATATCGCTATCCTCACCGGCGGCCAGGTCATCTCCTCCGACCTGGGTATGGAGGTCAAGGAGGCCACCATGGATATGTTGGGCAAGGCCCGCCAGGTGAAGGTCCAGAAGGAGAACACCATCATCGTGGACGGCGAGGGCTCTTCCGACGCCATCTCCGCCCGGGTGGGCCAGATCCGCAAGGCCATCGAGACCACCACCTCCGACTACGACAAGGAGAAGCTCCAGGAGCGTCTGGCCAAGCTGGCCGGCGGCGTGGCCATCATCCGCGTGGGCGCCGCTACCGAGGCCGAGATGAAGGAGAAGAAGCTGCGCATCGAGGACGCGCTGAACGCCACCCGCGCCGCTGTGGAAGAGGGCATCGTGGCCGGCGGCGGCGCCGCCTATGTGGACGCCATCCCCGCCGTGGAGAACCTGGTGAACACCCTGGAGGGCGACGAGAAGACCGGGGCCAACATCGTGGCCAAGGCCCTGGCCGAGCCCATGAAGCAGATCGCCGCCAACGCGGGCATCGACGGCTCCGTGGTGCTGGAGCGGGTGAAGTCCGCCGGTAAGACCGGCTACGGCTTCGACGCTTACAAGGAGGAGTACTGCGACATGATTGCCTCCGGCATCGTGGACCCCACCAAGGTGACCCGTTCCGCTCTGGAGAACGCCGCCTCCGTGGCCGCCGTGCTGCTGACCACCGAGTCCCTGGTGGCCGACAAGCCCGAGCCTCCCGCTCCCGCCGCCGCCCCTGCGCCCGACATGGGGATGTACTAAGATAGGCTGTTTTGATGGAAAGGGCCCTGCCGCAGGCGGCAGGGCCCTTTTTTGCGCTGCGCTCCATACTGTCAAGAACAGAGGCGGTGCGGCGGGCGGCTGCGCTGTCCAAGGGGTTCGGACGCTGCTGAAATACGGGATTTTTTACCTGGGAGCTCTGCCGGTTTCCGGCGAGTCAGGCAGGTTTTTGTTTTTCCAGAAAATTTTGTTCAACTTCCTGTTGACAAGGGGGGCTTCTGGGGTTACAATAGCAATAGTTACAATTCAGTTACAAACAGTTACAATTTGTGAGGAGGCTCTCATGGCTGAGAAATCCACTGTACTGACTTACAAGGGCCATCCGCTGCGGCGGAAGGACAACCTGATTTACTACGGCTCCATGGCTGACAAATACATCGTCGTGCTCCAGGTGATGAGCACTGAAAAGGACGGCTCTCTGGAACTGGCCAACAAGGTCCAGGTCCAGCTCCAGCTCACCGACCCCGACCTGAAAAGCCGGGACCGGGTGCAGAAAAAGAGCGAGCAGCCCGATCTGTTTTCCGCCATCGACATGGGTTCCATCTGGCTGATGCGCGCTCTGGCCGGAAAGTAAGCTGTTTTTTACCAAAACGATAATTTTTAATGGGGGTTATACCAATGAATTTGAAAGTGAAGGCGGTCAAAACCGCAGCCGCTGCCGGGATTATTCTCTCCATGTGCACCGGCGTGGCGTTCGCGTCCATCGGCAGCGCCACGGTCACCGCTGATTCCCTGCGTATGCGCAGCGGAGCGGGCACCGATTCAGCCGTCGTCACCCAGGCCCCCAAGGGTGCGCAGGTCTCTGTGGAGGAGGATGCGGGCAACGGCTGGTACAAGGTCACCTACGGCGGCAAGACCGGCTACATGTCCGGGGAATGGCTCTCCGTCAGCCTGACGGACGGTACCATCATTCAGGACGAGCCCACCCCCCAGGCCAGTGAGCCCGAGCAGCAGCGCGGCCTGATCACTGCCAGTGTGCTCAATGTCCGCTCCGGCCCGGACACCACCTATGACAAGGTGGCCACCCTGAGGGGCGGCATGGTGGTGGACATCGTGGCCGATACGGGCAGCGGCTGGTATCAGATCGAGTCCGGCTACGTGTCCGCCGAGTACGTCACCCTGGTGGACGCGGATTACGAGGGCTCCAGCTCCCTGGGCGCCTCCGCCGTGGCCATGGCCCAGAGCCTGCTGGGCTGCCGCTACCGCTCCGGCGCCTCCGGCCCCAGCGCTTTCGACTGCTCCGGCTTTACATACTACATCTACAAGCAGCTGGGCCATCCCATCGCCCGGGGCTCCTCCAGCCAGTACTACAACAGCGGCTATTTCGTGTCCACCAGCGAGATGCAGCCCGGCGACCTGATCTTCTTCTTTGACCGCCGTTTTGACAGCTCCGGCGGCACTCTGCCCACCACCCATGTGGGCATGTACGCGGGCGACGGCCAGTTCATCCACGCGTCCACCACCTCTTACCGGGTGCAGTACGACAGCATCTACGGTTACTATGCCCCCTACATCGTGGGCGCCAAGCGCATTGGCTGAACAAATATCTAATATTTTCCAGCCGCCCGGGCAAATACCGGGCGGTTGGCGCTTCTTAATGGAAAATTATCAATTTGCCTCTTTACATTTGGCCTCAACTGGGATAAAATAGGCCTAACAGAAAAAAGGGGGTGCGCCCAGTGAACGACATGGACTATACGCGCAAATTCAGCGTAAATTTAAATAAGGACGAGGAGATCCGCGCCATTCTGTCCTCGGTCTACAACTCCCTGCGGGAGAAGGGCTACAACCCCATCAACCAGATTGTGGGATACATCCTCAGCGAGGACCCCACCTATATCACCAACCACAACAACGCCCGCACCCTCATCCGCCAGCTGGACCGGGATGAGCTGCTTCAGGTACTGTTGAAGAGCTATCTTCACGAGAAATGAGATGGAGCGTCCGCCTCAGGCGGGCGCTCTTTTTTAAGATTTGCGAAAGGAACTGCTGCTCATGAAAAGGATCGTATCCATGCTGTTGTCCGCCGCCCTGCTGCTGGGGCTGCTGTCCGCCTGTCAGCCGCCGGCCGAGGAGTCCGGGCCTCCCACCGCCGAACTAGCCGTCACCGACCTGGCCAGTCTGGCCTTTGACCACTCCGGCCGGGAGGACCAGGAGGGCCTGGAGGGCCTGTACGCCGGGGAGCACAGGGAAGAGCTGGAGGCTTACACTCAGAACGCCTACAAGATGGAGGAGAAGTGGGAGGACATGGCGGTGATCCGGGCCACCGGGGCCTCCGCCTTTGAGATCGTTGTGGTGCGTATGGAGGACGACGGTGCCGCTGTGCGTGCCGCCACCGCATTTATGAGCTACATCTCCGTCAGGCAGGGGGATTTCACCGGCTACGCCCCCGATGAGGCGAATATGGCGGCCAACGGGGAGATTTTGCAAAACGGGCCATATGCCGCCCTGTTCATCTGTCCCGACCCTGCGGGGGCCAGCGCCGCCGTGGAGGCGGCCCTCAGCGCCGGGGAGCTCCCCGTGCCGGGGCCTGAGGATTCTGTCCCGCCCGTCACCGGCGTGAAGGAGCTGCGGGACCTGCTGGTGGACAGGGAGGGGATAGACGGGCCGGAGCTGGAGAGGCTGGACGACGGCGGCCCGGACGCGCTGAGCGCCTATATAGGGGACGCCTACGGCCTGACCCGGGACCAGTGGGAGGAGTGCGCCGTTGCCCGGGACGAGGCGACGGCCTTTGAGGTGGCGGTGTTCCGCTTCCACGGCGCCAGCGGGGTGCAGGATGTGGAGCTCCAGCCAGCGGAGGACGGTTATTATGAGGTGCCGGTCGGCGGCTCCGATGACAATTGGGAGAAAGTTTCAGCGGTACAGCAATGTCTGGACGACTACCTGGGGAAGCGGGAGGCGCAGTTCGACAGCGCCGCTGAGCAGGGAAAGCTGCTCCACCAGGCCATCACCATCACCTCGGGAGAGTATGTGGTCATGCTGGCCTGCCAGGACGCGGAAGAGGCGGCCATGTCCTTTGTCAGGGCCGCGGGCACAGGGGGATATGGGTGCTCTCCCCGATACCGGTATTTAAACACCGACCCCAACTTCCCGGACCGCTGCGCGTTCACCCAGCCCAACCAGGACGACATGTCCCTGTACGACACTGCCTCCATTCGGGCGGCCTGGGAGAAAGATGATCCGTCCGAGCTGTCCAAGGAGGACCGAAAAATTTATGACGCCGCCAAAAAGGTGCTGAAAAAGGTGCTCAAGGACGGCATGAGCGACTATGAGAAAGAATTCGCCATCTACAATTGGGTGGTCAACAACGTGGACTACGACTGGACCCACCAGGACCACAGGCGGGAAACGCCCCGGGAGTCCTTTACCCCCTACGGCGGGCTGGTAAACCATACGGCGGTGTGCCTGGGCTACGCCACCACCTTCCAGTTGCTGTGCGACCTGGCCGGGGTGGAGTGCATCACTGTGCCGGGCGCGGCTTTTGCGAGCCAATCGGACCATGGCTGGAACATGGTCCGGCTGAACGGGGAGTGGTACTGTGTGGACGCGACCTGGGACGCCAACGCCCGGGAGCGGGCGGGCCGGGGCAGGCCGGAGGATTGGAGCTACTTCAATGTCACCAGCCAGGACATGGTGGACAGCGACCACCAGTGGGACTACGCCAACACCCCGGAGGCCACGGCCACAGACCGGGGGCAGGGCTGAGGGGCCGGAAATAAATTTATATGGTTTATTTTGACAAATTAATGTATTTCCTATTGACAATTGGAAATAATTTTGTATAATTGAGTTGTTAAAACCCCGGCGAAAAATAGGAGGTTATCGTGAAACTGACAAAAAGTGAGCTAGAGGTCATGGAAACCCTGTGGCAGGGTGGGAAGCCGTTGGCGCGGTATGAGATTCTGGAGCAGTGCGTGGACCCCAGCTGGAGCCCCAGTACCATTCATATCCTGCTGAACGGCCTATTGAAAAAGGGGGCGATTCGTGAGGCAGGATTCATTAAGAGGGGAAAAACCTACGGGCGGCTGTACGCCGCGGACATCACCAGGGAGCAGTACTATGGCGAGACCCTGATGCTGGCCAGGAACGCCAGATCCATCCCGGCCTATTTCTCCATGCTGTTGAACAGCGACGGGTTGACCATGGAGATGGTGGAGGATTTGGAGCAAAAGCTGGCCGAGCGTAAAAAGGAGCTGGAAGAGAAGACGTGATCTCCGGCTCGTCGGTGCTCAGTGCCCTGGCGATTTATACCTTTGCAATGGTCCCCCTCTTTTTTCTGCGAAAACGGGAACACTTTCTTATGATGGGTGGAATTTCTATTCTGCTGGCAGCATCCTTGCTGATAGCGGTGCGTCTGCTTTTGCCGTTAGAAATTCCGATTACGCACCCGATTCATTCATGGAATCTTTTGGGTGTTGCCCAAAGATTCATCCGTGCACACCCTGATTTCTTTCGATTGTTGCGTGTTATCTGGATTGTGGGAGCGGTAATCGTTGTAACCAGGGATGTGTACATATTGTGGCGTGCCCATAAGGCCTGCCGTAATTATACCAAGGTGGACAGTCCAGAGGTTCAAAAAATTGCCGAGAGTTTGTCCATCACCTGTCCCGTGGTGGTGTCTCCCCAGGTGTCAGGTCCTTTTGTTACCGGGCCGTTGCGTCACACGATTTACCTGCCGATCTTGGAACTACCAGAGGAAGAGATTGAGTTAATTCTGCGTCATGAGCGCGAGCATATCCGCTTTCATGACGCAAAGATCAAGCTTTTCTACGGCGTACTGTCGGCGGTGTTATGGTGGAACCCCGTAGCCCTTGTGTTTCGGAAGGCCCTGGACACTTTGCTGGAGATGCGCTGTGATAAAAAGGTGATGTCCAGCGTAAGCTCAGAGAAACGGAAAACCTATTATGATATGATTTTGGCCTTGTCCGAGCTGGCCGTGCTGGAGGAAGAAGAGCTCGCTTTTTCATTAGATGAGTCTGCGGCAATGCGCCGTACCTGTGACGCAAAACGGCGGCTTAATCTTTTATCCAAGTGGGTGGACAACCCGCCCCAGAAGCTAAAGCTACCCAGTGTGATTGCTGGGTGTTGCTTGGCGGTAGCGCTGTTCTTTGCTTCTTATTTGGTGGTGTTTCAACCGGCAAGTATCCCATTAAAAGAAACGTTTGAGCCAGGTGAAGGGATTTTTTACTCAGGAAAGTGTGAAGGTTTTGAACTTAGCCAAGGACCGCAAGACGCATTTGTTTTGAAGAATTTGGATGGTAAATACCAGCTGTTTGTAAACTACGAATTTAGTAGGTATCTGACATATGATGAGGTTATATCTGAGCAATATAGCAATTTGCGAATCTATGAGGAGGAATAAATGTGAGAAATCGTATCTTAGCTACCTTTATGGCTCTAATATGTGCGGTGATGTTGATGGTAGTGCCTGCACATGCCTATGCGCCTCCTAGTGGTGATGATGGGATTGCTCCTTGTGCGGAAGTTGTACAATGGTACTATCGCATGAATAACGGGGTGGAAGAGATGCGGTTGTGGTCTGTTACTCAAGGCCGATGGCTGACTGGCTGGGTCCCCGTCAACCCCTAAACTACTTACCGAAACGCCAACAGGCGGCGGCATGATTTCATGCCGCCGCCTGTCTTATTTTATCACTTCCGCAATCACGCCGCCCCCCAGCACGGTCCCGGCGGCATCATACACCACCGCCGATTGCCCGGGGGTCACCGCCCGCTGGGGCTCCTGGAATTCCAGCCGGACCCGGTCCTTTGCCGGGAAGACCGTCACCGGCTGTTCCCGCTGTCGGTAGCGCGTCTTGGCTAAAGCCTGGAAGGGCTCCACAGGCGGGTTAACCAGCCAGTTCCAGTCCGCCGCCTCGCAGCGGCCGGAGTACAGCGCCTCCTCCGGCCCCACGGTAACGGTGTTGTCGTCCATGGACTTGGCGCACACGTAAATCCGCCCGCCGGAGGACACCCCTACCCCCCGGCGCTGGCCGATGGTGAGCCCCACCGCCCCCCGGTGGCGGCCCACCACCCGGCCCTCCAAGTCCACAATGTCCCCTTCGGGGGAAGGAACGCCGGTGTACCGCTCCATGAACGCCAGGTAGTCCCCGTCGGGGATGAAGCAGATGTCCTGGCTGTCGTGCTTGCGGGCGTTGACAAAACCCTCCCGCTCCGCGATGGCCCGCACCTCCGCCTTAGTCAGCCCACCCAGGGGGAACAGGGTGTGGGCCAGCTGATCCCGGGGGATGGGGTAGAGGACGTAACTCTGGTCCCGGCTGAGGTCCGCGGCCTTGGTCAGGCGGAAGCCCCCGCCGGTCTCCAGAATCTGAGCGTAATGCCCGGTGGCGATATAGTCACAGCCCAGCTCCTGGGCCCGGCGGCGGAGGCGGTCGAATTTCAAATAGCGGTTGCAGTTGACGCAGGGGTTGGGGGTCCAGCCCCGCCGGTAGGTGTCGATGAAGGGCTGGATGACCTTGGCCTGGAAGTCGCTGGAGAAGTTGAACACATAGTGGGGAATCCCCAGCCGCCGGGCCACCTGGCGGGCGTCCTCCACGTCGTCCAGTGTACAGCAGGGGTGGCCCTTGTCCAGCCCCGCCTCCTCATTGCTGAACAGCTTCATGGTGACGCCCACGCAGTCATAGCCCTGTTCCCGCAGCAGCCACGCCGCCGCGCTGGAGTCCACCCCGCCGCTCATGGCCACCAGCACCCGCTTGCCGCCCATATTACCGCAGGACCGCGCCGCAGTCCCGCTCCAGCGCCTCCAGAATGGACTTCACGTCCTGGTCGGCCTCCTCGCTGGTGAGGGAGCGGTCGTCGGCCCGCAGGACAAGGTTGAAGGCCACGGACTTTTTGCCCTCGCCCAGATTTTTGCCCCGGTAGATGTCGAACAGAGAGACCTCTTTCAGCAGCCCCTTGGCTCCCCGCCGGATGGCGGCCTCCAGCGCCCCCACGGACACCTCTTCCCCGCACACCACGGCGATATCCCGGGTGATGGGAGGGTATTTGGGCAGGGGGGCGTACTCCGGGTCGGGGCCCTGGGCCATCAGCAGCTCGTCGAAGGACAGCTCGGCACAGTACAGCTCTCCATCCACGCCGAAGTTCTGGGCGGCCAGGGGATGAATCTGGCCAAACACCCCCACGATGTCGGCGCCGCTGTACACGTAGGCGCAGCGCCCGGGGTGGTAGGAAGGGTCCTCCGTGCAGGGCTCGAAGCGGACGTCGCGGGCCCGGATGCCTTTCAGCAGGGCCTCCACGGCCCCCTTCATGGTGAAGAAATCCATGCCGTTTCCGTAGGCCCCCAGGGTGAGAATCTGGGCCTCCATGGCCAGGCCGTCCTCCCCGCCGGGCATGTAGATGCGGCCCAGCTCGTACAGCCACGCGGCTTTGCTGCGGTTGTTCCAGTTGCGGCCCAGCACCTCCAGCATGGAGGGCAGGGTGGTGGTGCGCATGATGGAGGTGTCTTCCCCCAGGGGATTCAAAATCCTGAAGGACTTCCGGTGGAAATCCTCTTTGCCCCACAGAATCTTGTCATAGGCGGTGGGGCTGATGAAGGAATAGGTGATGATCTCGCTGTACCCGCAGGTGCGGCACAGCCCGCCCAGCTTGTTCTCCAGCTTCTGCACCGGAGAATAGCCGCCCTGGGTGGTCTGGCCCCGCATGAGGGTGGTGGGGATGTTGTTGTAGCCGTGGAACCGGGCCACCTCCTCGGCCAGGTCGGCCATACGGCGCACATCGCCCCGGTAGGAGGGGACGCTGACGGTGAAGCAGTTCGGGTTGACAGCCTGATCGCCGGCGTTGACGAAATCCAGCTTTTCAAAAATCTTGAACATCTCAATGCCGGAGATGTCGGTGCCCAGCAGGGCGTTGATCTTGTCCGGCTCCACAGTGAGCACGGTGGGCTGGGGAACGTTGTTCAGGATGTCGATGACGCCGTCCACCACCTCGCCCGCGCCCAGCAGCTCCACCAGCTCGCAGGCCCGGTTGACGGCGGGCAGGGTGTTCAGCGGGTCCAGGCCCTTCTCAAACTTGGCGGACGCCTCGGTGCGCATGCCCAGGGCCAGAGCGCCCTTGCGGATGCAGGTGCCGTCGAAGCAGGCGGACTCAAACACCACGTCGGCGGTATCGGCCACGATCTCGGAGTTCAGGCCGCCCATGATGCCCGCCAGGCCCACCGCCCGGCCTTCGTCGGCGATGACCAGGTGGTTGGCGGTAAGTGTGTGCTCCTTGCCGTCCAGGGTGGTGAGCTTCTCGCCCTCTTCCGCCCGGCGGACGATGATCTTGCCGCCGTTGACATAGCGGTAGTCAAAGGCGTGCATGGGCTGGCCGTACTCCAGCATGACGTAGTTGGTGATGTCCACGATGTTGTTGATGGGCCGGACTCCCATGGCGCGAAGCCGCTCCCGCATCCACTTGGGGGAGGGAGCAATCTTCACGCCGCGCACCATCCGGGCGGTGTACCGGGGGACCAGATCGGCGGCCGGGGTCTCCACGTCCAGTAGTTCGGGGAGCGCGCCGGGCCCGCCGCCCTTCACCGCCGGCTCATGGAGATTACACGGTTTGTCGAAGGTGGCGGATGCCTCCCGGGCCAGGCCGATAACGGACAGGCAGTCCGGGCGGTTGGGAGTGATCTCGAACTCGACGACATGGTCGTCAAGGCCCACGGCCTCCCGGATGTCCTGGCCCACTGTCAGCCCGTCCAGCTCGGGATCGTCGGACAAAATCCAAATACCGTCGGCGTAGGCGGCGGGGAAATCCCGCTGGTCCAGGCCCAGCTCGGCAAAGGAGCACAGCATCCCGTTGGAGTCCTCACCCCGGAGCTGGCCCGCGTGGATTTCCTTGCCCCCGGGGAGGGTGGAGCCGTCCAGCGCCACGGGCACCAGGTCGTTTTCCTTCACATTCTGGGCCCCGGTGACGATCTGGATGGGCTGGCCCTGGCCCGCGTCCACCTGGCAAATCCACATGTGGTCGGAGTTGGGGTGGCGCACCAGGGACAGCACCCTGCCCACCACGACACGGGAGATCTCGGCGCCCTCCACGGTGACCCCCTCCACCTTGGAGCCGGACAGGGTCATGGCCTCGGCGAACTCCCGGTCGGGAACGTCCACCTTAACGAATTCATTGAGCCACTTTCGGGATAGATTCATATATAAAAACCCCTCTTAAATAATATTGTGAAAGCGAAACGCAGTTTCGCGGCTAAAGGTTCTTTTTCGGTTCCTTTTTCTTTCAAGAAAAAGGAACGCCTGTCCGGCGAGGACGCCCTTAGAACTGTTCCAGGAACCGGATGTCGTTTTCAAAGATCAGCCGCATATCGGCGATTTTGAACCGCCGCAAAGCGGTGCGCTCCAACCCCATGCCGAAGGCCCAGCCCGACCACTCCTCGGGGTCGATGCCCGCCATCTCCAGCACCCGGGGATGGATCATCCCCGCGCCCAAAAGCTCGATCCAGCCCTCGCCCTTGCAGGTGGGACAGCCCGCGCCGCCGCATTTGTGGCACTGCACGTCCATCTCGCAGGAGGGCTCGGTGAAGGGGAAGTGGTGGGGGCGGAACCGGGTGACGGTGCCCTTGCCGAACAGCTCCTCGGCCAGCAGGTTCAGGGTGCCTTTCAGGTCGGCCATGGTGACGTTCTTGTCGATGACCATGCCCTCCACCTGGTGGAACATGGGGGAGTGGGTGGCGTCCACCTCGTCCTTGCGGTACACCCGTCCCGGGGCGATGATCCGGATGGGCAGGGGCATGGAGTCCATGGCCCGCACCTGCATGGGGGAGGTCTGGGAGCGGAGCATCACCCGGCTGTCCTCGTCAAAGTAGAAGGTGTCCGACCAGTCCCGGCTGGGATGGCCCTCCTCGGCGTTGAGGCGGTCGAAGTTCAGCTCGGCCAGCTCGATCTCAGGGCCGTCCAGCACGGTGAAGCCCATGCCGATGAAGATCTCCTTGATCTCGTCCAAGGCGGTGTTCATGGGGTGGCGGCGGCCCACCTGCACCTGCCTGCCGGGGATGGTCACGTCCACCGTCTCCGCCTTCAGCTTCAGCTCCAGGGCGGCGGCCTCCATCTTCTGGGAGGCGGCGTCCAGGGCGCCCTCCAGGGCCGCCCGGACCTCGTTGGCCAGCTGGCCCATGGCGGGGCGTTCCTCGGCGGACAGCTTGCCCATCTGCTTGAGCACCGCCGTCAGCTCTCCCTTTTTGCCCAGGTACTTCACCCGCAGCTCGTCCAGAGCGGCGGCGTCCTTGACGCTCTCAAAGGCGGAGAGCGCCTCGGCGCGGATTTTTGCCAATTGTTCTTTCATGTCAAAGCTCCTTTTTCATTGTGCTTGTATTTGAAATGTGTCACAGGTCCTGGTTCACCTTGAACACGTCGGCCACGTCGCTGATGGTGATGTAGGCCGAGGGGTCGGCCTCGTGGACGATGTCCCGCATCTGGCTGATCTGGAAGCGGTTGACCACAAAGTAGACCATGGCCTTCCGGCTCCTGGAATAGCCGCCCCAGGCCTCCATCCAGGTCACGCCGCTCCCGAAGTGCTGGGACAGGGCGTCGCACACCTTTTTGGGCTGGTTGGTAATAATAGTAGCGGCTTTGGAGCGGTCAATGCCCTCCACCACGAAGTCCACCGTTTTCAGGGCGGCGGCGTAAGTGACGATGGAGTACAGCGGCAGGATCCAGCTGTTCAGGGCCGCGCCGCACACGATGTACAGCGCCACGTTGTAAATCATCACGAAGGTGCCCACGGTCAGGCCCAGCCGCTTGGCAAAGATCACCGCCATCACCTCAATGCCGTCGATGGCGCCCCCCAGCCGGATGGTCAGGCCGCTGCCCAGCCCGGAGATGATGCCGCCGAACAGGGCGCACAGCAGCAGGTCCTGCCCCGCCAGGGGAGAGGCGATGGCCACGTCGATGGGCAGCACGTAGGTGATGAGCCAGGCGCTCACCGAGTACACCGCCACGGCGAACAGGGAGTAGATGGTGAACTCCTTCCCCTGCCTGCGCAGCCCGAACAGGAACAGGGGCACGTTGAGCACCGCCAGGAACAGGGACAGGGGCACCCGCTCCCCGGTGAGCTGGGCCAGCAGCATGGACGTGCCGGAGATACCGCTGTCGTACAGGTTGACCGGATACAGGAAGATGGTCACGCCCAAGGCGTTGATGACGCCCGCCAGCAGCAGGGCGGGAAACCGGCCCCACTTCAAATTCATTTTACCACTCCGCATTGGGTCCCTCCTTTTTGTTTTCGACGGGTCGCGCTTCAGCGCTCCCGCTCAAAGCCCAGATACCGGGTGCCCTGGAAGGTCAGGCGTCCCCGGTCGCCCTCCGCCAGCGCCCTGTACTCCCTGCCGGAGACGGAAAACTTCAGCTGGTCACCGCTTTCCACCTGGAAGGTGACTACGCAGTCGGTGGTGGTGTGAAAACCGCTGGCGCCGGTGGGGTCCCCGGCCACGGGCTGCTGGGTGGTGTAAGTGCGCCTGGATACCACAATGGCCTCCACCGTAAGACGGGGGGAATTATTGTTTTGTATCCACTGGCGGGCGATAGAGACAACGGCGAAAAGGAAAATCACAAGCATCGCCAGGCTGAAAAATATGGGCATAAATACGCGACCTCCTGTCTGAAAAACAAAAGCCTTTCCTCCCAAAAGCTGGGACGAAAGGCTGACCTTCCGCGGTACCACCCGCATTCCCGCGCACAGCGCGGGCACTCAAGGCCCGGTAACGGCGGGCCGCAAAACCGTCCCCCTCTCAGGGGCCGCTCCCGGGCGAACAAGCGGCACATACCGGGGCGGCTCTCAGCCGGTGACCGTCCCTCTCTTGGATACGCAAGCCCGCTATTTTCCCGTTCCTCGCATTTCGCTTTTCTTTTTATATCATATTAGAGGTTGAATTGCAAGGGGAAAATCTCTGCCTCAGCATAATAATATGGTTGAAATGCAGGGGGGAACAGGATATAATGTGGGAAAATGAAAGGGGGCCGCCATATGAACCTGTACACCGCCGCCCAGATGCGGGAGGCCGACCGCCGGGCCATCGAGGAGCTGGGCATCCCGTCCGCCCAGCTGATGGAGAACGCCGCCATGGCGGTGGTGCGGGAGGTGCGCGCCCTGTCCATCCCCGGGCCTGGGCTGGACGGCCCCGTGGGCTGGGTCACCACCGACGGCCACGCTCCCACGCCGGAAGAACAGGCGGAGTTCTGGGCCATGCGGCGGCGGTCGGCCATCGTGTGGTGCGGCCCCGGCAACAACGGCGGGGACGGGGTGGCCGCCGCCCGGCTGCTGATGGAGATGGGCTGGCGGGTAAAGTGCGTCCTGGTAGGGGACCGGGACAAAATGACCGGCGACTGCCTGGAGATGGAGCGCCGCCTTGTGGAAGAGGGGGGCATGCTGGAGGACTTCGACCCGGAGCATAAGGAGCAGTACATGCCCTTTGACGTGGCCATCGACGCCCTGTTCGGGGTGGGCCTCCGCCGGGACCTGGGGCCGGACGCGGCCCTGGCCGCCCGGATGACCCGCTGGGGCACCGGCTGGGTGGTGTCGGTGGACGTGCCCAGCGGCATCCACGCCGACACCGGGGAGGTGATGGGCTCGGCGGTGAAGGCCGACCTCACCGTCACCTTCTCCCGAGGCAAGCCGGGATTATACGTGGGCCAGGGGGCGGTGCACAGCGGCCGGGTGGTGGTGGCCGATATCGGCATCCCGGACGACCTGTACCCGGAGCGGTCCCAGACTGTACTGGCGGGGCGGGAGGACCTGTACCTGGCTCCCAGGCCCGTGGACGGCTATAAGGGGGATTTCGGCAAGCTGTTCATTTTGGCCGGAAGCCGGGGATACACCGGGGCGGCGGCCCTGTGCGCCCGTGCGGCGGCCCGCTCCGGCGCGGGCCTGGTGACCCTGGCCGTTCCCGAGGACGTGTACCCCATTCTGGCCGTTAAATGCTGCGATGAGGTGATGGTATGGCCCTGGCCAGAGAACGACGGTGAAATTGTAGAAAGGGCCAAGGGCTGCACCGCCGCCGTCATCGGCCCCGGCCTGGGCCAGGGCCAACGGACAGAAAAGCTGGTCCTCACGCTGCTGCGGGAGCTGACCTGTCCCATTATCCTGGACGCGGACGGTCTAAATATCATTTCCAGACATATAGATGTGTTGGACGAGCGGGAGGAGCTCACTGTCCTCACCCCCCACGACGGGGAGTTCGCCCGGCTGTCCGGCTGTGAGCTGCCCATCCGGGACCGGCTAGGGACGGCCCGTAGCTTTGCCGCGAAACACCGATGCGCGGTGGTGCTCAAGGGCCACCGGACCATCACGGCGGCGGAGAGCGGCGGGTGCGCCGTCAACTCCACCGGCAACCCCGGCATGGCCAAGGGGGGCAGCGGAGACGCCCTGGCCGGGCTGATGGGGGGGCTGCTGGCCCAGCACGGCGGCCTGGACGAGGCGGTGAAGGCGGTGTGGCTCCACAGCCGGGCCGGGGACCTGGCGGCGGAGGACAAGGGGGAGCACGGCATGACTCCCTCCGACCTCATTGAGCGGATTCCCGACGCCCTGAAAGAGCTGGCCGGACAGAGCGATACACTTTGTGAGATCAAATAGCCGATCAATACGAGGAGGAAACGCAGGGTGCGCAAGATGGTATCTTGTGTACTGATGATAACCCTGCTGCTGTCCGGCTGCCGGGCCGGGAGCGCGGGCGAGACCCCGGAGGAGGCGGCGCTGGCCCTCCGGGAGGAGTATCAGGCGCTGGCGGGCTGGTCCGCCGCGGTGGACGTGTCGGTGTGCTACACCGATACGGTGTACGACTTCTCCATGGACGTCCAGTGGCGCAGGGACGGGGAGACGGTGCTCACGGTCACCGCTCCGGAGCTGGTGGCGGGGGTCACCGCCCGCATCGCCCAGGGGGAGACGGTGCTGGAGTACGACGGCGCGGGGCTGTCCCTGGGGCTGCTGGACGGGGATGGGCTGACCCCGGTATCTGCCGTCACCGCCTTTATGGAGCAGATCGAGAAGGGCTGGATGGCCAAGTGCGCCTGGTCGGGGGAGAACGATGAGCTTTTGCAGATCTCCTTCCGGGACCCGGAGCTGGAGGCCGATACGGGCACCCAGTTCCTGCTCACTTTCGACCGGGCCAGCCGGGCCCTGCTGTCCGCCGAGGTGAGCAGGTTGGGGGAGACGGTGCTGACAGCCAGCATAAGAAACTTTACAACGGAGAGATCACAGGATGAGACGGGAAACAGCACGCACATGGGCTGAGATAAGCCTGAGCAATTTGGAGCACAATTACCGGGCGCTGCGCGGATGCGCCCCGGACAGCAAATTTTTGGGGACCGTTAAAGCCAACGGCTACGGCCATGGGGCCGTTCCAATTGCCAGGCGGCTGGTGGAGCTGGGGGCGGACTATCTGGCGGTGGCCTGCCTGGACGAGGGGGCGGCCCTGCGGGAAGCGGGCGTCACAGCCCCCATTCTGATTCTGGGGTACACCCAGCCGGAGCTGGCCCCGGAGGTGGTGGACCTGGACCTGACCCAGGGTGTTTTCACCCCGGAGCTGGCAAAAGCCCTGTCCGAGGCCGCCGGGGCGGCGGGAAAGCGGGCCAAAATCCACCTAAAGGCGGACACGGGCATGAGCCGTTTAGGCGTCCTGGATCACGACCCGGAGGCCGCCGCCAAGGAGCTGGCGGAGCTGTGCGCTCTGCCCCACCTGGAGCCGGAGGGCATCTTCACCCACTTCGCCGACGCCGACGGGGACGAGGAATACACCATGCTCCAGTTCACCCGTTTCCTGGACCTGCTGGAGGAGCTGAAGGAAAAATATGGCCGTACCTTTGAAATTCGCCATTGCGCCGCCAGCGCCGCCGTGTTAAAATATCCCTGTACGCACCTGGATATGGTACGCCCGGGCATTGCCCTGTACGGGCATTATCCCGCCCCCTCCTGCGAGGGGCTGGACGGCCCGGGGCTCAAGCCGGTGATGTCCCTTTACAGCCGGGTGGCGGCGGTGCGGGATTTTCCGGGGGATACCCCGGTGAGCTACGGCTGCACGGCCCGGCTGGACGTGAGCGGCGGGCGGCTGGCGGTGCTGCCCATCGGCTATGCCGACGGCCTCCACCGGGTGCTGTCCAACAAGAGCGGCGTGTGGCTGGGCGGGAAATGCCGTCAGATCGTGGGCCGGGTGTGCATGGACATGTGTATGGCCGGTTTAGATGAGTCCAGCCAGGTGAAGCGCGGCGACGCGGCAGAGGTGTTCGGCCCCCACCTGCCCATTGAGCGGCACGCCGAAGCGGCGGGTACCATCTCATACGAGCTGCTGTGCGCCGTCTCCCCCAGAGTGCCCAGGGTCTACCTTGACGCATAGGATAGCAGGGGGACTCGCCGGGCAGGGACCCGGCGGTGAGCCGCGGCGGCTTTTCCGGAAAATCCGGTATAAAAGCCGCCGCCCCGTGGGAGAATGATAGTACCCGGTCTACATACGCTGGCCGGGCACTATATCCGGCGGAGTGTGAGATCCTGTGGACAACAGCGTCAAACGCGGCGACATTTTTTACGCGGACCTAAGCCCGGTGGTGGGCAGTGAGCAGGGTGGCGTCCGCCCGGTGCTCATCGTCCAGAACGACACCGGCAATAAGCACAGCCCCACGGTGATCGCCGCGGCGATCACTTCCCAGACGGGGAAGGCCCGTCTGCCCACCCATATCACCCTGGCCTCCCACAGCTGCGGCCTTCCCAAGGACTCGGTGGTCCTGCTGGAGCAGATCCGCACCCTGGACAAAAAGCGCCTGCGGGAGCATATGGGACGGGTGGATGACCAGGTAATGCGGCGGGTGGACAGCGCCATCGCCGTCAGCTTCGGGCTGAGTCCGGAGCGGTTGGTCTAAATTTTTAAAAAAGCAAGCTCCTCCTGCCTCCCCCAAATGGGGTCCCCGCAAAAGCGCCTTTCAGCTTTTGTGGGGAGAGGAGGGGCAACGGAGCGCATGGAGCTTTCGGCGAAGCCGGAAGCGGAAGAAGCGCAGTTTGCCCCGACGAGCGGCGGGTGGACAGCGCCATCGCCGTCAGCTTCGGGCTGAGCCCCGAGCGGTTAGATTAAGTGTCTCCGCGTCCCTTTCCCGCCCCGGCCAGCGGGGCGGGAAGGGCTTTGGTCCCTTCCAGGGGACAGGCTCCCTTCCCATTTACCCAACTCCAGGAGGTTACATATGAAAAAGCTGAAAA